>CAVSCC010000008.1:5000-154746 GCA_963726345.1 uncultured Coriobacteriia bacterium | reverse complement strand
CTGCACGACGAAGCCCACGGCGCCGATCCAGATCGCCGCGGCGAGCAGGCCGGCCGGCTCGTCTCGGCTCACACCCGAGCGCGGACGGCTCCGCACCAGCCCGAACGCGAGCGCAAGCGCGAGCAGCAGCCCGCCGGGGACGCCCAGGTTCGCCGTGTACTGGAGCAGCCAGGAGTGCGCGTTGGCGTTGGTGGCCGTCTCGCCGAACACCGCCACCCAGCGGTCGGGCCGGTTGAGCCGGAACGCCGCGAGGAAGTTGTCCGGTCCGTAGCCCAACAGCGGGTGCTTGGCCGCCGCATTCACGGTCGTCTGGAGCAGCAGAAGCCGACCGCTGCCCGTCTCGGCGAGGCTCGATCCCCAGAGCCGCAGTCCCGCGCTGGTCGCCACGCGTGGTCACGCCGACGATCACCGCGACGCCGACCACGACGATGAGCACCACGACGATCGCGATGCGCAGCAGCGAGCGCCGAGAAGCTGCCGCGGGCGATCGCCGGCGTCGTCTCATCCGCGCCTCGCCGGCGGCCGGCCGAGGCCAGCCTGCCGGCTCCACACCCACAGCCCGGCGCCGAGCGCCAGCTCGATGACCGCCGCGAGCCACGAGCCCTGCGAGTAGGTCGCATACAGCGCGCCCAGCATGACCGCGGCGCCAGCCCACCAGGCGACCTGCACGAGCCGACGGCCGCCGTCAGCGCCAGTGCCACCGCGATCGGCAGCGCCAGCACGAGCACGGCCGCCAGGAAGTTGGGATTGCCCAGGCTCGCGAAGGCGGACCCCAGGTAGAACGACGAACCGCTCACCACGTAGTTGGTCGGATCGAGCTTGGCGGTCTGCAGCAGCCCGTGAAGCGCCAGCGGAACCGCCGCCAGCGCGAACGCGCCCGCCAGCCGCCTGGTGTACCGCTGCGATCGGCCCAGCTGGAGCCCCGCGCCAAACAGCAGCGCGTACAGCACGACGGTCGCGACGCCCTCAAGGCGCTCGGACTGCCCCAGCCACACCAGCGTCGTGTTCGCGAAGCGCCGCGGAGACGATCGCCCACGCCGCCAGCGCGCCCAGCAGCCACCACGTGGGGTCGCAGAGCAGCTGGTTGCCCTTCGCGAGCATGATCGCCAGCACCAGCCAGACCGCTGCCGTCCCGACGAGCGCCACGGCGAACCGCGGCAGCGCCACGTCGTCGTAGGTCAGCGGCCAAGCGCCCAAACCGAACCCCGTGAGGTTGGTCCACGCCACCACGACCAGGAAGAGCGTCCCCGACAGGATCCAGGCAGCCGTGTTGGACAGCCGAGTCACCGGGTCGCTACAGCTCCTCTTCGACGTCGCGCCGCTCGGCCACCAGCAGCCGGTTGAGCGCGTTCGTGTACGCCTTCGCCGATCGCCACGATGATGTCGGAGTGCGCTCCTCGGCCGGTGAAGACGCGGCCGTCCGCCGCGGTCACGCGGATGGTGACCTCGCCGAGCGCGTCGATGCCGCGCGTGACGGCCTGCACGCTGAACTCGGTCAGGTCGTTGGGCACGTCGACGATGCGGTTGATCGCCTTGTAGACGGCGTCGACCGGACCGGTGCCGTGGCTCGAGTCGATGATGTGCTCGCCGTCGGCCGTGATCAGCTCGACGGTCGCCGTGGGGATGCCGGGCTCGCCGCTGGTGAAGTGGATCTGCTCGAGGTGGTAGAGCTCGTGCAGCGTGCGCTCGCTCTCCCCCACCAGCGCTTCGAGGTCCTCGTCGAAGACCTCCTTCTTCTTGTCGGCGAGCTCCAGGAACGCCTTGTGGACGCGCTCGAACTCCTCGTCGGGCAGCGTGTAGCCGAGCTCCTCGAGGCGGTGCTTGAGCGCGTGTCGGCCGCTGCGCGCGGTCAGCACGATCTCCGAGCCGCCCGCGCCCACGTCCTTGGGGTCGATGATCTCGTAGGTCGAGCGCTCCTTGAGCACGCCGTCCTGGTGGATGCCGCTGGAGTGCGCGAACGCGTTGGCGCCCACGATCGCCTTGTTGGGCTGCACGAGGATGCCGGTGATGCTGCTGACCAGCCGAGAGGTGCGCGTGATCTCGCGCGTGTTGATGTCGGTGTGCACGCCCAGGATGTCGCCGCGCTGGCGGATCGCCATCACGACTTCCTCCATCGACGTGTTGCCCGCGCGCTCGCCGATGCCGTTGACCGTGCACTCGACCTGCCGAGCGCCCGCCTTCACGCCCGCGAGCGCGTTGGCGGTCGCCATGCCGAGGTCGTTGTGGCAGTGCACCGCGATGATCGCGTTCTCGATGCCGCTCACGTGCTCGCCGAGACCGGCGATGAGCGCGCCGAACTCCTCGGGATAGGTGTAGCCGGTGGTGTCGGGGATGTTGACGACGGTCGCGCCGGCCGCGATGACCGCCTCGATCATGCGGTAGAGGTAGGCCGGCACCGCTCGGGCGGCGTCCTCGGCGTAGAACTCGACGTCCTCGACGAAGGTGCGCGCGAGCTTGACGGCCGCGATGGCGCGCTCGATCGCCTCGTCCTCGCTGATGCGCAGCTTGTCGCGCAGGTGCGACTGCGACACGCCGATGCCGGTGTGGATGCGCGGGCGGGCGGCGGTCTTGAGCGCGGCGGCGGCGGTCTCGATGTCGTCGGGGACGGCGCGGGTCAGGCCGCAGACGATCGCCGCGTCGCCCACCTCGGCGCCGATGCGCTGCACGCTCTCGAAGTCGCCGGGACTCGAGACCGGGAAGCCGGCCTCGATGACGTCGACGCCCAGGCGCACGAGCTGGCGCGCGATCTCGAGCTTCTCCTCGGTGTTCATGGAGGCGCCCGGCGACTGCTCGCCGTCGCGCAGGGTGGTGTCGAAGATGAAGACGCGCTCGGAGTCGCGCGGCGTGGGGTGCTCGGAAGTGCTCACGGGATGCTCCTCGGGTTGCGGTGGAATGCAGGACGGCGAGGGCCGGCGGTCACCGTCAGACGACGGGAGCCGGCTGGATAAGTCGCGCGTCCAGAGCGAGCATGTGAGCTGCGTAGGTCATGCGGGGAGTATAGCGCAGCGCGGGCGCGCAGCACGGGCGCCGCGTCAGCGGGGGCTGGCCGCGATCGCGGCCGCGGAGTGGCACACGTCCTTGCAGAAGTCCCTCGTGGCGATGGGTGCGTACTGCAGGTGGCACGTGTTGCAGGCCGAGGAGCCGGCGCCTCTGGTGACTCGTGGCCATGCCCGCTCCGTGCGCCTTTCCCATCAACGCCGAATGGCACCGGGTGCAAGGACGGCGCGACGCCGTGTGGCACCGGCCGACAGGTCTTGCCGCCGTTGTACCAGATGTCGACCGCCGCAGCTCTGCGCGTGCGCACCGTTCATGAACTCCGTCGTGTGCGGCATCCGAACGCCGTGGCACGAGTCGCAGTCCCGCTTCTCGTTGTGGCAGCCGCCGCACGACACGTCGCGGATCTGCTCGCTTCTGAAACGACGTCGTGCGAGCACGCGTCGCTGCGGCGACCGTCCCTTCGTGACACGTGATGCAGGCCGACGAGGCCTTCGCGTCGTCGTGACAACGCAAGCACGGCTTCATGCCCGCGTTGTGGACGCTCACGATCCCGTTGCGCATCGTGTGGCAATCGATGCAGCTCGCCGCTGCGGCCAATGGCTCGGCGTGCGACATCTTGAGCCCTCGCTCGCGCGTTGGTCTTCGTGCCAGCCAATGCGGCCTGCGTGGCATGAGGTGCAGGCGCGAGTCGTGACCTGGCCGTACTCCGTCCTGTTGCCAGCTCCCGCCGAGGCCACCGCAAGATGCAGCAGACGAAGCGGGACGCCGGTCACGTAGCGGCCGAGCACTCCTCCGGCTTCGTGACAGGACACGCAGTCGACTCGCGTGTGCGGGTCCGTGCCCTTCTCGGCCTTCGCGTGCTCGGAAGTCGGCAGTGGCAGCTCTTGCAGAATTCCGGGTCCGACGTGGTGTACCCGGCAGCCACCCACACGCCGAGAAGGGCCACCGCGATCCCCAGGCCGAGCAGCACTCGCATCCTCGGGCTCATCGGACGCGGAGCTCGACGAGGCTGCCTGCGAGCACTCTTGCGCTTCTTGGGGGCAGCCGCCTGAGCGCGTCGAGTCATCCGGGGCCGTCATGACGAACATGAGGCCGATGACCAAGATGAGTATCAGGAACAGGCCGATCGTCCCGTAGAGCAGGAAGGCCACCTTCAGGTTCGAGGTGGGGGTGATCAGGATCCGCGTGAGGGTCGCAACGACCTGGCGGAGGTTCGCAAGCGCGGCGTTCACCGCTTCCCACCTCCCCCGCGAAGAGCGTGCCGACGGCGCCGCCGGGGTGCGCGTGCTTCACGTGGCAGTTCGTGCAGTCCGACTTCGTCATGGCAGCGCGTGCACAGGTCAGGCTGCTCCTTCGCGCGCTTCGGCATGCTGCGGAGTGAATCCTGCCGGGTGCGGCATCTTCGTCCCGTGGCAGGCGTTGCAGAACGCCTCCTTGTGGCAGGACGCGCACTTCGCCTTCGGTTGAGCCGCATACGACGCGTGGACGTCGACGAACTTCGGTTCGTGCGGCACGCCCACGCCGTGGCAGTCGGCGCAGTCGCGCGCCTCGTGGCACACGGTGCAGGTGGCGGCGTCTCCCATCCCGTGCGTGGTCTTCCATTTGGGACCGTGAGTCACGGCGAAGGCGGAGGACTTGACGCGAGCGGAGGCGTTCTTGCCCTGGTGACAGAGGTCGCATGCCACGTTGCCCGACGTCCATGTGGCACTCGAGACAGCCGTCCATGTCGTAGGACCGAACCCACCGAGTCGCGCTGCCGTGCGCTGTCGAGGAGTGGCAGTCGGTGCACGATGCGGTCGTCGCGCACGAGGCGTGGTTGATCCTGATTCCGTTGGAGACGACCACGCCATCGAGCACCTCCTCGTGGCACGCTCTGCAGCGCGAGTCCGGTACCGCGGCAGCGTCACGGTCCGCAGCGCGGGCTCGCGGGAAGTACGCGTGAAGCGGCCGCTGCAGCGCGAACACGGCCTCCCCGACCACCCCCGACGCACTGGTGGCAGCGTCGGCAGTCCACGCTGGCGTGAGGCGAAGCCTGCGTCTGTGCTCGGAAGGCACCGCGATCATGGCAGGAGGCGCACGGCTTCGCGGCCGACGACACCGAAGACGCCCAGACCGAGCACGCACGCCAGCGCCAGCCCGACGACCGCCCACACGAGCCACCGGCGGCGACTCGCGGCACCGGCTGCCTGCACGGCGCTGATCGCCCTGCATGGGATCCTGGGACTCGATGGGATCGGTTCCGCGCATGTCACCCTCTTTGCCGGCTGCAGACACAGTTCGCGTCGAGCGCCCCAGAACCTTCCGCTCACACGATAATGACAAGGTAGGAGCCGGCTCCCTGAAGGAGCCGGCTCCCTGTTCACGAGGTCGAGATGACCCTCGTCATTCGAGCGATGTGCTAGTTGGTCAGACCGATACCGTTGCCGGCACCGTCCCGGTGGCACTTCAGGCACTGGCCGTCGTAGGCCTTCTGGCTGCAGGAGCCGCGGTGGTGATGGTCTTGGTCGCGCCGAGGTGCTGCCCGACCAACCGGACCAGATGCGGGAACGCACGCCGAGTTGAGCGCAACGTTGCCGCCGGTCGTGGCCGGCGTGACGCCGTCGGCCAGGTACAGGTTCGTGGCGCCGACCGCGGTCTGGCCGTGCGGGAACGTGAAGTTGCCCGGCGACGGTGTTGGCCGCGTCGGTCTGATCGTGGCAGCTCGTGCAGCCGGCGATCGGCGCGTAGGAGCCGCGCCGCGGAACCGCTGCGAACGTACCGGCGACGTGGCCGGTCTTCGAGTCGCGGTTGTCGTTGCCGCCGTAGCCGAGAGCCTCGGCACCGGTGTTGTCGGTGCGGTAGGCGTTGCCGTGACGTGTGATGCCGGTACCGTGGTTGCGGTTCTCCTTGATGCCCTTGTCGACGATGGCGTAGGAGGCCTCAGCGTGGCACTCGTCCTCGCCGGTCGACGGGTTGGAGGGACGACCGCAGGTCAGACCGGCGACGAGCGCGTGGGTCTCGTTGCGTCCGGAGCACGGAAGGCGGCTCGCCGTTTGATCAGGATGTCGCCGTCGGCAGTCGTGGACATGATGGTCGGGTTCGCGGCGACGAAGCGCTCGACGGCCGCGTCGGTGGCACCCAGGTCATCGTAGACAGCGTCGAGGCCGCCGTAGGTGCCGTCGCCCTCGAGATCGTCGTTGGCCGACGTCGTTGAACAGCAGCTTGGCAGCGAAGAGCTTGTACTTGGAGCTGTCCGCGCCGTGCGGGTTGGTGGCGTGGCAGCGGCGAGTGGAGCAGCCGTAGCGGTGGCCGATCTCGTAGCCGATCTCCGGCGTGGTGCCGGTGCCGTCCCAGTAGCCGTCAGCGATCAGGTCAAGCGCGCTGTCGTTGTGCGGGCCGCCACCGTTGGCGGCGCCGCCGGCAGCGGCCTTGTTGTTGATCGCGGCGACCCTGGCCGAGTCACTTGCGGCCATCCACGCGGGGCCGCCGACCGGATACAGCGGGTTCGCCGGGTCGACCGTCGGCACCCAGTTGACGTCGTACGGCGTCCACGTGATGAGCTTGGCCGTGATGGCCGTGCCAGCCGACGTGGCAGCCGGCGCACGTCGCGTCGGCGGTCGGCAGCAGCTTGGTGCCTGCGCCGGCCGCACGGTGGACGGAGTGGCACATGCCGCACTTGGCGGTCGTGGCCAGGTAGTTGGCGTGCGCGCCCGGGTTCGCGGGGTTCGCGCCGACCTCGCCCAGAGGCGTGCCCGTGTCCCTCGGCCCAGGGGTCGTGGTCCAAGCGTAGTAGTCGGTCTTGTTGCTGAAGAAGCCGGCTGCGTGGAAGCCCGGGTGTGGCACGAGCCGCACGTCACCTTGCCGGCCGAGATCGCCGCGACGACAGCAGGATCGGTGCTCTGCGTGGCACTTGTCGCAGTTGTTCTCATGCTCCTCGGCGATGTTCGACTTGTGGCACTCCAGACAGTCCGGCCTCGAGAGTCCGCCATCGTGTGAGGCCGCGTGCATCGCCGCCGTCCGGATGGCAGGTGGCGCAGTCGCTTGTCGCCGGCGGCGATGGCGTCGGTCACGATCGGGTTCGACGACCCGTGGCAGTCCGCACAGCCGAGCGTCGTGGATCGGGAGCAGGTTGGTGCCGGGGTGGCAGCCGGAGGCCTGGCAGGACGGCGGGCACCGTCGTGTCGTGGAGCGTGTGGTCGCCGTCGGGGCCGGATGGCAGGTGGCGCAGCGCTTGTCGCCGGCGGCGATGGCGGCCGTCACGAGCGGGTCGGTGGACTCGTGGCAGCCGTCGCAGCCGAGCGCGGTGTGGATCGGCACGCAGGTTGGTGCCGGGGTGGCAGCCGAGCCCTGGCAGGTCACGGGCGACCGTCGGTGTCGTGGAGCGGCGGCCCGTGCGGGTCGGATGGCAGGCGACGCAGCCTTGTCGCCGGCGGCGATCGCGTCGATCACGTGCGGGTCGGTCGACGCGTGGCAGCCGGTGCAGCCGATGCGTTGTGGATCGGCATGCAGGTTGGTGGCCGGGGCGTGGCAGCCGGAGCCCTGGCAGCGTCGCGGGCGACCGTCGTGTCGTGCAGCGGCGGGCCCGTGCGGGGCGGGATGGCAGGCGACGCAGGTCGTGTTGCCGGCGGCGATCGCGTCGATCACGTCCTGGTTCGGTCGACTCGTGGCAGCCGGCGCAGCCGATGGCGTTGTGGATCGGCACGCAGGTTGGTGGCCGGGGCGTGACAGCCTGAGCCCTGGCACGATCGCGGGCACCGTCGTGGCGTGCAGCGGCGGCCCGTGCGGGGCGGGATGGCAGGCGACGCAGGCCGTGTTGCCTGCGGCGATCGCGTCGATCACGAGCTGGTTCGGTCGAGCTCGTGGCAGCCCGCGCAGCCGATGGCGTTGTGGATCGGCAGCAGGTTGGTGCCGGGGCGTGGCAGCCGGAGCCCTGGCACGACGTCGGCACCGTGGTGGCGTGCAGCGCGGCGTGCGGCGCCGGGTGACAGGCGTCGCAGTTCTTGTTCTTCGTGGCGATCGCGTCGACCACGAGCGGATCGGTCGAGCTGTGGCAGCCCTCGCAGCCAGAGGTCAGGTGGATCGGCACGAGGTTGGTCCGGTTGTGGCATCCGGTGCCCTGGCACGAGACGGGCGTCGTCGTCTCGTGCTGCACGATGTGGCCGCCACCCGCCGGATGGCAGGCGTCACACGAGCTGTTGCCGGTCGCGATCGCGCTCGACCACGAGCGGGGCGGTGCTCTCGTGGCAGGTGTTGCAGGTGAAGGTGCCGCCGGCGTCGGGCGTGCGGCCGTTGTGCTCGACGGTGAGCGAGGGGTTGTGGCACGGCGTGCACCCGGTCACGTCGGCGGGGATGTGCATGTCAGACGGCGTGCCGGGGTGGCCCTCGGAGAGCTCGTGGCAGTCGCCGCAGTTCGGCCCCTCGCCGTGGTCCATGCCGGCGTGGCAGTTGCTGCAGTCGACCGCGGTGATGGGCATGTCGGTCGCCGGGGGCGGGTCGACGATGCCGGTGTCTGAGTAGCGCACGTCGTCGAGCCAGAGGTCCGCGTTCTGGTAGCGCGCGGAAGAGCAGGTTGGCCGTCGTGGTGCGGTCGGTGGCCTCGCGCATGGGGATCGCGTAGGTCGAGCGCGCCGCTCGACTTCAGCTGCGTCCAGGCGTCGCTGGCGTTGGCGCGCTTGGACAGCGTGTAGGTGTCGGCCGTGAAGTCGAGCACGACGCGGTACTCGGTCCAGCCGGTCGCGTAGGTGCCCACGGCGGTGTAGGCGTTGGGGGTGTAGCCGGTCGCGGTGCGCTTGGTGTAGACGACGCACCTGGCCGGTGGTGTTCAGTGCGCATCTCGAAGACCGAGCCGGTGTCTGAGACGTAGCGGTTCTCGTTCGCGGTGTCGGCGTAGACCCAGAAGCGGTACTCCGAGCCGTTGGCGGACATGACGGCCGGGATCGAGGCGCCGGCGACGGCGGCCGTGGTCGGGCCCTGGATCCAGCCCGACAGGGTGCCGTTCTTGGCGCGGGTGTTGTCGTACTCGGCGCGCTGGGGAGTGCCCGAGAGCGTCCAGGCGGGCACGCGAGGGCGCGCCCCGTCACTGCCGGTCTCGAAGGTGTAGACGAAGCCGGCGGGCGGGACGACGCTGTTGTCGACGGCGATAGCCGAGGACTCGGGTGACTTGGGCGCCCTCGTTGCCGGCGGCGTCGACG
Source organism: uncultured Coriobacteriia bacterium (assembly GCA_963726345.1). GTDB lineage: Bacteria > Actinomycetota > Coriobacteriia > Anaerosomatales > JAAXUF01 > JBAXEO01. The sequence continues at coordinate 145,579 of CAVSCC010000008.1, read as the reverse complement.
GCCGAGACCGCGTAGTAGTAGCGCGTGCCGGTGACGGCGGTGGCGTCGGTGTAGCTCGTGACGTTGCCGAGCGCGGTCGGGGCGCCGTAGGTGCCGGCGCGCGTGCCGCGGTAGAGCTGGTAGCCGGTCACGCCGACGTTGTCGGTGGCGGCGGACCAGGACAGGTTGATCGCTCCCCCGGTGTCAGCCGGGCGGTCGACGGCGGAGAGCGTGGCGGGGGCGGTCGGGGCGGTGGTGTCGACCTCGACGATGCCGCCGTCGGCGAAGGTCACGTCGTCGATCCACAGGTTCGCGTTCTGGTAGGCGCGGAAGAGCAGGTCGGCCGTCGTGGTGCGGTCGGTGGCCTCGCGCATGGGGATGGCGTAGGTGAGGGCCGTGGCCGACTTCAGCGGCGTCCAGGCGTCGCCTGACGCGGCGCGCTTGGAGAGCGTGTAGGTGTCGGACGTGAAGTCGAGGACGACGCGGTACTCGGTCCAGCCGGTGGCGTAGGTGCCCACGGCGGTGTAGGCGTTGGCGGTGTAGCCGGTGGCGGAGCGCTTGGTGTAGACGACGCACACTGGCCCGAGCGTGTCGGTGCGCAGTCTCGAAGACCGAGCCGGTGTCTGAGACGTAGCGGTTCTCAGTCGCGGTGTCGGCGTAGAGCCAGAAGCGGTACTCGGAGCCGTTGGAGGTCATGACCGGCGGGAGCGGAGACGCCGGCGGCGGCGGCCGTGGTCGGGCCGTGGATCCAGCCCGAGAGCGAGCCGTTCTTGGCGCGGAGCGGTGTCGTACTCGGCGCGCTGGGGGGTGCCCGAGAGCGTCCACGGCGGAGATGCGAGAGCCGCACCGTCGGTGCCGGACTCGAAGCCGGCGTCGACGAGCGTGGCCGGCGGAGAGCGGGCCCGCGGAGGCGAGCGAGATGAGCACGCAGAGGATGACGGCGACGATCAGCGCGACCATCGCGTACGGCGCATCGCGAACGACGGCGCTGGCTCGCGGCGACCCCCATCGCCAGCGGCCTTCTTGCGGTCAGGGCACTCAGACTGACCCATCATCGTGCGCCCCCCGTGCGACAGGTGCTTCGAAGTCGCCAGAAACGCTGCCTCGTGAGGAGCCGGCTCCCTGCAGGAGCCGGCTCCCTGTTCACGAGGTCGAGATGACCTTCGTCATTCGAGCGAAGTGCTATTGGTCAGGCCGATACCACTGCCTGCGCCATCGCGGTGGCACTTCAGGCACTGGCCGTCGTAGGCCTTCTGGCTGGGGCGCGGTGGTCGTGATGATCCGGTTCGCGCCGACGGCGCCAGACCAACCGGACCAGATGCGGGAGCGCACGACGCGTTCATCGTGACGTTCCGCCGTGGTGGCCGGCGTGACGCCGTCGGCCAGGTACAGGTTCGTGGCACCGGTCGGGGTCTGGCCGTGCGGGAACGTGAAGTTGCCCGCGACGGTGTTGGCCGCGTCGGTCTGATCGTGGCAGCTCGTGCAGCCGGCGATCGGTGCGTAGGAGCGCGGCACCCGGAACCGCTGCGAACGTACCGGCGACGTGACCGGTCTTCGAGTCGCGGTTGTCGTTGCCGCCGTAGCCAGGAGCCTCGGCACCGGTGTTGTCGGTGCGGTAGGCGTTGCCGGCGAGGTGATGCCGGTACCGTGGTTGCGGTTCTCCTTGATGCCCTTGTCGACGATGGCGTAGGAGGCCTCAGCGTGGCACTCGTCCTCGCCGGTCGACGGGTTGGAGGGACGACCGCAGGTGAGACCGGCGACGAGCGCGTGGGTCTCGTTGGCGTCCGGAGCGACACCGTGGATCGAGGATGTCGCCGTCGGCGTCGGTGGACATGATGGTCGGGTTGCTGTCGACGAAGCGCTCGACGGCCGCGTCGGTGGCGCCCATCGTCATAGATGGCGTCGAGGCCGCCGTAGGTGCCGTCGCCGCAAGCTCGTCCTCGTTCGGCGGACTCGTTGAACAGCAGCTTGGCAGCGAAGAGCTTGTACTTGGAGCTGTTCGCGCCGTGCGGGTTGGTGGCGTGGCAACGGCGGGTGAAGCAGCCGTAGCGGTGGCCGAGCTCGTAGCTTGCTCCGGCGTGGCGCCGGTGCCGTCCCAGTAGCCGTCAGCGATCAGGTCAAGCGCGCTGTCGTTGTGGGGGCCGCCACCGTTGGCGGCGCCGCCGGCAGCGGTCTTGTTGTGATCGCGGCGGTCGCTGTGAGGCACTCGCCGCCATCCACGCGGGGCTCCCGAGCGGAGCGAGCGGGCTGGCCGGATCGACTACCGGGACCCAGTGCGTCGTACGGGGTCCACGTGATGATCTTGGCCGTGATGGCCGTGCCGCCGGTGTGGCAGCCGGCGCACGTGGCGTCAGCGGTCGGCAGCAGCTTGGTGCCTGCCTGCCGCACGGTGGACGGAGTGGCACATGCCGCACTTGGCGGTCGTGGCCAGGTAGTTGGCGTGCGCGCCCGGGTTAGTGGGGTTGGCGCCGATGTTGTACAGACCGGCCGGAGAGGCGGTACCGGGACGGGATTACCGCCGGCTTGTTCCACTGGTAGTAGCTCGTGGAGTTTGAAGAACTTGCCTGTCGTCGCAAACGCGCTCGTCGCGAAGGCGAAGGTCAGCGCGAGCACGAGAACGACGACGAGAACTGTTCGCTTCATGAATCCCCCTTGTGAAGTCAATGAGTTGTCTGTCCTTGCTAGCGTGCACACCTCCTTCCGCAAGGAGCTACAGGCCGTTCAGTCGCGTACCCCCGCACGCCGATCGGCCCATTCGCTGTTGCTAGCCCGCCGATTCGGCGGACAATCTGAGCTAATCTTGCTCACACGTACTTAGACGAGCATTCGACACTACTCTTGCAATACGACTAATCGAACATCGTGAGTACATACTTGAAGTCAGCATCCCTCATGCGCGAGCATGAACCGCAACGACGCGAGCGATCCGAGTCTCAGGATCGAGCCTCGCGCACCTCACTCGAGTGCTCGTGCCGTCAGACGCGGCTCTCCGCGCTCGACCCCGACTCATCGGCCTCGCCGCTGCTCGGCGTCGCCGGCGGACGAAGCGAACGATGACGATAGGCCACGATTGCGATGAGAAGGAGCAGCAGCGGGAACAGGCACGCCCGCCAGCGGGCCGGCCAGCGCGCGACCGACCGCCGCGGCCGCACCGCCCGCGCCCGGAGCTCGAGCCGGGGATCCGCACGATCTGGACGCGGCGATTGAACGCGTCCGCCACCGTGAACCAGTCCCTGCCCGAGTCGTAGCTCACGCTCACGGGATAGAAGAACTGCCCGTCCTCGGCACCGACATCGCCGTACTTCCCGATGAACTTCCCTGTCTTGGGCTCGAAGACCGCCATGGCGCACTCGTACATGTCGATGACGACCACTCGGCCGGCGCCGTCCACCGTCAGCCCGAGCGGGAGCTGCAGGGCGTCGTCGCCCCTTCAGCACGGTGTCGCTCGGCGCCTTGGACGTGAGCATGTCGTTCGATGATCTCCGCGGAGTTCGCGGGCGCACCCGTCCGGATGATCCAGCGGCGCTTGCCGTTCGGCTCGTACGCGCTCAGCCGGTTGTTGTAGGAGTCGGCGACGTAGATGCTCCCGTCGGGCCCGAACGCGATCCCGTGCACGTAGTCGAACTGGTCGGGACCCTTGCCGCGCGACCCGATGACACCGAGGGGCTTGCCCTCCTTGTCGAGCACCGCGAACCCCGACACCGAGCCGACGGCGATCCTGTCCTCGCTCACCGCCACGGAGACGGGCTGGGGCACGCTGAACGTCCCTCCGTCCTCGCCGTTGGGCTTGAGCACGTGGATTCGATCGAGCGTCGTCTCGCAGATGTAGACGCGCCCGTCCGGTCCTATGGCGATTCGAGACGGCGAGCTGATCGGCATCGATGGCGTCGACCGACTCGAGCGAGCCGAGGTAGCGGCCGTCGGGGCTGAACTTGCATGATGCTCGAATGCGGTTCTTCACGTCGGTGACCCAGATCGTGCCGTCGCCACCCGGGACCGCTGCTTGGGTCTGGCCGAAGAGGTCCTGCGGACGATTCGAGGTGCCGTAGATCGACCGAACCCACTTCACGCCGCGCGGTATCGACGGGCTTGCCCTGTGAGCCAGCCGACGTCGGCACGCGCACGGCGCTGTAGAGCAGGTAGCCCGCGAGTCCAGAAGCAGGAGGATGACGATTACCAGTACCAGCGCGAGTGCGCGCCGCGCTCGGCTGTTCTTGACAGGCGGAGCGGGCGCGTCGGTCGGCAGAGCTGGTGTCGTGTCGCTCATTGCGCGACTCCTATCCTCTTCAGTCCTGCCTTTGCTTCTTCGTCATACGGGACGAATCTGAGCGCCGCTCGGAAGTCCTTCTCGGCGCCGGCCTTGTCCTTCAGCTCGGCCTTGGCGTTCCCGCGATCGATGAGGATGTCGGCACGCCGTCGGGTTCTGACGCATGTAGATGTCGAACGCCGCGACGGCATCCTTCCAGCGGCCCAGCTCGACCAGGGCGTACGCCTTCACCAGCGCGGCGTTGTAGTAGTCCGAGCCAGTAGCCGGCGCTCTTGGCGGCGTCTGCGGTCTTGCCGCCCTTGCGACCCTCGCGTCGTACTCGGCCTGGTAGCCCTTCATGGCCTTGTCCGCGAGCGATGACGGCCTTCGCGTAGTCCTTCCCGGCGCTGAGGAGCCTCGCCTCTGCGAGATCGAGGTCGGAAGCGGGTGCGGTGGCACTCAGACTGCGCGAGCCTGCGCGAGCGCGACACGCGCCGCCGGCAGGTCTCCCGCGGCGATGAGCGCGTCGATGTAGGGCGCACGCCGCCGTCGCCCGTCGTGCCTGAGGCGGAAGCGATGACGAGCTGCTGCTCGGCGGCAGACCTCGGCCCCGTTGGTCGCCAACACCCCGGTGACAAGAACGCCGATGACGGTCACCAGAAAGAGGATCACGAGACCGATCAAGGCGTAGATCATGTAGCGGACGACCGGATCTGCGAGAAGGCCTGGCTTCGCGGGCGGTGGCGGTCCCTCGGACTCCTCGACGGACCCTCAGGAATCGGTGTAGCGTCGCTCATTGACGTCCTCCTGCTTGATGGCTGCCTGCAATGGGTGCCAGAAGACCGGAACCCTCTGCTCAGTTCGCCTCGCGGGGAGGCGAACCCTGCAAGGATGTGCGATTGCAAGGACGTCTCCACAGAATCCACGCAACCGGCCTCGCCGGGTTCGCAGGGACGGCGGCGCCGCTGCGCGCCACGGACGGACCTGAACGCGACCGCGTCTGCCGCGATGGCAAAGGGCCCCGTCAGCTTCTCGCCGCCGGGGCCCTCGCATGATTGCTCTGTCGTGCCGCCCTACAGCTCCACGTACCACGCGTCCTCGACCTCGGCGCGCGAGTTGATGAGCTCGAGCGTCTCCGGCGTCAGCGCCGAGTCCAGGTTGATGCCCATGAGCGCCAGCCCGCCGGCCTCCATGCGCCCGACGTCCATCGTCGCGATGTTGACGTGCGCCTCGCCGATGATCGTGCCGACCATGCCGATGACGCCGGGGCGGTCCTTGTACAGGAAGAACGCCATCCGCTTGCTCGGCGCCATGTCGAGCTCGTAGCCGAAGAGCGACACGATGCGCGGCTGGTCCTTCTTGCCGAGAAGCGCCGCGCCGATGTCGACCTGACCGTGCGGCGTGACGGTGCGCAGCACGAGCATCGAGACGTAGTCGTGCGTCTCGGAGCGCTTGGTCTCGGTGATCTTGATGCCGCGCTGCTCGGCGAGGAACTCGGCGTTGACGAAGTTGACGCCCTCGTCGCTCGCGCGCGTGAGCAGCCCCTTGACCGCGGCCGTGCGCACGATGCGGGTGTCGTCGTCGGCGAGCTGGCCGATGGTGAGCACGTCGAGCTCCTCGACGCCGCCGCGCGCGAGCTGGGCGAGCATCGTGCCCATGTCCTGCGCGAGGTCGATGTAGGGGCCGACCTTCTCCATGACCTCGGGCGACACCGGCGCGACGTTGACGGCGGTCGGCACCATGCGGCCCTCGAGGCCGAGCACCACGTACTCGGCGATCTGCTCGCCGGCGCGGTCCTGCGCCTCGGCGGTCGACGCACCCAGGTGCGGCGTGAGGACGACGTTGTCGAACTCGATGAGCGGCGAATCGGTGCACGGCTCGACCTCGAACACGTCGATGCCGGCTCCGGCGACCTTGCCGCTGCGAACCGCATCGGCGAGCGCGGGGACCTGGTAGATGCCGCCGCGGGCGGTGTTGACCAGGCGGACGCCGGTCTTCATCTGCGCGAACTGCTCGGCGCCGAACATGCCGATGGTCTCCTTGGTCTTGGGCAGGTGCACGGTGATGAAGTCGGCGAGCGGCAACAGCTCCTCGACCGTCTCGTAGAGCGTGACGCCCATCTTGGCGGCGCGCTCCTCGGAGGTGTAGGGGTCGTAGCCGATGAGCTTCATCCCGAAGCCGCGCGCGCGCTCGGCGACGAGCGAGCCGATGCGGCCCAGGCCGATGATGGCGAGCGTCTTCTCGTAGAGCTCGGAGCCGGTGAACTTGGAGCGCTCCCACTTGCCCTGGTGCATGGAGGCGTTGGCCTGCGGCGTCTTGCGCGCGATGGCGAGCATGAGCGCCATGGTCTGCTCGGCGGCCGACACGATGTTGGACGTCGGCGCGTTGCACACGATGATGCCGCGCTCGGTGGCCGCGTCGACGTCGACGTTGTCCACGCCCACGCCTGCGCGGCCGATGATCTTGAGGTTGACGCCGGCCTCGATGACCTCGCGCGTCGCCTGCGTGGCGGAGCGAACGATCAGCGCGTCGTAGGCGGGAATCTCGGCGACGAGCTGCTCGGGGGTCAGATCGGTTCTGACGTCGACGTCGAACTTCTCCTTGAGGAGCTCGATGCCGCTCGGGGCGATCTGCTCAGCTACCAGTACCTTCATGCTGCCCTACCCTTCCATGAAGACGGTCTCGGCGGCGCGGATGCCCGCTCCGCGCTCGAAGTCGTAGCCCAGCTCGGCGAGCGTCATCTCAAGCGCCGCAAGCGTGACGATGATGTCGAAGTCCCCGAAGTAGCCCAGGTGACCGATGCGGATGATCTTGCCCACGTAGTCGTCCTGCCCGCCGGCGATGGTGACGCCGTGCTTGTCCTTCATGATCTTGACGATCGCCTTGCCGTCGACGCCCTCCGGCACCCACGCCGGCGTGACCGCGCTGCCGCGCCCCTCCGGCGGGGCGAACAGCTTCAGGCCGAGCGCCTCGACGCCCTTGCGGGTCGCCTCGGCCAGGCGCGAGTGACGGGCGATGGTGTTCTCCAGCCCCTCCTCGCGGATCATCCGCAGCGACTCGTTGAGGCCGAGCACCAGCGTGACCGCCGGCGTGAACGGCGTCGTGTCCTTCTCGATGTTCTTCTGGTACTTCATCCAGTCGAAGTAGAACTTGGGCAGGTTGCTGCGCTCGTACGCGCGCCACGCCTTCTTGCTGACCGTGCAGGCCGCCAGGCCCGGCGGGAGCATGAGCCCCTTCTGCGAGCCGGTCATGACCACGTCGAGCCCCCACGCGTCGGTCTTGCACTCGACGGCACCGATGCCGGTGATCGAGTCGACGATGAGCACGACGTCCTCCATCGGCCCGACGATCTTGCCGATGGCCTCGACGTCGTTGAGCACGCCGGTCGACGTCTCCGACTGCGTGACGATGACGCCGCGCGCCTCCGGGTGCTCCGCGAGCGCCGCGGCGACGTCGGCCGGGCCGCACGACCTCGGTCCAGCCGTACTGCAGGTCGACGACGTTGAGGCCGTACGTCTCGGCGATGAGCTTCTGGCGGTCACCGAACTTGCCGTTGCGGCAGACGATGACCGTGTCGCCCGCGCGAGAAGCAGTTCGCGATGCCGGCCTCCATGACGCCCGTGCCCGAGCACGCGAACAGCAGCACGTCGCCTTCGGTCTGGAAGACGTACTTGAGGTTGACGATCGCCTCGGCGAACGCCGCCGAGAAGTCCGGCGTGCGGTGGTGGATGATCGGTGCGGCCATCTTGAGCATGACCTCGGCGGGTACCGGGGTCGGACCCGGCGTCATCAGGTACTTCTTCTGCATAGTGCGTCTCCCCTTGGCTTGAGGCGTCGGTTCAGAGAGCGGTCTGGTGACCTAGGCGTCCTTCTGGATCCAGGAGAACATCGAGCGGAGCTCGGTGCCGACTTCCTCGACGTAGGCCTCGGCGTGGATGCGGCGCATCGACTTGAACCACGGCTGGCCGGCCTTGTTCTCGAGGATGAAGTCGCGGGCGAACGTGCCGTTCTGGATGTTCCAGAGCGCCTCGGCCATCGCCTCGCGGGTGTCGTCGGTGATGATCTTGGGGCCGGTGTAGTAGTCGCCGTACTCGGCGGTGTTGGAGATGGAGTCGCGCATCTTGGCCATGCCGCCCTCGAACATGAGGTCGACGATGAGCTTGACCTCGTGGAGGCACTCGAAGTACGCGATCTCGGGCTGGTAGCCCGCCTCGACGAGCGTGTCGAACCCGGCCTCGATGAGGTGGGTCAGACCGCCGCACAGCACGACCTGCTCGCCGAAGAGGTCGGTCTCGGTCTCCTCGGAGAACGTGGTCTCGATGATGCCGGCGCGAGCGCCGCCGATGCCCCAGGCGTAGGACAGCGCAACGTCGCGCGCGGTGCCGGTCGCGTCCTGGTGCACGGCGATGAGGTTCGGCACGCCGGAGCCCTCGACGTAGACGCGGCGGACCATGTGGCCGGGGCCCTTGGGGGCGATCATGATGACGTCGCAGCCCTCGGGAGCGACGATCTGGTCGAAGCGGATGTTGAAGCCGTGCGCGAACGCGAGCGCCTTGCCCGCGGTCATGTGCTCGTGGATCTCCGAGTAGTACGTGTGCGCCTGGGTCTCGTCGGGCGTCAGGATCATGATGACGTCGGCCTCGGCCGCAGCCTCACGCGGCGTGAGGACCTTGAGGCCGGCCTCCTTGGCCTTCTCCACGCTCTTGGAGCCCGGGCGCAGGCCGACGCGGACGTCGACGCCTGAGTCATGCAGGTTCAGCGCGTGCGCGTGGCCCTGGCTGCCGTAGCCGATGATCGCGACCTTCTTGCCCAGGATCACTGATTTGTCGCAGTCGTTCTCGTAGTAGATCGTTGCCATGCTGATCTCGCCTTCTCTCTTCTGGATGCTCAACTGTCTCGGATCGAGCGGGACGGTGCGGTTGGGTGCGTGTGTCAGCTGTCGCGGGAACCGCGCGCGAGCGCGATCTTGCCGGTGCGCGCGAGCTCCTTGATGCCGTACGCGCGGAAGAGGTCCTCCATCGCCTGGAGCTTGTCGGACGAGCCGGTGGCCTCGATCGTCAGCGAGTTGCGGCCGACGTCGATGACCTTGGCGCGGAACACGTTGGCGATCTCGATGATCTCGTGACGGCGCTCCGCGGCGGCGTTCACCTTGAACAGGACGAGCTCCCGGTCGATCGACTCGGCGGGGTCGAGGTCCTGGATCTTGAGCACGTTGATGAGCTTGTGGAGCTGCTTGGTGATCTGCTCGATCGGCGTGTCCTCGGCGATGACCACGATGGTGATGCGCGAGAGCGTCGGGTCCTCCGTGGGGCCCACCGCGAGCGAGTCGATGTTGAAGCCGCGGCGAGCGAACAGCGACGTGACGCGGGTGAGCACGCCCGGCTTGTTCTCGACCAGTACTGAGAGTGTGTGCTTCATGGCTACTCCCACACCTCCCCGAGCAGGTCTTCGTCGAGCATGTCGGATACGGGAGCGCCCGGCACACCGCCGAGCATCTCGTCGATCGAGCCGCCGGGGGCGACCATCGGGTACACGCACTCCTCACGAGCGACGCGCACGTCGACGATCGCGGGCCCGTCGTGCTCGAAGGCGGCGATGAGCGTGGCCTCGAGTTCGGCGGGCGACTCGACGCGGAAGCCGGCCCACCCGTAGGCGTCGGCGAGCTTCACGAAGTCGGGGCAGTTCTGGTCGAGCGTCGACGAGCTGTAGCGCTTGTCGTAGAACAGCTCCTGCCACTGCCGGACCATGCCCAGATAGCCGTTGTTGAGGATGACGACCTTGACCGGCACGTCGTTGATCTTGGCCGTGGCCATCTCCTGGCTGTTCATCTGGATGGAGCCGTCGCCGGCGATGTCGATGACCAGGTGGTCCGGCATGCCGAGCTTGGCGCCGATGGCCGCCGGCAGCCCGAAGCCCATCGTGCCCAGACCTCCCGAGGAGACCCAGGTGCGCGGCTCGGTCAGGTTGGTGTACTGGCAGGCCCACATCTGGTTCTGGCCGACCTCGGTGCAGATGACGCGCTTCCGGTCCTTGGTCAGCCGGTCGATCGCCTGCACCACCGACTCCGGCTGGATGAACTCCTCGGAGGGGTGGTAGTGCAGCGGGAACTGCTTGCGCCAGTCGTCGATGGCGTGCATCCACGCCTCGGTCCGCGGCTCGGCCTCGGACTTGCGCAGCTCGGCGACGAGACCGGAGAGCACGCCCTTGGCGTCGCCCACGATCGGCACGTCGACGAGCTTGTTCTTGCCGATCTCGGCGGGGTCGACGTCGACGTGGATGATCTTGGCCTTGCTCGCGAAGCTCGAGAGCTTGCCGGTCACGCGGTCGTCGAAGCGCACGCCCACCGCGATGAGCAGGTCGGTCTCGGTGATGGCGTAGTTGGTGTACTTGGCGCCGTGCATGCCCGGCATCCCCACGCTCAGGTGGTGGTCCTCCGGGAAGCAGCTCTTGCCCATCAGCGTCGCCACGACCGGCAGCTGCATGAGCTCGGCGAGCTCCTTGAGCTCCTTTGACGCCCCTGCCGACAAGACCCCGCCGCCGGCGTACAGCAGCGGCCTGCGCGCGCGGGCGATCAGATTGGCGGCCTGCTTGATCTGGCGGCTGTGGCCCTTGGTGGTGGGCTTGTAGCCCGGAAGGTTGACCGCTTCCGGCCACTCGAAGTCGATCTCGTGCTTGCCGACGTCGGCGGGCACGTCGATGAGCACGGGGCCGGGGCGGCCGGTCGTCGCGATGTAGAACGCCTCCTTGATGACCTCGGGAAGGTCGGCGGCGTCCTTGATCAGGTAGTTGTGCTTGGTGATCGGGATGGTGATGCCGGTGATGTCGGACTCCTGGAACGCGTCGGTGCCGATGACCGTCGACGACACCTGACCCGTGAACACCACCAGCGGTATCGAGTCCATGAAGGCGTTGGCGATGCCGGTGACCGTGTTGGTCGCGCCGGGACCGCTCGTCACGAGTGCCACGCCGCAGCGTCCGGTGACGCGGGCGAAGCCGTCGGCCATGTGGATCGCGCCCTGCTCGTGCCGCGGCAGGACCGTGCGGATCTGCTTCGAATCGTAGAGCGCGTCGAAGATCGGGAGCACGACGCCTCCGGGGTAGCCGAAGAGCAGGTCCACCCCCTCGAGTTCGAGCGCACGCACCAACGCCTGCGCCCCAGTCATGCGTTCACTCACGACAGCACCGCCCCCTTGTCTGCACTCGAGACGAGCTTCGCGTAGCGCGCGAGCACGCCTGATGTCACGCGCGGCGCCGGCGGCTGCCAGGCTGCGCGTCGAACCGCCAGCTCTTCGTCGGCGACGTGAAGCGTCAGCGTCGCCGCATCGATGTCGACGGTGATGGAGTCTCCCTCGGCGATGAGCGCGATGGGCCCGCCCGACGCGGCCTCCGGCGACACGTGCCCCACGGCCGGACCCTTGGTCGCGCCGGAGAAGCGGCCGTCGGTGATGAGCGCGACGCTCGCCGAGAGCCCCATGCCCGCGATTGCCGACGTCGGCGTCAGCATCTCGCGCATGCCCGGTCCGCCCTTGGGGCCTTCGTAGCGGATGACGACGACGTCGCCGGCGTTGATGCCGCCGCCGAGAATCGCCGCGACCGCGGTCTCCTCGGACTCGAAGACGCGCGCGGGCCCGGTGTGGACGCGCATGTCCTTGGTGACCGCCGACTGCTTGACCACGGCGCCGTCGGGAGCGATGTTGCCGCGCAGCACGCGCAAGCCGCCCTCGGCGTAGTACGGGTCGTTCGAGCTTGTGCACGACCCGCCCGTCGGCGTCGCGCGCGCGGTCGGCGATCTCGCCGGCGGTCTGGCCGTTGACGGTCAGCGCGTCGCGCGCGACGAGCCCGCGCTTGTCGAGCTCGCGCATGATCGTCGGGATGCCGCCGACCGCGTAGAGGTCCTCCATGTGCAGGTCGCTCGCCGGCGAGATGCGCACCAGGTTGGGCGTGCGCGCGCTGACCTCGGCCCAGTCGTCGAGCGTGATGTCGGCGCCGGCCTCGTGCGCGATCGCCGTGAGGTGCAGCACCGTGTTTGAGCTGCCGCCGAACGCCATGTCGAGCGTCATCGCGTTCCTGACCGCGTCCGGCGTCATGATCTGCCGAGCGGTGACGCCCTCCTCGAGCAGCTCCATGACGCGCATGCCGGCCTTCTTGGCGAGCCGGATCCGCTCCGAGTAGACCGCCGGGATCGTGCCGTTGCCCGGCAGCCCCATGCCGATCGCCTCGACCAGGCAGTTCATCGAGTTGGCGGTGAAGAGCCCGGCGCAGCTGCCGCACGTGGGGCACGCGTGGTCCTCGAGCTCGAGGAGGTCTTCCTCGCTCATCGTGCCCGCGGTGACCTTGCCCACGGCGGTGAACACGGTGTCGAGGTCGACCGCTTCACCCTTGGGCCCGCGACCGGCCAGCATCGGCCCGCCGGAGATGACCACGGTCGGCAGATCGAGCCGCGCGGCAGCCATCAGCATGCCCGGAATGACCTTGTCGCAGTTGGGAATCAGCACGACCGCGTCAAACGCGTGAGCCGCGACCGCGATCTCGACCGAGTCGGCGATGGTCTCTCGGCTAACCAGCGAGTAGCGCATCCCGACGTGATTCATCGCGATGCCGTCGCACACGCCGATGGTGGTGATCTCGATGGGCGTCCCGCCGCCGATCAGCACGCCGGTCTTCACCGCGGCGGCGATCTTGTCGAGCATCAGGTGGCCGGGGATGATCTCGTTCGCCGAATTGATGACGGCGATGAGCGGGCGCGAGATCTCCTCGTCGGTAAGGCCGTCGGCCTTCAGGAGACTGCGATGGGGGGCCTTTGACAGGCCACCTTTCATGCGGTCGCTCTTGAGCTGCATACCCGCCCTTCCCTTCAAGTGCCGGGACGACGGAGCCGCTTGTCAGCCGCACGAAATGAGTTCGGACGCACCCGACTGAAGAGACGGCCGGCGCGTCGCGGTGATAGGCGAGTTCGCAACAACTGAGGTACCGCCGTCGCATCGCGTCGCCCGCCCCGATCGGGACGAACACCAGCTGCTCCTTTGGTACCACTCGCTTGGCGCCTGCGGTTCTCGGCGACCGGAGTTCGGTCGCGAAGGCAGGCGCCCACTCGTACGGCAGGTAACGGCTGCCACCGACCCGGATTACTGGACCCGACCGCTTGCGAAGGTCGTTCGCGATTTGAAGCGGCCGAGCGTTCTTTCGGGTGGCTCAGGGGTGAGGTTTCGAAGCGTCCTGCGCCGGGCTTTCACCTGTACCCGGCTCTCTGCGGCGAGGATTGGCCTCTACTGTCCCCTTCAACGCCCTTTCGGTATTCAAATGTAGGTCGGGAGTATAGGCGAGGCGCGCGAGCAGGGCAAACTGCACTTCGCGACGTCGAGGTCGCGCCGTGAGCCGTCGCGCTACGCGGCGGCGGCCTCGTCGATGATCGTGATGAGGATCTGCTCGACCTCGGCGGCGGTGTCGGCGATGCCGGCTTCGGGGAAGAATCCGCCGATCAGCGTCGGGCGCATGGTGGAGATCAGCGTCTGGTCGCCCTCGACGTACACCATGATGGGACACGGGAGCATGAGCCCGATCTTGGGATCGGCGGCGAGCACCTGGCTCGCGAACTTGGCGTTACACATCTCGACGATGGTCAGCGGATCGCGCACGAAGCCCTTCTCGGCGAGCGTCTCCTGGACGTCGTGGACGAACTGGACGCGGAAGCCGTGCGCAGCGGTCGATTCGATGACTGAAGCGACGGCGTCGGCGTGGGACTTGGTGGTCGGGACGGTGTAGTCGAGCTCCATGGAAGTGCCTCCTCGGAATACGGGAATTCCGTGCTGCCGAGATGCTACGCCCATTCCGCCAGAAATACCATAGGGGGTATACCCGCGACTCCCCGCAGAGACCTAGAGCCCGGCACCACTCACGAGCAGCAACCTGCGCGAGCCCGTGGGGCTCACGTGATAGAGCGCGGTGGACTCGCCCTGGAACGCGTTGCCCTCGATGAACAGGATCTCCTTGCCCGAGACTGACCACTGCAGCGGGTAGTTGTCCCGCCGAGACGAGAGCGCGAACGGCGTTCCGCCCGCGGTCGGCACCAACCACATTCGTGAGTAGCCGTCGTCACTCTCGGCCGCATACAGGAGACTCAGACCGTTCTGACTCGGAAGCATCCGCCCGAAGGTGGCGCCCTTGTCGGCAGAGGATCCGGACTTGACCAGCTGTCGAGCATCAGAACCATCCAAGGCGAACGACCAGATCATGCCGCCCCCGGAAGGTGAGATCGTCGATACGTAGAGCCGGTTGTTGCTCAGCGCGATCGCGATCGGGTCTCCTCCCGACACCGAGACCGCCTCGAACGCCTCCCCGTTCCTCGACACCAGCACTTGCGGCGTCGCCGTGGAGCCGAGCGTGGGAAGCAGCGCGATGGTGGCGCCGTTCGGCGAGACCGCCGCGCTCGAGCCCGCCCCCACGACCAGTTGCTCCCCGCCTGACGGCGACACCCGGTAGATCTGAGCGACACCGTCAGCCGCCACACGCATGAACATGACCGCCGAGGAGTCCGGCAGCCAGACGGGCTGGACCGCCTCGGCCACCCCCGAGTACGCCAGTTCGCCCGTCGCGACGTCGTAGAGCGCGAGGCTTCCCGCACGGGTGAGCGCAAGAGTGCTGCCGTCCGGTGACAGCGCGTACTGTCCGTCAGCCGCCGACGTCACGGCGCGCGCGGAGCCGCCGTCCTCGTCCGCCACGTAGATCTTCCCGCCGAGCCGATAGGCGACCTTCGCCGCGCGAACGACCCCGGGCGACGCGCCCTCTGCCACATCCGTCGCTGCGCTGACCACGGCAGTCGTGGACGAGCTCTCTGTCGAGACCGCGGCCGTTGAAGCCGCCGAGCTGGTCGCCGGTACGGAAGCCGAGGTCTCCTCGGCGGGAGTGAAGGATCGTGGCGCCGCCGCCTTGGGGTGCGGGCGGAAGACCGCCCACGCTCCCATCGCGACGATAGCGACCCCGACCACGCTGATCGCGACGATCAGCGCGACTCGGGTTCGCATCGAATCATCAGGAATCGGTGACGTCATCCTCGTGCTGTCACCCCTTGCCGCAGTCGCGCGGTGCTAGAAGGTTGCGATGATGGCGTCGGCATAGGCTTGCGTGCCGACCGCGCCGTCTGTGCTGCCGGTGTTGGTGCGCTTGATGTCGTAGGTGACGTTGACGCCCTCAGCAAGAACCGAGCGAACCCCCGCCAGCACCTTGTCGGCAGCTTCGCGCTCGCCGATATGCTTCAGCATGAGCACCGCGGTCAGAATCTCGGCGGTGGGGTTGGCCATGTCCTTGCCGGTGTACTTCGGCGCCGATCCATGGACGGGCTCGAAGACCGCGCAGTCCTTGCCGATGTTCGCTCCCGGCGCCATGCCGAGCCCGCCGATGAGGCCGGCAGCGAGGTCGGAGATGATATCGCCGTACAGGTTCGGGAGCACGAGCACGTCGAAGTTCTCGGGGTAGAGCACCAGGCCCATGCAGGTCATGTCGACGATCTTGTCCTCGAACTCGACGCGGCCCTCGTACTCGGCAGCGACTTTGCGCGCGACGTCGAGGTAGAGGCCGTCGGAGTACTTCAGGATGTTCGCCTTGTGGACCGCGGTGACCTTCTTGCGGTCGTTGGCCAACGCGTACTCGAAGGCGTAGCGCACGATCCGCTCGGAGCCGGTGATCGAGATGGGCTTGAGAGAGATTCCGGAGTCCTTGCGGATGGTTCCGGCGCCGTGCGCCTCAACGAAGTCGATGAGCTCGAGCGTCTCGGGCTTGCCCTGCTCGAACTCCACACCCGCGTAGAGGTCTTCGGTGTTCTCTCGGACGATGACCATGTCGATGTCGTCGTAGCGCGCACCGGTTCCCGGGATCGAGAACGCCGGACGAAGGTTCACGTAGAGGTCGAGGACTTTGCGAAGCGCCACGTTGACGCTGCGGAAGCCCGTGCCTACCGGCGTCGTGACCGGGCCCTTGATGGCGACCTTGTTCTTGCGGACCGACTCGATGACGTGGTCGGGCAGCGGCGTGCCGAACTCCGCCATCACGTGCTCGCCGGCATCAGCGATCTCCCACTCGATGTCGACGCCGGTCGCGTCGACGACGCGGCGCATCGCCGTCGTGATCTCAGGCCCGATGCCGTCGCCGGGAATGAGGGTAACGGTGTGCTTGGCCATTCGTGGTGCCTCCTGGGTGTCGGGACGGGTCACAGCGCCCGCCTCGGCGGATCAGAACGCGTGCGAGAACAAGCTCGCCGCGCGAGTGTGATTGTACGCGAAGGGAATGACCGACGGCCGAGTGCGGCCCGCGACTACTCCGGAAGCGGCTTCTTGCGCTTCCGGTGCTTGGGGGCGGCCGCCACGATGCTCGACGCGCGACGCTTGAGGAGTCCCTTGGCGAAGTCGGCGTCGAACTCCATGCGGTCGGCGGCCGCGATCTTCACCTCGTCGGTCGCAGCGCCCTGCACCAGTGCGAGAACCGCCACCAGCATGGCGGGGAACTCGGCGTCGCCGTGGTAGCAGCGAATCGCCTCGTCGATCCAGGGCCACACCTTCTCGGAACGGCGGGCGGTCGTCGCACCGTACGTGCACAGCAGGCGGAACGCCGCCAGGCGAACGACGCCGGACTCCTCGTCGTGCAGCGCCGTCTCGACGGCGGGAAGCGTCTTGTCGACGAGGCGGGCATCCACCGGCACCAACGCCTCGAACGTGCCGAGCACCTCCCAGCGAGTCTGGGACTCGGGCCGGTGCAGCGCGTCGGCGAGCTGAGGCGCGTAGTCCTTGAGCAGCGCGGGCTTCTCGGCGGCCACGAGGTTCACGACGCTCGCTGCGACCTGCCGAGAACGACGGTCCTCGCCCGCGAGCGCGTCGACGACCGACGCCAGCAGCTTCGGATCGGTGAGCGCGGCTTCCGCAGTTGCGGCCTTGTCGGCGTCGGGTGAGAAGACGGACGTGTTCTTTACGGCCATGAGTCAGCTCCGGAGTCGTGTGTCGGCGGGTTCGCACAGAGTATGCCCAAGCGCGGCTGAATACGGCGCACGCGCCGAGGGATTATAGCAGACGGTCGGACGCATCGCTCCTGAGTGGAGCCCGGGTAGTGCGAGGAATCGAACGCCTGACGGTGAGGACGGTACATACGGTAGTCTTGCTAGCAGGAAACCGTGCCGATACCACTGGTATGGAGCAGAACATGGAGCCAGCTCTCGTACTCGGGGTCGCATACCGTCGGGCTGGGAGTGATACGTGCGCTCGGGAGTCATGGGAGTCCCTGTCATCGCCGTCTACTACGATGACAAGGACATGGGGCACGTCTCGAAGTACGTGAGCGAGAGCATCCGCGCCCCTCACCCGGAGGACCAGAAGACGAGTTCATCGAGTTCCTGGTGGACTGCGCGGCTCGCTTCGAGGGCAGCTTCTTGGTGCCGTCATCCGACGCGACACTCGCGGCGGTCTCGCGACACAAGAGCCTGCTGGAGCGCCACTACGTCGTTGGCATGCACGGACTGGGAGATCACGAAGCTGTTCGTCGACAAGAAGTACACGTACGCCCTGGCAGAGCAGGCCGGCGTGCCCGCCCCCAAGACAGCTGTCCCGCATTCCATCGAGGACGTCGAGCGATACGCGCAGACGGTCCAGTACCCCTGCCTCGTGAAGCCCTCTCAAGGCCATCAGTACTTCGA
Source organism: uncultured Coriobacteriia bacterium (assembly GCA_963726345.1). GTDB lineage: Bacteria > Actinomycetota > Coriobacteriia > Anaerosomatales > JAAXUF01 > JBAXEO01. The sequence continues at coordinate 127,679 of CAVSCC010000008.1, read as the reverse complement.
GGTGTTCCGAAGGAAGATGGTCAAGGCGGACGACCTCGACCAGATGCTTGCCGCCTATCGGGAGGCAACCGACGCGGGATTCGAGGTCATGCTGCAGGAGTTCATTCCCGGTGACTCCGCACAGGGAGTGAACTACAACTCGTACTCGTGGGGCGGCGAGACGCTGGTCGAGTTCACCGCAGCGAAGATAAGGAACGCTCCGCGCGACACCGGGTCTCCCTGCTGCAACATGAGCGCGCACGTCCCCGAGGTCATCGAACCGGGACGCAGGATCCTCCAGGCGATGGGCTTCGATGGCTACGCCTGCACCGAGTTCAAGAGGGACCCGCGCGATGGCGTCTACAAGCTCATGGAAGTCAACGGCCGCCACAACCTGTCCTCGCTCCTGGCCGTGCGCTGCGGCATCAACTTCCCCTGGATCCACTACGAGCACCTGGTTCACGGCAAGCTGCCGTCAGCCTGCCGACTATCGAGACGGGCATGTACTGGATCGACATCCTCAGGGACATCAGCGTGCAGCCCGGGTATCTTCTCCAGAGAACGATACTCCCTGATGCAGTACCTCAAGCCGTACTTCAGCCCCCACGTGTTTGCGATTCCCGATTGCACGAGACCCGAAGCCGTTCCGCAAGCAGGTGCAGTCGCCTGGCCAAGACGGCCTTTCGGCGGCCCCGCGCATCCTAAGCGTGCGGGCTCAGTCGCCGTCTCGCGCACGGATCAGAGCACCACCTTCCGCGGCTTGCGATCGCCTGCGCCGCCGGAGCCCTTCCTGAAGCACAGGACGGGTTCGGCCGCCCACCGCGGAGAGAAGAGCGTGTAGAACGTCTTCATCGAGTACCTGTACGCAAGCGCCCTGGTCTTCGACCGCTCGTACAGATCGCGATAGTGGGTGCTGCCCTCGGGAACAGCCAGGTAGACGGCCTCGGGGACGAAGCCGAACGAGCTGACGTACTCCAGCAGCGTCCGATACGTGAAGTAGCGCACGTGAGCGTAGAACTCGTAGCGCGACGTCCCTGCAGGAGACCAGCGGGTCGTGGAATGTCCTGCCCTGAGCAGGAAGGGCAGCACGTAGGTGAGCCCGGTGTAGTTGGGCGCCGACACGTAGAAGTAGCCGTCGTCGGCCAGAATGCGGTGGATCTCCTCCACGAAGTGATCGACGTTGATCATGTGCTCGATGGTCGCCAGAGCGACGACGGCATCGAAGCTGCCATCCGCGAAGGGAAACGGCTGCTTCTCATCGTCAAGGTCGAACGAGACGGTATTCAGCCCCATCTTCTCGAGCACCTTGAGGGCCGTGGGGCTGGCGTCGTTGCAGACCAGTTCGGCCGGGTAGTTCGTCTTGGATCCTCTGAGCGGCGCAACCCACTCCCGCAGCCACATCGAGTATCCGCTTGTGCCGCCGATCCTCGAAGAGCGCCGGGAAGATGCGGTGCCTTTCGTGGAAGCTCGGGTAGTCCTCGACCACCTCGATTCCGCGCAACCGTTCTTCTTCAAGTGCGACCGAGTCTTCTCTCACTGGCTTCCCCTCGTTCTCAGAGGTACGCTACACGCCATACCTGAGCCACCGGTGACTGCCGGGGACGCCCGACCATCAGCCAGAGCGACGCTCTGAGTCTATCGACCGCTATTTCCATTTCGCACGATAGCGAACCGATAGGCTACTCGCCAACGGTCCGGTCAGCACGTCAGCGCGGACAGCGTGCTCGGTCAGGCCGAGGCGGACTTGCGCCGCACGAGGCCTGGACCCGCGCAGTTAGATGCTACTCTGTGAGCGCACGCAGCTACGGGAGGTCACGATGGCGGCACTCGCCGAGTGGATCGACTGAGCACGTGCCGATCCCCTAGCGAGACTACCTGGCCCGCGGACCAAGTGGGCATTCTGCTGTGCGATGAGAGCCGGCCACCGCGGAGGTAGCCATGGCAAAGGCACTGCCCGACGGGTTCCCGCCTGCGGAGAAGAGCCACTCCCTCTATGAGGGCATCGAGTACCAGGAGTTCTGGGAGGACCCCGGCTGGGACGGCAGGACGCTCTCGAGCGGCATCATCTCTCCGACATGCTGCCGGCTTCCGGGCGCCGGATCCTCGACCTCGGGTGTGGTTACGGGCGGCTGGCGCCCTGCTACCTCGACCGATTCGACCAGTCGTTCTCTGCGACGGCTCGCTCTCGCTCCTGCGCGACGCCCGCAGCCGCCGCTGGGGGACAGGGCCATACTCGTCGCCGCAGACATAGCGCGCCTGCCCTTCAAGGCTGCGTCCTTCGACTGCGTCCTGACCATTCGGGTGCTTCAGCACGTCCATGATCTCGAGGGCACCCTCGAGGAAGTGCGTCGGGTCATCGGCGCGGAGACGGGAGACTGGTCTTCTCGTACCACAACAAGCGCAACGCGAAGAGAATCCCCCGCTACTTCGCGGCCCAGGGGGCACGCGAATCCCTTCTCATTGAGAGCCCACCGAACCCGTGCCCACCTGATATCGCGCCACCCGAGAGGGTCGACACGACCATGCGCGACGCGGGGTTCTCGCCGCCGGAGTACCAAGGGACGGCCCTAGTGCACGCCGTTGGCAGAGCCACGGACAAGTTGGGGCGGTCCGGAGCCGGCGGGCGCGAGGTGGGCTGGGCCCGTTTCATGGGCAGGTTCAAGCTCGCCCCATGGCTCATCGGCAGGTCGCTCGCGGAGGGTGGCAACGACCTTCAGCCACGGAGACTCGATCGACGTCTCTTCCAGTGCCCGGCCTGCGGTGGGGACGTCGCCGATCCGGATCAGGCCTCGAATGCGCCACCTGTCATCGCTGCTACCCGATCGACGACGGCGTCGATTTCCGGCTCTAGGGATGCGATCGGGTGACTGGGCATGAAGATCTGGATCGACCTCGACAACACTCCCCATGTGCCCTTCTTCGTGCCGATCATCGAGGAGCTGGAACGCCGGGGTCACACAGGTGGTCCTGACCGCACGCGATGCCTTTCAGGTGTGCGAGCTGGCAGACCAGATGGGGCTGCCGTACACGAAGATCGGCCGCCACTACGGCAAGAACCGCGTCAGGAAGATCATCGGTCTGTTCTGGCGTTCGGCCCAGCTCCTGCCGTTCTACCTGCGCGAGAAGCCCGACCTTGCGCTGTCACACGGCTCTCGCGCGCAGATTCTGCTCGGCAATCTGCTGCGGGTTCCGACCGTCCTCATCACCGACTACGAGTACGCGCGGACAATCCCAGCTGGGCTGGCCCAAGTGGGCGATCGTGCCGGAGGCGCTCTCAGACGAGCGGTCATCGACGTCAATGGTCAAGCGCGTCAAGTACTACCGAGGAATCAAGGAGGACGTCTACGTGCCTGGTTTCAAGCCGGACTCCGTCGATACTGGCGGAGCTGGGTCTTGCGCGACGACGAGACCATCGTCGCTGGTCAGGCCGCCGGCGAACGAAGCCCACTACCACAATCCGAGGCAGCGACGTCCTGCTCGTGGAACTCATGTCGCGGCTCTCTGCAAGCGCGACGGAATCCGCGTTGTCCTGGTGCCGCGAAATGCAGCGACAGGAACAGCCTCCTTCGTGCGAGCTCACCCGGACTGGTTCTTGAACGGCAAGACCGTCGTGCCGCCGAGAGGCGGTGGACGGATTGAACCTCATCTGGTTCTCCGACCTCGTGGTGAGCGGCGGCGGGACGATGAACCGCGAGGCCGCTGCCCTCGGGCGTGCCCGTGTACAGCATCTTCCGCGGCGAAGCATCGGTGCCGTCGATCGGGGCCTCGAGCAGGATGGACGCCTGGTGGTGGTCAGGACCCCCGAGGAAGTCTGGACCAAGATTCCGCTCGACCGCGCGACAAGGACGGGCAACCGGACAGCAAGGCCTCGGCCCGCCTTCAAGACATCGTCGGCCACCTCGAGGCGATCATGAGGACCGAGAGCGAGTGAGTCTGTCCGAGGGAGTCCGCGGACGAGTCCGACCGCATCGTCAGTCCTTCGATGCTCCGTGCGTCCTCGACGAACCCCAGGACGGAGACCCCCGCCCGCACGATGTCGCCGGGCTTCACGCGCAGCTCCAGCGCATCCGAGTCGGGAAGAATCACGTCCACCTGCGAGCCGAACTTGATCATGCCGATTCGCTGCCCGATGACCACGTCCTGGTCGGCCGCCAGGTAGCTCACGATCCGCCGGACGAGGCGCGAGGCGATCTGTACGACCACGACCCGCGTCCGCTCTCCGTCTATCACCGTCGTGAATCGTTCGTTCATCGGTCGTCGCTTCCTCGCGCTTGAGCGAGACGAAACGTCCCGGGCGTGTGTACGAGCGAGACGCACGCGCCCGCCAACCGGCGCCCTGTTCACATGGACGTTCAGCAGGTGCATGCCGATTCCGATCAGATGACCCGCCTCCCCCACCTCGACGTTCGCAAGCTCCCGCACGTCGAGCGGTCTCCCTTGCTTCTCGATCGGCGGTGCCTCCCCTGCGCTGAATCGCCGCACGTAGATGACGGTGCCGTCAGCGGGCGACACGATCGCGCCCGGCGTGTCGGGAGAGACGCGCTCGGGATCCCTGAAGAACGCAGCAGCCGCTCCGGCGGCGCTCAACATGCCGACCGTGACGATCTGCGCGAGCAGCCAAGCCACGAGAGCGTCCCCTGCCCCAACACTGCCGCCCACGCGGCGCCCGAAACCGCGCCCACCACCACGATCCAGGCACCCACGACGCGCATCGGAAGCTGCCACTTGAGAGCAAGCGGCACCAGCAGGACCGCCGCGACTCCGATACCGACCAGTGCGCTTGTCCATGTCATCGTCTAGAACCCCCGTTTGTACCAAAGATACGGAATGAGGAGGAACTCCACCACGAACGGCGCCGGATCGTCCCATGACGGAGCAGGCGCGAGCACCTTCGGTCCCCGAATCGAGGAGAAGTACTCGCGAACGCCGAGCCGCGGTGGAGTATCTCCGACGAGCGCCGTCGGCACGTCCGTGATCGGGCGCAGCCACTTCACGCCCGTCGCGAACGCCGGTGATGTCGGCCGTCGTGCTCGCCGACGACGTCTTGGTAGAAGAGGAAGGGCAGGTCGACCCCGGCACGGCCCGCGAGAGTATGCCACCCCCACACCCGCGGATTCACCTCGAGCAGCTTGTACGTGTTGTCGCGCGTGTCGAGCATGAACTCGACCTCCGCCAGGCCCTCGTACCCCGCAGCGAGCAGGAACCTCGAACCGAGCACCTCGAGTTCGGGAATATCGACGGTCTCGGCGAGCGTCGTCGCGCGACCGAAATCCATCGGGTGCTGGCGCGTCGATGCGCCACGACATGACCTCTCAGCCGCCCGCCGGAGAACTGGCAACCGAGTGAGTACAGCACGGCTGCCCCGCCGGGGATGAGCTCCTGCACCATCAGCTCTGACGGCGGAACCACGCCGCACGCCCACTCCCAGACTCGGGCGAGCTCCTGCTCGTCGTCGGCGCGCACGGCCTTGCGGCGAGTCCGGGCGTAGAACGGGTCCCTGGAGAGCGGCTTGACGATCACGGGGTAGGGAAGGTCGAGCGCAGCGAGCTCCTCCGTGCTGCGCGGATAGCGCGTGCGCGGTGCCGGTATCCCGAGCCTCGCAGCCAGCTCGTGGGTCTCGCCGCTTCTCGGCGAACACGCGAATCGTCTCCCAGTCCGGGACGGGCACCCGGTATGTCGGCTCCAGCCGGGCCTTGCCGAGCGACAGGGCCCGGACCGTCTCGTCGCTGGTCGGGAAGAGCACCCAGCCTCTGAGCCCTTCCGTCTCGGCGAGCGACAGCAGGAAGTCAACCAGCGCCGAGCCGTCCTCGGCGCTCGCAGGCGGAGCAGGTCGCATACCCGCCCCGGTGGCGCGAGAACCTGCCGATACTCAGCTCGCTGTCGACGAGGAACGTCGGCACGCCGCGCCGCCCGAGGCTGCGCAGAACGCCGACCCCTTGGAAGTCGCCACCGATGACGACGACGCCCGGTCTATCGCTGCGCATCTGAGTCCTCTTCATGCGGCTGCGACCGGCCTGATCGTCTCACGTGACCTCTCCCTCTACCTGCCCTGGCCGCCTCCACGATGATGTCGACGAGCCACTCGACCCGCTCACGCTCTCGCTGCGATGCTGGTCGCATCATGTCGCTCGCACTTCTCGAGCGAGATCAGGTGGAAGTCATCAGCGGACGCGAGCTCCACCAGCCGGCCCTCCCTGATGAGACTCGCTTCCACCCGCTCCCTGGCGACCGGCGAATACCGTGTAGGCGGGAATGCCCAGGGCGGCCGCCTCTCTCGCCATCGTCCCGCCCGCTGTTATGACGCCGTCCGCATGAAGCAGAAGCGTCGCGGGGTCTATCGCCTTGTCGGCGATGAAGACCCCGTCCGAGCCCTGCCCGGCCAGTCTGGCCGCCTGTTCCTTCGTCCGCGGAACCACGAGCACCTCGGCCTTGCGCTGCGCTGCGAGGTACTGCGAGCATGGGGGCCCACAGGGTGTTCTCGATCCGATGATACATCGCCAGATCGGGGGGCGGCCGGAGCACGAGCAGCGGCAGCTGCGGATCCAGCCCCTCGATTCGAGCTCTTCCGCGCCCCCGCCAACCATGCTGGCGACGTAGAAGTCCTCCTTGAGCCCGGGGTAGCGGCGGAGGCGCCAACCCGCTCCATACGGGCGAGCGACGGCGCAGGGATGCTTTCGGGCACGAGGATGAGGTCGGACAGCCGGAAGCTCACGTGATTCGCAGGCTGGTACTCGTAGTCCATGAGGGTCACCGAGGGAATCCGCAGCGACCGCGCCGCGAATCGACTGCGCATACGAGTTGTGGTGAACGGCGATGTCCGCACTCCTGCTGACGCGCGCATGCGAGGCAAGCGCCCGGGCACGCTCTCGATCGCCAGAGCTTGCCGATGCTGCTCTTGCCCCCATGGTGGCCGATCGCCGTGTACGTCAAGGCCGGCGCGATCCAAGAGCTCCACTGTCTGGGCGTAGTCACGGGCCGTGATGATGACCGAGTGTCCCCTGGCCTCGATCTCCCGGATGATCGGCCCGAAGAACTGGACGTGCGGCGAGTTGGCCATGTCGATCCACACGCGAATCGGCTTCTCGGATCGTGTCGCCGCCCTCCGTGCGGCCCGACGGGCGCTGTCTCGACGCGCGCGGGCGGGACGACCTCGACCTGGCCGGAGCTCTCGAGAATCGCCATGCCAACCGAGCCGCCCTCGAGGCTCTCCCACTCGTCGCCGGAGTGAGCATGCGCGTCCGCCACCACCGCGCGAGTTCGCGCGGAAGCGGGATCCATGCTCCGGACGCAACGATCGTGTCGAGCAGCTCGGCGTAGTGCCTTTCGTTCTCCGGCAGCCCGACGTAGCCCGCCGCGGGGTCGGGGTGCGTGAGCACGCAGGCCATCCCATTGGCCTTCTTGATCTGGCGCAGCTTCGTCAGCCATGTCTGCGCGGTGGTCTCCCCGAGCAGACCGAAGAGGGTGTGGTCCTGCGCGAGGGTGACCGGGCAGCTCGATCAGACCGCCGTCGACCTGGAAGGGGAACAGCGATGCGCACCCCCCGGGCTGCGGCTCGAACGGGGCCGTGTCCGCCACCGAGGAGTCGTACTCGAACCCGAGCATGTGGAACCACTGCTGGTTCCGATAGGTCGCCGGTGACCTGAACCCTGAGGCTCCCAACTGGCGACCGAACTCGTTGATGGTGACGACGCGCTGCACGAAGGTCCGCCACGAGGAGAAGAGCATCCCGTCATGGGTGTAGCCGTGGACTCCGATCTCGAAACCGTCGTCCCGCAGCTCCCGCAACGATGGAGCCCGACGCCGGGTAGTCGAGAGGCACCAGGTTGAACGAGGAGCGCAGGCCCCTCGCGCGCTCCATTTCCGCGACCCGATGGGCGTTCGCGAGCCCGTCGGCAGTCTCCACGTCATGCGTCAACACGACGGCCCACGGGCTCTTGTTCGGCCAGAACCAGCCGAACTGCAGCTCGCGCGCTCCGACGCCAGCATGATGAGGCCGAGGAGGAAGCGCTGCAGCCGATCGAGACTGTCGTCGGCCGGCCATTCCAGGAGTCGCTCTCCTGCGTACGCCCGACGAGCCACGCAGCCTGCGCAGCAGGTACTTGACGCGAGGATGAAGAAGCGGCTTGAGGACGGAGTAGTACAGCGCAGAGCACCGCCTTGGGCAAGAGCGGTGCGCTTCTCCCGAGGTACGTACTCCTCGTACCAGAAGGCCTCGATCGGCCGCGTTGGGATCGAAGGGCACGACCAGCGACCGGTTCGAAGGGAACCACAGCACGTAGGAGTGGTGTTCGCCGGCATCTGGTCCAGAATCTCGGCGACGACCTCGGCCGAATCGGGCACTGTCTCGATCGGATGAACCGCCGCGAACAGCGAGAACTGCGTCTGGCCGTGCAGCACGACGTACGGAGCCGGAGCCCCGCTCGTCGTCCAGACATTGATTCCCGGCTCAGGCTGCTCCCCGGGGACGGCGTATCGCGCAAGCGCATCGAGTTCCGAAGCCTCCATGATCGGCTTCCAGAACGCAATCGCGTGATGTAGCGGATTCCGGCTCAACACCGACTGCCCTCCGCTGCAAGGGACGCGCATCGCGCAGCCATGGCAGAGCACAGCGGCGCACCCGACCATCGGGGGAACTCGCGGCGGTCGGTGAAGACGACGACCGCGGCGATAGGCGACCCGGCCAGACTCGTCCACCAGATGCGCCGACGTCCACGCGAACCAGCCGGTCGCATACAGCGGCGGCCCGATCGTCGAGATCGCCGAGGGTCGTCAGCACCTCGATTCCCTCGGCCGCCGACAGCACGTCGTAGGGCAGCGGCCGCGTGTCGTAGTAGCGGGGCGCACCATCCGGATCGAAGAACCGCTCCATGTAGTAGCCCATGCCCTTGCGGACGCCGCTGCGCAACGCGTCGTCGTCGGCCGCCTCGGCCACGGCGTGCAGGCTCTCGAGAACGAAGCCCGTGTGGAAGCTGTCGACCCAGCGGCCGTTGGCTGCCTCGGCGTACGGCCATGCGCCGTCGGGACGCTGGTATGACGCCGTGTGCCGCGCCGACGAGCACAGCGTCGTCCAGAGTCGGCAGTCCCGCAACCGTCGGCCCCGAGCGCCAGCACCTGAGCACAGAGCGCGTTGGCGTTGTGGATCACGCCGTTGCATCCGGGGTGTACAGGAAGCAAAGCCCGCGATCGTCCTCGTATTCGGGCGAGGTCTTGGGTGATGAACGTCGCACGCGCCTGCGAGGAGTCCCGCCCGTCGATCGAGACCGGCCCGGGTCGCCTCCGCGATGCCTTTCGCGACGAACGACGTCACGATCGCGTTCGGAGTGTTCGCGTCGTAGCCGCCGAAGCGCGTCCGCACGTCGAAGTGATACCCCCAGCAGGCGCCCGACCACCCCGGCAAGCGATGCGTCCCTGCAGCATGCTGCAGGACGTGCTCCGCCCTCTGCCCGGCATCGGGCAGGAGACCGGCGGAGTGCAGCCGCGCGTACGCCATCAGCACGTGCCCGAGCGTGTAGGCCGACACGGCCTTGGGCACCGCGAGCGCCCGCCTGACGACGTCCGGCGAGCGCTTCAGCAGCTGCGCGACGATCTGCTGGCGGCGGTGCGATGCAACAGCGAATCGCGGCATCTCGCGCGGGCGTTCAGCCCGTCGTAGGGGTCCCAACCGCGCGAACCCCAGGGACTCGAGGCGAGCCAGAATGGCGAGCGTCTCTCGCGAGTCCGAGAGGTGTGTCCGCAGCTGGACTACTCAAGGCCCTGCAGGGACGAGCGGTATGCGGCCGTGTCGACCGACCGACCTGTCCGCAGCGATTCGACCACAGCAAAGGTAGCCCATGTGCTGTCGACGCAGTCTGCGAACGTGAGCTCGTCGACCCTTTCCGAGGCCGTCACCGCATGGGCGAAAGCTGCGATCTCGGCCCGATGGCCCTTGTCCTGGCCACGCGACCGGACGACCGACGTCTTTCCACCCCGGAACGTTCGCACCTCACGGAAGTCATCGATCACGGCTGCCGTACCGTCGGCGAACAACTCCACGCGCTCCTTCGGCATTCTCGAGTCACCTTCAGCGGTGTATACCAGCGTCGTGACCGATCCGTCGACGTGACCAAGCTGGACGGAGAGCGAATCGGCCGTTGTGGCACTTGCCGCAGTCTCCAAGGCGGCCGCCGAGACCCGCGCAATCGGTGATTGAACGATCGCAGCGGCCAGATCCACGAAGTGACACACTTCACCGACGATTCGTCCCCCGCCGACCGCAGGATCGTGTATCCAGTGCGTGGACGGGATTCTCCCGGCATTCACACGAATCACGCACTGGACCGGTCGGCTCGTTGCGCGTCGTACTCCTTGCAGGATGCGCGTAGCTGGAGCGAACCGGCGATTGAAGCCAGCCATGCACAACCTGCCCGTCTCCCGCTGCGCTGCGACCAGCTTGAACAGCTCCGCGGGAACGATGCAGAGCGGCTTCTCGACGAACACGTCGAGCCCGGCGCGCATGGCGGCCTCGGCCAGGGCCGCATGCGAATCGTGACGCGTGGCGATGACAGCGGCACCGGCACCTGGTCGCCCGAAGGCCACGGCGGGATCGGACTCGGCGGCCCGGAACCCAGCCTTCTTCGCCATGTCCACAGCAGACAGTCCCCGGGCGGAGACCACGGCGTCGAGTTCGAGCTGCCCCGACGCCTTCAAAGCCGGAACGAGCACTCGGCTCGCGAAGCTACCAGCCCCGATCACCTCGACCCCGGGCCGACCGCTACCTACCTCATGAGACTCAGTCTTGACCGGGGAAGCGTGCGTAGGTTCTGGATACCGAAGCAGTATGCCTGCGTAGGGTTCAGACCCTGTGGCCAGCAGCTCATAGGCCTGCGGCGCGTCTTCGACGTCAAAGCGATGCGACGTCAGATGATCCAACTGGACGCCTCCGGCAGCCACCATTTCCAGGAACGCCACCATGTTGCGCTGCTCGGTCCATCGAACGTAGCCGATCGGATAGTCGTGTCCGTGCTCCTCGTATTGAGGGTCGTACCTGCCGGGACCGTAGGAGCGCGACAACACGATGCTCAGTTCCTTGTCGTAGAGCAGCGCTCGGGGGATGTCGATTCGAACGTCTCCAACGAGGACGATCCTGGCCCGGTCCCTCGCCACAGCCGCTGCGAGCAGGAACGGAGTGTTGTCCTTGGTGGCCGCCGTTATGATGATCGCATCGAAACCCGCGTCCGATGTCCATGCAAGAAGTCGCGCGGCGGTCGATCCCTCTGAGGCGTCCACGGCGAGATCACATCGGCTGGCCTCGGCGAGCGCGAGCTGGCGAGGCGACACATCCGCACCGGCGACCTGACATCCGCCGGCCTTGAGCATCTGGACGGTGAGCTGTCCGACAAGCCCCAACCCGATGACCAGAACCCGCTCTCCAACTCGAACATCGGCCTGGCGAATACCCTGTAGGGCTATGGCGCCGATCGTGGCGTAGGCCCCGTGCTCAGTACTCACGTTCGCGGGCAGAACGGCGCACAGGTTTCTCGGCACGCACACGACGCCCGCGTGAAAAGCTTGAGCGCCGCCGGCACAGGCCACCCGGTCCCCGACTTTCAGCCCCGTCACATCCGGTGCGACGGCTGCCACTTCTCCCGCACTGGAGTAACCAAGCGGACTGAGCGAATCGAGACGCCCGCGGACCGTGTCGATCGTGGGACCCAGGCCCTGGCTTCTGACTTTGTCTACCACCTGGCGCACCAAGTCCGGGCGCGCCTGCGCCTTGCCGAGAAGGGACTTGCGACCGAGATCGATCTTGGACTTCTCGGTGCCAGCGCTGACCACGGACCACGCATTTCGCACCAAGACGCACCCAGCACTCAGAACAGGTTCCGGCACCTCTTCGACGGAGACGACGCCAGTCTTGAAGTTCTGCGCCACTTGCTTCACGGTCTCTCCCTGTCACGAAGTGACTGAGCTGTCGTATTCACACGCGCAACCCCCGGCCGACTCCATCCTGAGCGGCGATAACACCTGATACTAGAGTAGACCATCGGCAACGCGAGCGAGAGCCCATTCCGCCCCGTCGCACCAGAACGCCGAGGCCGTTGAACGCGCAGTCATGCTCACCGTCACGCATCGAGCGACGCCAGGTCAGTCCCTGGCGTCGCTCGGATGAGCACGGGGAACGAGCTTCGACATGCGCTCCGTAATGCGCGTCAGCGCACCCGGAAGGATCTCGTCCTGGCGGACCTCGCCGCTGGCACGTTTCCGCCCGAGACCAGCGTCCGCGCACGATACTTTCCTGACCGAAGCGGAGTGCGAATCGAGTACCGCGGCGACGAACTAACAACGCGCAGCCGTTTGTACACGCGCCAGTGCTTCCTGACGTAGCGTTCGACCCGCACCTCGATCACGACCGGCGTTGAAGCCGTACTCACTCCCGAGTAGGAGGTCGAAACCGCCGTGGCTGCAGAGCCGAGCTGCACTGTGCCAGAGAAGCTGTAGGTCTTTCTCCTGCTTACCCGCTTGACGGCCGGCTTCTTCACGATCGTCGGATTGTCCGTAACGTTCACCTGTGCTGCCGCCACACTGACTGAGACCTCTGTAGCGGTCGAGAACTCCGTCCCATCGTACGCGGTGTAGGTGAACGAATCGATGCCCGAGAATCCAGCGGCGGGCGTATAGGTGAAGGATCCGTCAGCGGCCAAGATCAGCGTGCCGTGGGCGGGTTGACTCACCGCCGAGGCGCTCAATACGCAGCCTTCGGGATCGATGTCATTGCCGAGCAGCCCCGGCGCCGAAACCGTGAGCGTCGTAGAGTTGGCTGTCGAGTAGGCGTCCGACTTGGCGATCGGAGCCGTACTGCTCACCGGTACGGGCACGATGACGCCCGCGCTCGCGACCCTGGTGTTGCCCGCGGCGTCGTACGCCGTGACGGTGATCGTGTGTGCACCGGCCGCGGCCGCCGTCGCGTCCCAGGTCGCCGCGTACGGGGCGGCGGTGTCGCTGAGGAGCAGCGTCCCGTCGACCCTGAACTCGACCCGGGCCACGGCGGTGTTGTCGGACGCGAGCGCCGTGATGTTGACCGGGCCGGAGACGACCGAACCGGCCGCAGGCGCGGTGATGCTGACCGAGGGAGCGGTGGCGTCGGACGCTGCGAGCAGGACGATGCCGTCCTTCGCGGGAATGGTCACCGCGGTCACGGAGGAGCCGTCGTTGACCACACGGTCCTGCGTGCCGGCTATCTTCTTGTACGTCCCGCCGAGGGGGATCGTGACGCTCGCGTCGCCCGGGTTGACGAGCACGATGCCGCCCTGGTAGTTGCGACGCCAGCTGTTCGCGCCGACCGAGTACGCGGCGCCCATGGGCTGGCCGAGGTAGCCCTTCCCCGCCCCTGCGTTGTCGTACTCGTCGTACCACCACAGGTTGTCGGCGCCGGGGTCGGAGTACCAGTAGTAGGCGTCGGAGAGCAGGGTGGTGCACAGGCCGAAGCGCATGGAGGCGTAGTCGGTCTGTGTTCCCACCGTGCGCACGGTGTTGGAACTCGGGTTCCGGCTGAGCGCCTGCCACTGCAGCAGGGCGTAGCGGTGGTGGACGCCGGCGGCCCGTGCGACGATGCGGTCGTTCCACTTCGTCAGAGACCAGGACCGCACGGGATACCCTTCAAGCAGCGCTCCGTCGAAGTAGTCCGGCGAGGCGTTGGCGTTGCCGATGATGACCGCGTTGGGGGCGCCCGCGCGAATCAGGGCGAACTGCTCCCGCATCCCCGCCTGCCAGGTATCGTCCCACGCCGCGTAGTCCGGCACCGCGACGTTGGGGTTCGCGACAGTGCCGATGCTGCGTATCAGTCCACCGGCGGCCGTCCCGTAGGAGTACCACAGGTGCTCCTCGCAGCAGTCCAGGGCCATGCCGGCGTAGTCCCGGGCCTTGAAGAAGCCGACGTTCCTGCGGGCCATCCAGTCGTGGGCCCGTTCGGGCACGGGCGATGCGAACTGCCCGGTGGCCATCCCGAGCGGGCAGTCGGGCGTGATGTTGAGCGTGACCGAGCCCGGATACACGGAGACGGCGGGGTTGATCCTCGCGCCCGCAGCGTGCGACACGGCGACAGACCCCGCCATGCCGCGGGTGACGGTCAGGGTGTTTCCGGAGAGCGCGGAGACATACATCTTCTCGTCGCCGCATATGACCAGGTCGCCCGTGCGGAACTTGCTGCCGTCGACCACGGGGATGGAGCGGACGGAGCTGGTGATGCCGGAAGGCAGCGTGGAGCCGACCTGCAGCAGTATCCACGACGTGGGGATGGCGCCGATGCGTCGCGCCTCGAAGGCCGGGTCGCTGTTCGTGACCCGGTAGTTCAGCTCCTTGCCGGTGCCGTCCGACATGAACTTCATGGCGGGGTTGAGCGCCAGGATGGTGGAGCGGTCCGCGCGGGGATCCTCAGGATCCCTCTCGGCGAGCTTGGCGTAGTCGCGCCTGGCCATCTCGGTGGTCGGGGCCTGCCCGGAGTTCCAGAACGCCAAGCGCGGGTAGCCGCCGGCGGCGGCGTGCGCGGGCTGGGGGGCGACCAGCAGCATCGCCACCGAGGCGACGGCGAGCAGGACGGCGCCCGCCCGCAGGGTCAGCGACCGGCGACCGGCGGTCCGGGGTCGAGAGGTCGGACCCATGTTCGTCCCGACCACGACCTCCATGGCCGAGGAGTTCTCCCGCGAAGATGACACTATGATCAGTCCTCCTGTTGTGGGTCGTCCTACCGCGCGATGACACAAGGAACTCAGTTCCGATATCGGGTCATCGCGAGCACGACTTGACTCATGTACCGTGACGTGGCTCACATTCCGGTGCATGCGCGGAGACTTCGCGGATGAGACTCGCGAAGGCCCGCCGTATCGGGAGGTGTCGGAGGCAGCGCCGGGGCAGGCGCCATCGGCTGCTGGGGTAGATGGGTGAGGGTTTGTCGGCGGCGCACTCTCGAAGATGCGCGGGCATGCTCTCGCCGTCATTCGCGCCCGCAAGACCCTGGCGCCCACGCGGGAGCCCGCAGCATCGAACTGGCATCGGGCACGGAGGTCAGTCAAGGCGCTAGCCGTCGCGGGCTAGCTGCGGTTCCCCCATAGAGTTGTTGAGAGCCGAGGACCCCGCCGTGTCAGTTGCTGTCGGGGCCAAGACCAGTCAGGAGGAGTCCTCATGTCGCGCACGCCCGCACACGTCGCGGCTGCGCGCCACAGACCTCTGCCGGTCAGTGAATCGAGTCGGGCCGGGCAACCGCAATCGCAGTCGCACACGCGGCCAGCGCCCCGCGACGGACGGGAGCGACGGGTCAACCGCTACCTTCTAGCAGATCGGTCCCCGCAGGAACGAAGCCGGGACCTACTGATCAGCGCATTCCTTCGCCAAGGCCCGTGGCACCTCGATGAGGTGCACCTACTTCACCCTGAACGTCTTCGTCCTCGAGGAGGGCCAGTATCCGTTGACACCCGGAGATCCCAGCGACCCGGAGTAGTCCACCTTCATCTTCCACGATCCCGCATAGCGCGGCCTGTACGAGGCAGCCACGCGCCCGCTGGGGCTCGGGCTCATCGTCTTGGTCGCACGCAGGCGCCAGTACTTGACCTTGACCCTCTTCCACCTGCCACGAATCCTCTTCTTCACTGTCTTTGTCTCGCAGCGATAGAGGGACAGCTTCGTGGTGCCCGAAACCGCCGCCGAACCCGGAGCGATATAGGCCGAGAAGGTCGCCCTCTTGCCGTGCCTAGGGTTCCTCGAGTTCCTGATCGCCGTGACCTTCGTGGCGGTCATCTTGCCCGGTGTGAGCAGGACGATGCCGTCCTTCGCGGGAATGGTCACCGCGGTCACGAAGGAGCCGTCGTTGACCACACGGTCCTGCGTGCCGGCTATCTTCTTGTACGTCCCGCCGAGGGGGATCGTGACGCTCGCGTCGCCCGGGTTGACGAGCACGATGCCGCCCTGGTAGTTGCGGCGCCAGCTGCCGGATCCGACCGAGTACGCGGCGCCCGTGGGCTGGCCGAGGTAGCCCTTCCCCGCCCCTGCGTTGTCGTACTCGTCGTACCACCACAGGTTGTTGGCGCCGGGGTCGGAGTACCAGTAGTAGGCGTCGGAGAGCAGGGTGGTGCACAGGCCGAACCGCATCGAGGCGTAGTCGGTCTGTGTTCCCATCGTGCGTACGGTGTTGGCGCTCGGGTTCCGGCTGAGCGCCTGCCACTGCAGCAGGGCGTAGCGGTGGTGGATGCCGGCGGCCCGTGAGACGATGCGGTCGTTCCACTTCGTCAGAGACCAGGACCGAGCGGGATACTGCTCAAGCAGCGCTCCGTCGAAGTAGTCCGGCGAGGCGTTGGCGTTGCCGATGATGACCGCGTTGGGGGCGCCCGCGCGTATCAGGGCGAACTGCTCCCGCATCCCCGCCTGCCAGGTATCGTCCCACGCCGCGTAGTCCGGCACCGCGACGTTGGGGTCAGCGACGGTGCCGATGCTGCGTATCAGTCCGCCGGCGGCCGTCCCGTAGGAGTACCACAGGTGCTCCTCGCAGCAGTCCAGGGCCATGCCGTCGTAGTCCCGGGCCCTGAAGAAGCCGACGTTCCTGCGGGCCATCCAGTCGTGGGCCCGTTCGGGCACGGGCGATGCGAACTGCCCGGTGGCCATCCCGAGCGGGCAGTCGGGTGTGATGTTGAGCGTGACCGAGCCCGGATACACGGAGACGGCGGGGTTGATCCTCGCGCCCGCAGCGTGCGACACGGCGACAGACCCCGCCATGCCGCGGGTGACGGTCAGGGTGTTTCCGGAGAGCGCGGAGACATACATCTTCTCGTCGCCGCATATGACCAGGTCGCCCGTGCGGAACTTGCTGCCGTCGACCACGGGGATGGAGCGGACGGAGCTGGTGATGCCGGACGGCAGCGTGGAGCCGACCTGCAGCAGTATCCACGACGTGGGGATGGCGCCGATGCGTCGCGCCTCGAAGGCCGGGTCGCTGTTCGAGACCTTGTAGTTGAGTTCCTTACCGCGTGCCGTCCGACATGAATTTCGTGCCGGGGTTGAGCGCCAGGATGGTGGAGCGGTCCGCGCGGGGATTCGCGGATCTGCTTCGGCGAGCTTCGCGTAGTCGCGCTTGGCCATCTCGGTGGTCGGGGCCTGCCAGGAGTTCCAGAACGCCAGTCGCGGGTAGCCGCCGGCGGCGGCGTGCGCGGGCTGGGGGGCGGCCAGCAGCATCGCCACCGAGGCGACGGCGAGCAGGACAGCGCCCGCCCGCAGGGTCAGCGACCGGCGACCGGGGTCCGGGGTCGAGAGGTCGAGTTCGTGTCCGTACCCGCCAGCACCCCCATGGTCGAGGAGTTCTCCCGCGAAGATAGCACAATGATCAGTCCTCCGGTTGTGGGTCGGCCTACCGCGATGACACAAGGTACTCAGTTCCGATATCGGGTCATCGCGAGCACCGGCCGACCACGTAACGTGACGTAGCCCGACAGACAACACCTAGGGCACGGTCACACTCACGGCCTTGGAGACCGTGACGTTGCCCGCGGCGTCGTAGGCGTTGGCGGTGATGGTGTGGACGCCCGGCGTGGCCAGACCCGAGTCCCAGGTGGCCGTGTACGGCGAGCTGTAGTCGCGCAGAAGCTCGATGCCGTCGACCTTGAACTTGACTCGCGTGACGCCGACGTTGTCCGAAGCCGTGGCGGCGAGGGTGACGGACCCCGAGACGGTGGCGCCCGCTATCGGTGAAGTGACGCTTACCGAGGGCGGCGTCATGTCGAGACCGAGGTCCCGACGGTCACGCTGACAGCAGTCGAGACCGTGACGTTGCCCGCCGCGTCGTAGGCGTTGGCGGTGATGGTGTGCACGCCCGGCGTGGCCAGACCCGAGTCCCAGGTGGCCGTGTACGGCGCGCTGTAGTCGCGCAGAAGTTCGATGCCGTCGACCTTGAACTTGACTCGCGTGACGCCGACGTTGTCCGAAGCCGTGGCGGCGAGGGTGACGGAGCCCGAGACGGTGGCGCCCGCTGTCGGCGAAGTGACGCTCACCGAGGGCCGCGTCATGTCGGACCGGGTCCCGACGGTCACGCTGACGCAGTCGAGACCGTGACGTTGCCCGCCGCGTCGTAGGCGTTGGCGGTGATGGTGTGCACGCCCGGCGTGGCAGCCGCGGGTCCCAGGTGGCCGTGTACGGCGCGCTGTCGGCACTCAGAGTTCGATGCCGTCGACCTTGAGCGAGACTCGCGTGACGCCGACGTTGTCCGAAGCTGTGGCGGCGAGGGCGACCGACCCCGAGACGGTGGCGCCCGCTGTCGGCGAAGTGACGCTCACCGACGGAGGCGTGATGTCAACAGGTGTGGGCACGATGACGCCCGCGCTCGCGACCCTGGTGTTGCCCGCGGCGTCGTACGCCGTGACGGTGATCGTGTGTGCGCCGGCCGCGGCCGCCGTCGCATCCCAGGTCGTCGCGTACGGGGCGGCGGTGTCGCTGAGGAGCAGCGTCCCGTCGACCCTGAACTCGACCCGGGCCACGGCGGTGTTGTCGGACGCGAGCGCCGTGATGTTCGACCGGGCCGGAGACGACCGAACCGGCCGCAGGCGCGGTGATGCTGACCGAGGGAGCGGTGGCGTCGGACGCTGCGAGCAGGACGATGCCGTCCTTCGCGGGAATGGTCACCGCGGTCACGGAGGAGCCGTCGTTGACCACACGGTCCTGCGTGCCGGCTATCTTCTTGTACGTCCCGCCGAGGGGGATCGTGACGCTCGCGTCGCCCGGGTTGACGAGCACGATGCCGCCCTGGTAGTTGCGGCGCCAGCTGCCGGATCCGACCGAGTACGCGGCACCCGTGGGCTGGCCGAGGTAGCCCTTCCCCGCCCCTGCGTTGTCGTACTCGTCGTACCACCACAGGTTGTCGGCGCCGGGGTCGGAGTACCAGTAGTAGGCGTCGGAGAGCAGGGTGGTGCACAGCCCGAAGCGCATGGAGGCGTAGTCGGTCTGTGTTCCCACCGTGCGTACGGTGTTGGAACTCGGGGTCCGGCTGAGCGCCTGCCACTGCAGCAGGGCGTAGCGGTGGTGGACGCCGGCGGCCCGTGCGACGATGCGGTCGTTCCACTTCGTCAGAGACCAGGACCGCACGGGATACCCTTCAAGCAGCGCTCCGTCGAAGTAGTCCGGCGAGGCGTTGGCGTTGCCGATGATGACCGCGTTGGGGGCGCCCGCGCGTATCAGGGCGAACTGCTCCCGCATCCCCGCCTGCCAGGTGTCGTCCCACGCCGCGTAGTCCGACACCGCGACGTTGGGGTTCGCGACAGTGCCGATGCTGCGTATCAGTCCGCCGGCGGCCGTCCCGTAGGAGTACCACAGGTGCTCCTCGCAGCAGTCCAGGGCCATGCCGGCGTAGTCCCGGGCCCTGAAGAAGCCGACGTTCCTGCGAGCCATCCAGTCGTGGGCCCGTTCCGGCACGGGCGATGCGAACTGCCCGGTGGCCATACCGAGCGGGCAGTCGGGTGTGATGTTGAGGGTGACCGAGCCCGGATACACGGAGACGGCGGGGTTGATCCTCGCGCCCGCAGCGTGCGACACGGCGACAGACCCCGCCATGCCGCGGGTGACGGTCAGGGTGTTTCCGGAGAGCGCGGAGACATACATCTTCTCGTCGCCGCATATGACCAGGTCGCCCGTGCGGAACTTGCTGCCGTCGACCACGGGGATGGAGCGGACGGAGCTGGTGATGCCGGACGGCAGCGTGGAGCCGACCTGCAGCAGTATCCACGAGGTGGGGATGGCGCCGATGCGTCGCGCCTCGAACGCCGGGTCGCTGTTCGTGACCCTGTAGTTCAGCTCCTTGCCGGTGCCGTCCGACATGAACTTCATGGCGGGGTTGAGCGCCAGGATGGTGGAGCGGTCCGCGCGGGGATCCTCAGGGTCCCTCTCGGCGAGCTTGGCGTAGTCGCGCCTGGCCATCTCGGTGGTCGGGGCCTGCCCGGAGTTCCAGAACGCCAAGCGCGGGTAGCCGCCGGCGGCGGCGTGCGCGGGCTGGGGGGCGAGCAGCAGCATCGCAACGGAGGCGACGGCGAGCAGGACGGCGCCCGCCCGCAGGGTCAGCGACCGGCGACTGGCGGTCGGGGTCGAGAGGTCGGACCCATGTTCGTCCCGACCAGCACCTGCATGGCTGAGAGTTCTCCCGCGAAGATGACACTATGATCAGTCCTCCTGTTGTGGGTCGTCCTACCGCGCGATGACACAAGGAACTCGGTTCCGATATCGGGTCATCGCGAGCACCGGCCTGACCACGCAACGGTGACGTAGCCCACATCCGGCGCATGCGCGGAGACTTCGCGGGTGAGACTCGCGAAGGCCCGCCGTGTCGGGAGGCGTTGGAGCGCCGGGGGCTTGGCGCAACACTGCTAGGGGAGCAGGTTCCGTACCACCCTTGAGAAACGGGAGGTAGGCGTGGTGCGGGGAATTCGATGCGCTCTGCGCCAGGAATGCGGCCCGCGCGGAAGCTGCTCCGTTCGTAACGAAAGCAACTCCGTCTCCGATTCTTCGCGGAGTAGAGGTCATCTTGAGGAATCCGCCAGGATCCGTCCTTGTGTCCTCGGGGCGACGCATCCGCTCGGACTCGGCACCACCTTTGGGGCTGCCAAGTCCGAAAGCCGGCGTGCAACGCCCAGCCTCGACGCCAGAGCACCGGAGCGCGGCGGCCAACCCCTTACCTCGCTCCGGCGGACCTTCAGATCCGCAACCTTCAGTCGACCGCGATCATGGTGTTGCCGACAGGGTCCCGGCTGAACTGCCCGCGTCGCTACGCGCATGGATGCGAGCGAGCTAGCGCTTCTCCATACGCAGACAGAAGTGGCTGTTCAAGAAGTAGGCCATTGGTCGGTTGCCGAGTAGGACTCTGCCATATCGCCGCAGCCGATTAGGAGACGTCCACGTATCTTCGGATTCGAGAAGCCCACCTCACCGAACAAGTCGGCCCACACTTCGGGCGCCTGATGCTTGTCCCACTCGATTGTTGGCACGAATGGATTGCGAATACCGAGCCTCCCGAAGAAGTTGTGCCGAGCGCAGTCGCACGCAATCAGCGTGGCACCGCGGCTCGATAGCGCACTGATCTTCGAGAACAACTCCCTGTAGACAGCCCTCGACGCAGGGTCGTCCAGCAGCGTCATACACGCCGCTTCGTCCAAGTGGTTGATGGAGTTGCAGGACACAACGATGTCAAAGGGCGCACCATCGGGCTCAAAGGACTGGAGCGTTGTCGGCTTGAGCACGACGTTGTCCAAGTTCAGCAGCGCTCTCCGCCTCTCGAAGACCTCTGTAGCACCATGGGTGCTTCCTTCACCTTCAGGTTCAAGACAGACCACGTCTCGGGCCCCTCTGCACGCGGCATAGAAGCTGATCAGGCCGCTGCCTCCGCCGATATCGAGTACCCGCCTTCATTGAAATCAGTGTCCCCAAAGAGAGTGTCCATGAAGAACCGGAGGTTCCCCTCGTTCGGCCAGGCTCCGCCGCTCATCATGGTCTTCCAGTAGAGACCGAGGTCTTCCTCTACGCGCATGAAACCCCCGCCCTTCGTGTTGATGTTGCCCGGCAGGTCCGCGGGCCGCGGCTGCGACTGGTTATGACCTGACTCCCGCCGTCCGCCGAGCAGGGACTCTAGGCCGATACGAACCCGGCAACCATGGCGTCCACCGTGAAGCACTTCGTGAGTCGCCGCTCGCCCTCGCGGCCCATTTGGCGGGCACGGGCCGGGTCCTCGCGCAGAGTGCGGAGCGCCGAGACGAGCGCCTCCGACGTCACTGAGGCGGCACGAGCAGGCCGGTGACCCCGTCGGCACCAGTTCAGGATTGCCCCCGGAGTCCGTGCACACGACCGGCAGTCCGCAGGCCATGTACTCCATGATCGAGTTCGAACAGCCTTCGGCGTGGTAGCGCGGATCGGTCACGAGCACACCGATGTCGGCCGCCGCGATCAGTGGCAGGACCTCGAGACCCCCCTCGGGGAACTCCATCACACCAGCGTCGACGAGGTCGGCGGCCTCGGCAAGCAGCGTAGCGCGCTCGGGACCGTCGCCCACCGCAACGAACCTCCAGCCTGGCTCCTCGCGGGCAAGCGCCCGAGCGGCCTCGAAGAACAACCGCCAGTCCTTCGCTGGATGCATCCGCGCGGCCATGACCACGACAGTGCCCTCGTGCATCGCGGCGCCGCGACGGCGGCCGCCGCCGCCTCGAGACGGCCCGGGTCGAAGCCGTTGTAGACAACGCGCCCGTGGCCGTCCTCGGCGATCCCGTACGCAGCGAGACCCGCTCGGCTGTTCGCCACAATCATGTCGTAGCGCGACAGCCTCGAGTCCTCCCGCGCGCGAGCTACCCTGCTGGTCGGTCGCCGCGACGGATTGTGCCGAGCAGCGGGACCCTGCGTGCGCGACAGTACGGGAGCATCGCCACCGTAGACATCCAGCCCCACGAGTGGACGATGTCCGGGCCCGATCTCGACGCGGCCAGGAACATTCGGACCGCAGCCGTGACATCGTACCGGAAGCGCCGCGGGGTGATCCCGACTTCGATGCCGGACTGCTCGAGCACCGATCGGTAGGGCCCGTCCTCCATGCTCAGGACTGTGACCGACCAGGGCTCCGGCAGCGAGGCCGCGAGCAGCGCCAGCTGGCGCTCAGCGCCTCCGTTCCCAAGATCGTCGCCAACCATGAGCACCCTCATGACGCCTGGCCGATCCCTCCCGCGCTCGCCGGTTGGACTCCGCGAACTCGCGGGTCAGCGGGAGTTCAGTCTTCACAGCGTCTCGAGTAACCACTGGTACTCGGCAGCCAGACCGGCCGCGAGGTCCACCTTCGGCTCGAAGCCGATGGCATCGCGTGCTCGCTCTACTGCCGCCCACGTGTCGGCTGACGTCCCCCGCTTCCGTGCCGGACCTGACGCACACGGATCTTCTTCCCCATCACGCCCTCAAGCACCGCCAACGCGCCCGCGAGCGACACGCGGCATCCTCCGCCGAGGTTGAGCACTGCTCCGGCGGACGCGCTGGGGGCCGCGACGATTCCGTCCACGATGTCGGAGATGAAGGTGAAGTCCCGGGTTTGGCTGCCATCCCCGAACACCTCGATCGGCTGGTCCTCCAACGCCGCCCTGATGAATCTGTTGAAAGCCATATCGGGTCGCTGCCGCGGCCCATACACCGTGAAGAAGCGCAGTGACACCGTGGGAAGACCGAAGTTTCGGGCATAGAGCCGCGCCAGGTGTTCCGAGGCCAGCTTCGTCACCCCGTACGGCGAGAACGGGTCGGCACTCGGCCTCCTCGCTCATGGGTAGCGCGGTCGAGTCGCCGTAGACCGAAGAGCTGGAGGCGAGCACGAACGAGCTCGATTCCGACGTCCTTGGCGCATTCCAGAAGCATCTGTGTCGCGAGCACGTTGTTGCGGGCATAGGTCTCGAAGCTTCGCCCCCAGCTGCCGCGCACTCCGGGCTGGGCAGCCAGGTGATACACGTGGTCGACCGACTCGACGATGCCTCGTCAGTGATACGCCGGTGACATCGGCGCCATCGCGTGAAGCCAACTCAACCAGATCGGCTTCAACCAGGCTGAACGCCGGGGTTGCAGCGTGCGCCGACCAGATTGCGTTCCTTGCAATCCCGCGCATAGTAGTCCTCGAAGGAATCAATCCCGACGACCTCCCACCCCTGCGCGAGAAGTCGATCGGTGAGGGTCGAGCCGATGAAACCGGCGCAACCGGTGATGAGCGCTCTCATACGACTCCCACGTCCTCAAGGTCGGGCTGACTTCGTATCAGGGCCATGAGGCAGAGTCTCGGCGCCTCGACGTTGCCCGCCAGCCACACACTGTCGCTACGCTCTCGTGTTGAACACGCGGTGGCGCAGAGTCTAGCATATCCGCAGGTGAACAGCCCTGCTCGGACGTCGTCCTTGTCACTGTTGACGCCGACCATTGCCCCTCCAGGGTCGAGGGGCATGCAGGTCGGTCGCGACCCTGCCGACAGCCCATGTCGCACGCGGCCCATCATGTGCCGATCACGGACGCGCCGGTATGCGTGGACGAGTGCGCCGGCTCCCGTCCGGGGCGGTCAGGAGTTGGCCCCATTTGGCGGCCATTCCCATGAGGCACCAGAAGAGAATGGCGACCGCGTCTCTGTGCCATGACATGGTGTACAGCCCAGACAGGATGTACACCGCCGCACACCCGGTACTGGCTGCCACGACCGACAATCCAATCTCACTGATCCGAGGCCTCCATGCAGTGGCGATGGTTGCCACTGCGGAAATGACCACGCCCAGGTACAGGAGCGTCCCGAGGATCCCCGTCTCGAGAATCGACCGCGTCAAACTCGTCGCCCAATTGAAGGTTGTGCCGGTTGCGAGCAGGAATCGGCTCGCCTCACCGGAGACCGCAGACGAGCTCAGAAGACCCGGCCCCCTCCCGAGCAGGCTGTCTGCGAGGACTCCTCGATACTGCACAAGGGCAAGCCTCGTACCCTCGAGCCTGCCGGCCTGTCCTTCCGGCCCGTAGGAGAAGAGATACGCGCGCATCGCCCCTGGATCGCTGATGTCTCGCAGTTGGATCGCGGCCGCGCGCTCACCGCCCTTCAGCATTTCGCCCGCGTACGTATACCCCGCGTACATGGTGGCGACCGCGGCTGCGGACAGAACGACGTATTGGAGCGAGACCGTCGCGAGCCTCCTCGACCAGATGCCCCTCGTGAGGCCGACGCCGAGCGTCCCCACTCCGCAGAAGAGGAAGCCCGCCTTCGCCTCGCATACGAGGAGAACCGTTACGATGCCAAGCCCGATCGGAATGAGCCACACGCGATTCCGACCGACGAGCCCCGCTACAGCCACCGTCCAAGCGAATGCCATCACGATAGCGATTATCGCGGTTCCACCCACGGTGCCGAAGGTACCTCCGACCTGATCCACGTTCGTCGCGACGAACGTGCTCTGGAACAGCACGATCGGTAGCTCGGCGGCGACGATGAACGCGACGATCAACGATATGCGCCGGAGCGACTTGATCGTGATATCCGAGTACAGAATCGCGAGGAAGGCGACCGGGCCGCATGCGTACGCCCACATCCCTTGGAGCGACAGCATGCGCTCGGCGGAGCCAAAGAGCGCCGAGATTGCGAGAACTGCGATCCACACGACCATCACCAGCAGATGCGGCATGCGCACGCCCGCCGCGTCGGAGCTGAATCAACACGGAGAGTGCGAAGACGCCGATGAGGATGCGTGTGAGAAGCAACGCCTGCGAGGGCAGGCCGATGGAGTAGTACAGGCCAAAGATGCAGAGCGACGAGACCAAGATTGAGCCAAGCGCGAACCCAGGGCTCAGCGCAACAGCGGTGATGAGTGCCAGAGCAGAGAACAAGAAGACGGCCCTATCGGGAGCCGAGCCAATCGCTAGGCTCGCCACAAGCCCCAGCAGCACCATCATGGTCCAGACACGTAGCGAACCCACAGCCCTGGACCTCGGCCGCACTACCTTCCCTCCCCCTGTTGCACCAGCGGTCACCGCGAACCACGGACCTCGTTGAAGATTCTGGCTAGGCGTCGCTCGAGTGTGTAGTACTCGGCGGTCTCGGCCGCCCCACGCGAAAGCCTCATCCGCAGCGACGAGTCGGACGCGAGACGGCTGAGGGCGGCGGACCACTCATCAATGGACTCCGGCGCAACCAGTAGACAGTTCGATTCGTTCGTGAGTATTTCGGCGATCGACGGCAGATTCGAGGCAATGATGCTTCTGCCAGCCGACAAGTACTCGAACATCTTGAGCGGCGACCAGCACTGCGCCGCCCTTCCGTCCCCGCCGGGAAGCTGACAGGCCCTCGCGTAGGGCATCAGTAACACGTCCGCTTGTGACAACAGCTCGGGAACGTCGGCGTGAGGGACCCGGTCGCGCACCTCAACGTTGTCAGGCAGCCTATCGGAGGCCACGGTCCCGCCGATGGCGATGAAGTCGACGCCCGGGTGGCGTTCAGCAAGCCGGAAGACGGTGTCGACCCCGCGGACCGGAGCGAACGAACCAACGTACATCGCAACCGGACGGCGACTCTCTGCGGAGTAAGCGTCGTAGTCGTAACGAATCGGAAGATTGTGGCCGGTCTGCTCGACGATGAGCGCCGATTCGTCGAGTCCATACTGCTCGGCGATGAGTCTGGCTAAGGGGCTCGAAATACACACTATGCGGAAGCGCCGGCTTCGGCGCGCAAGTCCGAAGGCAATGCGTTCTGCGCGCGGCATGTCGGTCTGATGCAGTTCCACGACGACGCTCTCTACCCCTCCGATTAGCGCACCAAGCGCAGGTAAAGCTTTCCTCGAATACGCTTGAGAGTGTCGCCGGCCGGCGCGATGCGACTCGAGAAGGGTGCGCGCGATTCGAGCGAGCCTACTCTTGCTCTCAGGAATCCAAGTGATCTGCGGCGTGTTGTGCAGTCCATAACGCCGTCGTATCTCGTCGGGAGCCACGGCCTCGACGCCGTTCGGGTGGGCAAGCAGTTCCGTAGGGTGGCCGGTAGTGACGAGGGTGTCGCACATGCTCAAAATGTGGACACAGTGCGCGAATCCACTCGGCACCGTGACGAAGCCGAGATAGACGCAGGTCCAGGCGCGCTCTTCTGCTGAGGTTTCCACGGTTGCCCTATGCCTGTCTCGGAGTCGCGAATAGGTCGTGCCGTTCGGTACCCAGGCCGGAACGGCGGTACGCGGTCCTACCGTCCCACCAGTATTCCACACGCGCTGAACACGAGAGGTCGACGCGGCCGCCCTTCCCCCACCTCTCCACAGCTCTGGAGGGCGGTTGTCCTGCGCCGCAGTGTTTGCTGGGTTTCATCACATCCGCACGCAGGATCATTAATAGCTCTGGGCTACTGGGCCGCGCGCCGCTTGGGATCATCGTCCGTATCCCCTTGTATACACGGCTTGCCGTCAGGACGTTCATCGCGATTACGCAGCAGAGTAGGCAACAGCCATTGCGACTGAGCCGCCCTTTGGGACGAGCAGTAATGCGAGCGCCAACTTCAGTACCGCCGACTCCAAGGTGATACGCGCGAGGTAGCCAGGTTCCCCCAGCGACAACAGGGCGACGCTGGTCCAGAACAACAGTCCGTCCACCATTACCCCAACCAGAATTATTCGGAGCGGGAGCACCGCCGGCAAGAACGAACTCCCATAGAGGACGCTGATTGCGAACGGAGACAAGACCGCCGCCCCGATGCATGCCGGCACGAACCAGGTCGCGACCAACTTGCTTCCCCGGCGCATCATTCGCCTGAAGTCGACCCACGCTCCGCTCGCAGCGGCGTGGCTGAGCTCGGGGTAAGTCGCATTGACCAGTGGCATCATAGGTAGGTACACGATTGCGGCGATAGACTTCGCGAGCTTGTAGAAGGCAACCTCGGTCGGATTGCTGAGGAGGCCAAGGACGAGTACATCGCCCTCACTCATGGCGAGCTTCAGTGTGCCGTTCAAGTTGGTCATGATCGCGAAGTGCCTCATGTCACGACCAGTTCGCCCAGTGCTGCCAGCGGAGCGGTCACCCAACGCACGTGTAACACAGTGCGGGCGGCACGAAGACCGAAGACCCACATCAGCACGGCCGACAATGCCTCGGCGCCGATAAGAACCGCCACGACCGCAGGTAATCCCCGTCCCGTGAAGTAGACCACCGCGATTCCACACAGGCTGGCGAGTTTGGTGACTACCTGCACGGTGCTCAGCACGTGAAAATCGCGGTTCACCTGCAGCATTCCGAGAAGCGACTCACGCCCGGCGCCGAACAAGGCGGTCAAGGCCGCGAACCGAAACAGGACCACGAAATCGGGGTTCTTGGCGAATGCGTATGCAGCCCACCCTGAGAGCATCTCGACGATCGCAAATGCGACCAGCGAACTCCCGACATCGGCAATCATGGCCAGCTTGAACGCGGTCGCAGCCCCTGCCGGATCGCTCCGGCCCAACTGCGGCACCCACTTCACAACGAACTGGTTCATTCGGAATGAAAGCAGCTTGCCAACTATGGCGGCAAAGGAGAACGCCAGACTGAGAACGCCCCATAGAGCAGCGCCGAGCAGTCGTGCCGTGAGGACGCCCTGAATCAGTCCCAACCCAAGCACAATGCCGCTCGAACCTGTGAGCCAACTGGCGTTCTTCAGGATGGTTTGGAGTGTGGCATCCTCGCGCAAGGCACGGCGCACGGTCGCCAGACGTGAACGGATGGGGGTCACGTCTAGTCGCCCTACCGGCGGCGCGCCACGAACCACTGGCGCGCCCTCACGCAGTCCTGGGGATCGTCATCCGTCGCTTCAACGTCGTTGCCAAACGGAACCTGGGCGTGATGGCAGCCCTTCGATAGGTCATCGATCGACCCCAACGTCACGCCATTTCGGGGCCGTTGAGTCGATCACTGGGTCCCATAGCCAACGTAGGAGTAGTAGCCCCCGTGCCCTGCAGCGGTGTCTTGGAGACCCACGACGACGACGCCGGCGATCTGTGTGCCGACGCCCTTGAGCTGCGCACGAACCTCCTTCGCGGCGCCCCGAGTGGTCAGACCGACTCGAGTCACGACCAAAGCTCCGTCAGCCCATCGCGCGGTCGAGGCCGCGTCGGCCACCGCCAACAGGGGCGGGGTGTCAATCACGACGATGTCAGCGGACTCACCCAGGCTCGTCAGCAACTGCTTCATCGCGAGGGAGCCGAGCAGTTCGCCCGGCTGCGGGGGCATCTCGCCCGGGCGCGGCGCACTCAAGTTGGGATGGGTCTGCTGGATCGCTGCGCCGAGTTCAGAAGTGCCAAGAAGCACCTCGGACAGACCTGGGGACTGGGTGAGCCCGAGGAAGTCGTAATCGGGCGGATGTCGGAAGTCGGCGAAGACCAGCGCGACCCTTTGGCCCGCCTGCGCGAGCATGAGCGAGAGGTTCACGGCGATAGCTGACTTGCCTTCGCCTGGAATGGCGGACGTCACCAGAAGCGTCTTCGCCGACTGCCTGAGGTAGACGAACTGAAGCTTGTTCCGAAGGTCGCGGTACGACTCGGCGGCAGGGCTGGTCGGACGCGCGATAACCGTCACTTCACGCGATTCATCCTCTTTGAGCCGCTCCAACGGAATCTGCCCGAGCACTGGGGCCCCGAGGAGGGTCGACGCCTCTTCTGCCGACCGGATCGTGTCGTCAAGCGTATTGGCAAGGAATGCCATCGCCAGCCCCAGGACCAACCCCACGGCAAGCCCGAGCGCACCACTCCGGACCGGTTTCGGCGACACGGGGACAGCATCCGGCACCGCCGTGTTCACGATGCTTACCGGACCGGTCTCCAGTCCCTTCGAGACTTCGAGCATCTGGAGCTGAGCGACGAGCGTGCGGTACAGTTCACGCTTCGCTTCCAGTTGGACTGCGTTCGTTCCTCCGGCTCCGAGCGCTGCGATCTCGCGTTCTGTGGCAGCCAGACTGCGCTGGACCTCGGCTGCCGCGGCCTCAATGCTGCGTCGCTTGTCTTCACCTGCTGACTGGGCGTACGCGCTGGCGAATCCGTTCGCGATGGCCGCAGCTCCGGTCGGAGTGCCGTCTGCCGCCGAGATGGTGATGATGCTGGTCTTGCCGTCGGTCGAAATGGTCACGCGCTTCAGCAACTGCTGAGGGCTGACGCTGAGTCCGAGGTCGGCAATCACCTGCTGGGCGATGCGGGGCTGGCGGATGAGGTCGACTTGGGTCGCCAGTTCGACCTCGGGAACATTCGAGAGCTGTGTCTGAGGCACCCCGAGGATGGCTGCCCCCGTGTTGCGCTGGCTGAACAGCAGCCTCGCATCGGACTGATACTGAGCCGTCTGGAAGAGGCTGGCAACCACGGCGCCGAGAGTGACGATGCCCATCGCCGCAAGAATGATCCACTTGTGCGCTCGCACAACTCCGAAGTACTCGCTTGCCCGCACGCCATCTCCCTAATGGTTGTCGCGCTACTGAACCCAGTGCCATGCACCATGGAGCGAATTCCCACCAACGAATCTTACCGCATGTGCCCAGTACTGGGCGTCTGGCGCATGCCCGACGTACACGAGTTATCGGCACCCGAGAGAGCGCGCTTGATGTCGACCTGCCTATGCGCGTGCGCCTTGCCACGCCTGGTCCGTCCCCGTCAGACAGGGCTCGCGGAGCTGAGGCGGGAACCGCTATATAGATCTTCCCGTGTCAGGCAAGTGACTTCTGAGGTCGAACGATCGGAATCCGCGGGTTCTCAGCCCGCTGGAGGCGGGATGAAGAAGGAACCGTCCTCCTGCGCCCTGGACACGAGTTGTCTGGTTACCTCGCTCTGAATGCCGCCGCCCTGTGTCGTGAAAGTCGTCAGGGTGAGGTTGGGCAGCCTGTGTCTCAGAGCCTCTTGCCAAGTCTCACCCCTTAGGATGCCGTGAAACTGGAGAAGAAAGACCTCGTGCGAGACGATGAGCACGCTCAAACCAGCGAACTCGTCCATCACGTAGTGAGTGAAGTCCATCACCCGTCGCCTGAGCGCCGGGAATGTCTCACCCAACGGGGGATTGAGGGAGTGGAAGTCGCCCCCGATCTTGACGTACTTGATGACTGGGGTCAGACCCTCGACGTCGGCCGGAGTGAGTCCCTGCATCTTGCCGAAGTCCCGTTCGTTACACAGCTCGCATTGGATGACTTCATGCGTGCTCCCGACAAGAGCCTTGGCCGTCTCCGT
Source organism: uncultured Coriobacteriia bacterium (assembly GCA_963726345.1). Lineage (GTDB taxonomy): Bacteria > Actinomycetota > Coriobacteriia > Anaerosomatales > JAAXUF01 > JBAXEO01. The sequence continues at coordinate 97,014 of CAVSCC010000008.1, read as the reverse complement.
CGCTCGTCTGAGTCTGGAGCTGATCACTACGTCGATTGGCAGGTCGAGGCCCTGAGCCGCCGACGTCGCATCTCGAATCCCCTTCTCGTTGAGCGGCACGTCGAGGAGCCCCGCGTAGCGTCTCTGGTGGTTGAAGTCCGTGTCGCCGTGCCTGACTGTCATGATCACGGTGCGCTCAGACATGCCCGCCTCCGGACAACCGCAGGAGCTGGTTCAGTCTGATCACGGAGGAGTAGTCGGTTAGCAGCGGACCGATCTTGATGTAGGGCACGTGATGTTCGCACGTCACGTCACAGACGTACGTGGATTCCGTGCTGATGGATCGATGCGACGTGATGAGCGTCAGTCCGCCTGCTTGGGCGGCTTCGACTGCCGCAACCGTCGCCGAAACCGTCCCAGCCTGGTTCGGTTTGACGATCGCGGCGGTGCTGTAGCCGTCGGTGGCACCTTGCGCGATTCGCGTCGCGTCCGAGGAGTAGAGATTGTCCCCGATGACCGTGCAGCGACTTCCGCACGACGCTGTCAGCTTCGTCCAGGCGGTGAAATCCTCCTCATGAAACGGATCCTCCAGGAACCCGATCGAGTACGTCTCGATCAGTTCAAGCCAGTACTCACGCATGTCCTCCGAGGTCCGCAGTGGTCCCCCTGTGACGGGGAACTCATAGCCACCGGGCACCCTCAGATCTCCTGCGGAGGCGTCGATCATCAAGTCGTACTTCTCTCTCAGCTCCAGCTCCTCGAGCACGTCGACAAGGAACTCGATCGGTGCCGAATTGCCTTCGTGTATCGAATGCATTCACGGGGTTGCCGTTGACGACCACCTTGCTGCTCGAAAGCAATCGCTTCTTCACGACGCCCTGGATGAGTTCGTGCTCCTTGATCGTCTGGATCAGGTTGTTCTCCTTCGGGACGATCATGAACTCCGAGCAGTCACTCAGCACAGGGTTGGTGTATGCGTGCAGGCCCCCGTTGAGAACGTTGAGGCACAGGCGCGGCAGCTCGCATGGAGCCCGTGTGCCAGCGCCGGAAGAAATCGTCGCGGCGTCGAAGAACGCCAGCGACAGCGCAAAGCAGGCTGTTCCTGCCGAAGTCGCTCATCTTGGCGTTCAGGTACAGATCGAAGTTCTCCTGGTTCGTCTCGCACCCGATGACGCCATCACGCGAGATAGCATCGCACGATCCGCTTCGGGTCCGCCGTAGACCCGTGGTCCTCGTAGATGCTGATCGTCTCCCCCTGCGACGAGGAGCCCGTGCCCCACGTCCCGTCTGCAAGCTCCACAAGGTACTCAGTCGCGAATCCCGCGTGCGAGTCCAGGATCGTCCGATGGGTGACGGACCGTATTGACATGACTACTCATTGCTGCCCTCCGCGTGCTTCGGCACCTCTGACCACGAAATGGCGAATCTTGCCCGACGGTGTCCGCTCGATGCTCTCTGTCACGACCAACGAGAGGTCGAAGAACTCGCCCCACTTAGCCTGCTGAGATGCCAGTATCCGCTGACCGACCGATTCGTCGTACTGCGGCCGCGGCTTGATGTGGAACTCGACCTTCCCTGGCTCGTTCTGCGCCACCTGGAACACCTCGACGTAGTCCCAGGTGAACTTGTCGATCATGATGGAGAAACCGGGAATCCTGGCCCCGGACCTCGTTGCGAGAAACTCCTGCTCTCTGCCCTCGAGGTCGCGCATGATGCCGTCGCGAATCTCCCCATAGTCCTGCGTCCGGTACCTGATCAGAGGCATGACTTCGTTCCAGTACGACGTCCCCACAATCTCCTGAGCACCGTTGTCATGCGTGAAGTTCTCCGTGTAACCGTACGCCTTCTCGAACTCGTAGATGATCGCATCGTCTCGGCATGACCCCCAGGCGAGGTTCGTCCGCTCTCCCAGTCCGTAGTGGAAGACGACCGGAACGCCATTGAAGACGGTATCTGCCAGATTGAGCACCCGTTCCGTGACCCTCTCAGACGCCAGGAAGATCCCGGATACGCCGTCGAGACGTAGGTCGGACCGGCTCATGTAGTCGGCAAGATACTCGAAACAGCTCGGATAGGCATGGAAGAACTGCGGATTGAAGGCACGTACCTCCTCGTAGATCTGCGCGATCCAGCGGTCGGTGAAGTGGTAAGGCGACACGAGGAGTCGGTCACCAGATCTCGAGCAGGGCTCCTCGTCGCGCCCCTTGATGCCCTCGACCGCCATCCGCACCACTCGGGCACTTCTGACGTACCCGACCTTGCCCCACTTGTGGTGGAAGAAGCCGGCCTCGGCATACTGATCGCGAAGACTCCGGTAGATCTTGATGCCCTGTCCCGTTGACCCGCCGCTGGTTCCGTAACTCAGATTTCGGACCTGATATGCGTCCGAGACGAACGAATCAGGTGACTGCATGATCGTGCTCTTCTCCAGATACGGGAAGCGAGACAAGCACCTCGTACGCGTTTCCGGGTTCGATCTCGTCCGGCCGAATGCCCAGGTCCAAGTTCCTGTAGTAGGGCACGTGGCTCACCGCAGTGCGAAGCACGCTGGCTAGTCTGGCGGCCAGCTGAGGGCAGATGTCCTCGCCCGACTCGGCCTGCTCAAGCAGCGTCCGAACCGCGAAGTAGGGCTCACGGTAGACGAACCGAGCGGGCAATCTGTTCGCGACAGAGAGAAAGGCCGAATAGGCAGCGCGGTTACTCTTCAGTCTGCCGTACATGGGGCTCCATCCAAGTCGATACGGGCTCCTTCGGGATGCCGCTGGTCCGTGGAACGATACCAAGCATGGGGACCTCCCAGCTTTCCGACATCCTAGATCATCCGGGCTCCCCGCGTGCCGGAGCCAAGGCAGTGTCCATCCGGCGACCAGGCGCGCCCGATCGAGATGTGTCTCACCCGCGGCAGCCGTAGTGATAGCGTGGTCGAAGGACGCCCTGAGGTCCGCGCTCGGGGCCGCCCTGATTGTCCGAGCTCAACGGCACCTGATACTATTGGCCTGCGCGAACGCCCCGATCAACGGGCGCTATCTTCGGCGGATGATTGGAAAGCGATGGCCAGCGGACCGGGACTTGCCTAGCCGCAAACGCCGCTCGTCAAGCCACTTGCGGCCAGATTCGGCTGATGCGCCGATGGGATCCAGCCGCGTAGTCCATGTTGGACCGTCGGTCTCGGCGCACGGTGGCATCGCCCGCATGATTGCCGCACTGCTGGAGTCGAATCTCGCTGATGACTATCAGCTTGAGGCTGTTGGCACCAGCCGGGGAGACCGTGGAGTTGCGCGCTTCCTGGCATTCCCCATAGCCCTCGCGCGTCTTGCTTGGATCTTCGTACGCCACCGGCCGGCCGGAGTGCACGTGCACACGGCGTCCTGGAACAGCTTCCCGCGCAAGCGTGTGGTCGTTGCGCTCGCCCACTCATTGCGCATCCCCATAGTCCTCCAAATACACGGCGGTGGGTTCCTCGACTACATCGGCGAACGGCGGGGTCGTGAGCGCGCGGTACGCCGGGTCTTGGAAGCGTCCTCGGCGGTCATCGTGCTATCAGATGACATGCGGCAACCCCTCGTCGCAATCGCCCCCGGATGCAGCGTCTGGATCGTCCCCAACGCTGTGGAGATACCGCCGACGTCAACGCGTGGGTTGGATTCCGGTCGCGTGGTCTACGCAGGTCGGCTCGTGGCTGAAAAGGGAATACCGGAACTCCTTGATGCCTCCCGCGCGATTGCGGCACGGACTCCTTCGTTCACGCTAGTGCTGGCAGGAGACGACGTTGGGCAGCAGCTTGCCGAGGAGATTCGCGGCTCGCTCCTTGAGACCCGCGTCGAACTGCGCGGTTGGCTTGACCACGCGGAACTCGATCTCCTCTACGCCGAGAGCTCGGTCTTCGTCCTGCCATCTCACGTGGAGGCCATGCCTGTGGCACTGCTCGAGGCCATGTCGCATGGCCTGGCCTGCGTGGTCACCCCGGTCGGAGCAATCCCGCGCATCGTCTCCAATGGGGTGAACGGCGTTGTCGTCCCCGTACTTGACGAGAGCGCGTTGGAGGACGCCATGGCGCGAGTATTAAGCGACCATCAACTGCGGCAACGTCTTGGAGACGCGGCCCGAGCAACCATCGTGGAGAGCTACTCGATGACGGCTGCGGTGCGCCAACTGCGTGAGGTCTACACCGCGTGCGGAATCCGTCCACAACGAAGCGGTCGCGACGCAGCGAACACACGCTCATCGAACGGGCAGACTGGACTCTAGTCTGAGGCGTGCGGCCCCCGTGGCAACTGGGTGGGCCGTCGAACCTGCCCCCGTGAACTACCAGGCACCCATCCCGCTGAGGACCGCCGGCAGGGTACGGAGCAGAATCGCCACATCCAGCCAGAGCGACCAGCCTTCTATGTACTCGATGTCGAGCTCGACCATCTCCTCGAAGGTGGTCCGGCAACGTCCGCGCACCTGCCAGAGCCCCGTGATTCCCGGCCTGCACTCCAGACGCCTGCGCGCCCTGTCCGAGTAGAGTTCCACCTCGTAGTCGATGGCCGGGCGAGGCCCCACCAGGGACATCTCACCGAGAAGGACGTTCATCAACTGAGGCAGTTCGTCCACGCTGCTGCGCCTCAGGAGCTTCCCGAACCTCGTGACCCTGGGATCGTTCTCAAGCTTGAAGGAGCCCGTATCGCCCTTGAGCGTTTCTGAGGGCTTGGTGATGAGGCGCTTCACGTACTGCCGATGGATGGCCGGATCATTGCCGTCGGTCATCGTACGGAACTTGTAGAAGGTGAATGGCAGGCCATCCTTGCCCACTCGGGTCTGCCTGAAGAGAGCTGGCCCCGGGGACTCCAACCGCACGACGGCGGCAATCAACAGGAGTAAGGGGCTGAGCAGCAGGAGGCCGAGCGCGGAGGCCACCACGTCGATCGTGCGCTTCATACCGAGCGCCACACCACGAATTCCCGTGCTGACCAGACCACGTGTGGCCGAGTTCGTCACCGCAAACGCGGTCGGGTACCGACTTGTCCTTGCACGATCAGTCATTGGGCTACCTCCCCCACCGCCTCAGCGACCCTGGCCACTTCGTCGTCGCCGAGGAAGGGATACATCGGCAGGGACACGATCGACTCCGCCGCCCGCTCGGCGACGGGAAACTCACCAAGTGAATACCCAAGATCCGCGAATGCAGGCTCCAAATGCAGAGGAACCGCGTAGTGGATGCCGGTTTGGATGCCCTGATCGGACAGTTCGGTGCGAAGCCTGTCACGGTTGTGGACCCGGACGACGTAGAGGTGAAACACGTGGCTCACGCCTGCTGCTCGGCCCGGGAGGATGACACCCGAGGAACCCAGCAGTTGATCGTAGAGCGTCGCTGACTGCATCCTCAGCGAGTTCCAATGCTCCAAGTGCGGGAGCTTCGCGCTCAGAAACGCGGCCTGCATCCCGTGCAGTCGGCTGCAATACCCCGACTCAACGTGGAGCCGCGATGCGTCTTCCCCGTGATTCCTCAATGATCGGATCCGCGCCGCGATCGCCTCATCGTCGGTCGTGACGATTCCGCCGTCTCCCAGGGCACCGAGATTCTTGCCCGGGTAGAAGCTGAAGCACCCCGCGTCACCAAGGCTTCCCACCCGGTACGCCCCGCACTGTGCTCCATGCGCTTGGCAGGCATCCTCGACGACTTTGACTCCGGCACGACGAGCGATCTCCATGAGCCGGACCATGTCGACGGGTTGTCCATATAGATGGACCGGAACGATTGCTCGTGTCTTCTCGGTGAGCGCCGCCTCGACCGCGTCCAGATCCATCAGCAGCGTGTGCTCGTCGACGTCGACAAACACGGATCGTGCGCCGCACATCACAATCGCTTCTGCGGTTGCTGCGAACGTGTTCACCGCGGTGATCACTTCGTCTCCAGGCCCGACCCCGCACGCGCGCAGGGCGAAGTGGAGCGCGTCGGTGCCTGATCCGACGCCCACCGCGTGGGCTACTCCGACATATGCTGCGAATTCCTCTTCGAACTGCTCGACGTGGGGGCCGAGTGTGAATGAGCTCTCGCTGACGACGCTACGGAACGCTCGCTCGAGCGATTCGCTCACCTCGCCATGAAGCCGTCGGAGATCGACGAATGGAACGACTTGAAGACCCGAATCGACAGCAGCGTGATCACCCATGGAATTGCGCCCCTCGTCAAGTGAAGTGCCCCCCATGAGCACTTCAGAGTTGTACCGCATATGTCTACGAAGCCGCGAGCCCCGACGAATGGCGCTGCTACACGACTCTCAGAGACCACTCTAGATCGAGTGTACCCACGGAAGCCGTGTCCGGAATCAGCCGCTGGGCGGATGATCCGTCTCATCCCATTGTATGAACAGGCCGCGGGCTCAGAATCGGCCGTTGCGGCAAGTCCTGCCGATGATTCCCCTCAGCGCCGAGAAGCCCAGTACGCGTCGGCTTCCGCCTCCATCGCGTCAAGCCGCGAGTAGTAGTCCGGGAACTCCTTCAGGTGCGCCCAAGCGATCTTGCTGGTGAGAGTCAGGTCGTCGTCAGTGACATTCGTCTCGGGATCGCGGGCCCCGTGCTCGAGCTCCACTTCCAGCCCTCTACGGAACTGCTCCGCATCGACCTCGCTCCAGTCAATCCCGACCGATGTTCCGAGCGCCCGTGCCTCTTCCAGGTCGAACCGCCGCTTGCCTGTCACCGTGCACCTGCCTCTCATGGTCCTCCGGGGGACGCCGTCGGCTACTCGCATTCCTCGGCAAACTCGACGCCCAGCGCGGCCTCCACGCCTTCGCCGTACGCCTCGGCTACCTTCAGACAGTTGCAGATGTGCCGCTGCTTGACCGCTTTCGGCGCGTTGCCGAGCGCCCGCGCGGTGTTCTCGAACAGCACCTGCTTCTGCTCGGCGCTCATCAGGTTGAAGAGCAGGCGTGGCTGCGTGAAGTAGTCGTCGTCATCGGCGCGGAAGTCCCAGTGGTCGGCGGCTCCGTCCAGGGGAAGCGGCGGATCGGCGAACTCCGGCTGCTGCTCCCACTCACCGTAGTGGTTCGGCTCGTAGCCGGGCGTGCTGCCGTAGTTGCCGTCGACCCGCATCGCCCCATCGCGGTGGTAGCTGTGAAACGGGCATCTTGGCGGCGTTGACCGGGATCAGATGGTGGTTGACGCCCAACCGATAGCGCTGCGCGTCACCGTAGGAGAACAGTCGGCCCTGCAGCATCTTGTCCGGCGAGAAGCCTGATACCGGGAACGACGTTCGCGGGGTTGAACGCCGCCTGCTCCACGTCGGCGAAGTAGTTGTCGGGGTTGCGGTCGAGCACCATCTCGCCCACTTCGATCAGCGGGTAGTCCGCGTGCAGCCACACCTTGGTGAGGTCGAAGGGATGGAAGCCGTAGGTGGCGGCGTCCTCCTCCGGCATCACTTGGACGCACAGTCGCCACCGCGGGTAGTCCCCGTTCTCGATCGCTTCGTAGAGGTCGCGCTGGTGACTCTCCCGATCCTTGCCGATCAGTTCGGCGGCCTCGGCATCGGTCAGGTTCTTGATGCCCTGCTCGCACACCCAGTGGAACTTGACCCAGTTCCGCTCCCCCGCAGCGTTGATGAACGCGAACGTGTGGCTGCCGAACCCGTGCATGTGGCGATAGCTCGCCGGGATGCCTCGTTCGCTCATCAGAATCGTGATCTGGTGGATGGCCTCGGGCAGCGAGGTCCAGAAGTCCCAGTTGTTGACCGCGCTTCGCATGTTCGTGCGCGGATCGCGTTTCACCGCATGATTGAGATCCGGGAACTTCAGCGGATCGCGCATGAAGAACACCGGAGTGTTGTTGCCGACCAGATCCCAGTTGCCCTCCTCGGTGTAGAACTTGACCGCGAACCCGCGGATGTCGCGCTCGGCGTCGGCCGCTCCCCGCTCGCCGGCGACGGTCGAGAAGCGAACGAACAAATCGGTCTTCTTGCCGACTTCCGAGAAGACCTTGGCCTTCGTGTAGCGCGTGATGTCGTTCTTGACCGTGAACGTCCCGAACGCGCCGGATCCCTTGGCGTGCATACGGCGCTCGGGGATGACCTCGCGGTCGAAGTGTGCGAGCTTCTCGAGGAACCAGATGTCCTGCATCAGCAGTGGACCGCGCGGCCCGGCAGTCATCGAATTCTGGTTGTCGGGAACCGGTGCACCCGCGTTGGTGGTGAGCTTCCGCTTGGGGTCGGTCACGATGTGTCTCCCTCCGTCGGACGACAGGCGTCTGTCGTTGCAGGCAGCTCGCCGCCATCCTCAGACTGGTCCCGAGTGGTGAGCGAGCGTCGGTATGGCTATTGTTCCCACTCGAGGGTGCCGTCGCTGCGCTGCCTGGATGCGCCGCGGCGGAAGACTACTGATTCGCCCGGATGTTCTCCGCGGCGAGCCGCGCTGTCTCGCTGATGCGTCGCGCGCGCGTCTCGGCCAGCTTCGCGAGTGAGATCCACTCGAGGATGATGCGTCTGGCCGACGGGGGGAAGGCATCGAAGTTGGCGCGTGCGACAGGATCGGCGTCCAGCGCAGCTGCCAAGTCGACGGGCACCTCGAGCGCCATGGCGGAGTCGAGCCGCGTCCACGAACCGTCCGCCTTCGCTGCCTGCACGACCGCGAGCCCGGGTTCGGCCATCTGACCCGACTCCGTGAGTCGAGCAACTCTCTCCTTGTTGGAGATCGCCCAGCCGCTGCCAGGCTTCCGAGGGCCCATCCACAGCTTGTAGCGTTGCTCGTCGAGCTTCTTGCCCTTGCTGTCGATCCAACCGAACGCGACAGCCTCCTCGACGGCGTCTTCGTACGAAGGGTCCGCTCCCCGACCCTTGTGCAGAACAAGCCAGACCCCGCGTTCAGTGCCCCCGTGCGTCCGCAGCCAAGCACGCCACTCAGCGCGGTCTGAGGGCTCGAATACCCCCTGCTCCGACACTAGTGCATCCTCCCCAGACGAGCGCGGAATCAACTCGGGCCGGCTGACCCGCGATCCGGTCGCCCCACGAGACTAGATATTGAATCCCCCGTGCTTCTTGAAGTGCTCGGCGAGGCCACCGTCGGCCAGCAGTTGCGCCATGACCGGCGGCAGCGGCGGGAACGGGATCTCGGTACCCTTGGTCAGGTTCTTCACGACGCCGCTCTCCAGCTCGACCGACAGCTCGTCGCCGTCGTCGATGAGGTCGGTGTCGATCTCGATGACCGGCAGGCCCGTGTTGATCGCGTTTCGGTAGAAGATGCGCGCGAACGTCTTGGCGAGCACCGCCTGCGTGTTGGAGTGGATCAGGACCAGCGGAGCCTGCTCTCGGCTCGAACCCATCCCGAAGTTCGTGCCGGCCACGAGGAAGGCGCCGTCGGGCTTGGCCTTCGCGTAGTAGTCCGGATCCACGTCCTCCATGGCATGGACGGCCATAGCCTCCATGTCGGCCGACTTGAACTTGTGCTTGCCGCTGATGATGTAGTCGGTGTTGATGTCGTCACCGAACTTGATGGCTTTGGCTTTGAGCTCCATACCGTGTGGCTCCTGGTTTCTCGGCGGGATCTAGGCGAAGTACTTGCGGGGATCGGTGATCTTGCCTTCGATGACGGAGGCGGCCACGGTGGCCGGGCTGCCCAGGTAGATGAAGGCGTTCCCGTTGCCCATGCGGCCCTTGAAGTTGCGGTTGGCGGTCGAGATGACGTTCTCGCCGTTGGACGGCACGCCGTTGTGCGTGCCGACGCAGGGGCCGCAACCGGGTGTGACCAGCGCGGCGCCGGCCTCGACGAGCGTCTGGATGTAGCCGGCCTCGATCGCATCAAGCAGTATCTGCCGAGAAGCCGGGGCGACGATGAAGCGCACGTCGGGATGGACCTTGCGGCCCTTGAGGATGCCGGCGGCGATCTTGAAGTCCTCGAGCCGCCCGTTGGTGCACGTGCCGAGCACTCCTTCGGCGATCGGCGTGCCCTCGACCTCTTCGATCGGCACGACGTTGTCGACCGAGTGAGGCTTGGCGATCTGGGGGCCGATGGCGCTCGTGTCGAACTCGAGCGTGGTCTTGTAGACCGCGTCGGCATCGGCGTTCTGCGGCGCGGCGACCTTCTCGCCTCGGCCGTCGAACCACGCGATGGTCTTGTCGTCGGCGTTCATCAGGCCCGCCTTCGCGCCGACCTCGATGGCCATGTTGCTCATCGTCATGCGCGCCTCGACCGACAGGTCGTCGATGACCGGGCCGGTGAACTCGATGGCCTCGTAGGTCGCGCCGTCGGCGCCGATCTGGCCGGCCAGATACAGGATGAGGTCCTTGCTGAACACGCCGGGTGACAGCACGCCGTTGTATACGACCTTCATGGACTCTGGCACCTTGAACCACAGCTTGCCGCCGGCCATCGCCGCGGCTCCATCGGTCGAACCGACTCCGGTCGAGAACACGTTGAGCGCGCCGTACGTGCAGGTGTGCGAGTCGCAACCCACCATCAGGTCGCCGGCGACTACGTGACCCTTCTCGGGGATGAGCTGATGGCAGACGCCCTCGCCCACGTCGTAGACGGTGCAGCCGGTCTTCTTGCCGAACTCGCGCATCATGGTGTGCAGCGCGCTGACGCCTTCGATCGGGGACGGCGAGCTGTGGTCCATGACGAGTGCGACCTTGCTCGGGTCAAAGACCTCATCGACGCCCATGCGCTCGAGCGCCCTGATGGCGAGCGGCGACGTGCCGTCCTGACCCATGACGAAGTCGACGTCGGCGATGACGATGTCGCCGGCGTGCGCGTCGGTGCCGGAGTGTGCCGAGAAGATCTTCTCGGCGATTGTCTTACCTGGCAGTTTGATCAGCCTCCTTGAGCGGCGAGCGGAAGTCGTTCGAACCTAGTCGCCCAAGGGCGATGAGGCGGTTGATGCCTTGTATTCGTTGTAGATCTCGACGAGCTCTTTGTCGAACAGCGGGCGGTGCAGCTCGACGGTCTGGTGACGGATCGTCGGGAGAATCGCGTTGGCCTCGTCACGGCTGATCTCGATGCCGTACTCGGCGAACTTCAGCTCGACGGTACGCGAGCCCGAGTGCTTGCCGACGACGATCTGGCGAACCAGGCCCACCTCCTCGGGCGAGAAGATCTCGTAGGTGTGCGGGTTCTTGATGATCCCGTCGACGTGGATGCCGCTCTCGTGGGCGAACATGTTGGTGCCGACGACGGGCTTCCAGGCCGGAACGGTTCGGCCGGCCGCGGTCATCGTGTAGTTGACGATCTCCGAGAAGCGCTCGGTGGAGATGTCGATGTCCAGGCCCTCGATGTACTTGAGCGCCATGACGACCTGCTCGAGCGCCGCGTTGCCCGCACGCTCGCCCAGCCCACCGAGCGTGACGTTGACCCAGGTGGCGCCTCCGTGAATGCCCGCGATGGCGTTGGCGACGGCCATGCCGAAGTCGTTGTGCGTGTGCATCTCGACATCGAGGCCGGTCTGCTCGACGAGCTCCTTGACCACCTTGTACGTCGTCAGCGGCTCCATGATGCCGATGGTGTCGCAGAAGCGGATTCGGTCGGCACCCTCGGCCTTCGCGGCCGCGGCGTACTCGAGGAGGAAGCCGAACTCGGTACGGCTCGCGTCTTCCGCATTGACCGACACGTACATGCCCTCGCCCTTGGCGTACGCGGTCGCCTCGCGAATCGAGTCCAGCACCCACCTGCGGTCCTTCATGAGCTTGGTCTCGATGTGGATGTCGCTCGTCGCCAGCGAGATCGCGACAGCATCGACCCCGCAGTCGATCGACGTCTTGATATCGGCGATGTTCGCCCGGTTCCACCCGAGAATGGAGGCGTTGAGACCGAGGTGCGCGATCTCCTCGATGACCTCGCGTTCGTCGCCGCCCATCACCGGGATGCCGGCCTCGATCTGCTGCACGCCGATCTCGTCGAGGTACTTCGCGATCTGGATCTTCTCGGCATTGGTGAACACGACGCCGGCGGTCTGCTCGCCGTCGCGCAGCGTCGTGTCGTCGAGCTTGACTTGACGCTTGCCGAGATAGCTCTCGACGGGCAGTTCCCAGATTTTGGTGTGCTTCTCCACGTGCGCGAACCTCCTCGTGGATCCACGGGCCGCGCGTGGCAGCCCGGAGAATACTGCTCTTGAAGAGCCGGAAACCTGCGCCAGGCCCTCAGGGAGAACGCCCATTGTACCGTAGCCAATCTGCAGTGTCAGGTGCCGATTGGGCACAGACTACGAGAGCGGAGTCGGACAACAGGAGACGGCCATAGATGCGCGTCGAGCTGGCATACTCCCCCGAGATGGCGTCGTACCGATTCGGCCCGGGACACCCGATGCAGCCCGAACGATTCTCCCTTGCCGTCGAACTCGCACGGGACTGGGGGCTGCTCGGCGAGGAAGGCGCGATCCAGGTGAGCCCGGCGAGCGCCACCGACTCGGAGCTCAGGCTGGCGCACAGTGTCGACTACATCGCGGCGGTCAAGCGCGCGTCCGCCGACCCGCAAGGTTGGCGCGACGGCTTCGGCATCGGACCCGGCGACACGCCGGCTTTCGCGGGGATGCACGAGGCGGCGGCGCTCGCAGCCGGCGCAACGATTCGCGCGCTACGTGACGTCGTCTCGGCGACGTTCCCAAGGGCGTTCAGCCCGGCGGGCGGACTACACCATGCGCACCACGACCGTGCGGCCGGATTCTGCGTCTACAACGACGTGGCAGTCGCAATCACGGCGGTCACCGCCGAGAATCCGGGATTGCGCGTCGCCTACGTCGACCTGGACGCGCACCATGGAGATGGCGTCCAGGAGGCCTTCTGGACGCGCGCCGACGTTCTCACGGTCTCGGTTCACGAGTCCGGGTCGTACCTGTACCCGGGGACCGGTCGCACCGGCGAGGTGGGAGCTGGCGATGGTTTCGGCTACGCACTCAACGTGCCGCTCCCTCCCGCCGCAGGCGACGCCGCGTACGCGCTGGTGCTGGCGGATGTCGTCGCCCCCGCGCTTCGCGCATTCGGCCCCGACATCATCGTCGCGCAGCTGGGTGCAGACTCACATCGCGACGATCCGCTGACCCACCTCGACACGACCGTCGCAGGTCAGTATGCGAGCGCCCTCACCCTCGTCGCGCTCGCAGACGAGCTCTGTGGGGGCCGCGTCGTGGCAACCGGAGGCGGAGGGTATGACGCGTACTCCGCGGCGCCGCGCGCATGGGCATGCGTGCTGGCTGCGCTCCTGGGCGCCGAGCCGCCCGCGACACTGCCACCGGCATGGCTTGAAGCCGCAGCCCAGGCGTCAGGCGGGTCCGTCACGCCTCCGCCGGGGACGTTCGACGAGCGAACCGAGCCGCCTTCTGCCGAGGCCAACAGCCGGGCGCTCGCGCAAACGCACGACGCGGTGGAACGCATCCGCCGAGAGCACCCGTTGCTCCGACCCGCCGAGTAGCGCGGTCGTCGACCACGGTGGATTCTATGCGCCAGCGGCCTCTCGGCGCTCCTCCGCACCCAGAATCATCAGCCGAGTCAGCTCGGCGCCCCACAGCGCGACAAGCGCCGAGTAGTAGATCCAGACGATCAGCACCACGAAGAACTCGAACGTACCGAACACATTGAATCGCTGCGTCCCGCCCAGGTAGAACGACAGCCCCATCTCGCCGATCAGGAACAGCAACGACGTGACGAGTGCGCCGAGCAGGGAGTCGCGCCATCGGATCTCGCGGTCGGGCGCGACGGTGAAGGCGACCCAGAAGAGCGCCGCCGCGGCGATCAGCACCGGCGCGAAGCGTAGCGCCAGCATCACCCAGATCCCGGAGAGCTGCAGCCCGGCATCTCGAGCGAACTGGAGCGCGATACCAGCGAACATGGAGGCCAGTGCGCTGAGAACCAACGCGGCAAGCAGTGCGAACGTCGCCACCAAGAGCAGCGCAAGCGCGACTGCGTGGTAGCGGAGGAACCCGCGGACCGGCGTTCGCCTCGGCGGCGTCGCCCAGATCACTTCGAGCGCACCGACGAACTGAGTGAAGACGCTCAGACCGCCGACGACGACGAGCACGACCGCCAGATACGGCGCGTACGAGCCCGCCCAAGACACGGCCTCGGTGATGCCGGAGGCCGCCGAACCGACTGCGCCAGCGGTCGGGAGCGTGCCGAGGCCCAGCTTCTCGCCCACGACGCCCAAGACCGCGTTGAGAATCAGCAGCAGCGGAGCGACGGCGAGCAGCAGGAAGTACGACATCGCCGCAGCCAGCCGAGGGACCCCGTCGGCGTCGAAGCGGGCGAAGGTCTCGACGATGAGCGGCCAGATGCGACGCATTCCGGATACCGTGCTCGCTCCGGCGGCCTCAGACATCGGCCCACGCCGGGACGAGATCGTGCGCAGAGCGCATCTGGGCGCGATGGAGCAGGGCGTCCGGGTCGAGCCTCGAGCAGCGCGTCATAGAAGCGCTGCGAGTGGTTCATCTCCAGCACGTGCGCGAGCTCGTGGAGCATGAGCGAGCGCACGAGATGCTCCGGGAGGAACACGAGGTTGCGGTTGAGCGAGATCGTCTTGCGCGACGAGCACGATCCCCAGCGCGTCCGCTGCCGCCGCACCCGTGCGCCCGCGTAGGCGATCCCCGCCGCCGAGGCGGTCTCGGCCAGTGACGGCAGCAACCGCTCGCGAGCGGTGCGGTCGAGCCACCGCGTCAGAGCGGCGAGGCACTTCTCGGCGTCGTCGACCGCGCCCGAGACAACCAGCAGCGGTCCCTCCGCGCGCACGCGAACGCTGGCAGCCGACGTCGTGCGGTACTCGACCGGCCACGTCTCGCCGAAGGCCTCGAGCGCCACCGCATCGGGCAGCAGCGCGTCGGCGCCCGCCGCGAACAGCGCGTGGCGGTCGCCGACGCTTTCGAGCGCTGCGCGCGCCCAGTCGGCCTTCTCGGCGACGAAGCGCGCGGGATCGCCGCGCCACCGGTGCGGAACGACGACCACGAGGCCCTCGCGCGGGGTGACGGTCAGGCGGATTCGGCGCGCCCGCTTGCTGACGCGGACCCGATAGTCGGGCAGCGCGTCGACGGGGAATGCAGCGGTGTCGTGCAAGCTAGACCTCCGAGCGCCGGATCAGCCAGCACGAGTGTACGCCCGGCTTGCGCTCGAAGTCCTGAGGAATCGTGCGCGCCGTGACGTCCTCGCACTGCGAGTCCCGCGAGCGTGAGCCCTTCGAGGTCGAACGCGAACTTGCGGCGGTTGCACGAGAACACGAGCACGCCGCCGGGGGCGAGCAGCTCGGCGGTGCGGGTGATGAGCGATGCGTGGTCGCGCTGCACGTCCCAGGTCTCCTGCATGCGCTTGGAGTTTGAGAACGTGGGCGGATCGCAGAAGATCAGGTCGAAGCGCGCGTCGGGCGTCGCCACGGCGGCGTCGATCCACTGCAGCACGTCGGCCTGCACGCGGCGGTGCTGGCTGCCCGAGAAGCCGTTGCGGGCCATGTTGCGCTCGGCCCAGCCCACGTAGGTCGCCGAGAGGTCCACCGTGGTCGTCTCGCTCGCGCCACCGTCGGCGGCGTAGACGCTGACCGTCCCGGTGTAGGCGAACAGGTTCAGGAAGCGCTTGCCCGCGGCCAGCTCGCGGATCCACTCACGCGTCAGCCGGTGATCGAGGAAGAGGCCGGTGTCGAGGTAGTCGGTGAGGTTGACCTCGAAGAGCAGCCCGCCCTCCTCGACGATGCCGACAACCCCGCTCCGCGAGACCCGCTCGTACTGCGAATCCCCGCGCTGCCGCTGGCGGACCTTGAGGAAGACGTCCTCCGCTTCGACGCCGAGAACGTCTGGGACCACGGCCAGCACGTCGTCGAGGCGCTGCTGCGCCCGCGCCGGATCGATCCCGGGCGGCGGCGCGTACTCGGCGACGTGCGCCCAGCGCGTGCCGGCGTCGGGACCCGCGCCCGTGTAGAGGTCGACCGCCACCGCGTAGTCGGGCAGGTCGGCGTCGTAGACCCGGTAGCAGCTCACGCCCGTTCTGCGCGCCCACTTCTCGAGGTGCCGGTAGTTCTTGCGCAGGCGGTTGGCGAACGCTGTCGCCGCGTCGCTGAGCGTCAGCGGGCGACTGGAATGCGCGGCCGGCACCGGCGCAGGTTCGCCGGCATCAGGAACACGGAACACGCTGACCTGCGTCAGGATGCGGCCGTTGTACAGCGGGGCGGTCTTCTCGGCGACGAGGCCGAGCCCCGCGCCGAGTCCCTGCGTCGGGCGTGATCACGGCCAGCGTCCATGCCGAGAAGCCCGCGCGCAGCCGCTCGGAGAGCTCGCGGTAGAGCACGCCGAGTCCGCCTTGCGCACCGATGCGCTCGCCGTAGGGCGGGTTGACGGCGACCAGCCCGGGCACCGCGTCGGCAGTCGAGCCCGCTGCGGCTGAGGTCGGCGAGCTCTCGCTGCGCGATCTCGACCGCGCCCTCGAGCCCCGCGCGCACCACACACCCGCGGGCGATCTCGACGGCGCGCGCATCAGCGTCGAATCCGGCGATCGCCGGGAGTCGCTTGAGTCCCTCGGCACGCCGGGCCTCCGCCTCGCCGACAAGGGCGCGCCCACGCCTCGGCGTCGTGGCCGAGCCAGCGCGAGAAGCCCCAGATCCGGCGGGCAAGTCCGGGTGCGATGTCACCGGCGATCATCGCCGCCTCGATCGGCAGCGTCCCCGAACCGCAGAGCGGGTCGACGAAGCTGCCGCCGGCCGCGGCTATCGCGGGCCACCCGGCGATCAAGAGCACGGCGGCGGCCAGCGTCTCCTTCATCGGCGCCTCGACCTGAGTGCCGGGCTCTCGGTAGCCTCGGCGATGCAAGGGCTGTCCGGACAGGTCGATGGATATGGTGGCGCGCTCGTTTCTGACGACCACGTTGACGCGCAGGTCCGGATCGGTCGTGTTGACGCTGGGCCGCCGGCCGAACTCCTTGGTGAAGCGGTCGGCGATGGCGTCCTTGACCCGGACCGCCGTGAACTGCGTGTTGCGCAGACCCGCGTTGACCCCGTTGGCGTCGATGGCGATCGTGCCATCGGGACCGACGTGCTCCTCCCAGGGAATCGCCGCGACCGCGTCGTAGAGCTCGTCGGAGGTCGCCGCGGGGACGCGCGCGAGCGTCAGCAGGACGCGGGACGCGACGCGCGACCACAGCAGCGCGCGATACGCACTCCACAGGGGTCCCCCGAATGTGACCCCGCCAGAGAGCGGCCTGACTCGCTTGCAGGACAGCGCGCGCAACTCGTCGGCGACCAGCGACTCGGTGCCACGGGGGCACGCGGCCCAGAACTCGAGATTGGACGTCACGTGCCGCTCCGCATCGTCGCCCTACTTGACGGTGACGTACCTGTTCTCCGGAGCTACTGTACGTCATACCGGCCGGAGCGCCGGTGATCCAGCTGAGGCGGTACTTCCCGGCGACCGTCGGCCTCCACCGGGCGGTGAACCGGTACCTGCCCGACGACTTGCGGGTGCTCACCGAGGCCTTCGACGGTCTTGTAGAGGCGATACTGACGCGTCTTCTTGTCGTACCTGTAGACCAACAGCCTGGAGGCGACGCGCGGGATTCACGGTGCCCGAGAAGACGTAGGTGCGCTTCCGGCGAAGCTTCGAGCTGTTGCCGCTCACCCCGCTCAGAGCTGGGCGCCACGGTGACCGTGGTTGCGGGGAACACGTTCGTCTGGTTGACACGTGTCCGCACTCCGGTAGCGAACCGCGAAGCGCCCGGTCGTCCTCGGCGCGTAGGTGACCGAGAAGTGGCCGCTGGCATCGACGGGAACATTCGAGGCCACGGGCACGACCGAGCCGTCGCTCCCGTAGAGTACGAGATCGACCACGCCGTCCGTGGCAACCACGGAGCCCGCAGCATCGGGAGTCTTGTAGGCGGTTCCGTCCACCGTGAACGTGCCACCGTAGGTGACGCGAGTGCGGTTGAAACCCTCGACGCCGTTGTAGCGGAACGGCGCGGTAGCCGGTCTGGCCGTAGGGCCGCCTGCTGTACTTGGTGCCGGGACTCGTCTGCTCGAGCGCCCAGTACTCGCTCATGTCCGACTTCGACCAGCCGGCGAAGATGATCGCGTGTCCGCCGCCCGAGCCCGTGTACCACACCGTCGACTTGAGGATCAGGTCGCCGGGCTGCAGCTCTGACTGCCGTATCGCCGTGAGCTTGAAGTACGGGGAGTTGTTCTTCCCCATCTCGTAGGTGCTCGTGGAGTACGGCTTGCCGCTGGAGTTCTTCAGATTCCAGCACAGCGACGCGAATCCGGAGCAGTCGGTGCGGTAGCCGGCATACGGCGTGCTGGTCGGCGGGACCGACCCGTTCTCCAGCGCCCATTTGCTCTGGCTGTACGGAACGCCGACCGTCACCTTCTTCGTCACAGGATCCACGCGGACGGCCTTGAGCCAGACCCTCCCGCGCGCGAGAACGGTCTCGCGCGAGATGGCCAGCGCGGACGAGGGAGCCAGCGCGCACGCGAGCAGCGCGACGGCGAGCACCAAGGGGAATGTGCGGGTCCTAGACATGAGTTCGCCTCAAGCTTCGACTACAAATGCGGCTACGATGGTCGGCGAGTACTTGTACATGCTGTTCATGACTATAGCATCGGCGCGGCGCGGCCACTACGTGAGCCGGCCCGTCGCCGCCGCGTGTGACGGGCGTCACGCGCTTCCTAGCGGCGGTCGCAGTCGCTGCTAGCCGTGGAACCCCTCCACGACGTACGTACCCGAACGCGGGTCCTTCCTGAGCGTCACGAACCCCAGCTTCTGCGCGTCCTCGAGCAGCTGCGTGAAGGAGCGGTACCCGTACGAGCTCTCCGAGAACTGCGGCTGCTTGCGCTTCATCGTGTCCTTGAGCAGCGAGGAGTGCATGGCTCCGACGTTCTCGCGCTGGAGCGCCTCGATGGTCTCGAAGAGCAGCTTGAATGCCGGGCGCTTGGCTCGCGGCACCGACTCGCCGAGGGTGGGCGCGCCGGCGGAGGCGCCGATGTCCTCGTAGTAGATGAACTCGTCGCAGTTCGCCGCGAGCAGGTCGCTCGTGGAGTCCTTCATGCCGACGCCGACCACGGACTTGCCGTTCTCCTTGAGCCGCAGCACGAGCGGCGTGAAGTCGCTGTCGCCCGACACGATCACGAACGTGTCGATGTGCTCCTTGGCGTAGGAGAGCTCCATCGCGTCGACCACGAGCCGGATGTCGGCCGAGTTCTTGCCGGTCATCCCCCGCTCGGGAATCTCCATGAGCTCGATGCCGAGCTCGTGCAGGGGCGTCGTGTACTCGCTGAAGCGGGCCCAGTCGGCGTACGCGCGCTTCGCCACGACCTTGCCCTTCTCCACGAGGCGCTCCAAGACCGCGCTTCATGTCGAGGATCTCGGTCTTCTTCGCGCGTCGTCCGCCGCCGCGCGGGGTGAGCCCTAGCGCGAGGTTCTCGAAGTCTATGAACACGGCAAGGCTATGTGCATCGTCAGCCATGGAATGTACCTCCTACCTGAGCGAACAGGTAATCGTGGTGCAGGGCCTCCCCCTTGGAGCACCCGACCGTCAGTTGACGGCGATAGTGTCCAGACCATCATACAGGCACGGGAGCGGGCTGCGTCGCCCTCGTTGACGCCGCCGACCGCCCGCTGCACGCCGCCGGCGGGTGATCGTAATCGATGGACTGGTCAAGTCCGCACTCGTGGGCCACGATATGGCCATCATCACCGTGACTCGCGACGCGCGCTCGTGCGGCAAAGGAGGCGCGCCATGCCCGACCTATCAGGATGCCCTGGACAAGACGCGCGGTCCCTGACCGCCGAGGACGTGCCGTGCCCCAAGTGCAGCTACGACGTCGAGTTCTTCTCGGACGAGCAGGCGCGGAAGTGCCCCCAGTGCGGCTACCGCGTCATGCGCGAGCGCAACGGCAACTGCGCGGACTGGTGCCCCGCCGCAGGGACGTGCGCGATGCTGCGCGCCCCGAAGCCAGCCGAGTAGACCGCATCCGGTCGGCCGTCGCGATCCGCAACCGCCCTAGGCCGAGTCGACCCTGCTTACGCGCACAGCGGTGACCTTCAGTCCGGGTATCTTCGCCGTCGGATCGAGGTTCGTCCCCGTGAGCCGGTTCGCGGGAGCGTCGGCGAAGTGGAACGGCATGAAGACGACGCCTCGCTTTGGGGCGCTGCCGCGCTCAACCCGCGCTTTGACGCGCACCGACCCGTGGACGCTCGCTACCTCCACCGTGTCGCCGTCGCAGATGCCCAGATCGCGCGCGTCGGCCGGATTCATCTCCACGTAGCCGTGATCGCTGAGTTCGCTCAGCCCCGCGGTCCGACGCGTCATCGTGTTGGTGTGGAAGTTCCACAGGTGGCGACCGGTGGTGAGAATGAGCGGGCGGTCCTCGTCGGCCTGCTCGGCGGGCGGAACGTAGTCGACCGGCGCGAACTCGCCCAGGCCCCGGGTGAAGGTCTCGGCGTGAAGGATCGCGGTGCCGGGGTGGTCCTCGTCGGGACACGGCCACCGGACCTCGCCCTCGGCCTCCAGCCGCCGATAGCTGACTCCCCCGTACTGCGGCGTGACCGACGACATCTCGATCATCACCTCCGACGGCGACGCGTAGTCGTCATCGATGCCGAGAAGGTGTGAGAGGCGGACGATGATCTCGCCGTCGGTCAACGCCTCACCCGGCGAGTCGATCACCTTGTGCGCGCGCTTGATGCGACGGTCGGTGTTGGTGAAGGTGCCGTCCTTCTCGAGGAACGACGCGGCGGGCAGGACCACGTCGGCCAAGCGATGCGGTCTCGGTCATGAAGATGTCCTGGACGACCAGGAAGTCGAGCGCCTCGAGCGCCTGCAAGCACGTGCGCCTGGTCGGGATCGGCGATGACCGGGTTCTCTCCCATGATGTACATCGCCCTGAGTTCGCCGGCGAGCGCAGCGTCCATCATCTCGACGAGTGTCAGCCCCGTCTCGGCGGAGAGCTCGTGCTCGGTCTCCCAGAAGTCGCAGAAGCGGTCGAGAGTCCCGGCAACGCCGAGCTTCTGGTAGCCGGGCAGGCAGTCGGGCAGGCAGGCAAGATCGCAGGCGCCCTGCACGTTGTTCTGCCCCCGCAGCGGGTTCACGCCGGTGCCGGGCCGGCCGATGTTGCCGGTCAGCATGGCGAGGTTGGCGAGCGCGCGAACCTGCATCGTGCCGGTCTCGTGCTGTGTGACGCCCATCGCGTACACGATCGAAGCGCGGTCGGCCGACCCGTACGCGATCGCGAGTTCGCGTATGTCGTCGACGGTCAGGCCGGTGACCTCGGCGGCCCAGTCGAGGTCGTAGTCCTCGACGAGCGAGCGCACCGCCTCGAATCCCTCGGTGCGTGCCGAGATGAACTCCTCGTCAGCGAGTCCCTCCTCGATGATGATGCGCATCATGGCGTTGATGAGCGCGATGTTGGCGCCGGGCTCGACCGGCAGCCACTTCTCGGCATGGCGGGTGAGGCGTATCTCGCGCGGGTCGACGACGAAGATGCGCGTTCCGTGCATCGACGCCTTCTTCAGCTCGACGCCGATGATCGGGTGCGCCTCGGTGGTGTTCGAGCCCATGACCAGCACGACGTCGGCCTGCCCGAGGTCGTCGATCGAGTTCGTCATCGCACCGCTCCCGAATGCTGCGGCCAGACCGGCCACCGTGGAGCTGTGTCAAAGACGGGCGCAATGGTCGATGTTGTGCGTTCCGATGCCGGCTCGCATGAGCTTCTGGAACAGGTAGTTCTCCTCGTTGGTGCACTTCGCCGACGCAAGCCCCGCTATCGCGTCGCTGCCGTGGGCAGTCCCGGATCGCGGCGAGCTTCTCGGCGACAAGGGCCAAGGCCTCGTCCCACGTCGATTCGACGAACTCGCCGTCGCGCTTGATGAGCGGCGCGGTGAGCCGGTCGGGATGCTGCGCGAAGCTCCAGCCGTAGCGGCCCTTCGCGCAGAGGTTGCCGTAGTTGGGGCCCTTGTCGAGCGGCGCGCGCGCGCCGACGATGACGCCGCGCCGCGATCGCGAACTCGATCGTGCAGCCCACCCCGCAGTAGCCGCAGGTGGTCTGAGTCCACTCGAGCTCCCAGTGACGGCCGCCGAACCGGCTGAGCTTGTCGGTGAGCGCCCCCGTGGGACACGTCGAGACGCACTGGCCGCAGAACTCGCAACCCGCATCAAGGAGGGAAACCCCGAACGGGGTGTTGGGCACGGAGTCGAAGCCACGGCCGGTGTATCCCCAGACGTCGCATCCCTGCACCTCGTGGCAGATTCTCACGCAGCGCCCGCACGAGATGCACTTGGCGAGATCGCGCTCGATGAGCGGGTTTGCGTCATCCACGTGCGACTCGTGCTTCTCGCCCTCGAAGCGCACCGTCTCGATGCCCAGATCGTACGCCGCGTCCTGCAGTGCGCAGCCGCCGTTGGACTCGCAGGTCAAGCACTCGACCTTGTGGTCCGAGAGGAGCAGCTCGACCACGGTCGAACGGATCTCGTGAAGTGCCCCACTCACGGTGGTCACGACCATGCCATCGGTCGCCAGCGTCGTGCATGAAGTCGGGAAGCCCCTCATGCCCTCGATCTCAACCACGCAGAGTCGGCAAGCGCCGAACGGCTCGAGGCGCGGATCGTGGCAGAGCGTGGGGATCTCGATGCCGGCCTCTCGGCAGACTTCGAGCACGGTGGAGCCAGGGCGCGCGGGTACCGAACGGCCGTCGACGGTCAGCGTGATCGTCGCGATGTCGGTGCTAGCGCTCACGCGTCACCCCTGCGCAGGGCGCGTACCTGGCCCTCGACGAGCACGCAGTCGATGAGTTCCTTCGTGAACGCGGCGAGGTCGGAGACGGACAGGATGCCGACGGGAACCCCGTTCTCAACCACGGGCAGACGCCTCATCGCGAGTTCCTTCTGCAGCCGCACCGCCTGAAGGAGGTCCATCTCCGGCTCGAGCGGGACGAAGTCCATGAACATGATCTCGCGCACGGCAACCGTGTTGGGATCGAGGCCGTCAGCCACGACCGTGTGCGTGATCTGACGGTCGGTGACGATGCCGACAAGTGCGCCGTTCTTGGTGATCAGCACGCTGCCGACCCGCTCATCCCGCATGCGCCGCGCGACCTCAGCGACGCTCGCCTCGGCGGGCATGTCGACGACGCGGGCCGTCATCAAGTCCCTGACCTTCATGTCGCGCTCCCTTCGGGCGAGATGCCTACGCCTTCACGATCGCATCGAACGGACACTTCGCTTCGCAGATGCCGCACTTGATGCACTTCTCGGTATCGATGCAGTAGATCGCCTTGAGCTCGCCGGTGATGGCGCTCGCGGGACAGTTCTTCTTGCAGACGCCGCAGCCCTTGCACGACTCGGGAATCACCACGTAGTTGGAGAGCGCGGCGCATGCCTTGGCCCGGCACTTCTTCTCGAGGATGTGCTCCTCGTACTCTTCGCGGAAGTACCGCAGCGTGGTCAGCACCGGATTGGGCGCAGTCTGTCCGAGACCACACAGCGACGCGTTCTTGACCACGCTGGCCGAGCTGCTCGAGCAGTTCGATGTCGCCGTCCTCGCCCTTGCCTTCGGTGATGCGCGTGACGATCTCGAGCATGCGCTTGGTGCCGATCCGGCAAGGAACGCACTTGCCGCACGACTCTTCCTGCGTGAATGCCAGGAAGTAGCGCGCGAGGTCGACCATGCACGTGGTCTCGTCGACGACGACCATGCCGCCTGACCCGACGACCGCACCAGCCGCCATCAGGGCGTCGTACTCGACGGGCGTGTCGAACATGCTGGCCGGAATGCAGCCGCCGCTCGGCCCGCCGATCTGAACCGCCTTGGCCGACCTGTCGCCCTGGCAGCCGCCGCCCACGCCGTTGATGAGTTCGTCGAGCGTCAGCCCGAACGCGACTTCGACCAGGCCGCTGTGCTTGACCTTGCCGGTGAGCGCGAAGACCTTCGTGCCGCGACTCGTGCCGCTGCCGAACGAGGAGTACTCCTCGGCGCCGTGGTTCATGATCCAGGCCACGTTGGCCAACGTCTCCACGTTGTTGATGCAGGTCGGCTGGTCCCACAGCCCGGATGTGGTCGGGAACGGAGGCCGGGGTCTCGGCATGCCGCGATGACCTTCGACCGAGGCGATCAGCGCCGTCTCCTCGCCGCACACGAACGCGCCCGCACCCTCGCGGACCTTCACCGAGAACGAGAAGTCGGTTCCCATCAGGTTCTCGCCGAGATAGCCGGCTTCGGTCGCGTCGACGATCGCCTTCTGCAGACGTTTGACCGCCAAGGGGTACTCGGCCCGGACGTACACGTATCCTTCGTCGGCGCCGATAGCGAACCCGGCGATCGCCATGCCCTCGAGTACTGCGTGCGGATCGCCTTCGAGGACGCTGCGGTCCATGAACGCACCCGGATCGCCCTCGTCGGCATTGCAGACCAGGTACTTCTTGGAGCTCTCGCTGCCGCGGGCAAGCTTCCACTTCATGCCCGTGGGGAACCCCGCACCCCCTCGGCCACGCAGGTTGGACGCCAGGACTTCGTCGATCACGTCCTCGGGCGACTTGGTTGCCAGGGTCGACCGCAGTCCCTCGTAGGCACCCGCTCCCAGCGCGCTCTGAAGGTCCTCGGGATCGATCACGCCGCAGTTGCGGAGCACGATGCGATGCTGCCGCGCGTTGAAGGGGACGTCGGCATACCGCTCGACCGGCTCGTCCCCCTCGCGGTAGAGCGCCGACTCGACGGGCCCGGTGCCGGCGATGAGCGCGGCCACGACCTTGTCGGCGGCATCCTCGTGGACGCTCGGGTAGAAGATTCCGTCGGGCGACACCACGACGACCGGGCCGAGAGCGCACAGGCCGTGGCAGCCGGTGCGCACGACCTTGACGCGGTCGGACGCGCCCGCGGCCGAGAGCGCAGCCTCGAAGCGATCGGCGATCTCGAGCGAGCCGTTGGCCACGCAGCCCGACCCCGCGCAGACGCGGATCTCGGCGATGGCGGTTTCGGTGGCCGAGGTCACTCGGCGACCTCCCTCAGGAGACGCTTCGCGAGTTGGCGCGTCTTGCCCGCGTCCAGCTGGCCGTTCGGGTGGTCTCCGACGACGACGACGGGGGCGAGCCCGCAGCATCCCACGCATGCGACCACCTCGACGGTGAACCGCATGTCGTCCGAGGTCGCGCCCACCTCCAGATTGAGCTCGTCCGTGAGCGCGCGAATCACGTCAGGCGCCCCCGCCACGTGACAGGCCGTGCCCGTGCAGATCTTGATGATCGTCTTGCCCCGGGGCGCGAAGTGGAACTGCGCGTAGAAGGTCGCCACGCCAAAGACCTCGGCATAGGGCATGTCCAGGCGCCGGGCGAGCTCGGCAAGGGCGGGCCGCGGGAGATAGCCGTAGGCGGCCTGAGTCTCCTGCAGGATCGGGATGAGCGCCCCCGAATCGCCGAGATGACGTGCGAGCACGGCGTCGAGCGGAGTCAGATCGACCCCGTCGGACTCCTTCTCGCATGTGCATAGGTGCTCGGTCACCAGGTGTCGCCTTCTAGTCGAGATACGAGTGACAGTAGAGCGTTTCGTTCCTCAGGATCGCCATCGACTTCTCGAGGGCGTCAGTCATCTGCAGGTCTTCCGGTGCGGTGCGCGCTACCTGCATCTGCAGCTCGTCATTGGGGTCCATGATCGCCGAGGAGAGGCCCGCCGGGATCAGCAGGGCGAGCAGCGCCGCGGCCATCGGTGACTTCACGTTCTCGGGGCACCCATTGTAGATGTTGGACAGGCCGACTGTGGTCTTGAGCGGTGGTTCATTGAGATGCCCGAACATCGTGATCGCCTCGGCGGCCTCAAGCGCCTGCTGCTGGGCGACGCCGACCGGCAAGAGCAGCGGGTCAAGGTAGAGGCGCTCGAACGGCACGTCGAACTCCATCATCGCGGCCATGATCGTCATCGCCGCCTCGACACGCTCGTTGGAGTCGCGAGAGACACCCTTCTCGGTCATGCAGAGGCCGATGATCTCGGCTTCGTAGGTGTTGGCGAGCGGAAGGAAGGTCTCGAGGCGCGCGCGCTCGGCGGACGTGGAGTTGATGACCGCCTGCAGCTTGCAGACCTTCAGCCCGGCCTCCATCGCGAGCGGGTTCATCGTGTCGAGGCACAGCCGTGTGTCCGGGACGGCGTCCTGCACCACGCCGACAACCCACTCCATCATCTCGGGGCCGCCCTTGGTCGCCGGGCCGAGGTTGATGTCGAGGATGTCGGCGCCGCCCTCGACCTGCCGCAGAGCCATCTGCTGGATCGGGCCCGCGTCGCGCTCCTTCATGGCCGGGCCGATCGTCTTGCTCATGATGTTGATCTTCTCACCGATGACGAGCATGTGGTCTCCTCCTGAAGTCAGCTGCGGCTGGAACGTGCGATGAGCGAGGCCGCGATTGTGCGCAGGGCCTCGGTGAACTCCGTATCGATGCCGAAGGGCGAGATGCCCTCGCGGTCTGCTCGGCGCACTTCGTCGCTGTCGGGCAACGTCCCGATGAGCTCGATGTCGCCGAGTACCTCCTGCAGATAGGCGACGTCCTCGGGGCCGCGTACGCGGTTGCCGACGGCCACCACGTCGCGCACGCCCAGGTCGGCCGCGAGCGACCGCACCACGTGCGCCGTCGAAACGCTGCGCATCCCCGGCTCCACGACCACGACGAAGACGTCGACGCCCTCGGCGGTTCCCCGGCCGAGATGCTCGATGCCGGCCTCCATGTCGAGGATCGCGACGTCGTCACTGTCGAGCAGCAGGTGGCGCATGAACGCCTTGAGGAAGGTGCCCTCCGAGCACATGCACCCTCCCCCGCCCAGCTCGACGGTGCCGGTGCGCAGCAGGGTCACGCCGTTGACGTCGACGCCGCACGTGTCGACCACGTCGGACACGTCGGGGTTCAGGATGAACATGCCGCCCTTGCCGGGAGCCGCGCCCGTGCGCTCCTCGATGAGCGCGTCCTGCTTGGACAGCGGGACGCACGCCGCCGACTGCTCATCGGTGGCGCCCAACGCCATGGCGAGGTTGGCGTCGGGATCGGCGTCGATGGCGACGACGCGGCGCCCCTCGGCGGCCCACAGCCGTGCCAAGTTCGACGACAGCGTCGTCTTGCCGACGCCACCCTTGCCCGAGATCGCGAGCTTCACGATGCCACCTTTCCGATACCGGCCGCGTCGAGCACGAGCGGCACGAGGTGATCCGCCCCGACCGCCATGATGTGAACGCCGTCGCAGGAGTCACGCGTCTCACGGATGAACCGCGCGGCGATCTCGATGCCGGTCTGCTCCGGATTCGGAGAATTCTCGAGTTCTCGGATCAGCTCCGGCGGAACCGCGATGCCGGGGATGTTCTTGTTCATGAACCGGGCCATGCCCGCCGAGCGAAGCACCACGATCCCGGCCAGCACCTTCGCTCCACGCTTGCGCGCGTGCTCCATGAAGCTGAGGAAGCTCTCGGCGTCATAAACCGCCTGGGTCTGGAAGTACTGCGCGCCTGCCCGCACCTTCTTGTCGAACTTGGCGAGCTGCGGCCTGAGCGGGTTGGCATCGGGCGTGACGACGGCACCGACGAGGAACTCCGGTGTGCCGTGCAGCTCGTTGCCCATGAGGTCGGTGCCGCTGTTGAGCGCCGCGACCGCTTCGAGTATCTGCACGGAGTCCAGATCGAACACCGGCTTGGCTTCCTTGTGGTCGCCGACCACCACGTGGTCACCGGTGAGCGCGAGTACCGTCGTGACGCCGAACGAAGCCGCGCCGAGCAGGTCTGACTGGATGCCAAGGCGGTTGCGGTCCCGCCCGGTCACCTGCAGCACCGGGTCGAAACCGGCCTGCTTGAGGTGGATACACGCGGCGATAGTGGACAGGCGCATGACGGCTGCCTGGTTGTCGGTCACATTGATCGCGTGGACGCGATCCTTCATGCCCTCGGCGGCCTGCATCATCTCGGAGATGTCGATGCCCTTGGGCGGACCGACTTCGGACGTCACGACGAACTCACCGCAGGCAAGGGCGTTTCGCAGGCTCATTTCTTGCCCCCGGGCTCGGGGTTCATGTCCCACTCGCAGGTCATCGAGTGAACCGAATTGTCCTTGGCGTCACCGAGGTCATCGAACTGGCCGCCTCTGCCTTGGGCCTCCAGGCGGTCGTAGATCTGCACCCACGCGCAGTCCCGGTCGCCCAGCTCGCACCGTCCGTCCTTCACGCCGCCGCACGGGCCGTTCATGATTCCCTTCGCGCACCGCGTCGTCGGGCAGATACCGGCCGTCTGACCCAGAACGCACGTCCCGCACGCCGAGCACTCGGCCTGCCAGCTGCCGAGCCCCTTCGCGGCGCCGATGAACAGCGTGTCCAGCGCAGGGTAGATCGGGATGTCCTCGTTCTCCGAGAGAAACGCGACACCGGCCCCGCAGCCCATCGACAGCACCGCGTCGCACGCATCGAGGGAGAGCTTCTCGACGAACTCGGGCTCGCACTGGCGCTGCAGCATCGCACCCGAGAACCTCGTCGGGGGGCCGAACTGCGCCGCGGCGAGGCGCAGTGTCTCGATCAGCGTCTCGACCTCGGTCTCGCCGCCAGCGAGGGAGACGGCTGCGCACGTGTTGCAGCCGACGACCAGGACGTGCTCGTGACGAGAAACCATCTCGCGAATCTCGCTCAGAGGTTTGAGGCGCATGACGATCATCGGAGATGCACGTCCTCTTCTTCTTGGCGCTCGGCCGGGATGATCAGTGCCTTGTCCATGCCCAGCTGATGCAGGGTCTCCCTGACCTTCTCGGTCCGGCCCGCCACAAGCGCTCGGGCGTGCGGGTACCGGCAGTTCGCCTCCACGCAGCCCATGAAGGCGATACGCGAAGCCCCGGACTGGAGCGCCTTGAGAGCGGTCGTCTCGGCGACGCGGAGCAGGCATGTGACCGTGATCTGGCGGACGTCGCCAGACAGCGCCGGCAGGTTGGGTGTGCAACCGCACGCGAAGACCAGCGTGGTGTCGAAACCGGGTTCGTAGAGGATGCGCTCGACGCGCTGCATCATCTCCTGATCGGAGTGGCCCTCAAGGCTGATGGCCTGCGCGGGACACTGCGAGACGCACGCGCCACACGCGTGACACGTCTCGGCGTCGAAGTAGAGGAAGCCGCCGACCTTCACGCCCGGCGCGTTGTGCGGGCAGACGCGCAGGCACGTGAGGCACGATGCGCACTTCTCGCGCGTGAGCCGCGCGCCGGTGGAGCAGCCCAGGCAACGCTGTGCCTCCCGGGCGGCCTCGTACTCGGTGTAGCCGGTCTCGATCTCGTCGAACGTCTCGACAGCCTCGTAGAACTCGAGCTTCTCCATCTGCACGCGCCGACGGGTCTCCAGCTTGGACTTCATCGACTGCGGCACCTGGCCGAGCGCCGTGCTCTCCTCGATGAGGTCGGCGAGCGGGCGCGCGTCGTCGGTCAGGTCGCGCACGATGCACATCGCCACGCGGTGTCCGGCGGCGATGGCATCGACCACGCGGCTCGGACCGGTGACGACGTCGCCGGCCGCGTAGACGCGGGGCACGCTCGTCGCGCACGACTCCGCATCGGCTATCACCCCGCCGCGAGGCGTGAGCTCGATGCCCAAGTCGCGAACGTCTGCGAACTGTCCGGTCGCAAAGATCACGGTGTCGGCGTCGAAACGGCGCACCTCGTCCTCGTCGAAGGTAGGGCTGAATCGCTTGTCGACGTCGAAGACCGACACGCAGCGCTTCACGTCGAGCCCGCACACGTTGTCTTCGTCTGTGGCGACCTCGACCGGTCCCCACGAGCAGTGCAGCTTCACGCCCTCTTGCCGAGCCTCGTGTACCTCTTCTTCCGAGGCGGGCATCTCGGCCTCGCTCTCGAGGCAGATGACGTCGACCTTCTCGGCGCCCATGCGCCGAGCGGTGCGCGCGACATCCATCGCCACGTTGCCGCCGCCGACCACGACGACGCTCTTGCCCAGCGCGATCTTCTCACCGCACGCGGCAGCCTCCAGGAACGGCAGCGCCGAGAGGACCGTCGGCATGTCCGCACCCGGAATCGGGAGCGGCCGACTGCCCTGCAGCCCAGCGGTCACGACCACGGCGGTGTGCTCGGCGAGGAGCTCGTCGAGCGTCATGTCCGCACCGATACGCACGCCGGTGACGACTTCGACTCCCAGAGCGAGGATGTGGTCGATGTCCTTGTCGAGGGCGTAGTCAGGGAGCCGGTAGTTGGGGATGCCGTAGCGCAGCATCCCGCCGAGACGCTCCTTGGCTTCGTAGATCGTGACCTGGAAGCCGCGTTGCGCGAGGTCGCTCGCGACGGTCAGCCCGGTGGGGCCGCTGCCCACCACCGCGATGCGCTCGGGCCGCTTGCGATCAGGCCGCGGATTCGGGTATGCACCGAAATCGGCGGCGGCGCGCTTGAGCGACGCGATGGCGACCGGGTCGTCGACGTTGCAGCGACGACAGCCGTCCTCGCAGGGGCGAAGGCAGATGCGGCCGCACACGCTCGGCAACGGGTTGCGGTCCAGGATGATCTGGAGCGCGTCGGTATAGCGGCCCTCGGCGATCATCATGAGATAGCCGGGGACGTCTATATGAATGGGGCACTTCGACCGGCAGGGCGGGAAGAGCCGTCGAGGCTCGGGCCCTGCGTCGAAGTACTGGCTTGCAGGTAGGGCGCACATTGTAGGCTTCCCGTCGCGGTGCTAGCTGGCCCGGCGCTTGAGGAACGCGGGGATGTCGGCGGCTTCGTAGGGGCCGACGGTGACGTTCCATCCGTCGAGTTCCTCGAGCAGCTCGCCGCTGATCTGGGCGACCGCGCCCGGGATGATGACTTCCCGATGCGCGATCTGCTCGGTGATGCCGGACTCCTTGATGAACTTGGCGATACGTTCGGGGACGAACTTGCCCGCCGCCCAAGCGGTGAGCACCGAGAGGCCCTCCGCCTCCACGACACCCAGGTACGCCGGCATCTTGCCGCCCTCGATCTCGCCGGCGACGATGAAGTACGTCAGGGAGAAGTTGGTCGTGACGAAGAAGGGCGCGTCGGGGCCGGGGTTGTTGATCGCGTAGATCTTGGCCTCGGCCTGCATCGGGCGCTGCGGATCGGTGTAGATGTTCTGGCGGAGCACCAGCAGCGGCAACAGGCGCCACGGCTCTGCGCCGCTGAGCACGATGATGCTGCCGTACTTGTCGACGTCGGCGGCGGCGTAGGTGACCTCGAGCAGGTCGTCCCCGTCGGAGAATCCCCCGGGGAACGTGATGATCGGGTACCCGAGCGCCGCGAACTTCTTGTTGAGCGCGGCCCGGCGCGCGAACACGTGGTCGCGGAGCGCTTCGGCGGGGGTGGTCGGCGCCGAGTCGATGACGAGGTCCTTGAGCCCGGCCGCGTCAGCCTTCTCGGTCAGTGCCGAGACGGCGGCCAGGCCCTTCGCACGCACCACGATGGGGCATCCGTGCTGCTTGGCCAGCGCGAACATGGCGTCGGCGTTGGTCTCGGTGGCGGCGCAGATGAGCGGCTTGCCCGCTGCGGCGACCTCGAGCGCGGCGCTCATCTCGGCGGGGTCCTCGGACATGAGCACCAGCGGCAGCTTGGTCGCTGCGGCGATGCGTGCGACGACCGCAGCGAAACGCGCGCTGTCACCGGCCGAGCGCACAGCGATGAAGCCGCATCGAAGCTGCTGCTGCACGCGCTCGAAGTCCGAGGCCACGGCCTGCGCGATGGCGGCGTCGATTGCGGCGTCGTCGGCAGAAGCGTCCACGGTCGTGCCGATCGCGCACGGGTGCACGAAGGTCTTCTCGTGCCGGAACAGCACGGTCTCCTCACCCACCGTGAACGCGGTGTCGCCCACGCCCACCGTGACCGCCCGCATCGGCGGTGCGGATGCCGCCGACAGCGCGGTCTTGGCCTCGTCGGAGACGTGCGGACACGACGCGAGCTCCGCCTGACCCTGTGCGAGCTTCATCGCAAAGGCAAGGCAGGTCGGCACACCGCAGTCACCGCAGTTGGTCTTCGGCAGGTTCTTGAAGATCTCGATTCCGCTCAAGGCCATCGTGAATGTCTCCTCAGGTCGGGTGAAGCGGTCTCTAGAACATCGGGTCCATTGCGAGTGCGGGGTGATTGACCGAGCCCAGGAACTCGAGGACCTGGTCCTCGGTCTCGGCGATCGTCTCGTCACAGATCTTGTCGAGGAAGCCCGCGTCGCCCATCTCCTCGAAGCGCGGGGCCAGTGAAGAGCGCATCGCTTCTTTGAGCTCCTTGGGCATCCACACGACGCGCGACAGGCCACCCTCGGCCGACATGAACTTCTTGCTCGCGATGTAGCCGCGGCCGATGCCCATGAAGCCGGGCGCCTGGACGCCACCGCCGACCATGCCGGCGAGCGTCGAGAACTTCATGCCGGACGGCGTCATGCCCGGGAACTCGCGGTTGACGATCATGACGCCGTTGCACATCGGCATCAGCGCGATGATCGCCATGAAGCAGCCGCAACTCGTCATCGGGTTGTCCATCAGCGAATAGCACGTCATGCGTTCGACGGCGCCGCCGGACTTCTCCTTGATGAAGGCGTTGACGCCCTCCCACTCACCGGTCTTGGCGTCGAGTACGGCGCCCTTCTCGATCGGCTGGTTAGGGCCGGTCGGGTTGAGCTGGTTGGATGCCTTGGCGTCGAGCCAGTTGTACGCGCCGCACAGGCCGAGCCGCTCGGGCGTGACCACGCAGATGTGGCTCGGCGCGAAGCTCTGGCACAGCGAGCACGAGTAGAAGACGTCGGCCGTGTCGTCCGTGAGCTGGGCCATGCGCTCGTCGCGCGTGTCGTAGGTCGTCTTCGCGATCGCGAGCATCTCGTCGACCTTGGACTGCTCCGTGTAGATCGTGACCTGCACCTTGTCCACGATGGCGTCGAACTCGTCGAGGATCTTGGCATGAAGGATGTCGCCCAGGTGGTGGAACTTGAAGCCCTTGTCCTTGGCAGCCTTGCTGATGCGAATCCAGATCAGCTCGCGCTGTCCCATGTGCAGGACGCCCTCGGCGAAGTTCATCAGGTGGTGGAACTGGCGCTCGATGACGGGCTCGAAGTCCGCCTGCATCTTGCGGCCGGCGACGTCGACGACGATGCCGAGCGGCACGCGCGTCCCCTCCTCGAGCTCGTCGAGCTCGGGGCCCACGACCTCGATCTTGCCGTCGGTCACCTCGGCGGCGTCGAGCGTCCTCACGAACTCGAATGCGGTGGATCGCTGTCCTCCGGCCTCGGCCCAGGTGTCTTCCTTGCGGACGCGCTCGCCCTCGAAGGCGGGGCCGTAGGCCACGGGGATCGGAAGGTCGACGACCTTGATCTTCAGGCCGCGCACCTCGATGGCCTTGGCGACCAGGTCGTCGCAGCTGATGTTGCTGACCACGTGCTCGTACGTGCACACGCCGGTCGGCAGGATCTCGCGGAATGTCGCTCGTCGCGATCGTCGGGAAGCCGAAGCTGATCGCGCCGGCGGCGGTGGCGTACCACTCGTCCGTGACCTCGCCCAACGCGAGCACGAAGGCGAAGATGCGGGTCTTGTTGTAGGCGAGGATGCGCTCGTAGTCGCCCGGCTGAACGCCGCCGAACGCCATGGCGGCACGCGTCGCGAAGCCGATCGAGTAGATCTGGCTGTACACCTCGCGGCCGAACGGCACCAGGCGCGTGTCCCAACCCAGTTGCACGCCCTCGGACTCGAGCTGCGCCGCGAACGAGGTGCCGTTGGTCTCGCCGGCCATGAAGACGTAGAGCATCTTCTCCTGCATCTCGCGGGCGAGACGCACGGCGGTCTCGGCGTCGGGTGCCGCGCCGACCACCGCCGCAAAGCCGGGGGCCGAGCCGTCGACGAATTCGACGCCGCGGGCACGCATGATCACGTCGTCAGCGGCGCCCAGCCACAGCTCGGTGACGGGTGGCGGATCGTTGTCGAGGTAGTTGAGCGCTTCGTGGCACTCCTCGGCGAGCAGTGTCGCGATACCCGAGTCGAGCGTCGGGCCGAGGTAGGGCAGCCACAGGTGCTCGGACGGCGCCTCGGGAAGCAGGTCCTTGGCGTAGGCCAGAACGCGGTCCATGTCCGAGAGCTTCTCGACCTTCTCACCGGTGAGCCCATAGATGACCGGCAGGTAGTAGCCCGTGTTGGGAAGCTCGATGGCGTGCTCGGCGCCGTAGCTCTCCTTGGCACGCGCCAGCTTGGCCTCGGTCTTGGCGAAGATGCTGTGTGCCCCGCGGATCGCGGCGGAGGCGATGATCTTAGACACTGAGCTCCCTCCTCATGTCCATGTCGAACAGCACGCGCTCCTGCACGGTGTCGATCTTGAGTGCCTTGCGCGCGCCATCGATCAGATCGAGCGTCGCCGTGACCATGTCCTGCCGGCTCCTTGATGAAGCGCAGCGACCCACCGTATCGCTCGGTCCAGCCGCTGATCATGTACTCCTGAACCTCCGGGCTGTTGGCAACCGGGGAGCCGACGCCCCCGAAGATGACGTGCGCACCGCTGCCCACGGCGTAGGTGGCGATCTCCAGCGCCTTCTCCGAGAACCACTCCGGGGACAGCGCCACCGCCGGGAGTCCGGCGATGTCGTCGCCGAGACCACCGGTCGCCGCCACGTCGGTGAGCACGGTGAGGATGCGCGAGTTGTCCACGCAGCTGCCCATGTGAAGCACCGGCGGGATGCCGAGCGCCTCGCACACCTCGGCGAGCGAATCGCCGGCGAACTGCATGGTCTCCGGCGTGAGCAAGCCGTGCTTGCCGCTGGTGATCGCGGCGCAGCCGGTGACCACGACGAGTACGTTGTTGGCGATGAGCTCGCGGACCACGTTGACGACCGCATAGTCCTGCTGCGCCCGTGGGCTCGAGCAGCCGACGATGGCCGCCACGCCACGGATGCGGCCATTGACGATGTTCTCGTTGAGCGGCGTGAGCGACGCCCGCATCTTGCCGCCGAGCATGTAGCGGATGTACTCGTGGCTGAAGCCGGCGACGAGCGGCTCGGACACGTTGGGGATGTGGACTTCCTTGCGGTTGGGATAGTTCTCGATCGCCTGACGCACGATGGCGCGCGCTGCCTCACGCGGATTGTGCTCGTCGACGATGATCTGCTCGGAGTCGCCGATGCACGCCTTGGGGCTCGAGGAGACGAGTTTGGTGTGGAAGTGCGCGGCCACCTCGGTCAGTCCCTGGAAGATGCACTGCACGTCGACGACCATCGTCTCGACCGCACCGGTCAGTATCGCGAGCTCCTGGTGGAGCATGTTGCCCGCGGGTGGCACGCCCTTGCGCATCAACGACTCGTTGGCGGTGCAGCAGATGCCGGCGACGTTGATGCCCTTCGCGCCGACCGTCTCGGCGAGCTCGATCATCTCGGGCTCGCGCGTCGCGTCGATGATCATCGAGGCGAGCAGCGGCTCGTGTCCGTGGATGAGGATGTTGACCTTGTCCTCGGAGAGCACGCCGAGGTTCGCCTGGCTGCGGACCGGCTGCGGCGTGCCATAGAGGATGTCCTGAAGGTCGGTCGCGAGCATCGAGCCGCCCCACCCGCTGGCCAGCGCGCACTTGATCGCGCCGTCGAGCAGCGACTTGTAGTTCTGGTCGGTCCCGGCATGCGTGCGGTGCATCGCCTCGACGATCTCGCGGTCGATGCCGCGCGGCACGACCTCGTACTCGCGCCAGAGCTTCTGGCGCTTCTCGGGCGCTCGCGCCACGTAGACGAGCTCCCCGGTCTGCTGACCGAACTGCGCCAACGCGCAGTCAGCGACCTCGAGCGCGAGCTGGTTGACGTCCTTGCCAGCGGCTTCGATCCCCATGTAGCCGGCAACCTTGGCGAGCTTGACGGGGTCCGAGATGGTGCCGCCCTGGACCTCGCCGCTGGCGATGGCGCGCAGCGCGAGTGCCACGTCACGGCCGTGGTCGGAGTGCGCCGCCGTGCCCGCAGCCACCTGGCGCGTGAAGTTGCGCGCCGCTACGGTCGCCCGGTCGGCACCGCAGACGCCGCGGTCGTGCTTGCCGATCAGCCGGCACGGGCCCATCGCGCACAGCTTGCAGCACGCGCCGGTCGCGCCGGTCGAGCACGGCGTGATCGTGCGCGACCGCGAGAAGACGGTCTCGACGCCGATGTCCTCGGCGATCTTGAGCATCTCGGCGGCGGTCGGGTCTATCGAGTAGTCGGTGAAGTCGGTCGGTTCTGACTTCGTCGTGTCGGTCATCGTGAACCTCCTTGTGCGGGGTCGAGAGCGACTCTCAGGAAGCCGAGAGGCCCTCGATTGCCTTGCGGACCGTGGCGACTGCGTCGGGGTGTCGCATCACGAGGATGTCGGCGCCTGCGAGCGCGAGCGTGATGGCGGTGACGGACTCCCAGAGAACGCCGCGCTTCTCGGCGTCGCCCCATGCGGGCTCCTCGGCTTCGCTCGCGCGCGCTTCCTTGCTGCGCCACGCTTCCTTGCCGAGGTTGCAGATCATCGGCATCTGCGTCATGTCGTCGTTCTGGTTCAGCGCGGCGAGACGCAGCCGCTCCATGACGGTGTAGGCGTACTCCGCGCCATAGCCGACCGCGCCGACCGACGGGTCGATGAAGACGCGGTCGGAGGGCAGTCCCATCTGCGTGATGAGGATGTTGAGCTGCTTGGCCATGTTCACGTCGATCGGCGTCTCGGCGATGACCGCGTGGCCATAACCGATGGCGGCCGCCGTGATCGGCTTGTAGTTGTCCTCGGTCGCCGAGCCGATGGCGAGCATCGTGGTCGTGATCGCCTCCGCGACCTTCTTGAGCACCTCGGTGTCCTTCTCGGCGTTGCCGCTGCCGTACACCAGGACCGGTACGTCGACGGCGGCGACCACAGCGGCGACCGTCTCGGCGGCCTGTTCAGGCGTGCGGTTCGCGCCGTTGGGATCGGTACCGGCGAGCTGCACGCACACCATGTCGGCGCCGAACCGGTCGACGTTCGCACGGGCCCAGGCGGCCGGGTCCCCGATGAGATCGCCCAGCGCGTCGGTGAGGGCCGTGGCCCAGCCGTCGGGCACGACATCGAAGACCTCCATCGCGATCTTGGGCGCGTGAGGCAGCTCGCCATCGAACGCGTAGAACGGCATCGCGGCTGCGCCGCCGAACGTCACGGCACCGTCTCCCGTGCCGAGCGTCACTTCGCGGATTCGACCCGAGGGCTTCTCGGTGGGGTCCTGATAGGGCATCGAAACTCCTCTCCCTCTAAGACAGACCCGCGGCGCGCGCCGCGGCGGTCAGCGTGTTCTCGAGCAGCATGGCGATGGTCATCGGTCCGACCCCGCCCGGAACCGGCGTGATCGCCGAGGCGACCTCTGACGCCGAGGAGAACTCGACATCGCCGACCAGGCCCGCGTCGGTGCGGTTGATGCCGACGTCGATGACGACGGCGCCGGGCTTGAGCCAGTCGCCCTTGACCATCTCCGGCCGGCCGACCGCCACGATCACGACGTCGCCCTGGCGGACGTGACCGGGAAGGTCCTCGGTGCGCGAGTGGCAGAACGTGACGGTCGCGTGCTGGTTGAGCGCAAGCAGTCCCGCGGGCTTGCCGACGTTGTTGCTGCGCCCGACGACCACCACGTCTTTGCCCTTCAGGTCGACTCCGCTCTCCTCAAGCAGCACCATGACGCCGGCCGGCGTGCACGAAACGAACGTGTCCTTGCCGACCAACAACCGCCCGATGCTCTCGGGATGGAAGCCGTCGACATCCTTGTGGATGCTGATCGTCTCGATGACCTCGTCCTCGTCGAGCCCGGCCGGGAGCGGGAACTGCACGAGGATGCCGTGGATGTCGTCGCGCGCGTTGAGCTCCTCGACGACGGCGAGCAGTTCGGCCTGCGTCGTGGTCTCGGGCAGCTCGATCTTCTCGGAGAAGACACCCGTCTCCTCGCACGCCTTCACCTTGTTGCGGACGTAGACCTGCGATCCCGGGTCTTCACCCACGATGACCACTGCGAGACCCGGCGTGACGCCTGCGGCCTTCAGTTCCACGACCCGCTCGGCAACGCGCTCCCTGCGCTTCGCCGAGATGGCCTTGCCGTCGATGATG
Source organism: uncultured Coriobacteriia bacterium (assembly GCA_963726345.1). GTDB lineage: Bacteria > Actinomycetota > Coriobacteriia > Anaerosomatales > JAAXUF01 > JBAXEO01. The sequence continues at coordinate 59,103 of CAVSCC010000008.1, read as the reverse complement.
CGTGCAGTCACAGGCTTCTCCTCAGAGTCGGGATACGACGTCGGTTTGCAGAGCGGGTATGGCCTCGGCAAGCAGCGTGCGAACGGCCGAGAGCGCCGCAGAGTCTTCGGGCAGGTCGAACAGGCCGCCGCCGATGAGGTCGGCGTGTGTCACGCCGTCGTCTCCGGGCACGACGCCGAGCAGCGGGACGCCGGTCGCCTCGGTGGCCGCGATCAGCGCGGGGTCGAGCGGCTCGATGCCGCGGTTGACCAGCAGATAGCGCGCACCGACGGCGATCTTGAGCTCGTCGGCGAGCTGGTTCAGCGTGCCGGCGGTGCGGATGCCCCGGACGCTCGGGTCCGAGACGATGATGAGCAGGTCGACGTCGCGCGTGGTTCGGCGCGAGAGGTGCTCGAGCCCGGCCTCGTTGTCCATGACGACGTACTCGTAGGAGCGTTGCAGGTCGTCGATGCAGCCGCGTACCAGGTTGTTCGCGTAGCAGTAGCAGCCAGAACCCTCGGGGCGCCCCATCGAGAGGAGGTCGAACTCGCGCTCCTCGACCACATAGCGCTGGATGTTGAGTTCGAGCCATGCGTCCTTGCTCATGCCGCCGGGATTGGCGTTGACGTTCTCCAGCATCTCCTCGGTGATCTCGCCCACGGAGCGCTCGACTTCGGTCCCGAGCGCCTCGTGCAGGCAGGCGTTGGGGTCGGCGTCGACCGCCAGCACCGAGCGCGCGCCCATCTCACGGAGCGCGCGCACCATGAGCGCCGCTGTCGTTGTCTTGCCGGTCCCACCCTTGCCCGCCAGCGCGATCGTGAAGGCCATGGCTACACCACCGCCGCGCTCTTGAAGCGCTGCTTGCGGAGCTTCTCGGTGCGGGGGAACTGAGTCAGGTCCGTGTGCGGGAAGAACAGCGCCGACGAGTAGTGGTCCATGAAGCCCGCGTTCACCGAGAGCTCGAGGTATGTGATCGTCTCGGCGGTGTGCCGAGCGGTGCGCAGGACCTCTCGCGAGCCGGCGATGAGCTTGGCACCCAGGAGGGAGCCGTTGCCGAGGAACACGAACCGTTCGGGTGCGATCTCGGGCACCATCCCCAGCGCCGTGACGCGCTCGAGGTCCAGGTAGTGGCCGAAGCCACCGGCGATCACAACCTCTTCGACCGCGTCCAGGCTCAAGTCGAGACTCTCGGCAAGCACGCTGATACCCGAGTAGATCGCGGCCTTTGCGCGCATGAGGTTCTCGACATCGACCTCGGTCAGCACGATGCGGCGGCCGGTACCGCTCTCCTCGGCGCTGGCAAGCTGGTACTCCAGGCCACGCTCGCCCTCGCACCAGATGCGGCGAGTCGAGGTCGGTGCGGAACTTGCCGTCCCGCCCCAGCGCACCGCACAGGAACAGCTCGGCTGCGCAGTCGATCAGCCCGCTGCCGCAGATGCCGATCGGCTTGACGCCACCGATGGTCATGATCGTCGGCTCGAGCGTGTCGTCGTCGATGCGGACCTGTTCGATGGCGCCGTCGGCAGCGCGCATGCCGTGAAGGATGCCACCGCCCTCGAACGCCGGCCCCGCCGAGCACGAGCACGACACCAGCCACTCGCTGTTACCCAGCACGATCTCGCCGTTGGTGCCGACGTCGATGAAGAGTGTGAGCTTCTCGGTCCACGGAACGCCCGCAGCCACGAGACCGGCCACGATGTCGCCGCCCAGCCAGCTCGCCGGGCACGGCGTCACGTACAGCCGGGTGGCCCGACCCCCAGGCAGCCCCAGCTCAGCCGCACGCATCCACGGGAACTCCGAGGCGACCGGCACGTACGGTGACGTCCGGATGAACTCCGGCGAGATCCTGAGCAGCAGATGCGTCATGACCGTATTGCCGGCGACGTAGTACGACACGATGTCCTCCGCCGAGACACCGGCTTCGGCCAACGAGCGTTCCACAAGATCGTGCAGCGTTCCGACGATGAGCGCGCCCAAGTCGTCGAGGCCGCCGGGCTTTGACGCCGCGATGACCCGGCTGATCACGTCTTCACCGCGAGCGACCTGTGCGTTGTACTCGTTGGCGCCGGCCACCACCTCGCCGTTGTTCAGGTCGATGAGCGCGATCTCGACGGTCGTCGTGCCCACGTCGATCGCAACCGCGTACTGATGGGCGGTCGTGTCACCAGCCTGGAATCCCGACACGATCGGCATCGTGTCGCACGGTTCGGCAGCGAACGCGGTGACGACCCACTCGCCTTCCCGGGCGGCCTTCGGAAGCTCCCGCAACGCCGGCAACGAGATCGAGGCGTCGCGGATGCCGTGCACGCGCTTGAGCGCCTGCTTGACGCGGCTGGCGTCGTTGAGGTTGTCCGTGAGGTCGGGCGCGTTCATGCGAAGCAGACGCTTTGCGACCGGCGGTGGCGACGAATGCCGAGGCAGCCGGATCGCCCGCTCCTCGGGCGACAGCACCACGTTCGGCTGCCGAGAAGACCCGCCGCGCTCCGGCGCTCTTCCGGGCCGCGACTCGGGAGGAATGTGCACGGTGACGTCATCCACGACCGTCGACAGACACGCCAGCACGTAGCCCCGCTCGATCTCCTCGGCGGTGAGCTTGGCCGTCACGGTCGCGTCGACGGAGCCTTCCTCGACGACCATGCGGCACTTGCCGCACGTGCCGTCGCCACCGCAGCTCGCCCGGACGGCGACGTCGGCCAGCATCGCGGCCCGCAACAGGCTCTCGCCTGCGGCGACCGTTGTGGTCGTGCCGTCTGGAGTGAAGGTTACGTGTGGCATCTGGGCGGTTCCTTCGTGGTCGCGGGCTAGAACAGCCCGACGACGTTGCCGTTCTCGTCGAGGTCGATAGCGTCGCCGGCCGGCGTCTTTGGCAGCCCGGGCATGGTGCGCATGTCGCCGCACAGCGGATAGAGGAAGCCCGCGCCGACGCTCGCACGGATGTCGCGAACCGGCAGTCTCCATCCTGTGGGACGGCCCTTGAGCGTCGGGTCATGAGAGAGGGACAGGTGCGTCTTAGCCATGCACATGGGCAGGTTGCCGTAGCCGAGTTCGGTGTAGAGCTTGACCTTGGCCTCGGCCGCAGGAAGGTAGTCGACCCCGTCGGCCCCGTAGATCTCGGTGGCGATCGTCTCGATCTTCTCTTTGATGGACGCATCGTCCGGGTAGAGCAGCTTGAAGTCCTTGGGGAGCTCGCATGCCGCGACCACGGCCTCTGCCAGCTCCACTCCACCGGCACCGCCGTCCGCGTGAACGTAGTGCGACACGGCGAAGTCGGCTCCCGAGGCGAGCGCCCGTGCCTTGATGAAGTCGTGCTCGGCCTGGGTGTCGGTCGGAAACGCGTTGACCACAGCGACAACCGGCACGCCGAACTTCTTCATGTTCTCGATGTGCTTGTCGAGATTGACGATGCCCTCGGCGAGGCTCTCGAGGTCCTCGGTCGTGAGGCGCGGATCCAAGGTCTTGCCCGGCGTGACTTCGAAGCGGCCGGAGGAGGCCTTCAGCGCCCGGACGGTCGCGACGATGACCACGCAGTCGGGGGTGAGCCCGGAAGCGCGGCACTTGATGTTCATGAACTTCTCGGCGCCCATGTCGGCGCCGAAGCCTGACTCGGTGACGACGTAGTCGGCTATCTTCAGCGCGATCTTGTCGGCGATGACCGAGTTGTTGCCCTGTGCGATGTTCGCGAACGGCCCCGCGTGGACGAACACCGCTCCGCCTTCGAGGTTCTGCATGAGGTTGGGCTTGATGGCGTCGCGCATGAGTACCGCCATGGCGCCGGCGCACTTCAGGTCGTCGGCGGTGACCGGCTCGCCCTTGGTGTTCATGCCGATGACGATCCGCCCGAGCCGTGCGCGCAGGTCCTTGAGATCGACCGCCATGGCGAGAATCGCCATCACCTCACTGGCGACCGAGATGTCGAACCCGGTCTCGCGCGGCACGCCATCCAGCTTGCTGCCCAGACCGACGACGACGTTGCGCAGCGCGCGGTCATTGAGATCGACGACCCTGCGCCACGTGATCGAGTACGGGTCGATGTCGAGCGCATTGCCATGGTAGAGGTGATTGTCGATGTAGGCGGCCAACAGGTTGTTGGCCATCGTCACAGCGTGCACGTCGCCGGTGAGGTGCAGGTTGAAGTCCTCCATGGGCACGACCTGGGAGTACCCACCGCCGGCCGCGCCTCCCTTGATTCCGAAGACGGGGCCCAACGAGGGCTGGCGGATACACGTGATGACGTTCTTGCCGATGCTGTGCAACGCCTGGCCGAGACCCACGGTGGTCACCGTCTTGCCCTCGCCCAGAGGTGTCGGGTTGATCGCCGTCACGTCGATGTAGCGACCCTGCGGACGATCCGCGAGCCGATCGAGTACCGAGAGGCTGATCTTCGCCTTGTAGTTCCCGTAGAGTTCCAGCTCATCGGGCTCGATGCCGAGCTCCGTGGCCACATCGGCGATGGGACGCATCTTGTGGGCCTGTGCGATCTCAAGATCAGACTTCATGTAGCTTCTCCGTTCGAGGATCGTGGTGTCATGGCTGAATCGCGGATTCGTGGATCAGTGAACGCGGAATAGAGCCGCACGGGTACGTGGACTCAACAGTACAGGTACTCTGCGGACTCTCCTCTCCCCCTTCGCTTGGTGGCGCCTAGGTTTCGGCGAATGGGCTCCCCGCCGCCCACTGGCGTGTGAACGGCGTCTGGGACGCTCGCCACACGCCGCTCGGCCCCCGCTCACGCCCTCTCACGGCGAACCCCTCGCCACTGGCGCCCCCCGCTCGCGAACGGCCCCATGTACGTATTCCGGTCACGGGGGCGCGTTCCCTCTACGACTCTGGATAGCCGAGCAGGATCCGAATCGCGGCATGCGTCTGATGGGCCGCCGCGACCATCACGCGCGAAGCGAACAGCGAATGTCCGAGGCGCACGTCACTTCTCTGGTCCCCAACCATGTAGAAGCGGTCGGCCATCCTCTCGGTTCTGATGTCGTTCGCCGAGTCAAAACCTGCGAGACCCGAGGCACTCACGAGCGGAGTGTGGGGAATCTTGCTGAGTGCCGTATTGGCGATCATCGCCTTGACCTCGGCACGGTCGGCCGCTTCGATGATGACGTCCGTCCCGCCGACAAGGGCCACCAGCGTCTCCGCCGTGACGCATTCCTGATGGACATGCAGCGTGACGCCAGGGTCGATGCGCAGAAGTGTGTCGCGCAGAGCGATCGTCTTGGCCATACCGAGCTGGTCCCGGAAGAACATCTGACGATTGAGATTGCTCTCTTCGACGACATCGAAGTCGATGAGCGTGAGTTCGCCCACCCCGCAGCGAACCAGCATCGCGGCGACATTGCTGCCGAGCCCACCGCAGCCGATGATGCTGACGTGCGCCGCCGCCAGACGTGCCCGAAGCGCCGGATCGTCGTGTGGCTCGATGGGCAGTGGGCACGCGGGGCCGTCAACCATCCGGGGTCAGCCCCCCGCGACCGGCGGGAAGATCGCGAGTCGGTCGCCGTCGACCAGGGCGGTCTCATCGGCGGCATGCGTACCGTTGATGAACACGACTCGGGGCTCGTCTGGCAGTCCAAGCCGAGCGATGATGTCCGCGACGGTGGTCCCTGGCGAGAGTTCGAAGGGACGCGGGTCTCTGCCCCCCAGGCCGTCGGGCTGGTAGTCGGACAGGTATGCGAAGAGCGCGATGTCGACTTTCATGGATGCGAGGGTTCCAGTGCGCGAGAGCGGACCCGCATCAAGCTCGGGCGCGGGTCCGCTCTCAGGAGCGCTGCTACTGGAGACCCATTTCCTTTGCGGTCTCGGGAACGAAGTCGAACACAAGGTCCAGGTCTGCGTCGGTGACCGTGAACAGTGCATCGTGCGGCGGCAGCTTGTCGGTATGGAAGTAGGCCGGCAGGCGGTCGTCCGCGGCGGTGAACCCGGCACGCGTGTTGTACATGCGCTCCATGGTCAGGACCTCGCGGCCCATCTGCATGAGAGCGGCGATATCGTACTTGACCCCCGTGTGAGCCTCGAGCATCTCGTGGATCGCCACGAAGGCCTCAGGAATGTCGAGAACCGGGAACGCCACGAAGATGCAGAGGCCGAGCGAGTCAAGCATCGCAGTCGCGATCTGCAGGGTCTTGGACAGCTCGACCTGACCCTCGGGCGACAGCGGGTTGACGGTGCCGCCCACGCCGAGAATGTTGGCGGTGATCGTATAGCCGGCGGTGTGGTCTGCGCCCTGCGGGGTCGTCGCATACGTGACGCCGATACCCTGAACCGAGCGCGGGTCGTATGCCGGCATCGACTGATGCTTCACAACCGGAATGTGCGCGACGCCGAACTTCTTGCCGGTCGCCTCGGCGCCGTCCCAAAGGACGTTGTCCTCGAGCCCATCCTTGAGCGCGGCGAGTGCGCCCGCCGCGTCACCGAACTGGATCGCGCCGGAGTCCATGTAGACCCCCAGCGTCCCGCCCATCTCGATGGTGTCGAGACCGAGATCGCCGCAGACGCGATCGAGCTCGGCGATCTCGTCGAGATCCTTTATGTCGCAGTCCGCGCCGAACGACCATGCGGTCTCGTACTCCGGACCCTTGGTCTTGTAGTGGCCGTCCTTGTCCATCCAGTAGCGCGAGCACTTGATCGCGCAGCCGGTCATGCATCCGTGGTTCGACTCGCCGCCGCGCGCAAGAATCGTGTCGCGCTGCGTCTCGCCGCCGATGGCGTCAGCGAATTCGAAGGTGCCCGCGCTGAAGTTCCTCGTAGGCAGTCCGCCGGCTTCGCTCAGGATGTTCATCAGGACGTTGGTGCCGTACATCGGCAGACCGGTGCCGGAGACGCCGTGCTCCTTGATCGCAGTCGTGAACTTCTTGGTGGCCGCGACGAAGGCCTCCTTGTCGGCGTGCTGGAGGAAGCTCGCGCCCTTGTCCGAGACGACGACGGCCTTGAGGCCTTTGCTGCCCATGACCGCGCCCAGCCCGCCGCGCCCCGCGAATCGGTTCGGCAGCATCTTCGTGTCGGAGATTGCGATGCCTGCGGCAAGCGCAAGCTGCTCGCCGGCAGGTCCGTTGGTGATAGTGGCGTATCGATCGTCCGCGGGCCGAGTCGCAGCGATCGCCTCGGCGACCTCGTAGTTGCCGAGGCCGGCCCACGCGTCCGTACGCTCGAGCTTCACGCTGCGGTCTGCTTCGACCGTCAGGGTATAGCGCGCGTTGGCGTCGGCGGGCATCCCCGAAACGGCGATGGCGGCGATGCCGAGTCGAGCGAGCGTATGGGCGGCCTGGCCACCGGCGTTCGACTCCTTGATCCCCAAGGTCAGCGGGCTCTTGGCCCCGACCGACAGGCGGCCGCCGTTGGGGGCGGTGGTTCCGCTGAGCATGCCCGGCGCGAAGACAAGCACGTTCGCGGGCCCGAGCGGATCAGAGTCCGCCGGCACGTCCCTGTAGATGATCGCGTCGGTGAGCGCCCGTCCACCGTACAGGCTCCACTCCTCAGGAAGCGACTCCCACGAGGTGGAAAGGTCAGTCATGTTCACGCGCAGGATTTCCCTCATAGCGACTCCTTCGGTCGGCTGTCGAACCGATAGCACATCTCGCTGAATGTACCCGATTACGCGCCGAGAACGACAGTCGAATGACCGCGAGTTTCGTGACAGGGAACCGTGCCTCCCGGGATCCAGCCGATTGGTGACGCCAGGGGCCGAGCGGAAGCGTCAGCGGACGGGCCGGACGATCTCGCACTTCACGGTTCCGACACCATCGACACCCAGATAGCGCGCAGAGCGTGTGGTCAGATCGAGCATGCGACCCGGAGTGAAGGGGCCTCTGTCCGTCACGGTGACGATGACGCTCCGCCCGCCCTTGCTCACGGCAAGGCGCGTCCCGAACGGCAGCGTCTTGTGCGCGCACGTGAACTCGTTCTCGTCGAACCGGCGTCCGGAGGACGTCCAGTTGCCGTTGTCGGAATTGCCGTACATCGTCGTCACGCCGGAGAACTTGACGCCTGTCGGGCGATACGCGAGCGCATCACCGGAGACCACCGCGTACTTGCCCGGCCGCCCCTCGATCGTGGCGAAGACGATCGCGCCCGCCTTGCTGACCGGTCGCCTGCTCGGCGCGGGCGCGCGCGCCGGCGACCGCGACGGTTTCACGGCCTTTTCCGCACGCAACTTGTCCTGCGCCGAGACCAGCGCGGATACCTCAGCGCTCAGCGATTCGAGATAGCGGTCCTGCGCCTCGACCTGCTTCTGAATACTCGCGCGGCGCGTCGCGACCTGTCTGAGCTCGGCGACCTGAGCGGCCTCCCGCTGCGCGCAGGTCGGCGCGCAGTTCGACCGCCTCGACCCGCTGGCGCTTGAGCGTTGCGAGCAGCGCTGCATCCTGCTTGACGATCTCCGAGAACACATAGAGGCGCGATGAGAAGTCCTCGAACGAGGACGCGCCGAACAAGACATCGATCATGCCGGGGGTGCCGGTGCGGTACTGGAAGGCCGCGCGCGTCGCCAGATGCCCTTGTCCGGCTTTGACCGACCGGTCGATCTGCGCCAGTCGCTCGGTGCTCGCCGCGATCTTCGCTCGAGTCGCCTCAAGCTGAACGGTTGCTGCCTCATATCGCGAGATGCCCGACTCAAGGTCCGCGCGCATTCGGTCCATCTTGGAACGCGCAGCGTCTGCCTGTTGTTGCGCGGTGTGAAGTCGCGCGTTCGCCGAGGGAGCCGCCACGGCGGGCGCACCACAGAGTGCGATCGCGAGGACGACAGTGACGGCGAAGACATGACTTCGGTGGGCGCGCAGCGCGGGCAAACTACCTCCGAGCGAAGGGGACAGGAAGTGGGCGCCTATGCACAGGGCGCCAGAAGGCCGCTTCAAGCGACCGTGACAGGATATCACGGAGCGCCAAACTCCCCGCCTCACGCGCGCTCGAAGCCCAGGCTCGGGTATAGAGAGATGTGGAACGCAGCACACGCAGACAAGGGACCGTCCCGAAGCGCTCCATGCGTTCCACCGCGAATCCGGTTCAGCAGAGAGGCGCACCGTGGGCACAAGCGAACACGACATCGAGGCAGTAGACGAGGGTGCAGGAGTGATCATGTACTGCCGCTCCTGGTGCGGCGATTGCGCGAGGGCTCGGGCGTGGCTCACGGCCCACAACATCCCGTTCACCGAGATAGATGTCGAACTCGACCCGTCGGCGCGGGACAGGGCCGCGGCACACAACGACGGCCGTCTGCACACGCCTACCTTCGAGATCGGCGACGGCGTGTGCGTGGACTTTCGACCCGACACGCTCTCGGCGATGCTCGATATCGACTGAAGGCTCGGGCAGTCTACTCCGACGGTGCCGCTGACGTGCCCTGCGTCTCCTCCACGTTCTCCTCTGAGTCCGCGCTGCTCGGAGGCGTCATCGAGACTCTGGTCTTTCCAACCTCCCATGGCGTGAACGCGCCCGTACTTCAGTCCGGTTATCAGTCCGCCCATGAGTCCGAGCGCCCCGTACGCGAGCCAACTGTTTCCCGACACGAGACCCGCGAAGTTCAGTGCGGCGCAGCCGATCAGTGCCAGAGCGTTCGCTGCCCAGTAGGTGCGCCTGGATCGAGAATGCTCGCCGAGCCACAACCCCGCCAATCCACCACAGACCAGGCCACCCCCGACGCTCGCAATGGTGACGACGAGACCCACGTCAGGCGCCCAGAGCGTTCCGCGCGGCAGCCCGCGGGTCCACTCCCTCGCGCACGCGTGCTGCGTCGTCGGCGTACAGCAGCCAGAGGGCCTGCGTGCCGAGACTCGCTCCCCCACCCGCCTCCAACACGTCATAGAGGCGTTTGGCTGCCATGAGACCTGGCAGCACGAGGTCCATCTCGGCAGCCGACTCCAAGGCGATGCGCATGTCCTTGACGAAGTGCTTCACGTAGAAGCCCGGAGCGAAGTCATCGTCCAGGATGCGCGGGGCGAGGTTCGCCAGCGACCACGACGCCGCCGAACCCGCGCCGATCGACTGGAGCACGCGTCGGGTGTCGAGCCCGGCCGCCGCGGCGTACGCGAGGGACTCCACCGTTGCGAGCATCGATCCGGCGATGGCAACCTGATTGGCCATCTTCGTGTGCTGGCCGGCGCCCGGTCCGCCTTGCAGTACGACATTGGTCCCCATGACCCCGAGTAGGGGCTCCGCCGCGGCGAATGCGGCCTCACTGCCGCCGACCATGATGGTGAGTGTCGCGTTCCGAGCGCCGATGTCGCCGCCCGAGACCGGCGCGTCAAGCGCGTCAAGGCCTCTCGCGGAGGCGGATGTCGCCACCCGCCCGGCGAGCGCGGGCGACGAGGTGGTCATGTCGATGAGCAGCGTCCCGGGCCGGGCGTTCTCGATGATCCCGTCCTGCCCGAAGTAGACCGCTTCTACGTCGGCCGGATACCCGACCATCGTGATCACGACATCGGCTGTCTTGGCGGCGGCCCCGGGCGATTCTGCCCATGTCGCACCCCGCGCGAGCAGCGAATCGGCGCGTGAGCGGGTGCGGTTGAACACCACGAGTTCGTAGCCTGCATCGAGCAGGTGGCCCGCCATCGAGGCACCCATGACGCCGGTACCTATGAAGGCGACGGTTGGGGCGGTTGGCTCGGTCATGTCTGACTTCCTCTCATGGCTGAGGTTCGAACGGTAGCGGATGTCGCGCGTCGACTCGAGTGTAGGCGACTCGGAAGCCCAAGCGTTCCATGTTGCGCTGGCTGGCGCTTCCCGGCACCGATTCGGTCACCGCCAGGGCGTATCCCGCGTCCCGAAGTATCTGGAGCCGGGCGCGCTGCAGGGTCGTCTGCACCCCTCGCCGCCGGAAAGGCGGGAGCGTCGTGTCGGCCGAGAGCCAGCCGAAGTCCCCGGACATCTCAAGCTGACCGGTTCCCGCAAGCTCGCCGTCGACCACTCCGAAGAAGAACCTCGCACCTTCTCGGCGTGTCGCCGCGGTTGCGAGCCGCATGTCTGCCTCGCTCGGCGCATCCGGCGCTGCAAACCCGCGCGCTGCCATCAGTGCCCATGCGTCCAGTTCGCTTTCGTCCAGCGCCTCGCGGACATCGACCCCTGGGCACGGGGGATCAGAGATGTCGGTAGCCGAAATCGCTCGCACGAGCACGTTCTCGAACGTGCCGACGGTCCACCCTCGCTGCGAGAGCACCGAGATCAACGATGGGTGCGCCAGAGGGCAGACGCTGACGATAGGCTCCTCGCCGTGATCGATGAAGAACCGCTCGATGGTGGCGATCTGGCCCTGGGTCACCTCGCCATCGAAACCGAGCCCGATCGCTCCGTTGGCGGGCGACTTGGTTCCGACGAAGCCGGCGATTCCGCCTCCGACCTCGATGAACTCGGCGCCGCTGTCGGGGAAGAGTGACGCCGCCGTTTCCGCGAACCCACGCACGTCGGACGCCGCAAAGCGCTCCAGAAGCTCAGCCAGCGGGTAGTCGGCGAATTCGTGCACGAGTCTCCGTTCGCGTGGAGGTCGGGTCAGCTGCGCCCACCAGTGTGCCGCTGGTTCGGGTACGCTTCAAGCACAGTACGGTTGTCCACGCTCACCCGCGCCCGCCGAGGAGTCCACCGATGTCCGCTACTTCCCCGTCCGCCGAGACGCCCGCCACCGCGACCGCCGTCGCCGAGCCGCCGAGCCCTCCGGGCGCGCCACCGGCAACAGGTACCGGCGCCACTCCGCCGCCTCGTCGCAGGCGCTGGATCGGGTGGGTCATCGGCATCCTGAGCGCGGTCGTAGTGATCGGCGCACTCGTCGGCGTCGTCGTGTGGGCGCGCGGGCGAGGCTCGACCACGACGGACTTCTCGGTCTATCGGACGGCCTTCGAGTCCGCGATGGCCAAGGCGGGCACCAAGGCCACCTTCCCAGAGGCCCCGGTCGAGCTCGAGAACGTGTCTGCGACCGGCGGCCACCCCTTCGAGGCGACCTTCACCGCCGAGGAGATCACCGCACTCGTCAACGTGTTCCGCTGGACGACCGACATCCAGGGGACGTCGGTCGCCGTCTCAGGCATCACGGTGGGATTCCCCGAAGCGGGCACGGGCAGTCTTCGTGCGCGGGTCAAGGTCAACGGGTCCTCCTACAGCGGCACGCTCGTGGGTCCGATCGCGTACGAGAACGGAACGATCACGAGCCCGGGCGCGACGAAGGTCGTCGCGGAGGGATTCACCGTCACCGGCGACCGCGCCACGCAGGCGACTGACATGCTGCTGCTCTACCTCAACGCCTACCTGAAAGCCGCACCCGGACTGACCGTGGACTCCGCGGCCGTCACGGCTGACGGGGTCGAGGTCAGCGGCACCGCTCCGGACAGCCTCTCCCTGAAGTAGCGCACGGTGCGCGGCCTTGCGGCAGCGCTAGTCAGCGAGTCGCTCGAGCACCCAGGCCATGTTCTCGCCCAGCCGGCGCATGGTTTCCATACCCTCGACATCGCCGGCCACCTCTCCGGGCACGCGACCGATGCCGATGTTCCAGTAGCTCGAACCGACCGTCACCATCTCGCTGATCGAGAAGAAGTGGTTGAGGGTGTCGAAGGCGTGCATGGCGCCGGCGCGACGCACAGCGACCACGGCGGCACCGGGCTTCCGCCTGAACATGTCACGCTTGGACCTGCCGACGTAGCCCGCCCGGTCCATGAGCGCCTTGATCTCAGAGGTGACGTCGGCGAAGTAGACGGGGCTACCCAGGATGATCCCATCTGCGGCGCCCAGCCGCTCGATGATCTCGTTTCCGTCGTCCCGGCGGCCGTAGCACTTCCCGTCGCCCTTCGCGGTACATTGCCCGCACGCCGTGCATCCGCGAATGTCTTTGCCGGCCAGCGCGATGAGTTCACACTCGACGCCCGCCTCCCGGAGTGGTTCGAAGACCGTCTCGATCAGCAGAGACGTATTGCCCTGCTTTCGAGCCGACCCGTTGACTGCGATGACCTTCATGCCTGCCACCTTCCGGCACCCCGCGTGCGCGTGGCGCGAAACCAGGAACCTGTCGGCGGCAAGTGTTTCACAGACGGCCGTGGGCCGTCACTTCAGCCTTGGAAGGCGACGCGGAGGGTGGTCCAGCGAGGCTACTCGGAGCCGGGCGTCGCCGGTCTGATCGAGGGGGCCGGGTTCACGAGCGCCTGCCAGAAGATCCGGTCGGCGAGTGCGAGACCGGTGCCCACGCCGACGTAGACGACGGCAAGGAAGTCACGTGGCAAACCCGAGTTTCGCAGCAGGATGCCGCCACCCATCATCACGACCACGAACATCCACGACTTCCACGAGAAGAAGCCGAAGTAGCACGCCCGCCCACGCTCGTGTATGCGCAACACCGCCTTGCGCGCCACGCGATCGAGCAGATAGCGGGACTTGATCACCCCGATGACCACAGCCAGCGCCAGAAGCGCCGCGTACCAGCTGTCGTGGAGAAAGCCAATCCCGCGAACCAAGCAGGATCGACGCGCCGATCGCCCACATCGCCGCCGCCGAGAACAGCTGCACGCGTTGGCCGGCTCGCGGGGTGAAGCGGCGGATGCCATCACGCCGCACCGATTGGTCGATCGAGGAGTCCTTCGTTGAATTTGTCATGGACGCCTCAGAGCAAGCAGCCTGCCGAGAGCGCGCATCAGCTGAAGACCTTCGTCACGGCGATGACCATGGCCGCCAGCGCAACCGTCACGCCGGCGAACCCGAGCAGCCTCAGCCGGGATGCCAGCCGCTGCACGGTCCAGCCGCGTGCCTCGTAGCCGCCGCGCATGAGAATCGTCGCCAACCCCTCGGCACGCCAGATCACAAACACAAAATAGGCGAGCGCCACCAACGCGAGCACGCCCAGCAGGAGCATGAGTGCAGGCCGACTCATGCGCACCACCGACGACTGCAGCGATCGTGCACGGCGTGAACCACGGCGGGAATCACGCCCAATCCCTCTGGGTGGTGTACACGATGGCGACCGCCGGACCCACGTGCAGTCCGATGACCGGGCTGACCGGGATCACGCGGACCGGCTCGCCCACGAGCGGCTCGATCTGCGCGCGAGCGTAGTCCCTCGCGGTCTGAAGGTCGCTGATGTAGTGAACGCACACATTGGACAGCCCATACGCAGTCGTGTCCTCTTTGAACTTGCGAGTCATCTCGGCCAGTGCGCGTCCCTGCGTTCGCACGCGCGCGAACGTCTGTGTCTCCCCCTCTTCGACGGTCAGGATCGGCCTGATCTGCAGCAGCCCGCCGATCAACGCCGATGCCCCGCCGATCCGCCCACCGCGGCGCAGGTACTCGAGGGTGTGCGGCGTGAAGAGGAAGCGCGTGCGTCGCAGAGTCTCGGATGCCGCCGCGATGCACTGCTCGATGGCGGCGCCAGCCTGGGCTTCGACCGCCGCGGCGAGCACGCCGTATCCCTCCTCCATGGAGTTCGAGCGGCTGTCCAGGATCTCGATGCGACCGTCCGGGAACTCCTCGGCGAGCATCTCGGCGGCCAGCTGAGCGGTCTGAACCGTGCCGCTCATATCCTGGGAGATGAAGATGCCGAGAACGTCGCAACCGCGCTCGAGCCCACGCCTGAAGGCCGAGAGCATCGACTCGACCGAGGGCTGAGACGACGTGGGGAGCGTCTTCATGTCCGCGAGGCGCGTGTAGAACGCTTCGACATCCATGTCGAGTTCGGCTTGGTTGGTCTCGCCGTCGTTGATGAACAGCGAGACCACGTCGATGTCATACGACGCGAGCAGGTCGGCCGGGATCGACGCGACCGAGTCGGTGACTACACAGACGGGCATACGGCTCCTCCCCAGGCAGACGCGAACGTGCGCCCTCCCCTGCAACGATACACGACAGGATGGAGAGGCGAATGCTCAGCCGGTGGTTCCCGAACGTGTGTCGGCGACCACGTTGGTCCCGGCCTCGCCGGCCACGATCCTCACGATGTCGCTCAGACACCCGATCGCGGCCCGTTTGCCCGTGGCCTCGACGAACCGAGCGGCCGCATCGACCTTGGGGCCCATCGAGCCCTCGGCGAACCGATAGCTTCTAAGCTCAGCGGGAGTCACCTCGGTCAGCAGCGTCTGGCGCTCGGTCCCCCAGTCGCGGTAGACCCCCGGGGCATCGGTCGCCATGACGAACAGGTCCGCGCCGGTCAACTGCGCGAGCAGCTCGCTTGCGAGGTCTTTGTCGATGACCGCCTCGACGCCGACCAGCGTGCGGGTGGAGTCGGGCAGATACGCGGTCGGAATGCCGCCGCCGCCCGTACAGATGACGACGGCGCCCTTCTCAAGCAGCCAGATGATCGGGTCCAACTCGAAGATCCGTTTGGGCTCGGGCGAAGCGACGACGCGGCGCCAGGCGTCGCCGTCCTGCTTGAAGACCCACCCACGCTCGGCAGCGAACCGCTCCGCGGCGATGTGGTGATAGCAGGGCCCGACGAACTTGGTGGGATTCTGGAACGCCGGGTCTTCGGGGTCGATCTCGACCATGGTGAGAAGCGTGGCGATCGGCTTCTCGAACGGGAGCAGGTTGCCAAGCTCCTGTTCGACCATGTAGCCGATCATGCCTTCAGTTCCGGCACCCAGGACGTCCAGGGGATAGGGGTTCCCGGAGTCGTAGGCCTCGGCCTGCAGTGCCAGAAGCCCGACTTGCGGCCCGTTGCCATGAGCGAGCACCAACTCGTGTTCGAGCGCGAGCGGCGCCAGCTGCTGGGCCGCGACCCGGACGTTCGCGCGCTGCGCCTCGGCGGTCATCGGGTCAGTGCGCTTCAGCAGGGCGTTGCCCCCGAGTGCCACGACGATCCTCACAAGCGGTCCTTTCGCTTCCACGGGCGATTCCGACTCGTCGTCGGAACGTCAAATGAATAGACACGTAGCCTGACTGCATACCGTCGTGCGCCGGGAGCGCTAGGCACTGGGTAAGAATGACACACCTCCGACCGGCGCGTGCCGTCGGTCACACGCACACCTTTCGCGCGCTCACACCGACTCGGAATGTGCCGATACATGAGGTGGCAACATAGCCATACCCATCATGCGGAGGATGCGTGCTCAAGCTAGCGGACGGAGTTGCCCAGCTCCGCCCCCACTTCATCGGCGAGAATCGCGACCTGCTCTTGGTTCTGCTCAACGCGACGTCGGCTACAGAGGCGGCGCTCGCTCTGCAGGTCCTGTGCCCCGTCGTTCCCGAGAAGGCGCTCGTGACCGCGTGCAACCTGCGCGAAGTCCTGCGCTCCATGCCGGTTTCTCCGTTTGCGATGCACGTCGACGAACAGACGCTCATCCGGGTCGCCGGTCTTGAGAAGCAGACGGCCACATTGGGGAGAGCTCTGCCCGACGGACTCGAGCTCGTGGTCACGACCGCTGGCAACCTCGTGCTCGACCTGGTGGTCAGGGCCGGTGCGACCACGCATTTCTGGACACCGGTCCCCGTCGTCGAAGACTTCATCAACCCCGAAGTGGTTGATCTGCTGGTCGAGGGTGAGTATCTGCTCGACGCGGCCGTTGATCTGGTCAAATGCATGGGCGTCGTCTTCAATCCGAGGTTCTATCTCTCGCTTGACGACTTCACGTTCGAGTACGCGTTCGATGCGCTCGCTGGCCTGGAGGAGCTGTTCTAGGCCTCCGAACTCGTCACCGTCTCGCACCCTGCTGACCTCATCGCCGCGAGTGCGGCTTCTACGTCTCCCTCGCTCAGGTCGACTCCGCGACACCCGTCGACTACGACTGCCGTCGGCAGACCCAGACCCCTGGCGTCGAGCGCGGTGTACTTCACGCAGTAGTCCGTCGCCACCCCGGCGATCCACACCTCGCGCACGTCGAGTTCACGGAGGTAGTCGCCCAACCCCGTGTCCTTCCGATGCCCGTTGTCGAAGAACCCGGAGTACGAGTCGATGAGCGGATCGGTTCCCTTGCGAACAACGCGCGTGATCCCCGCGACGTCCAAGTCCGAGTGAAACGACGCGCCGGCGGTCCGCTGTACGCAGTGATCGGGCCACAGGCGCTGCATGGCCCCCTCGACCTCGGCCTCGTCACCGGGAACCCGCCCGGGGTGAGCCGATGCGAACGACGCGTGAGTTTTCGGGTGCCAGTCCTGCGTCGCCACGACGATGTCGAAGCGGGACATGAGCATGTTGGCGACAGACACGGTGTCGTCCGCATGCGCCACCGCCAGAGAGCCGCCGGGCATGAAGTCGTTCTGCAGGTCGATCAACAGCAAGGCACGCATGGCTACTCCTGTCGACAGGCTGTCAGGCGCCGAGGCCGCGCGCAGCGAGCACGAGCGTGGTCCGCAACTCGTTGAGTCGCTGCTCAAGGCCGACGGGGTAGGTGTGGGGATTGAGGAACCTGGTGATGGTCTCGTCCAGTTCGCCGACGGAGGACAGCGCAAAGGCGCGAGTCTCCTCGATCGACGGTCCCTGATAGACGCGCCTGCCGTTGCGAACGACCGGCACCAGAAGCTCGGCGAACGTGCTCGTCTCCCCGAACTCCTTGTAGCGGGTCACATCCGCCGGATCGATCATCACCACGGGCGCATGCGGCGCCGAGGAGAGATCGTGCACCATGTCGCCGGCGAGTCTGCCCGAGGCGTCGCGGTATCGACGCACACCCAGCACGCCCGGGGTCGTGACCTTCGCGGTTTGCTCGGACAGCTTGAGGCGCGGCTCCCAGTCGCCGCCCACGCGCTTGATCGCGGAGAGCTTGTACACGCCGCCGAGCGCAGGCTGGTCCCACGCGGTCGCGAGCTTGGTGCCCACTCCCCAGACGTCGATGACGGCGCCCTGACTCTTGAGTGACTCGATCAGGTGCTCGTCGAGTTCGTTGCTTGCCACGATGACCGCGTCGGGAAACCCGCCTTCGTCCAGAATCGAGCGAACCCGCTTGGACAGCCAGGCAAGGTCCCCCGAGTCGATCCGAACGCCGACAAGCTCACGGCCGCGTGCGCGCAGCTCTCGGCCGATCTCGACGGCGTTGCGCGCCCCCTGCAGCGTGTCGTACGTGTCGATGACGAAGATGACGTTGTTCGGCATCGACTGAGCGTAGGCGCGGAATGCCTCGATCTCGCTGTCGAACGCCATGACCCACGAGTGCGCATGGGTCCCCGAGACCGGGATCCCGAACCGCTGGCCCGCTTGAGTGTTCGAGGTCGCGGCACAGCCGCCCACGTAGGCGGCGCGACTCGCCGAGAGCCCGCCATCCGGTCCTTGAGCGCGTCGCAACCCGAACTCGACGACGCGATCGCCTCCGGCCGCAAGACATACTCGGGCGGCCTTGGTCGCGACAAGCGTCTGAAAGTTGATGCAGTTGAGCAGGGCCGTCTCGACGATTTGGCACTGCGCTATCGGCCCCGTGACGCGCAGCAGCGGCTCGCGCGGAAAGACGACCGTGCCCTCGGGCACGGCATCGACGTCACAGGAGAACTCCAGCTCCGAGAGCCAGCTCAGGAACTCGGCCGAGAACAGGGGGAGACCGTCGCTGCCAGGTAGCCTGGAGAGGTAGGCGATGTCCGCGGCGGTGAAGCGCAGGTGCTCGAGGTAGTCGAGAGCCTGCTCGAGCCCGCATGCGACCGAGAAGCCACCGCCGAAGGGGTTCTCTCGGAAGAAGAGGTGGAAGCAGGCCTCATCTCCAGCCACCTCGGACGAGTGGTACGCCTGCGCCATCGTCAGCTGATAGAGGTCAGTGAGCAGGCCGGTCGAGAGCTGTTCAGCGCTTCTCATCGCGGGCTTCCTCCTTTCCCCCAGCCTATCATTCCCCCGGGGATCCGATGAGCGGTGGACCACTTGTAACAGGAAGTGAAATCCGATGAACGGCCACTACTCGACAGGCTGGGTGGGTATAGTGCTTCCCGCAAACGCTTTCTCATGGGGGTTGCGAGGGCAGCATCTTTGGAGGACACGATGAGCACGAGCGTTGACCGTTCCCGCGTCCAGGCTGGTGGTCCGAGAGTGGCCTCTGTGGCTGTTCTCGCCTCCGTCGTCGATGTGCCGGGGATGCTCGCCGACCGGATCGGGGACCTCTACGCTTCGGAAGAACGTCGCCGTCGGCGCCTGCGTACTGAGCGTATGATTCTGAAGGCCCAGTCCATCAGATAGCCGAATGCGCGGAGTCACCCATGTGCCAGTTCTGCGTCGAGCACGGCGAGGGGAAGCGCTGGTATCTCGAGGCGCAGAACTACGCGCTCGATCTCAACAGCGATCTCGCCCGGCGGGACTACGTAGTCGAGTTCATCTCCGGGTTCGAGAAGATGCGAAGCCGCGCGATGCTCGCCGGCAGTATCGCCTCAAGACTCCCCGATCCGCTCACCCGCGGCGGCAAGCGGGCGATCACCAGGCATCAGCAGGCCAACCATTTCGGCCAGCCGCTCTCACTCGAGGACTGCGAACAGGTGCTCGACATCGCCTCGAGCATCACGGTGATTCCCTGCATCTGCCGGATGCACGAGCCCGGACGGACCG
Source organism: uncultured Coriobacteriia bacterium (assembly GCA_963726345.1). Lineage (GTDB taxonomy): Bacteria > Actinomycetota > Coriobacteriia > Anaerosomatales > JAAXUF01 > JBAXEO01. The sequence continues at coordinate 39,719 of CAVSCC010000008.1, read as the reverse complement.
CCGATGAGGTCTGCGTGCTTGTGACGTCGTCGCCCGTCAACAGCGTTCTCCAGGAGGGCTTCTCCGACTACGAGGACGGGCCCGATCTCGACGACTTCCACACCACGACCAAGGCCGAGGCGATGGATCTGCTGCGATCCTGCGAGGATCGCGGGCTGCTCCACTCCATCTGGACGTTCAAGACGCCGTTCACGGCGGCGATCTGCAACTGCAACGTCGCCAGCGGCTGCATGGCGATGAAGATGACCGCCACGTACGACGTCAAGGTCATGTGGCGCGGCGAAGACGTCGCGATTCTCGACGCCGAGAAGTGCACCGCCTGCGGCCGCTGCGCGAAACGCTGTCCGTTCGAAGCGATATCGGCCAAGCGTGGAGCCGTGACGATACCGGCCGAGAAGTGCTGGGGTTGCGGCATCTGCCGCTCGGCCTGTTCCCGGCAGGCCATCACGCTCGTCGATCGGCGCACGATACCTGTTGCCGCCGCTCTCTGGTAGCGCAGCCGCGCCCGCCGAATGGGAACACTCAACGAGGCGGACGCGATCCGGGAGGAGAACACGATGGCCGATGACAAGACCGTCCATGTGATCGTCGGGCAGTACGGCTCGATCGAGGAGGCGTCACAGGACCTCGACTACATCCTGCAGGAACGCGAAGAGCACCTCATCGCGACCTTCGATGGCGCCGTTGTCGCCAAGGACGACGAAGGCCAGGTGCGCATCGTTCGCAAGCACGAGACGCCCGTTCGTTTTGGCGCTTGGAGCGGCGCTGTCGTCGGCGGGATCATCGGGCTTGCGTTTCCCCCGCTGCTGCTTGAGATGGGGGCCGCCGGGGCCGTCATCGGCGCGGTCGTCGGCCACCTCTGGAAGGGCATGTCGCGCAGCGACGTGCACGCGCTGGGCGAGGCCCTGGCCAACGACACCGCCGCGCTCATCATCGCCGTGGACTCCGAGTCGGCCGATCGCGGCGCGCAGTGCCATGGGGCGGGCACGACTCGCTCACCGAGTGCGAAGTGGCCGCGCGAGCGACCGATATCGACCAAGCGATCGCGGAAGCCGCCGCTGCACGTAGAGGCACGACGCACGCTAGCGCCGGCGCCCGGGGCGGTTCTTGCCGGTTCGGCGGGCGTCTCGGCGTACCCGCTGCTTCGCCACGATGAACGCTGCGGCAGTTGACGGATCGAAGCGGTCGCCGGACGGCCCCGCGCTCGCGAGCACTGCCTGGCCCAGAGCTATCTTCTTGGCATGCTCGCTGTCCTCCTGGCAGGTCGCGCAGAGGAAGACGCCCACCAGCATGCCGTCGCTCGCCCACACCTCGACGGCGTACTCCCATTCCCAGTCGAGGTCGACATCCCGCCTCCAACAGCTCCTCACCCTCGACCAGTTCCGGGACGCGGTCGAAGGCCGGGTCCTCCCGCTCCGGCCACGGCGGTGGCTCGACGCACGAGCGTCCATGACGTCACGGCCGACGCTGCCTGGCGCACGGACGCGTCGGCGTCAAGACAGGCCGCGGCGAGCCACTCGGCGCGCTGCTCGAAGTCGACGTTGGCGAGCATGCAGACAGCCCGAAGCCGCACGACGCGACTCGACGAGCTCAGCGCGACCTCGAGCACCTTGATCACCTTCGGGTCGGACTCCGTGTACATCCACTGCACCTCCCGCCGTCAATCTAGCGCGAAGGTACGACATCGCTCGCGACCGCCGAGGCTGCGCTGCTACGTCGATCTAGGGATTCAGCTGGACCTGGATGAGCGCTTCGCTGCCCGCCGGGACGGACTCTCCCCCGAGCGGCCACTGGCTGATCACGTGGCCGTCGGCGATTCCGATGTCTGCCGTACGTCAGTGTACGGAACCAAGCCGGCCGCCTTGACCTTTGACTCGGCCTAGGCCTGACTCAGCCCGACGACCGAGGGCATCTTCACGTTTCCGCCGTCTGCGTGTTCGCCGACAGCACGATCGCCACGGTGCCACCAGAGTCCAGCGGCGCGCCACCAGCAGGCGTCTGGCCGACGACGATGCCCGATGCCTTGGACGACGTGTACGACCTTGGAGGTGCTGACGGCGTAGCCCGCGCTCTCGAGCGTGCGAACAGCCGAGTCCTTCAGCTCCCCAGACGTTGGGAACGAAGTCTGTGAGGGTGCTGCGGTGGCAACGCCGGAAGGCTCCGGAACGATCGGCTGCCGGCCGCACCTGGGGAGTGACCACGAGTGACCTTCGTCGTCTTGGTGACGGACACCGTCTGCGTCTGCTGAGACTGACGCCAGCACATCCACAGGAGGAGGACCACGACGAGAACCACGATCACCAGCGCGACCCACGGCCAGATGCCGTAGCGCTTCCGGGAATCGGAGTCCGCCTGCGCCTTCGGGTTCGTATCCCGGCTGGCCGTCGTCCTGCGTCATCGTGCTCCCTCGTCTGGGATCGACGTGCCGGAACCGACCCCATTCTACTGCGCAGGGGAAGCTGCTGCTATCGCCCCTCCGTGGAGCATCCCGCCTGCAGGCGCACCGGTCCGATGAGCCGGCCGTTCCTCGCGGAGCAAGCCGCGGCGTCGGGGTACAGTCACTCCGGCAGGTCGTCCCGCCGCTACCAGAGGAGCTGCATGGCCAAGAGCAAGCCGCAACGCGCCGCGAGTTCGACTGGCGAACGTACACCAAACCACCCCGCCTGCTCACCGCCGGAGCAGGAGCAGTCGTTTGCCGACGGTCTCCTGTCCCCCCTCCTCAGTTGGGCGAGCGCCGACGACCAAGTCCGGTTCGAGATCCGCGCACGGCAGGCTGCGATCTACCACTCGGGCACGATGCTCCTGCGCATCCGCGGAGCCGAGTACGCCGTTCGTCGGCGAGATCGACGCGAACGTGCGACTTCCGAGAAGCGAACGCACGGGTGCCGAGCGTCTTGAACTCTGGCCGCTGTCCTCGGCGGATGAGGTCGGCGCGATTGTCCGCGAGCTCGACGCGCTTCGCGTGCTCAACGAGCAGCATCAGCGCCGGCGACCCGCCTTCCGAGCGGGGCGTGCTTCATGCGTTCGCGACAGCGAACGACGGCCGCCTCGGAGCTCAGGCCCGCTACATCATCGCCGACACGGAGTTCCAGTACGGCAAGCGCCGCTTCGACTTCGTCGGCATGCGCCGCGCCGAGGGTGTGGGAGGAATCGCCGGGTTCACCACCCCCCGACTCGTCTTCGGGCAGCTCAAGTCCGACGGGAGATCGCTTGTCGGGCTCCTCCGGATCTGGTGGCGCACGCCGCCGACTTCGCCGACTTCGCACAGGCGCTTGGCGGGACTCACCTCGCGGTTGCGCGCAATGAACTCGACGAACTGGTCAGGCAGAAGCTGCGCCTCGGCCTGCTGAGCGACGAGGTCCCGTTCCGGCACTTCCCGGAGGACGACCCCGAGTACCTGGTGGCGTTCTGGGGCTACGACCTCGTCGTCCGAGACGCTCGACGCCCCGCTCGCCGAAATGCACGACAAGCTCGTCGCTCGGCACTGCCAGCCCGAGCTGCTGAGGTTCGTCGCGTTTGACGGCGCCGGACGACGCATCGGCGCACGCCGCCGCTGTGGCTCGGCAGCGATGAGGCACTCAGCTATCGTGAGTTCAAGCGCTACCGCAAGCACCTGCGCGCGGCCGAACTGGACAAAGCCTCCGCAACGGAAGGATGACCCGTGGCTTTCATTCTCGCTCTCGACCAAGGGACCACATCGACCCGCTCGATCGTGTTCGACGAGAGCGGCCAGAAGCTCGGCATGTCCCAGATCGCGCTGCAGCAGCAGTTCCCGCATCCCGGATGGGTCGAGCACGATGCGACCCTCATCTGGCACGACCAGCTCGCCACCGCCCGCGCCGCACTTGAGGAGGCCGGGATCTCGGCGGGTGAACTCTCGGCGATCGGCGTCACGAACCAGCGCGAGACCGTCGTGCTGTGGGACCGGGCCACGGGCGTGCCGCTGCACAACGCGATCGTCTGGCAGGACCGCCGCACCTCCGACGCCTGCGCGCTCATCGCCGAGAAGCCCGGTGTCGACAGCATGGTCCGCGAGCGGACCGGCCTCTCGGTGGACCCGTACTTCTCGGCGAGCAAGATCGCGTGGCTGCTCGACAACGTCGAGGGCGCGCGTCAGCGTGCGCTCGACGGGCAGCTCGCGGTGGGGACGATCGACTCCTGGCTCATCTACAACCTGACCGCCGGCGCCGAGCACGTCACCGATGCCACCAACGCATCGCGGACGCTGCTGTTCGACACGCGCGACGGCCTCTGGGACCCGGAGCTCTGCGAGCTGTTCGACGTGCCCATGGCGCTGCTGCCCCGGGTGGTGCGCTCCTCGGGCATCGTCGGGATGTGCGCCGCAGAGGTTCTCGGCGCGTCGGTGCCGATCGCCGGCATCTGCGGGGACCAGCAAGCTTCGCTCGTGGGAAACGGGGGCTTCTCGGCGGGTGACGCGAAGGTCACCTTCGGAACCGGGATCTTCGCGCTCATGCACACCGGCCGCGCGCGGCCGACATCGGAGAAGCCTCGCGCTGACCGTCGCCGCCCAGATCGGCGACGACCTCGAGTACGCGCTCGAGGGCTCGATCTTCATGGGCGGCGCGATCGTCCAGTGGATCGTCGAGCAGCTCCACGTGGCCGAGACTCCCCAAGCCGCGCAGGCGCTCGCCGAGAGCGTGCAAGACAGCAACGGCGTCGTACTCGTGCCCGCGCTCACCGGACTCGGCGCGCCCGAGTGGGATCCCTACGCGCGCGGCGCCATCTTCGGTCTGACGCGCGGGGCCAACTCGGCCCACATCGCCCGCGCGGCGATGGAGTCGATCCCGCTGCAGGTCGGCGACCTCATCGGCGCGATGACCGCCGACTCCGGCCACGCGCTGCACTCGTTGCGCGCCGACGGCGGAGTGACCGTGAACTCGTTGGTCATGCAGACGCTGGCCGACGTGCTGGGAATCCGTGTCGAGACCGCAGCGCTTGCCGAGTCCACGGCACTGGGGGCGGCGTACCTGGCCGGCCTCGCGGTCGGAGTCTGGTCAGCGCCGGCCGACCTGCCGATGCTCAGCACCGTCGGCCGCACGTTCGAACCCGATCCGACCGCGAATGACCGCATCGATCACCTGCGACTGCTGTGGGCAGAAGCGGTCAAGCGCTCGCTCAAGTGGGAGCGCGACTAGAGGCGAGGGGACGCGGGCCACGTGTCCCCTCGTGTGTCACACGTCGGGCAGAACCGCCACGCCCCAGCCGGTGCCGGTGTGCGTCGAAATCGCTGACCCGGCCTCATAGACCACCATCTCGGTCACGCCGAATCTCTTGACGATCTCGTCTCTGAGCCAGTGCGCGCGATCCTTCGAGAGCGCGTGGCCGACGGCGAAGCGACCCGAGGTGGATGAACCCATCTGCTCGGTGACCCAGTCGAGCGTGTGCTTGAGCGCGGCCTTCTCACCCCGGCTTCGTGCCACCGGCACGAACGCGCCGTCGGGTGCCACGGTCAGCGTGACCTTGAGGTTCAGCATCGAGCCCATGAACGCGCCCACCCGACCGATCCTGCCGCCCTTGGCGAGGTTACCCAAGCCGTCGAGGCCGACGATGAGCCTGATGCGATCGCGAACGTCGGTGACGCGCGCGATGGCCGCCTCCGGATCCACCCCGTCGGCAGCACAACGCGCGGCCTCCACGACCTGCCAAGCGCAGCCCCAGGAGAGATTCAGCGAATCGAAGACATGCACGCGACCGGCGAACTGCTCGGCGGCGGTGTACGCCGACTCGATGGTGCCGGACAGCTTCGAGGAGATGTGGACCGAGACGACCTGGTCGACCGTCTCCAGAGCGCGCTCGTAGGCCTCGGCGAACGCCCCCGCGGACGGCTGCGAGGTCGTCGGGAGCTGCGCTCGGCCGCGTTCATCCGGTCGAAGAACTCCTGCTGGCTGAGCTCGCCATCGACGAACGATTCGTCGCCGATGGTGACGGTCAGCGGAACCACGGTGATGCCCCGCTCGGCGGCCATCGCAGGAGCGATGTCGGCCGTGGAGTCGGTCACGACTGCGAACGTCGGCGAAACACTGTCGGAGGCGTGCATCATCGGCGGACTCTCCTCGTCTTCAGGCGTGCGGCACGGTCATCCCTACGTCGCATCGAGCGCGCAGGTAGCTCGCGAGCGTCTCGGCGACCTGAAGGTCATCGTAGTCGGGGACCTTCAGGATCGTGATGGTGCCGTACTCCTTGAGCAGCTTCTCGACCTTGTCGACGTCTCGCTCGTTGTGGCCGAGTTCCGCGAGGTAGCGGTCGCGGAATCCCGAGTTCTTGCGTGGGTTGCGCGCGAGCCAGCCTCGGAGATTGGAGCTCGGCCCGAGCGACCTCATCCAGTCGCAGCCCGCCTGCTTGCCTTTGGGCGCTCCGCGCGGCCACTCCGACTCGACAAGGATCCGGTAGCCGTCGCTTGCGCTTCGCGCCTCGTACACCGACTTGACCTGGATCACGAGCCCTCACCTTCGAGCTTGCGCTTGAGGACCTCGTTGACGAGCGCCGGGTTGGCCTGCCCGCCGGTCTCGCGCATGACCTGACCGACGAAGAAGCCGAGAAGCCCGACCTTGCCACCGCGGTACTCTGCGACCTGCGCCCGGGTTCGCGGCGATGACGCCGTCGACGATCGCCTCGATCTCGCCGGAGTCGCTGACCTGTCGCAGCCCCCTGATCTCGACGATCGCGCCCGGAGCATCCCCGCTCTCCGCCATCTCGGCGAAGACCACCTTGGCCTGCTTGCTCGAGATCGTACCGTCTTCGACGAGCGCGACCAGCTCGGCGACCATCCCCGGCACGATCGCGCGACTCGGTCACGGCGATGCCCTCGGCGTTGAGGTACGCGCTCAGGTCGTTGAGGATGACGTTGCTGATCGCCTTGGCGCGCTCGTTGCCGGCGATCGTCACCGCGGACTCGAAGAACTCGGCGAGATCCAGGTCGCCCGAGAGCACCGTCGCGTCGTGCGCGCGGAGCCCGAAATCGGTCATGAACCGGCTGCGCTTGGCGTCGGGCAGCTCGGGCAGGCGCTCGCGAATCTCGTCGATGAACGCGTCGGAGAACTCGAACGGCACCATGTCGGGCTCGGGGAAGTAGCGGTAGTCGTGCGCCTCCTCCTTGCCGCGCAGCGAGCTGGTCACCTTGGCCGTGACGTCGTAGTGGCGCGTCTCCTGGATGACCTTGCCGCCGCCCTCGATGAGCTCGACCTGGCGGACGATCTCGTAGGCGAGGCCGTCGTGCATCGCCTTGAAGCTGTTCATGTTCTTGATCTCGGCCTTGGTCCCCAGCTCGGTCTCGCCGCGCTTGCGCACGCTCACGTTGGCGTCGACCCGCATGGAGCCCTCCTCCATCGAGCAGTCGCTGATCCCGAGCGACAGCCAGATGAGCCGGAGCTTCTGCGCGAAGCGGCGAGCCTCCTCGGGAGTCCGGATGTCGGGCTCGCTCACCAGCTCGATCAGCGGAGTCCCGGCGCGGTTGAAGTCGACGAGCGACTTGGTCGCGCCGGAGATCCGCCCCTCGCTCCCGCCGACGTGGATCATCTTGCCGGTGTCCTCTTCCAGGTGGATGCGCGTGATCCCGATCCGCGTGACGTAGCCGTCGCCGTCGCCGAGCGCCGAGACGCCGGCGGGCGACTCGGCCAGGTCGATCCGCTCGGCGGCGAGCGGGCCGTCGATCTCCACGTTGACGAAGCCGTCGGCGCAGAAGGGCAGGTCGTACTGCGAGATCTGGTAGTCCTTGGGCATGTCCGGATAGAAGTACTGCTTGCGGTGGAACTGGCTCCAGTGCGCGATCTCGCATTCCGTCGCGAGCCCTGCCAGGACCGTGTGCTCGATAGCGACCTGGTTGGGAACCGGCAGCGCGCCCGGCAGCCCGAGACAGACGGGACACGTGCGGGTGTTCGGCTCGCCACCGAAGGCGACCGGGCAGCCGCAGAACATCTTGGTGTTCACGGTGGTCAGCTCGGTGTGGATCTCGAGGCCGATGACGGCCTCCCAGTCGACCATGACCTCGGCGAGACGGTCTTTCGCCATGTGCGGAACTCCTTGTCGGTGGTGCGCGACGTGCCCAGAACGGCCAGCGCCGAGTCTCTTACGAGTGTGTGGGCACGATTCTACCCGAGCGCGTCGGTTTCGACCTACGAGCCGCACCAACGGACAGATGGAAGCTCCCGATGCAGGCAGGCGCGCCGCTCGGGTATAGACCCACAGAGCGTCCTGCGCGGCTGAGCGCACCGCGTCGCGTTTGACCGCAGCCCGATCGTGATCACAAGGAGGAACCGTCATGGCATCCGACGACACAAAGAACTCCGACAAGAAGCACTCTGCGCCAGAAGAACCACGTCGAGGTGCAGGACTCCCAGATACCCCAGCCGGACCAGCCGACAAGGCCTCGGCGGCCGAGCCGATCATCGCGTCGCACGTGGCCAGCTCGCTCGCAGGCCGAGACGCTGCAGGCGAACCTGAGCGCGATCGCGACAGCGCAGACCGGGTCGCTGGAAGCCGTTGGCAGCGCGGTCGGCTTCGCCAACGTCACCGGCGACGCGACCCTGACCGCCTCGGCGGCGCCGATCGTCTACTCCAAGGGCAACATCTCGGTCCGCCAGTCCTACACGAGCGCCGTCCTCGCAGGCGGCGACATGGAGATCAACCAGGCGGGGGCACCGCTGATCATCGGCAAGCAGCTCAACGTTCAGCAGGGCGGCGCACTCGTCATGCTGACGGGCGAGTCCAACGTCCAGAACGGCTTCGTCGGCGTCCTGCTGAGCCCCAAGGCCACCGTCAGCGAGGACTCGCGCGTCCTCATCGGCACGAAGGCGGCGCTCATCATCGCCGCGGCACTCCTCGGCGGGTTCGGGCTGGTGGCCCTCGTCATGGTGCTCGGCGTGCGGCGCGTCATGAGCTGGCGCCCCCAGATCAGCGTCCCGCAGCTCCCCAGCGTGGCGGACATCCAGGAGCGGCTGCAGCGGTTGCGTAGCGAACACCGAGGCTAGGACAGACCGCATCTATGCAGCGAATACCTCGTTTCAGGGGTATATTCTGAACCGAAGCGTGTAGCGAAACGAAGAACCTGGAGGAACCATGTCTGACGAGAAGAAGACCGATACGCCGTCGACTCACCGAGCGTGGTCGAGAAGGCGTTTCTGCTCGGCATCGGCGTTCTCGAGATGACCAAGGAGAAGACGCAGGAGTTCGCCAACGAGCTCATCGAGAAGGGCAAGGTCTCCCAGGGCGACGCCAAGAAGGTCGCCGACAAGTTCACCGAGCTCGCCGACGAGCAGCAGAAGACGCTCCGCAAGACCGTCGCCGCCGAGACGGACAAGGTCCTGAAGACCTCCGGCGTCGCCACCAAGGCCGAGATGGACGACCTGAAGGCGCAGATCGCCGAACTCAAGGAGATGCTCGCGGGCACGCACAAGCCGGCCGGCTCGTCTGGTGAACCCGCCGCAGAGTAGTCTCAGCCCTACCCGGCCAGCATGACCCGGCGGCGCCGGCACGCCGCTTCCGACTGTACGCCCTCACCGACGCATCGGGAGTCGCATGCCTCCGTACAAGCACCTCGACCGCTACCGCCAGATCGTAGGGGTCCTCGCCGATGAGGGCCTGGACAACGTCCTCGACGTCACGGGGCTGCGGCGCTTCCAACCGGTGGGACGCCGCCTGCGCCCCGACCGGGTCAGCCCGGAACCGTTCGGCGTGCGCCTTCGCCACACTCTGGAGCGACTCGGTCCCACGTTCGTGAAGCTGGGTCAGGTCGCTTCGACCCGACCCGACCTCATCCCCGAGGACGTGATCGAGGAGCTTCGGCGGCTGCAGGACGACGTCGCGCCGTTCCCGGACTCGGTCGCCCACACCCTCATCGAGACCGAGCTGGGCGCCCCCATCGACGAACTCTTCGTGGATTTCGAGCCCGTCGCGTTCGCAGCGGCTTCGCTCGGCCAAGTCTACGGCGCCATGGTGGGATGCGAAGTGCCTGCCTCGGCCGAGGAAGCCTCCGACGATTCCGACAACGACAGTCCCGAGGATCCGGACCGCGAGCCCCCTGCCCCACGCGTCATCGTACGACCGGTGGTCGTCAAAGTGCAGCGTCCAGAAGCCGCCGAGGTGGTGGACACCGACCTCGACATCCTGGTCACGCAGGCGCGCTTTGTCGCCTCACACTCCGAGATGGGCGAGCGCTACGACGTCACCGAGATAGCCGGCGAATTCGCCGACGCCGTGCGCGGGGAGCTCGACTACCTCGCGGAGGCGCAGAACGCCGAGCGCCTCGCCCACATGTTCGAGGACGACGCCACCGTGGCGTTCCCCCGGGTGTACTGGGAGTACACCACGGCACGCGTGCTCACCCTGGAGCGCATCATCGGAGTCCCGTTCAACCGGCCCGACCTCCTGGACGCAGCCGGCATGGACCGCCCGCAACTCGCCAAGCGCGGCATCTACTGCTACCTCGAGCAGATCTTCGTGCACGGCTTCTACCACGCCGATCCTCACCCGGGCAACCTGTTCGCACTCCCCGACGGGAGAGTCGGCTTCACGGACTTCGGGCGGTGCGGAACGATCTCCAAGGTGGGGCGAGACCAGCTTGCGGACCTGTTCATGGCGATCATCGACGACGACAGCGGACTCGCAGTCGACACGCTCCTCAACGCCGCCGGCAACCCCGGCGACATCGACGTGGCCGAACTCGAGCGCGAGGTGTCGCGGCTCATCACCAAGTACTACAACAAGTCGCTCCAGGAGATTCGCATGGGCGATCTCATCAACGAGGTGCTCCACCTCGTGAGGACCCACCACCTGGTTCTCTCGTCGGAGCTCGCGATGTTGCTGACCACCCTCGTGGTGCTCGAGGGCCTTGGACGCCTGCTGGACCCGCGGTTCGACTTCGTGGCCGTCACCGCGCCGTTCGCCCGCAAGATCACCAGCGCGCGGCTGTCGCCACAGGCCCTTTCCCGCACGGCCACACAGTCGTTGAGGCGCCTCGCACAGATGTCCACGGACATCCCAGAGTCTCTCACGCGCCTGCTCCGTCGTGCCGGACAGGGGGAGTTCCGCGTTGCGATGCACCCGACGGGCATGGAACCACTCATGAAGCGCCTCGAGGAGGTGTCGAACCGCCTCGCGTTCGCGCTGGTGGTCTCCGCGTTCGTCGTCGGACTCTCGCTCCTGCTCTCGAAGACCGAGCTTCCGGACGGCTTCGTGTGGGTGGCTCGCGTCGCTTGGGCGGCCGCCGTCGGCGTGGGCTCGTGGTTCTTCATCTCCGCCCTGCTCGCCCGGTACCGCCACAAGTAGCCGGCCCGAGCGGGACCAGACGGCGGTGACGACTCAGCACAACTCGTGTGGGACGTGCTGAGGGCCGCTGCAGTCGCAACGGCCCTCATTCAGGCGAATATGCCCATCGCTGCTAGACGAGCGCGCCCCTGATCTTGTCGATCGCAGTCTGCTCGTTGTCGTCCACAGCGCCGGAAGACTCGGCAGCGGCTTGGGCGACTCCGAGGATGAATGCCTTGAAGGCGTCAAGTTCGTCGGCTGCGGTGTCGGCGACGATCTTCGACGCTTCCGCGATCGTGTCGAGGACGGCCTTCTCGAACCCGGCCGGGTCGCTCGGGTTGAGCTTCTCATGCTTGGTGCCGCCCGCACCCGCCAGGTCACGAACGAGCGTGCTCGGGCTCTCCTTGACCTGCGAGCTGATGTACTTGGCGGTCGCGGTCGCCTCCTTGATGGTCTCCCAGAAGTGGGCGCCGTTGGCGAACGCCACGAACGCCATCGTGTCTTGAACGGCGAACCGGAGTTCCTGCCACTGCTCTTCGGTGAAGTCGGTCTTCGTTGCCATCAGCTGCTCCTTCTGTGTGGTGGGTTTCGATGCGCGGGGCGGATTCTCCCCGAGAAACGCCTCAGATCATGCTTTGACGAGCGGGCTGCGAGTTCCAGCGCCAGATCGCGCTCGAGCGCCGCGGCCGCCCGAAAGACCTTGGCCTCGGCGAAGTAGTCGCCGATGATCTGCAGGCCGATCGGCAGCCCCGCGCCGTCGCCCTCGGCCGAGAAGCCACTGGGAATGCTGATCGCGCAGTTGCCGGCGAGGTTGACCGGAATCGTGTAGATGTCGGCCAGGTACATCGTCAGCGGGTCGGCCTTCTCGCCGAACTTCCACGCGACCTGCGGCGATCGTCGGCGTGAGCAGCACGTCGAAGCTCTCGAAGGCCGCCGAGAACTCGCTTGCGATGACCGTGCGCGCCTTCTGCGCCTGGCCGTAGTAGGCGTCGTAGTAGCCCGCCGAGAGCGCGTAGGTGCCGAGCATGATCCGACGCTTGGCCTCGGGGCCGAAGCCCTCGGCGCGTGAGCGCATGTACAGGTCGAGCATGTCGGTCGGGTTCTCGGCGCGGTGACCGTAGCGGATGCCGTCGAAGCGTGCGAGGTTCGACGACGCCTCGGCGGGGCCGATGATGTAGTAGGCCGAGAGGCCGTGCTTGCTCGTGGGCAGGTCGACCTCGCCCACCGTGGCGCCCATCGCCTCGAAGCGTGCCGCCGCGTCCAGCACGCTCTGGCGCACCTCCGGCGTCACGCCCTCGAGCTCGAGCAGGTCGCGAACGATGCCGATGCGCATGCCGGTGACGTCGGCGTCCCGCGCGGCGGCGACGAAGTCCTCGGCGGGCCGCTCGGCCGAGGTCGCGTCGTGCGGGTCCTTGCCGCAGATCGCCGAGAGGACCCGCGCGCTGTCCTCGACGGTGCGCGAGAACGGACCGATCTGGTCGAGGCTCGAGGCGAACGCGACGCATCCGTAGCGGCTCACGCGGCCGTAGGTGGGCTTGAGCGCGACCGTGCCGGTCAGCGCGCCCGGCTGCCGGATCGAGCCGCCGGTGTCGGAGCCGAGCGTGACGGTCGCCATACCGGCGGCGACCGCCGCGGCGCTGCCGGCGCTCGATCCGCCGGGCACGCGGCCGAGGTCCCACGGGTTCTTCGCCGGACCGGTCGCGCTCGACTCGCCGGAGCTGCCGAACGCGAACTCGTCCATGTTGCACTTGCCGAGCGGCAGCACGCCGGCACTCACAAGCCGGGCGACCGCGGTGCAGTCGTACGGGCTCTCGAAGCCCGCGAGGATCCGGCTCGAGCACGTGGTGCGCGTGCCGACCAGGTTCATGTTGTCCTTGAACGCGGCAGGCACGCCCGCGAGCGGCGGCAGCTCGCCGCCTGCGGCCACGAGCGCGTCGATCTTCTCGGCGGCGGCGAGGGCGAGTTCGGGCGTCACCTGGTTGAACGCGTGGACCGCCGGCTCGAGCTTCGTCGATGCGAGCGAGCATCGCCGACGCCACCTCGACCGCCGAGACCTCCTTGTCGGCGATGGCGGTGCGGATCTGAGTGGCGCTCGCTGATGCCAGATGCAGGTCGCTCACGCCTCGTCACCGCCGCCCACGATCTGCGGAATCAGGAACGCGCCATCCTCCGCCTGGGGAGCGTTCATGACCGCGACGTCCTGCGGGAACGACCGGTGACCACGTCGGGGCGCGTGACGTTGACGACCTTGATCGCGTGGGCCATCGGCGCGACATCGGCCAGGTCGAGCCGCTGGATATCGTCGATGTGGCCGAGAATCGAGTTCAGGTCGGTCCGCATCGCGTCGACCTCTTCGTCGGTCAACGCGAGGCGCGCGAGCATCGCGACGTGACGAACGTCGTGCTCCGAGAGGGACATGCGGTGTCCTTTCGTGCTGAGCCGGAGGCGGCTCGTGAGCGTAGGCGTGGGAGGGACGCGCACCATGATACCCGAGCCGCGCGAGAGCGGCGGAGTGTGAAGCGGGGATGACGTGCCTAGGGCGCCCTCGCGACCCGCGAGCGCACGGGTCACCATAGCCGTCAGCGCGCGACGAAGAACCCCGCCCCAACTGCTGCGGCGTTGTAGAGCACGTGCAGCAGGATAGCCGGCCACAGAGAACGCCTGGTCCAAGCGAGCCAGCCGAGAGCGATCCCCAACACCAGCGTCGGTGGGAACAGCCACAGGCTGAAGTGGTAGGCGGCATAGATCAGAGCCGAGCCGACCACCGCCGGCCACATCCCCCACCGTGAGCCCGACACCGGCATGACCACACCGCGAAACGCCAGCTCCTCGACGAACGGCGCAACCAGCGCGACCAGCAGGACTGAGAGCACGAGTCCTACGCCTCCACTGCCGAAGACCGCAGACAGGTCGCTGGAGAGCCGCTCGGGCTGGCTGAGGCCCGCTGCCTGCATCGCGAGCCCGTAGGCGATGGCGAACGCCTCTGTCCCCGCGAAGAGGAGCAGGACGAGGCCGACCGACCCGATCGCCGAGGGCGCGGCGACGGCGCCCGCTCGCTCGTCCTTGCTGGGCACCGCGGCGCGCGACAACCCGAACGCGAGCGGAAGGGTCGCCTTGTGGCGAGCAGCGATCCAGGCGAAGACGGCGAGCTGGAGGCTGTAGTACACGCCGAGCACGGCGGCGCGAACGATCGTCCGCCCTGCCGCCGGCATCAGTCCGACAGCATGAAGACCGAGCACCGCGTCCTTGGCGAGCACCGTCACCAAGAGCATGCCGAGCACGAGCACCAGATCGGCCACGCCCCAGACCACCGTCCCGGGAACGAACGGCGCGCTCGGCCTCGCCGCCCGCTCCTCGCCCGCACGCGCTCCCGCGACCGCGGCCGTGGGTTGCGCGGCCGCCAGCGGGCGAGCGGCCGTCGACCCGCCGGTCGCGACGATCGCCGGCAACCGCTGCCGACGGCAGCTTCCGTCCGGCTGCCTCTTCCTCCCGCTCGAGGAACGCCGGTTTGCCGGCGTAGGCGACCGACTTCCCGCGCGCCTTGCGTGGCCTGCACCGCCGCCTTCCGCACCGCCTTCGCTTCCGCGCGCGATCCGACAACGACCTTGCTCGTGTCGCTCACAGGAACACCGACCGCCTCGCCGCGCGCCGGCACGACCGCCCGCTGGATCGCCTGTCGCTGACACGCCTGGGCGCAGGCGAAGCACTGCGTGCAGCGACTCCAATCGACGCCGATGTAGGAAGGACCGATCCTCAACGCGCCCACGGGGCACGCCGGGACGCACCGCCCGCAGTGGTCACAACGGTCGGGATGCAGGGTCAGATGCACTCCGCCACCGCTCACAGGACGCCCGAGCCCTTCGAGACGAGAAGAGCGACCACGCCGAGCGCGTTGTAGGCCGCATGCGCGAGCGATCGCCACGCGCAGCGACCGCGACCGGACGAACAGCCAGCCGAACAGCGCCTCCCGCCACGAACAGCGGCACGAACCCCGCGAGGCTCAGATGCGCCGCCGAGAAGACCGCCGCCGAGACCACGAGGCCGACGAGCCTGCCCCAGCGCTCGTCGAGTGACGGGAGCAGCACTCCCCGATAGACGACCTCCTCGGCGACCGGTGCGACCACGATCAGCAGCACCACGATGACCGCGACACCCAGCGGGCCACTCGGGAGCAGCCGGAACACCGCCAGGTCATCGCTCGGCAGCTTGACGCCCAGCGCCGAGAGCACCGAGATGAACGCCGCCGAGAACGCCCAGCCGAGCAACGCCGCTCCGAGGGCGGCCGCATACCATTTCGGGCTGACCGCACGCGAGAGCCCCACCGAATCCGAGAACCGCACGTCAACCGTCGCCGCGCGGCCCCAGACGATGCCGAGCAGCGCCGCATACAGAGCAAGGAAGACCCCACCTGCGGCCCACGTCTGGACGATCGGGTTCCACGCAGCCGAACCCAACTGCGCGACCACGGCTCCGGCCAGTAGCGCGAGCACACCCGCCACGACAACGAGCGTGAGCGCCGATCCCACCTTCCAGGGAGCCACGACGAGCGTGCCGTCGGCCGGATCAGTATCGACGCTCCGCACGCGCCAGTCCGAACTCAACGAGTCCCTCCGATGACCGGCGGCTCACCCGATGCCAGGACGGCGACGAGTTCTTCTTCGCTGAGTATCGGCACCCCCAGTTCCAACGCCTTGTCGTACTTGCTGCCGGCGTCTTCACCCGCCACCACGAACGAGGTCTTCTTGCTGACGCTGCCCGAGACCCTCGCCCCAAGCGACTTGAGCGCCGCTCCCGCCTGGTCGCGAGTGAAGCCCGTGAGTGCGCCGGTCAGAACGAAGGTCAGCCCGGCCAGCGTCTGCGGACGCTCCGGCCCCTCGCCCACGTCTTCGAGCACGACGCCCCCGGCGCGCAGCCGCGCTACCACCTCGACGTTGACGGGATTGGCGAAGAACGCCCGGATGCTCGCCGCTATCTTCGGCCCGACGCCGTCGACGCGAGCAAGCGGGTCGGACGCAAGTGCGGCGGCGATCGTCACCCCGTCCTCGGCCGTCAGAGGCTCGCATCGAGCCGCCTCTTCAAGAGCCTCGATACTGCCGAACGCCCCGGCCAACGCCTCTCCGACGGTGGTACCCACGTGTCGGATGCCCATGCCGAACAGCAGCCGCGCGAATGGCCGCCGCCTGGAGCTGCTCGATCGACGCCGATCAGCTTCTCGGCCACGGTGCGCCCGAGCAGGACGGCCGAGCCGTCCTGGCGCATACCTCCCCATGTCCAGCGTCGCGAGCTGTTCGACGGTCAGGGAGTAGTAGTCGGCGATGTCGCGCAGGAGCCCGGCTTCCACCAGCCGCGAGACGATCTCGGGACCCATTCCGTCGATGTCGGCCGCTCCGCGACCGGCCCAGTGCACCAGCCGCTCCTGTCGCTGGGCAGGACATGCGACGTTGGTGCAGCGAACGGCGACCTCGCCCTCCTCGCGCCAGACCGGGCCGCCGCAGCTCGGGCAGGCGTCCGGCATGCTCCACGGCTGCGTTCCGTCAGGGCCGCATGCCCAGCACCGGGCCCACCACTTCGGGGATCACGTCGCCGGCTTTGCGCACGATGATGGTGTCACCGACTCGCACGTCCTTGCGGCGGATCTCGTCTTCGTTGTGCAGCGTCGCGCGCGCGATCGTCGAACCGGCGACCTTGACCGGCGAGAACTCCGCGAGCGGCGTGAGCACCCCGGTTCGACCCACCTGCACGCGGATCGCTTCGAGAACGGTGGTCTTCTCCTCGGGCGGGAACTTGTAGGCGATCGCCCATCGAGGCGCCTTGCTCGTGTACCCAAGCTCCTCCTGAAGCGCGATCGAGTCGACCTTGACCACCACGCCGTCGATCTCGTACGGAAGATCGTCTCGGCCGGAGAGCGCGCGCAGGCAGAACGCGCGGACCGCAGCATCGTCGCTGCACACCTCGACGTCGGGATTCACGCGAAAGCCGGCCTCGCGCAACCACGAGAGCACCTCGCTCTGACGCGCTAAGCCCCAGGTTGCGTGGAGAATCGACGGCGTAGATGAACGTCGCCAGGTCGCGCGACGCCGTGACCGCCGGGTCCTTCTGCCGCACCGACCCGGCCGCCGCGTTTCGTGGGTTGGCGAACGGCGTGGCTCCCGCGAGCTCCTGCTCGGAGTTGAGTCGGGCGAACGCGAGTCGCGGCAGGTAACACCTCGCCGCGCACCTCGACCTCGGCCTGTCGCGCGGCGCCGTCAGCCGTCGCTCGCCGCAGTCGCAGTGGCACGTCACGGATCGTGCGCACGTTCGCGGTCACGTCCTCGCCGACTCGCCCGTCGCCCCGCGTGGCCGCGCGCACCAGCAGCGCCATCGCGGTAGGTGAGCGCGAGCGACGATCCGTCGATCTTGAGCTCGCAGACGTAGGCGCACGGCCGCTCGCCGAGCGCCTCCCGTACCCGGCCCAGCCAGGCGTCCAGCTCGTCCAGGTCCATCGCGTTGTCCAGCGAGTACATTCGGCTCGCGTGCTCGGACGTGACCGAACTGCTCGCTCGGCGGTGCCCCGACGCGCTGGGTCGGGGAGTCCGCCGGTGACCAGTTCCGGGAACTCCTCCTCGATCGCCTGCAGCTCGCGAACGAGCGAGTCGTAGGCGGCGTCGGACAGCTCCGGCGAGTCCAGCGCGTAGTAGCGATACGCGTGATGCTCGATCTCCTCGCGAAGCTGAGCCGCGCGCCGTTCGGCCTCTTGGCGGTTCAGGGGCATCGGGCTACTCGTCCTCGCCGCGCAGCTTCTGCACGTGGACGGGGCCGACCTCGTAGATCACGACCTCGGGCACGAACCGCTGCGGCCGCTCCGCTTCGTAGATCCACGCGTCGCCGAGGGTGACCTTGAAGAAGGTGCCTCCCGGGGCCGGGACCGGCTCGACGTCGACCGCGTTGCACAGGTACGCGCGCAGCTCGGTCTCGACGTAGTAGCCGAACACGCGAATCGCATCGCGGTACTCGGTGTAGAGCGCGAGGCGCTTCTCGGCCTCGTAGATGTCCAGCTCGTCGATGCTGTCCATGAGCTGCTCCTATCCTCGTGCTGTCGATTGGTCGGGTGGCCACGCACGCGGACCGCTGGGTTCCTGCCTCATTCTATCGCTCCGACACACGGGGACACCGAATCGCTCTCGAGAACGCCGAAACGCCCACTCACCATCGAGTGGGCGTTCCGAAAAACATGAAGAAGACACTCCGAACGCAAGCGTTCGCCGACCCCCTAGTGCGACTGTATACCCAGACTTACCAAAGGTAAACCTCGGAATACACATTTCTTTGGGGGAATCACTCGAGGGCCGCCGCGATCTCGTCGGTCATCTCCATCGTGTGATACACGTTCTGGATGTCGTCGAGCTCTTCGAGCTTGTCGACGAGTCGCATGACCTTCTTGACGTCCTCGACCGAGACGACGGTCGCATTGGTCGGCTCCATGACCAGTTCGGCGCCCTTGACGGTGACGCCCGCCGCCTCCAGCGCGGCGTTGACCGCCATGAGGTCGCTCGGGCTCGTGTAGACGATCCACTCGCCTTCGCCCTCTTCGAGGTCCTCGCCGCCGGCGTCGGCGACGAGCAGCATCATCTCGTCCTCATCGCCCGCACCGGCCTTGTCCACGACGATCTGCCCGTTGCGCTCGAACATGAACGCGACGGAGCCGGTCGAACCCAGGTTGCCGCCGGCACGCGTGAACGCGGCCCGGACGTCGGCGGCGGTGCGGTTGCGGTTGTCGGTGAGCGCCTCGACGTAGAGCGCGACCCCGGCCGGGACCGTATCCCTCGTAGATGACTTCGTCGTACATCGCGGCGTCAGCACCCGCGCCGAACGCCTTGGCTGATCGCGTTGTCGATCTTGTCCTTGGGAAGCGAGTAGCTCTTCGCCTTGGCGATCGCCGCAGCGAGCGAGGCGTTGTTCTCGGGATTGGGGTCGCCGCCGGTCTTGGCCGCGACGGTGATGATGCGGGTCAGCTTCGAGAAGAGCGCCGAGCGCTTTGCGTCGACTGCGCCCTTGCGATGCTTGGTTGTTGCCCACTTGGAGTGTCCGGACATCTCGATCCTCTCAGGCGTGCCGATGAGGCGTGCGACGCACATTCTACCCGTGAGCGAAGCGCCCGTCGCTATCCTCCGACCACGGTCTGCACGAAGTAGCGGTGAATCCGAGGGTCCCCGGTCAGCTCGGGATGGAAGGTCGTGGCGAGCAGCCTCCCCTGCCGGGCCGCCACGATCTGCCCGTCGTGCTGCGCGAGCACCTCGACGCCCTCGCAGACGCTCTCGATCCACGGCGCGCGGATGAAGACGCCGCGATAGGGCTCGCCGATATGAGCGAAGTCGAGGTCCGCCTCGAAGGACTCCGACTGCCGACCGTAGGCGTTGCGGCGCACCTCGATGTCCATCAGGTCGAGCCCGCGCTGGCCCGCGATGCCGTCCGACCACGCTCTTGGCGATCAGTATCGCGCCGGCGCAGGTGCCCCAGATGGCCATACCCTCGGCATGCCGGGCGGCGATCGGCTCGTAGAAGCCGTAGCTCTCCATCAGCTTGGAGATCGCCGTCGACTCGCCGCCGGGAATGATGAGGCCGGCGCACTCGTCGAGCTGTTGGGGCAGTCGAACGGCCACCGCGCCGACATCGAGCGCCTCAAGCGCGTAGATGTGCTCTCGGAACGCTCCCTGAAGCGCGAGGACTCCGACGCGCACGCTACCAGCCCCGCGGGGCCATGAGCTCGTTCTCGGGGATGTCGGAGATGTTGATGCCGACCATCGCCTCGCCCAGGTCCCGCGAGACCTTGGCGATGATCTCGGCGTCCTCGAAGTGCGTGGTCGCCTCGACGATGGCCTTGGCGCGCTTGGACGGGTCGCCGCTCTTGAAGATGCCGCTGCCGACGAAGACGCCGTCGCAGCCGAGCTGCATCATCAGCGCCGCATCCGCCGGCGTGGCGATCCCGCCCGCCGAGAAGTTCACGACCGGCAGCTTGCCGTTGTCGTGGACCCACTTGACCAGCTCGTACGGCGCCCCGAGCTTCTTGGCGGCGTCGAAGAGCTGCTCCTCGCGCAGGCCGACGACCCAGCCGATCTCGGTGGTCACGGAGCGCATGTGGCGTACCGCCTCGACGACGTTCCCGGTGCCGGGCTCGCCCTTCGTGCGCACCATGGCCGCACCTTCGGCGATGCGCCGCAGCGCCTCGCCCAGGTTGCGGCAGCCGCAGACGAACGGCACCGTGAAGTCCCACTTGTTGATGTGGTACTCCTCGTCGGCCGGTGTCAGCACCTCGGACTCGTCGAGGTAGTCCACGCCGAGCGACTGCAGCACCTGCGCCTCGACGAAGTGGCCGATGCGGCACTTGGCCATGACCGGGATCGTGACCGCGTCCACGATGCCCAGCACCATGGTCGGGTCGGACATCCTCGACACGCCGCCCTGGGCACGGATGTCGGCGGGAACGCGCTCCAGCGCCATGACGGCGACGGCGCCGGCGTCCTCGGCGATCTTCGCATGCTCGGCGTTGACGACGTCCATGATGACGCCGCCCTTGAGCATCTCGGCCAGTCCCGTCTTGACTCGAAGCGTGCCGGTCTCTCTCTGCGTGTCAGTCACGTGCGACTACTCCTTCCGGTGCCCGCTGCCGTCACTCGGCCGCGCGTACCGCATCCGTGGGGTGCGTGTAGGTGTGCGATTGTACCTGCCGCCGATTGGCGCGTACAACCAGCGCACTGGTGCGGAATCGGCGAACTGCCGCGCGTACGCGCCTGCGGTCCGACGCGCAGGCTCCCCTGCAGTCTACTTCATGGTGATGCTCACGTTGAGCGGAATCACCTGGAACCACGTGTTGCCGGGCGCCAGCTTTATCGGCCTGCCGTCGGCGGCGGTGAATCGAGGCGGCGCCGTGTTGTCGGCCGTCCACGTCCCATCGAACCGCGGCCGTCTCGGAACACCGAGACGCGCCCCGTTCCACCAAGGTTGATGTCATAGGTCGTGCTCCCGAGCTTGTCTCGGCTGCTCGCGGTGTACCGCGCCCACATGACGACGACGTTCGACGTGGCGATCTGCGTCTTCGTTCGCGGCGTCGAGGTGCTTCTCGCCGTCGTTGACCCGGTAGTACTGCTTGGTCTCCGGCTTGTAGGTCCAGCTTGACCTTGTTGGCGTAGGAGAACGGGATTGTGATGGCGGTGATCGTGGTCGCCTCGGCGGCTACCCGCGGCGAGAACTGCAGCCGAGGCACGTCGTCGGTGATCGGCATCCCCCGCCTCTTGGCCTCGGCATACGCCTTCGTCGTGCTCACGTAGAGGTTGTGAGGGGCGCTCCGGGCACTCGACCGCGAGATACGGCGCCGAGACGCCCGCGTCCTCCGACAGGTTCGGGAGCGTCGCTCGCTTGACCGCAGCATTGACCTGGCGACTCGCGCCCGAGAAGACGAACAGAGCGTGATACTGCGGCACGATCCACAGGTCGGACAGCCGAGCGCTCCGCACCGGTCCGACGGTCTTGGGGAGCTTGCTCTGGAAGATGGCGTTGAACCGTGTGACGCCGCCCTCGGCGACCGATTCGTACACGACGTCGGCGGAGTTCAGGCCCGTCTGCGGGCGTGACTCGGGCGAGTTCTCGACCTTGATCGAGAGTGGACGGCGCGTGATCGCTGCAGCGTCGGGCGCGACGAGCCCGCTCAGCGGCCACAGCACCGGCTCGGGCGGCCGGGGAACGACGCGCTCGCTGTCGGCGATCGGCCACGCCGACGTCACTTCGGCCGGCGGCTTGGGCAGACAGCCGGTCGGCAGCAGCAGCACCATGACCAACAGGGCCGCCGTCGCGACGAGCGAGCGAGTCGAGCCATGAAGCGCAATCCCTCCATCGGAGTCTGCACGAAGTCTAGTGAGCCGCCATCGCAGGGTCAAACCGCGCTGCAGACCCACCACACCTGCACAAACATGGTGGTTGCCCTGCGTCACCCCTGTCGAGTAGCATGACCGTGACGGGAGGTCGACAACGCGTGCCATGCTACCTGCTCCATATGGTCGAGATGCCCGAGGCGCGCCCGTACGACGATCCCGAACTCAAGGACCTCGTCGGCGAGTTCCCGCGCCTGTTCTGCGCCTACTGCACCCCTCCGCGCGAGCTTCGGCCCGGCGAGAGCGTCCGCTGCCTGGAGATCGACGCGCCCTGCTGGAAGCCTGAAGGCACGATCTGCGACTAGCGCGCAGAGTCGGACGAGGCCGGCCGGCCCTTCTGCGGCAGGTCGCGCCACATCGACCACGCCACCAGCGCCACACCCAGCGACGATCAGCGGTGCGCTCAGGGCCTGCCCCATCGTCATCCCGCCCGGCAGGTAGACCGATCTGGGCGTCGGGCTCGCGCACGAACTCCACCGCGATCCTGAAGACGCCGTAGAGCGCCAGCAGCACGCCGAAGAGCACGCCTCGAGGGAGCGGGTCCCGCCGAGCAGCCAGCACGACCATCACCAGGAAGAGCACGACGCCCTCGAGAAGCGCCTCGTAGAGCTGTGAAGGATGACGCGGCGACGCGCCCGGCGCTCGGGAAGACCACCCCCCATGGGCAGCGGTCGTGACTCTGCCCCACAGTTCCTGGTTCACGAAGTTGGCGATACGGCCGAAGAAGATCCCGATCGGCGCGCCCACCGCAGCCGATGTCGCACAGCGTCAGCCAAGGGATGCGCATCGTGAGTGCGACGAAGCCGGCAGCGATCAGGATGCCGGCGAGACCGCCGTGGAAGGACATCCCGCCGTCCCAGAGGGCCAGCATCTGCGCTGGGTGGCTCCAGTAGTAGCCGTCACCGTAGAAGAGCACGTAGCCGAGCCTGCCGCCCACCACGACTCCGACCACGGCGGCCAGAATGATGGTGAGCTGATCGTCGTCGCTGATGTTGATGCTCCAGCGACGGACGAGCCACCGCATGACCAGGTACGCGCCGAGGAAGCCCAGCAGATAGGCGATGCCGTACCAGCGAACGGCAAACGGCCCGACCCTGAAGGCGATCGGGTCGATGGCCGGGAATGCGATGGCCGCCAACCTCACGCGGACTCCTCTGGGTCGGACCGAAAACGCGTAAGCGGGCTAGAACTGGACGTTGGGCGCCGCATCGGCGGCCGGCTCGGCCTCGAAGTACACCTTGGCCAGGAAGCCGAACATGCCCGCAAGCAGGTTGGCCGGGAATGACTGAATACCCGTGTTGAAGCTCATCACGGAGTCGTTGTAGAACTGACGCGAGTACGCGATCTTGTTCTCGGTGTCGGTCAGCTGGGCCTGCAGGTCGAGGAAGTTCTGATTCGCCTTGAGGTCCGGATACGCCTCGGCAACGGCGAAGAGCGACTTCAGCGCGCCGGAGAGCATGTTCTCGGCTTGTGCCTGCTCCTCAACACCCTGAGCGTTGATGGCAGCGGAGCGTGCCTGAGTGACCCGCTCGAACACGCCCGACTCGTGAGCCGCATATCCCTTGACCGTGTTCACCAGATTGGGGATCAGGTCGTAGCGGCGCTTGAGCTGCACTTCGATCTGCGCCCACGCGTTGTCGACCCGGTTGCGCAGCATGATGAGCCGGTTGTACATGGCGATGACCGCGAGGCCAACCACCACCACGATCACGACGAGCCCGAAACACAACACAGAGTGCTATAGGCATGTGGTTCCTCTCCTCCCCCGCAGCGATACGTTCCGCATGCAGGAATCCGCCGAGCAGAACACTCTGAGAGGAATCCTAGCAGAAGCCCCTGCCGTCATCGCACTCGCCGAGCACAGACGACGACGCGGACCGTCTACCGGGCTGCGTCGATCTCGTGGAGCGCGTCTTCAACGCACTCGACGTGGGCCAGCTGCCGGCGGAAGTACTCGCAATACGCTTCCGTGACCGCGGCGTCGACCGCCGATTCTGAGGACGCGCCGAGTTCGTCCCGCTCGGCGGACACGTCCAGCACTCCGGCGAACGGTCCCCCGCTTGCGTCGCCCTCCTCGGCGAGAGCCTCGATGGCGGCAAGCAGGAAGCTCGGCACTATGGCGGTGACGGTGATCTCGGTGCCGCACTGGGGGCACACGAAGGTGATGTCGGCCCGCTCGGAATCGCGCAACATGACGGTATCGATGTCCTCGAGTGAAACCGAGATGGGCCCATCGACGGGACACGTGATCGTGAACTCCATCGCGACCGCCTCCTTGCTGGATGCCTACTTTGGATTGTACCGTCCCGCGCGGGTTTCCGTCGCTCGCGGCACCACAAAAGCGACGACGCAAGAACTGCGCCACGAGTGATACCATCCGCTGCATGTCTCAGAGTCCGGATACACTCACCCCCGCATCGGCGCCCATCGAGGCCAGCGTACGCTCCAGATTCTGGCGCGGCACCGAACTCGGATCGCCCATCTTCCTCGGCTACGTACCGGTCGGAATGGCGTTCGGCGTCCTGGCCCGCACGTTGGGGTTCTCCACCTTCGAGGCGGTCGTGTGTTCGGCGACGGCGCTCGCCGGAGCGGGCCAGTTCATCGCTCTCGCGGTGATGGGAACCGGCGCCAGTGTCGCGACGGTGCTCGTGGCAACGACGATCGTGAACCTGCGCTACGTCCTGTTCGCCGCGACGCTCTCGCCCTACCTGCGGGGGGTTTCGACACCCAAGCAGGCGGCCATCGCGTTCACGCTCACCGATGAGACGTTCGCGGTCAACATCGCCGAGCAGAGACTCGGGCTCTCCTCGTCGGCGTCGATGATGGGTGTGGGGTTCATCGCGTGGGTCGGGTGGGTGCTCGGCACCTTCCTGGGTGCATGGGGAGCCGACTGGATCGGTGACCCGTCCCGTTTCGGCGTCGGCTTCGCCATGCCCGCGATGTTCGTGGCGCTGTTCATCGCGCTCGCGGAGGATCGGCGGCATGTGGCGACAGGGCTCCTCGCAGGCGGCCTCGTGATGCTGCTGCCGATGCTCGCGGAGGCGGGGCTGCCGATCTCGTCCAGCTGGTTCCTGGTGACCGCCTCGATGGTCTGCGGCGACGGTCGCGGCGGTGATCTGGCGTGACGAGTAGCGTGTCTCAAGCGACCATATGGGGGGTCATCGTCGGCATGGCGCTCCTGAACTACGCCGTCCGGTTTCCGCCCATCGCGATCGTGTCGCGGATGGACCTTCCGAAACCCATCATGCGGTGGCTCTCGTTCATCCCGATCGCCGTGATGGGGGCGCTGGTCGCGGGGGAGGTCCTCAGGCCCGCCGGCCAATGGACGAACCCGCTCACGAGCCCGAGCCTCTATGCGGCGCTCATCACCGGAATCGTCTTCAAGTTCACCCGCAGCTTCCTGGGCGCAACGCGTCGCCGGGATGGCCTCGTTCGTCCTCCTGCAGCAGCTCATGCGAGTCTTCTCGGCTAGTCGTCGCTTCACGCTCGCGGCGTCCTGCGCTAGACTGCGACCACCTCGGGGGTGCGCCCCCGTCCGTCCAGACCCCCGATGCGCCCCAAGGAGTACCGCTCATGGCTCGCGTCCGTCCCTTCGCCGCATTTCGCTACGGCCGACCGGAACGCGATCTGACGGTGGTCACAGCCCCGCCCTACGATGTGATCTCGCCCGCGCAGCGAGAGGCGCTCCTTGCGCGAGATCCGCACAACATCGTCGCCCTTGAGCTGCCCAGCGGGCCGATCGACCCCACCGTTGCGGGCAACCGCTACGAGAACGCCGCCGCCCTGTGGTCCGATTGGCGCGCGGAGGGAGTCCTCGTGCAGGATGCCCGTCCTGCCGTGTACGTGCTTGAGCAGCGCTTCATCCACGCAGGAAGACCGGTCCGCCGCCGCGCGTTCGTCGTCGAGGTCGGCTTGGAGCCCTTTGATGCCGGGGTCGTCCTGCCCCACGAACGAACCCTGCCCAAAGCCTTGGGGGACCGCTTCGAGCTGATCAAGTCGACAGCCGCCAACTTCAGCCAGGTCTTCGGACTGTTCGACGATACGACCGGCACGACCGACGCACTCTTCGACCTCGCCACCAGCGGCGAGCCCATCGCCACATCGGTCGATGCTGACGCCGTACACAGCCGTGTCTGGGCCGTCTCAGACCCGGACTTCTCGGCGAGACTCCAAGCGTTCTTGGCCGACAAGCAGATCTTCATCGCCGACGGGCATCACCGCTACACGACCGCACTTGCCTACCGCGACCTGCGGAGGGAACAGGCACGCGGCGCAGGTGAATCGCCGGCTGACCCGGCCTATGACTACGTCATGATGGCGCTCGTCAACATGGAAGACCCGGAGCTCCTGGTCCTGGCGACTCACCGGGCGGCGACGGCTCCCGGGGAGCTTCGACGTCTCCGCCTTCTGGTCGTCGCTGGCCGGACGCTTCAGCGTGGAGGCGCTGCCGGACGGCTACGACGCTTCGGCGCTCGACGACTCGGATCTCCCGGTCTACGTCGTCAAGGCACGCGGCGACGAGACCGTCCGCCGTGTCCAGCTCCGCCCCGACGTCGATCTGGACGCGGTCATTCGCGCACCGCGTTCATCCGCGTGGAAGCATCTCGATGTGGCCGTGCTGCAGGAACTGATACTCGAGCCGCTGCTCGGAATCCACCCCGATCGCCCCGAAACGCTCGATCGCATGTCGTTCATCAAGGACGCCGAGGTAGCCCTCGACTCCACCGAGCACGATGTGGTGTTCATCATGCGCCCCACGCGCATGGACCAGCTCCGCGAAGTTGCCGTCTCCGGCGAGACCATGCCGCAGAAGAGCACCTACTTCTTCCCCAAGGTCCCGTCGGGGCTGCTCCTTCGCAGCGCCGAGTAGCGCACTCCGACCCCGATTGCCTGCCGCTGCGTCAGCCGCGGACAGACGCCACCGAGCCGGCACGCGTCACACAGCGGTGCCTTTGGCCGACACGATTCTCTGTCCGATCAGCCAGGCTGGCAGGTCCAGCGTCCCGGGGGCGGTCGGACATGCCCGCATCGCTGCAGCCTCGATGGCCTCGACCGTGTCCTCGGTAGCCAGTCCGCTTCGAAGGAAGACCCGCCTGACCTGTACGTCGTAGGCGACCTGCCCGTGTTCTCTGCCCGCCAGTTCGACTCCAAAGTGGCGCGTGAGAATCTCGGCTGCCATCACGGCCTTCTTGCGCCCGATGCCGTCGAACTCCGACAAACGCTCGGTCACCTCAAGCACGTGCGTCCCTGGCGGCCAGATGCGCTCCGCGTCGCCTTGGTACTCCTCGATCAGCCTCCGCGCTGCCGAGGATATCCAGCGAGGCAGCGTCTCCTTGAAGCGGTGGAGCATCGGCGGCCTCTGAAGCGCCTCACGAACCGATGCGGGATTCTCGGCAAGAAACGACAGGTCCAAGCGTTCCGAGACGTTCGCGGAGCTCGAAGGGGGCTGACCATGCCCGCTCGGCAGGAATGCCCTGGGTGAAGAGCACTCCGAGCAGGAACGCGTTTGCCGACGCCTCGATGAGCGAATCCGCCTCGGGGTTCCCCGAGAACGATCCACCCACCTGCGCGGCTCCGGTCGCTTCGAGTTCTCGTCCGTAGGCCAGAAGCTCGGCCGCTACCCGGCTCGACCCCAACCGCTAGTACCTCAGCGAGGAGTGCTTGATCTTGTGGATGAGCTGCTCGCGCTCCTCGGGAGTGTACGCATCCTCAAGCGCGTCGTATGCCGACACCTGGCCGTTGAGTATCAGGCCGCGCGCAACCCGATGCGACGCCCACAGGAAGCAGGTGATCGCTGCGGCCGCGAACACCGTTCTGACGAGGTCGAAGATGGTCTCAGGTTCATAGAAGTAGTCGCGCATCATGCCTCCCGAAAGACGATGGGCGGCACTACTCGCCGCCTCATCTGTGTTCTTTCCCTGCGTGAGGACATCCAATCGTCGTGCTGGCCGATCGATCACTTCACCTCTGCGCGAGGACCGTTCTGCAGGAAGAACGCGCAGTACGTGCAGCCGTCCTTGATCGCCTGTGAACGGTCCACGTCCGGGCTGAAGATCAGGGCCGGATCGATGGTCAGCTCGTATGTCGGACGGTCGCACGTCGCGAAGGCGCACTTGGTCGGGCAGTTGTCGAAGTACTCGACAGCGTGGGGGCACTCGCCTTGCATCTGTTCGTCGCAGCCTCGCTGCTCCCAGCACTTCGCCATAACATCCTCCGTCGAGTTGCATGCATCCGGTTCTGCCCTGCGGGCCGAAGCACCGCATGATACCGCGTCTTCATTCCGCAAGTCAGGGCAAGGTTCGTGCCGTTGATGCGCTAGACTGTCGTGCGATGTCTGAATCGACCCTCCTCACACACTACGACACGGTGGTCGCGGGCGCCGGTCCTGCCGGTGTCATGGCGGCCTTGCATGCGGCCGCGCGCGGTCCCGTGCTCCTGGTCGATGCCGCGAAGCTGCCGCGAGACAAGAGCTGCGGCGGCATGCTCAACGAGTACTCCCAGGAGTTCCTCTCGCACTTCGGCGAGATCCCCACCGACATGATGCTCAGCCCGCAGTGGGTCAACTTCCGCTATCACGACTGGGACCGCCGGGTTCTCAAGCCGACTGAATTGCGCTTCCTCAACGTCGACCGCCGTGCGTTCGACGACTGGCTCGTCGCCCTTCTGCCCGAGAACGTGACCGTCGCAGGCTCGACCGGCGTCACCGGATTCGAGCAGGATGCCGACGAAGTCCGCGTGACGCTGCAAAACGGAGTCGGCCCGACTACGGTCACCTGCGCCAACCTTGTCGGCGCCGACGGCCCGCGGTCATCGGTGCGGCGTCAGCTCGGCGCCGGCAGCGTCGCCACCTACGTGACGCTCCAGGACTTCTGCCGAATCGAAGGTCCGATCGAGCCGTACTTCGACTGCATCTACTTCCGCGACATCGGCGACGAGTTCGGATACGCCTACGTCGTGCCGAAGGGCGACGTGGCGATCGTCGGGTCCGTCTTCTACCCCAAGACCAAGCGCCCGCACCTCAAGCACGACCAAGTGCTCGAGCGGCTCAGGGACGCCCTGCCGCTCGGCGAGTCTGTGAAGCGCGAAGCGTGGGTCGCGCTCTCGGTCCGTCACACGTCCGACATCGTCCCCGGCGACGGGCGCGTGCTCCTCGCGGGCGAAGCCGGCGGATTCATGTCCCCGAGCTCGGGCGAGGGCATCTCCTACGCGCTCAACACCGGCCGTCTCGCCGGCACCGCGGTTGCCGAGAACGAGCCCGCCGACGCCCTCGGTGCCTACCGAGCAGAGCACGGCCCACATCTGCAGCAACGTCGCGCGCAAGCTGCGCTGGCTGCCGTTCATGGAGTCTCGCGCCGGCAAGTACCTCGCCGGATTCGTCCCCACGCCGATCGTCAGCAAGATCACGAAGGGGCTCTAGCTACTCGTCTGCCGGCTCCGCCAAGGAACATCTTGCTCGGCGTGGCCTCGTGCTGACCTTGATAGCGGCTGCCCAGTCCCGGGTGGCCGTACGGTCGATCCACCGCTGTCGTCATCTGAGAGAACGAGATCTGCCCGATCTTCATGCCCGGCGTGAGCAAGATGGGCAGATTCGCGACGTTCGAGAGCTCGAGCGTCAGCCGCCCATCCCAGCCCGGGTCGACGTAGCCCGCGGTCGAGTGGATCAGCAGGCCGAGCCGACCGAGCGAGCTCTTGCCCTCGAGCCGCCCGACGATGTCGCTCGGCAGGGCGATGCGCTCGATCGTCGTCCCCAGCGAGAACTCCCCCGGGTGGAGCACGAACGGCTCCTCCGGCGAAGCCGAGACGCGCTCCATCAGCCCCGGCTGCTCGCGACTCGGGATCGATGTAGGGGTAGCGGGAGTTCCGAAACACCTGGAAGTCATCGCCGAGGTGGAGGTCGACGCTCGACGGCTGGATGTCGTTGGGATCACACGGTTCGACGATGATCCGGCCCGCTGCCATCTCCGCTTGATCGTCGGTCGACAGCACCATGTGACCCTCCCTTCCTAAGCGTGGCCCGCCCTCAACGCGAGAGCGGACCGCGACTCGTCTGTGCGCGCCTACTGCGGCTACGCGCACTTGCTGTAGCCGCATGAGCGGCACACGGCGCATCCGCTCTCGTGCTCAAGCGAGCCGCCACACTCGGGGCACGCCCCCGAGAGGTTGTCCAGTGCGTCAACGTGCTTGCTGACGCCCCTGGTCGCCTCACCGGTCTCGATGAAGGCTCCTGCGTGCTCCATGACGATCCCGACGGCGTCGGCGCACGAGAGAACCTTGCCGCCCTCGGCCCAGCACGGCGACGGGCAGCGGATCCCCCGCAGATGCTTGGTGATGGCCTCCGGGTCGACGCCGGCACGGAGCGACACCGAGATCATCCTCGAGAGCGCCTCCGACTGCGACGCCGCGCATCCGCCGGACTTGCCCATCTGCGTGAAGACCTCGCACATTCCGGCTTCGTCCCAGTTGACGGTGACGTACAGGTTGCCGCAGCCGGTCTGGATCTTCTCAGTGCGCCCGACCGTGATCGACGGCCGGGGCCGCGGCTCGATCTCGCCGTGACGCGCCGCGACCTCTACGACCGTCCGACCCTGCCTGGCCGCTCTTGCCGGTCGTGAGGACCTGCCCCTGCTTGCTGCCGTCACGGTAGATCGTGACGCCCTTGACGCCGAGTTCGTACGCCAGGTCGTAGACGCTGCGCACGTCATCAGCGGTTGCATCACTTGAGAAGTTGACCGTCTTGGAGACGGCGTTGTCGGTGTGCTTCTGGAATGCGGCCTGCATCCGGATGTGCCAGGACGGGGCGATGTCATGCGCGGTCACGAAGGCCTGCTGAACATCGGCGGGAACCTCGTCGATGTCGGCCACCGAGCCGTGATCGGCGATGAGCTGCATCAGCTCACGGCTGTAGAATCCGCGCTTGACGGCGATCTCCTCGAACAGCGGGTTGACCTCGACGAGGCGATCGTTGTCCATGACCGTGCGGACGTACGAGACCGCGAAGAGCGGCTCAACGCCGGAGGAAGCGTTGGCGATGATCGAGAGGGTTCCCGTCGGCGCGATCGTGGTGACCGTCGCGTTGCGGATCGGCCCGCCCTCCGGCGTGTCGTAGACCGATCCCTTGAAGTTCGGGAACGAGCCTCGCTCCTCGGCCAGCTTGCGCGACGCCGACTTGGCCTCCGCGTCGATGAACCCCATGACCTTCTCGCCGAGCGCAACGCCTTCTTCACTGTCGTAGGCGAGATCCATCTTGATGAGCATGTCGGCCCAGCCCATGACGCCGAGGCCGATCTTGCGATTGCCGCGAGCGAGCTCGCCGATCTGCGGAAGCGGGTAGTTGTTGACCTCGATCACGTCGTCCAGGAAGCGCACGCCGCGGTGCACGACGTCGGCAAGGTGATCCCAGTCGACGTCGGGCCCGGCTCTCAGTGGGGCGCACGAACCTCGACAGGTTGACCGAGCCCAGGTTGCACGCCTCGTACGGAAGCAGCGGCTGCTCACCGCACGGGTTGGTCGACTCGATCTCGCCAAGCTGCGGCGTCGGGTTGTCCCGGTTGATGCGGTCGATGAAGATGATCCCCGGGTCGCCGGTGGCCCACGCCATGTCGATGATGAGGTCCCAGACCTCGCGGGCATCGAGCTCGCCGGCGGGCTCCTTGGAGCGCGGGTTGATCAGCTCGTAGGTGGTACCCGCACCGACCGCCTCCATGAACTTCTCGGTCAGAGCCACCGAGATGTTGAAGTTGGCGAAGTCCCCGTCGGCCTTGCACTTGATGAAGTCGAGAATGTCGGGATGGTCGATCCGGAGCACGCCCATGTTTGCCCCGCGGCGCGTGCCGCCCTGCTTGACCGCCTCTGTGGCCTGGTTGAAGACCCGCATGAACGAGACCGGACCGCTCGAAACGCCCTGCGTGGAGCGAACCTGATCGCCGCCGGGACGCAGCCTGGAGAAGCTGAAGCCCGTGCCGCCGCCGGACTTGTGGATGAGCGCGGTGTCCCTCACCGCGCCGAAGATCGACTCCATCGAGTCCTCGACAGGCAGGACGAAGCACGCCGAGAGCTGCTGGAGGTCACGGCCGGCGTTCATCAGGGTGGGCGAGTTCGGGAGGAACTCCAGAGAAGTCATCAGGTCGTAGAAGTCGCGCGTGACCTCCGCGACTCGCGCATCGTCCGCTCCCCACGCACGCTCCGCCTCGAGCGATGTTCTGAGCGACGCGAATGAACATGTCCGACGGCTTCTCAATGGCCTTGCCGTCGTCGTCCTTCTTCAGATAGCGCTTCTCGAGCACCTTGAGCGCGTTCGGGCACAGAATCTCGTCGATGGCGCGTGAATAGCCGGTCAGGCCTGTGGCCTCTGTCATCGGGTTCCCCTCTCCCTTTGGCACGTCGAATCCGCCCGCAGCGCTCACGACGCGGCGCAGAACACTACATGTTGCGGCTCGGCTATCGTAGGACCGTACATCTTGTGCGTCAACGCGAAGATGACGAGCGGCTGATTGGTGGCGCCGTGCGGCAGGACTGACCGTTGGACGCAGCATGCCGCCGCTCGGCGGACGATCGCTCAACGGACCCTAGAGACGCGAAGAGCGCCGAGCCCGGACCAGAAGTCCGAACCCGGCGCCTCTGATGGAACTGAGAGAAGTGGCTGAGCCTAGACTGCCTCGACGCGCACGACCTCAGGGATCTGCTCCTTCAGGACGCGCTCGACGCCGTTGGCCAGAGTCAGCTGCGACATCGGGCAACCGCGGCACGCACCCTGAAGCTGCACCTGGACGACGCCCTCGTCGGTGATGTCAACCAAGGCGACGTCGCCGCCGTCGGCCTGAAGAGCCGGCCGGATCTGATCGAGTACTGTCTGAACGCGTTCCTTGTCCACAGTGACCCTCCTCATTCGGGGTATGTCTCATTATCAGGCGCCGGTCAGACCGGCGCGCGCATCTTTCAGCGAGAACTGTACCACAATCCTGACACGAACAGTCAACATTAGGCCGAGCGGCCCAGGCCGTCGCCCGAAACGCAAAGAGTCGTCGGATGTACTCAGCGGCGTCCTACTCTCCCACGGCCTACGCCGCAGTACCATCGGCGCTGGAGGGCTTAACTACCGGGTTCGGAATGGGACCGGGTGTACCCCCTCCGCAATAACCACTGAGCACATCCGACGACTCTCGTCGAACTGCGTATTCAATTGAGAATGCCAAACAGAGGTACATTTCTGCACCCTGAATGCTGCATAGCGCGATCACTTCTCGGAATGAGATCAAGACCTCGGCCTATTAGTACTGCTCGGCTGAACACATTACTGTGCTTACACCTGCAGCCTATCAACCTCGTAGTCTACGAGGGGCCTTACCAGGTTAACCCTGTGAGAGACCTCATCTTAGGATGGGCTTCCCGCTTAGATGCTTTCAGCGGTTATCCCTGCCGAACGTAGCTAACCAGCGGTGCCGTTGGTCGACAACTGGTACACCAGAGGTTCGTCCGCTCCGGTCCTCTCGTACTAGGAGCAGCTTCCTTCAAGTCTCTTACGCCCACGGTGGATAGGGACCGAACTGTCTCACGACGTTCTAAACCCAGCTCGCGTACCGCTTTAAATGGCGAACAGCCATACCCTTGGGACCTACTACAGCCCCAGGATGCGATGAGCCGACATCGAGGTGCCAAACCCTCCCGTCGATGTGGACTCTTGGGGAGGATCAGCCTGTTATCCCCGGAGTACCTTTTATCCGTTGAGCGACGGCCATTCCACTCTGAGCCGCCGGATCACTAGAGCCTACTTTCGTATCTGCTCGACTTGTAGGTCTCGCAGTCAAGCCCGCTTATGCTCTTGCACTCTACGAACGATTGCCAACCGTTCTGAGCGGACCTTACGCGCGCCTCCGTTACATTTTAGGAGGCGACCGCCCCAGTCAAACTACCCACCAGACACGGTCCCCTGCCCGGATTCACGGCGCAGGGTTAGATCGTCAATCTGCCGAGGGTGGTATTCCAAGGGTGGCTCCACCGAAACTGGCGTCCCGGCTTCATAGCCTCCCACCTATCCTCTACACGACAAACCAACGATCAATGTCAAGCTGTAGTAAAGGTTCACGGGGTCTTTCCGTCCTACCGCGGGTAATTCGCATCTTCACGAATAATACAATTTCACCGAGTCTATGGTTGAGACAGCGCCCAAGTCGTTACGCCATTCGTGCAGGTCGGAACTTACCCGACAAGGAATTTCGCTACCTTAGGACCGTTATAGTTACGGCCGCCGTTTACTGGGGCTTAGTTTCAGAGCTTCGCCTTG
Source organism: uncultured Coriobacteriia bacterium (assembly GCA_963726345.1). Taxonomy (GTDB): domain Bacteria; phylum Actinomycetota; class Coriobacteriia; order Anaerosomatales; family JAAXUF01; genus JBAXEO01. Next base: position 5,273 of record CAVSCC010000008.1, on the reverse strand, counting down.
CGGCTGACCCCTCCACGTAACCTTCCAGCACCGGGCAGGCGTCAGACCCTATACGTCGTCTTACGACTTAGCAGAGTCCTGTGTTTTTAGTAAACAGTCGCTTGGGCCGTTTCACTGCGACCTCAGTCAGCTCACACCGCGAAGGTGATCACCGGCCGAGGTGCTCCTTCTCCCGAAGTTACGGAGCCATTATGCCGAGTTCCTTAACCATAGTTATCTCGATCGCCTTGGTATTCTCTACCTGCCTACCTGTGTCGGTTTGGGGTACGGGCA
>CAVSCC010000007.1:0-275598 GCA_963726345.1 uncultured Coriobacteriia bacterium | reverse complement strand
TAGGTGGGTCACCCCGCATCAACGAACTGCAGTAGGCTCGCGCACGGCATCCGTCTGCACCCAGACCGCGTCGTGGCCTGCCCCGGGAATCATCGACCGTCTCGATCTGCGGGGCCACCTGTTCGAGTCGAGCCATCGCGGCCTTCGGGTCGCATATCCGTTCGTTCTCGCCGACCACGTACAGCACCGGGACCTCGATGCCGCGAGTTCCTCGTCGCTGAGCTTGCGCGGTCCGCCGCCCGGCCACATGCGGAACTTGAAGCACTTCTCCGACAGCGCCATCTCCTCGACGGCGTCCTCGAAGAACTCCGGCTCGACTTCGGCCGCATCCTCCATGATCCACCTGGTGACCCAGCGGAACGCGCGCTCCGACGGGATCAGGCACATCATGCTGCGCGCGATGAACTCGCCGGACATCGGAGCACCACACCGGCCGGCGAGACCCACGACCACCTTGGCGAGGCGCTCCGGGGCGTGAAGCAGGTACTCCGCCGAGAGCCAGCCGCCGAAGGAGATGCCCATCAGCGTGATGCCGTCGTCGAGCCCGAGGCCGTCGAACAGCCGGTCGAGCCACCCCGTGGCGTCCTCAGTGGTCTTGATCGGGCGCGAACTCACGCTCAGCCCGTCGTCGTAGATGGCATCCACCGCGTAGATCGGAAGTCCTTCGACAGGCCTCTATCAGTGGTATCCAGCAGGTCGACGGTGTTCGGCCGGCTGGCAGCAGCACCAGCGGCGGCCCGTCGGCCGGACCGCTGACGCGCACGAACGTTCTGCCGTCTTCCGTCTCGATCGGTCCGGGTCTCCGATGGCACCGGCCACTCGGCGGCGTGGGCTCGTAGAACGATAGTACTTCTCGCGGGCAGCCGCCGACTTGAATGGATGGTAATTCAGTTGTGCCGCCCCCATCGGCATCCCCCTTGCCGCCGGACGCTCCCCCGAGAACGCTCAGTCACGACCCCACCTAACGTGTTAGGGACGAGCTGCGGCGGAGCGAGTCGGCTCGATCTCATCGTTGGACACACCCTACACCGAGCACTCGCTCTCTATCTCGCCAGAGATGGAGCCAAGGAGCCCCTCGATGAACTGCGTGTTCTCGTCTGAGTCGCCGCATCCCATGCATACGGTCAGGGCATCGCGATACGTGCTGACGACCGGCACGATGCTCACCCCTAAAGCACCGGGTCCGAACATGAGCCCAGAGTCGGGGGCGACCCCGTCGAAGAGCAGCTTCGTGTCATCGATGATGCCGATGTTGGTGAACCACGGGTAGGTCTTGTCCGATGCACCGCCCGCTCGAAAAGCCAGCCCGAGCAGACGCTCAGTGAGGCGATACCCGAGTCGCGCGATGCGTTCGGCGCTCGCGAGTGGCCCTGCGCCGTGGCACATCTCGGCCCAGCGCTGCATTCGTTCGTGCACCCGACGCAGGGTCTCCTCGAAGGACTCATCACTGACCCGCGCGATGTCGAGGGAGCCCGAGATCGAGAGGTTGGATATCGGGAGCGTGGCGGCATCCGGCAGGTAGCGCCGAAGATCAGCTGTGTACATGAGTGAGAGCGGAACCCCGGCCGGCGGGTTCAGACTTGAGATGCAGGCGCGTAGGACGGCGGTCAGCATCATGTCGTTCACCGTACATCCGCGGTCCGCGCCGTAGGATTTCATCGCATGGAACAGCCCCGGCCGCAGAGTGTTCCAGCGGTATGTGAGGTGCGCTCCATCATCCGCAGTGCTCGGCGCCGGCCACGTGGGGCTCGCCCACGACTTGGCCTTCTTGGCTTCGCGCCGCTGTTCCGAAGTCAGGTTCGCCCAAACGTCGCGCCCACTGGGACGTTCACGCAGGTTCGGTCTCGGGGTGAATGTCGGGTCCACCCCCTGACGGGTTAACTGTCAGCGAAGGACAGACGCCAACTGCTTCGCGGCCCGGCCGTCAGCCAGTACGTGACTGACCTTGATACCGAGGACGTCTTGATGGGGCGATCGTAGAAGGGCCATGGCCGCCTGTGGACCCTCATCCGGTACCTCAGCCGCCTGAAAGAGGCGCATCGACGTGTCGGGGTCCGAAACGCCTTCCTGGACCAACAACGTCGTGCTGCTCGAGATCCTGCATGCGCTGCCAGTACGCTCTGCGCTCATCGGTCCGAAACGAGCAGCCGACGACAGGCTCAGCGTCAAAAGACAGCCGAAGTGCTCTGGCAAGGCGATCAGGGTCGAGGTGCTCCGGCTGGAACGATAGTGAAAGGCCGATGCGGTGGTTGACGGCTGCTCTGGTAATCGCAATCGCGGCATCCGCACCAGTGGCAACGAAGCGCGTCGGAATCTCCGACATCCGTCCCCCTCAGTCCGTTGCCCGCACCCTCCGCGTGTTGTGTCCAACAACGTATACGCGGTCTGCATTATGGGCGATGACTCACCGTTCCCCACTCAGAGCGGGGACACCGGACAGTCACGGCACTGCTCCAGTACCAGTTGTTCCCAGTCCCCCGCGCGTGGAACGCCACGCGGGACTCAGAGACTTGAGACGTGGATGTCTGAACCGACCGACCAGGGCCTACTGCATCTGACCGGGCCTCAGACCTTGCGAGCGCGAACTCGGCGACCTCCCCGGCGCAGAGGCTCACCTCGACGACAGTAATGAAGCGCGTCGGGGCCGAGCGGACAGTCCCCCTGACTCTCAGCTGAGCAACAGCGAATCCTGTCGCTACTGCATCTCACCGCCACAGGGGGTGCGCCGAAACACTTTCCGCTCTCGCGAATTGGGCATCGATGCTGGCGAAGTGTCGGTCGACCAGTTCAGACGCGATTAACCGCTCCCGAAAACCCGTCCACAGAGTGAGCGCACCCCGGTAGTGGCTCATCAGAAGTGGGAATCCCGCGTACCTGCCGATTGGGCCTGTGACCATCGCGGACACAGGGCGAGTCATCCGAACACCAGACGCTCCTCGTCGAATGCCCCCACGTTCATTGTCACCATTGCCGCGGCACGAGAGTACACGCAGGGCAGTAGCGGCGAACCAGAAGATGGCTCGCCAGGTTCTTGGCGAAGGCGGCTTGTCGTCCGAAGCGGACCGCACGTTCCACAGGGTGTCCTTGTACGGCCTCACTGCCTAACGACGTGTTGCAGAGTCTCGTCAAATGTCTCGTCGTGCCGGAAGTCCATCCTGACCGTCTGGGTTGTGGCGATGTTCGCCAGCCGCTCGAAATCCGTCCCGCCGACGAACCGCCGTGTGTCAGCGGAGATCGATACGCCTGGCTTCAATCCTGCCTTCTGGGGGTTGTTCGACTCGACTGATCTAAATGAGTGCGCCGATCAACGTATCGTTGACCGTCGCACCTCTGGCATGCGCGTAGGCCCTCAGCACTTCCACCCGCTCGGGCGACAGGGTGAGCGTGCGGACCACGAAACCATCTTTGGCTCCTGCCCGCGCCTTCATCCTCCACTGCGACATGTTCGTCATCGAAGGAGGATTCGCTGACATTTGGCGCTGCTCTTCAGTAAGCGCATTCCACACGTCAGCGTGGTCAGGACGTGGAGACGTCCTCGGCGCCGGCACGTAGTCGGGGTCGTCGAGTAACCGAGAGTACACATCGGCGAGCAGATGCGTGACCTCTTTCGCACTCCATCCGTCTCCGGCAGAGTGGTCGAAGCGCAAGCACAGGTCGTCGTGATCTCGGGACCTGAGCAGGAGTACCGCAAGCCGAGGACCTGTCGGGTTGAAAGGCGTCCCATGGAACTCGGCGCAGTCGCGATCGGGGTCTTCGGTTTCGGCGGTCGAGAACACCGCCGATTCGTCAAGCCCATCGCAACGCACCCAGTCCGCACCGTGCGACTTCTCGTCCCACCAGCATCCAAGGACGGGCTCGACGTCGAGCAGAAGGCGTGAAGCGCGAGCCAGTAACTGGGCGTCAAGTTGCTGAGAGAAAGTCAGCCGGGAGCCAAGCACCATCTCCATCATCGGATCCATCGCGTGAGCCATGATGTCGCCGGACGTGGCCGGAAAGCGCACCTGAGTGGAGTAATCGCTCTGTGATCCCCCGATCACTCGCCGCTGAGCCACGTCTTTCGAACGCGTTCGCGTATCACCCTCGCGCCACTTGGATTCAGCGTTTCGCCACTGACTCCTGCGCGTGAGGTGGATGCGCTCGTTGGACACTCTCCCGCCGGCGTTTGTTGTGCTGGACTCAAAAGTCCGACTTCGCCTTCCAACGCAGAAGACCCGCCATCCGCGTTTCCGCAGGTGACGGGCCTGATAGATGCTGGTGGGCGATGTAGGATTTGAACCTACGACTTCTTCCGTGTGAAGGAAGCGCTCTCCCCCTGAGCTAATCGCCCGTGATGTGCTGCGCGCCGAGAAGGGGTTCTCGGCAGCAGAGGAGATTATGCCACATCAGCCGCGTCCGACAAGGGCTACTCGGCGGAGCGGTACCCCTGCGGATGCGCCTGGTGCCATCTCCAGGCATCGCCGATGATCTCGGCGAGCTCGCCGCGCTCCGGGTCGCCAGCCGAGCTCACGCCCGGCCTTCTCGGCGGACGCGACCAGCACGGCAGGATCGCCGGCTCTGCGCGGACCGAAGTCGACGGTGACTTCGCGGCCGGTGACCTCGGCGCATGTGCGGACGATCTCGAGGTTGCGAGTAGCCCAGGCCGTTGCCCGAGGTTGAACACGCCCCCGGCGCCGTCACCGCCGAGGCTCTCGAGCGCGAGCCGGTGAGCCTGCGCGAGGTCGAGCACGTGGATGTAGTCACGGACGCAGGTGCCGTCCGGCGTGGGATAGTCGTTCGCCGAAGACCTCGAAGCTGGACTGCCCGTCCGCCATCGCCCGCAGGATGCGCGGGATGAGGTGCGACTCCGGGTCGTGCGCCTCGCCCATCGAGCCGTCGGGCCACGCGCCGGCAACGTTGAAGTAGCGGAAGCGCACCGACCTGAAGCCGAAGTCCCATCGGCAGCCCTCAAGCAGCTCCTCGAAGGCGAGCTTGCTGGCACCGTAGGGGTTCACGGGCAGCGTGCGTGCGTCCTCGGTGATGGGAACGGACTCGGGCTCGCCGTAGACGGCCGCAGTCGACGAGAACACGATGGACCCCACGCCGTGCGCCTGCATGCGCTTGAGCATCTTGGCTGGCTCGATGGTGTTCGCTCGGAAGTACTTCTGGGGATCGGCGACCGACTCGGCGACCTCGATGTAGCCCGCGAGATGCATGACCGCGTCGCATCCAGGCAGCACCGCGTCCAGGACGGTCTCATCGCCCACGGATCCCTCGACGAACTCCGCGCGGGCATCAACGGCAGCACGATGGCCGCGCTCCAGCGTGTCGAGCACGACGCACGAGTGTCCGGCGTCCAGCAGGACGCGCGTCGTGATCGAACCGATGTACCCGGCTCCGCCGGTGACGAGAATGCGCATCGTCGTGTCCCTTCGATGGTGGACTCGCCTACCGCGCGAGCGGCGTGACTCCCCGCTCAAGCGCAGCGACGACTCGCGAGGCGACCGCGTCGTCCCAGCGCTCCGGCAGCGGCCACTCGCGCGGCGCCGCAAGCGCATCGGCAACGCCCGCGAGAATCTCGTCGCGGTTCGCCGAGACCAGCCGGTTCGAGCCGACCTCAAGCGTGATCTGACGCTCGGTGTTGCGCCGGACGGTCACGCACGGCGTGTGCAGCATGCACGTCTCTTCCTGGATGCCGCCCGAGTCCGTCACCACGACCGCCGCGTCGCTCTGCAGCGCGAGCATGTCGAGATACCCGACCGGATCGACCAGCCGAACCCGCGAGTCGCCCTCGATCAGACCGGCGTCCGCGAGCAGCGGACGGGTCCGCGGATGCACCGGGAACAGCACCGGCAGGTCCATCGCCGAGAACGCCGAGACGATCTCGGCGAGCTGCTCGCGGATGTCGGTGTTCTCGGGGCGGTGCACGGTCGCAAGCACGTAGCCGCCCGGGCTCAAGCCCCAGCCGAGAGGCCACGCCGCGCTCCGCGAGTCCGGGAGCGTTGTCGCAGCACCGACTCGGCCATGATGTTGCCGACGAAGACCACGCGATCCGCATCGATGCCCTCGGCGTCGAGGTTGTCGGCGGCCGTGGGCGTGGGCGTCAGCAGCAGCGAGGACAGCTGGTCGGTGACGAGGCGGTTGAGCTCCTCGGGCATCGACATGTCGCCGCTGCGCAGCCCCGCCTCGAGATGCACGACCGGGACGCCGATCTTGCTCGCCGCGAGCGCTCCGGCGAGCGTCGAGTTGACGTCGCCGACCACGAAGAGCGCGTCGGGCTTCTCGGCGACGAGGAGCTCCTCGAGGGCGATCATGGCCCGGCCGGTCTGGACGGCGTGCGTGCCGGAGCCGACGCCCAGGAACCAGGTGGGCTCGGGCAGGTCGAGGTCCGAGAAGAACACGTCGGACATGGAGGCGTCGTAGTGCTGGCCCGTGTGGGCGATCGGGGCCTCGATGCCCGCCGCGGCGAGCGCGGGCATGAGCGGCCCGATCTTGATGAAGTTGGGTCGCGCACCCACGACAACGATGATCCGCATCAGCATGCTCCTTGGGCGAGCGGCACGAGTCGAGACGGCTCGCAGCATGATAGTGCATCTCGCGCGACCGAGCCGCTCGAATCGAGCGGCGCGGCATCAGTGCTGCGCTCTTCAGGTAGGAGAGGATGCCCTCCGTGAGCCCCTCTGCGAGCAGGTCCTGGTAGTTGGGACTGACGAGCAGCCGGTCCTCGACGCGGTTGGATGGGTAGCCCACGGCCACGAGCACTGCCGGGACGGTCGAGAAGTTGAACCCTGCCAGGTCGGCCCGCTCGGATGTCCCCCGGTCGACCGCGCGCGTCTTCTTCACCACCGCCGACTGCACGGAGGTGGCCGCACGACGGCTGCGCGCCGCTATCGGCGCGGTCCAATCGACGGACGCCGGGTAGAGCGTGTACGCGCCGCTCAGGTTCCCGTCGGTGTTGCTGTCGGCATGCAAGCCGCACGAAGAGGTCGGCACCCGGCCGCACTCGCGAGCTGCGCGCGCTCTGCGTTGGACAGGTTCACGTCGTTGGTCGTGCGCGTCATGACCACCTTGACGCCGGCCGCCTCCAGACGCCGCTTGAGGTTGTTGGCGATCTGCAGAACCGTCTCGTACTCGGGAGCGCCCGTGAGCACGCCGGTCGTCCCTCCGGTGATCCTCGGCCTTGCGCGCCGCCGAGCCGGGCCCCACCGGCTCGGTCTTCATGTCCGAGTGGCTCTGATGGCCAGGGTCGATACACACGGTGTAGGAGGTCTTCTTCGCCTTCGTCTTGGCCGCCGACTTCTTCGCCGAGAGCGCCTCAGGCAGCGTGAGCGTGACGGTCGCCCCGGTGCGCGCGAGTCCGCCCGGTGCGGGATCCTGAGAGGAGACTGTGGGTTCCGTCGAGCGTCCAACCGCCTCTCGACGGATGACGGCGGTGAGCCCGGCGGCCTTGAGCATCAGATTGGCTTCATCGAGCTTGAGTCCGACCAACGTCGGCACCTCCACGGGAGTGGCGCTCGACTCGCCGTCGCGGTAGCCAGCCGAGTCGAGACCGACTGCGCGTCAGCGCTCTGTGGCGCCGCTGTCGCGCCCGCGAAGGCCACCGCGTGCCCCGTACACGCCCAACAGGAGCAGCAGGACGCAGGCGCCGCCAACAGCCGAGACGACCAGCCAGTTCATGTGCGGCATGACGAGGCGCGCCGAGGGCCGCTTCGAGTGTCGAGCACTGTGTCGCGCCATACGGCTCCTCTCGGGCAAGCGCCGCGGGCCAGCTGGTCGATTCCGGACTGTCCCTCGCACGGTGAGGTCCTGGTGGGCCCGGTAGGATTCGAACCTACAACCAAGGGATTATGAGTCCCCTGCTCCACCATTGAGCTACGGGCCCGTTAGGGTTCAATCCGCATCGGATGATTCTAACGCAATCGGAAGCCCTGAATCGTGCCCGTTGCAAAGGCCGCCCGGCGTTCGTATACTGTCGTTCGCTGCCTCAGGGTGGCGCAAACGTATTCCTCGGTAGCTCAATGGTAGAGCGTTCGGCTGTTAACCGAAATGTTGCAGGTTCGAGTCCTGCCCGGGGAGCCATCAGATACACGAAGGCCTCGCAGATGCGAGGCCTTCGTTGCGTATCTGTGGTAGTTGGCGTGCCGTCTACTCGAGGTAGTCCTTGAGCTTGCTTGAACGGCTCGGGTGACGCAGCTTGCACAGCGTCTTGGACTCGATCTGGCGGATGCGCTCGCGCGTCACGCCGAACTCCCGACCAACCTCCTCGAGCGTGCGAGGATGCCCGTCGGTGAGCCCGAACCGCAGCTCGATGACCTTGCGCTCGCGCTCGGCCAGGCCGTCAAGAACCTTCGACAGCTGCTCCTGCAGCATCGAGAAGCTTGCCGCGTCCGGCGGCACGACCGCTTCGCCGTCTTCGATGAAGTCGCCCAGCTGGCTGTCTTCCTCTTCGCCGATGGGCGTTTCGAGGCTGACCGGCTCCTGGCTGATCTTGAGGATCTCGCGAACGCGGTCGGCGGTCATCTCCATGAGGTCGCCGATCTCCTCAGGGGTAGGTTCGCGACCGAGTTCCTGCAGCAGCCCGCGCTGTACGCGGATGAGCTTGTTGATGGTCTCGACCATGTGCACGGGAATGCGGATCGTGCGCGCTTGGTCGGCGATAGCACGGGTGATCGCCTGGCGAATCCACCAGGTTGCGTACGTGGAGAACTTGAAGCCCTTGGTGTAGTCGAACTTCTCGACCGCACGAATCAGGCCGAGGTTGCCTTCCTGGATCAGGTCGAGGAAGAGCATCCCTCGTCCGACGTAGCGCTTGGCTATCGAGACCACGAGACGCAGGTTCGCCTCGACGAGCTGCTGCTTGGCGTCGATACCGACCTGCTCCATGCGGCTCAGGCGGCGCTTGTCGGCGCGGTCGAGCGCAGGACCCTCGTTCATCGCGGCGTCGATACGAGCGCCGGCCTCGAGACCCGCCTCGATCTTCATCGCAAGGTCGATCTCCTGTGCCGCGGTGAGGAGCGGCACCTTGCCGATCTCCTTGAGGTACATCCGCACCGGGTCGCCGGTGAGTGGCGCCACGGCGTTGAGGTTCTCGCGCTTCTTCGGCTTCTTCTTGGCCGTCTTGGCAGGTGCGACCTTCGGCGGCAGCGGGATGTCGATGACCTCGGCCTCGTGAATCTCGGTGTCGGCCTCGAGCGGAACGAAGTCGGTGACGCGCACTACCTCCGCGCGGCGCCCGCGGCTGAATCGCCGGACGCGTCGTCCACGACACTGATTCCGCTGTCACGGAAGTGCGTGTAGATGTTCTCGAACTGACGATCGGTCAGATCCACGTCCGAGAAGGCAGCCTGGATCTCCTCGTCCGTGAGGTTCCCCTTTGCCTTGCCCATCGTCGTCAGGGTCTTGACCGCGGGCAGCTCGAGCTCAAGTGAATGCTTCGCCGCTGCGGTCTTGCCGGCAGCGGCTGACTTCGATGCGGCCGGCTTGGCCGCAGGCTTCTTGGCCGCGACGGGCTTTGCCACGGCTGCCGGCTTCGCTGCAGCTGCTGGCTTCGCTGCGGGCGGCTGCGCTTGGCTCGCGGGAGCCGGCTTCGCGGCGCGCCTTGCGCGGCGGGCTTGGCGGCGCGACCTTCGCGGCCGGAGCCTTTGCGGGCGATGCCTTCGCGGCTGGCGCTTTCGCCGCCGGAGCCGCGGTGGCGGCGGACTTCGCCGCGGTGGTCTTTCGGACAGCCGTCTTCGATGCGACGGGCTTTCGCAGCGGCCGCCGGCTTTGCGGCAACCGCTGCGTTTGGTGCTCTTGGGAGTCGTACTCGGTTTATCGGTCACGCTGAATGTCACGCCTCCAGATCATGTTAGTTGCCTCGAACGCCGCTTCTCAGCCGATCGAGCTCGCTCTGCAACGCCGAGACGCTCCTGAACAGCTCGGCCTCCTGGGACTTGTCCCTCAGAGCGTCGGGCTTCTTCAGTTGCGCCTTACCTACAGCAATACGCCGTTCAAGGTCGAACTCCTTGAGCTTGACGAACAGCTCCCCCTCCACCGACCTCGCCTCTTGGTCGTTTTCGACATCGAGGGTCGAGCCGGCCAATGCCGACGCCGCATCAGGCATCTTCGCTTGGATCGAGCCGAGAATCTCGGCGGCAGTCGCGTTTGGAGCTGCAGTCTGCGATTGACTCGGCGATGAGTCTGTTCGCGGGGTCGGTCAGTAGGTCATCCGAAAGCAAGAACCGTGCCCTCGGTCGCAGCTCGGGCGTTCTGAGCAGCAGGTCTAGCAGTTCGCGCTCGACCCGAAGCTGCGCCGTGTCGACCGTCGGCAAGGGTGCCTCGGCGACCTCCACCTCGGAATGGGCCGCATGAGAGCTGCTCGGCTTGGCCGCCGCTATCGCGCGTCGGACCGTCGCGAAGTCCGCGAACAGCTGGTCGGCGATGTACGTGGCGTAGTCGTCGGCGAGGAGCGAGTCCTTGATCGGCGCGAGAACCTCTGCCGCGTCCTTCAGCGCCCGCGCGCGCTCCTCCGGGCGTTCGAGGTCCCAGCGCGAGAGTCGGCGGTCGATCGAGAAGCGAAGGAGCGGCGTGGCATCGGCGATGGTCGCCTTCAGCGCGTCCGCCCCGTGTGCCCCCACGAAGTCGGCCGGATCCTGCCCGTCGGGCAGCACGGCGACCAACAGCTCCACCCGGTCGCGGCCCGCCTCGGGAGTGATGCTCGTGTCGACGAACTCCGAGGCTCGATCCGCAGCTCGCAGCCCCGCCGCGTCGCCATCGAAGAGATACACGATGCGCTTCGCGAACCGGGACAGCAGGCGCACGTGTTCTCTCGTGAGCGCCGTGCCGAGCGTGGCGACGGCGTTCGTCAGCCCCGCCTCGTGCAGCGCGATCACGTCCGTGTAGCCCTCGACGACAACGGCTGTCCCTGTCGCGGTCACCGGACCCTTGGCGCGGTCGATTGCGTAGAGATTGGCGGACTTGTGGAACGCCGGCGTGTCCTGCGTGTTGAGGTACTTCGGCTCGCCCGAGCCCAGCACGCGGCCGCCGAAGGCGATCGCGCGCCCCTGCAGGTCGAAGATCGGGAACATCACGCGCCCGAAGAACCGGTCTCGCAGCTGGCCGGAATCGCCCTTGAGCCCGAGGTTCGCACTCTCGATCTCGTCTGCCGAGAAGCCCGCCTGTGCCAGGTGGCGGACCAGAGCCCCATGCCCCGGGGCGAACCCGAGTCGCCAGCGTTTGGCGACGTCGCTGCCGAAGCCGCGCTTCTTGAGATAGTCCCGCGCCTCGCGGGCGCCGGGGTCCGGCGACTTCGTGAGAATCTCGTGATAGTAGAGCCACGCGGCCTCGTTCGCGGCAATCAGACGTTCGCGATGCCCGCGCGGGGCGCCGCCAGCCTCTTCGACGATCTCGATGTTGCCGCGGTCGGCCAGGATGCGCACGGCGTCGAGGAAGTCCACGTTCTCGGCGCGCATCAGGAAGCCGTATGCGTCGCCGCCGAGACCGCATCCGAAGCAATGCCAGAGCTGCGTCGCGGGATCGACCTTGAACGACGCGGTCTTCTCGGCGTGGAAGGGACAGCATCCCCAGTGGAGGCGGCCCTTCTGCTTGAGCACGACCCGCTCGGACACGAGGGAGACCAGATCGGTGGCGTCGCGCACGCGCCGCACGTCTTCATCGGATATGCGGCCCACACGACCCCCTCTCCAGCGTCTGAGTCGCTGAGCGACGAAAGCACCGCGCCGGCAGAAGAGCGCCGCGGTGTCGCAAGATTCTACCCCAAGCGTGGGACATGCCGATTCCGGCGTGCGTCGCAATCAGCCGAGCGGTGCTACACGAGCCACTTCCGCGGCTCGAACAAGCGCTCGAACTCGCGAATCGCGAATCGGTCGGTCATTCCGGCCACGTAGTCGACCACCGCCTGGACCAGCTCGGAATCGTCGGCCGGGCGCTCGTCGGGAGGGAGGTCGTCGGGCTCGGCGAGGTAATGCGCGAAGAGCGAGCGCACGACCGCGTTCGCCTTGGGTTCCTCGGCCTTCGCGCGCTCGGAGAAGTAGACGTTGTCGAACAGGAAGGAGCGCAGCTCCATCATGGCGTCCCAGATGTCGGGAGACATGCCGATCACATCGGCACCTGCTGACGTGCGCACCATGTCGTTGACCATCGTGGTGATCCGGGCACCCGGGTGCGGTCCGAGCACGGCGAGCGGTCCCGGCGGAAGGTCGGTTTCGATGAGCACGCCGGCCCGCACGGCATCGTCGATGTCGTGGTTCACGTAGGCGATCCGGTCGGCGATGCGGACGATCTGCCCCTCGAGCGTCTCAGGCGCGACCGACCCCGTGTGGCCGAGGATCCCGTCGCGGACCTCCCACGTCAGGTTGAGGCCCTTGCCCTCGTACTCGAGCTTCTCGACGATCCGCAACGACTGCACGTTGTGCCGGTAGCCCGTGAGTTCGGTGCCACCCGACTCGTGAAGCGCCCTCAGCGCGTCGTCGAGCGCCGACTCCCCGGTGTGACCGAACGGCGTGTGGCCCAAGTCGTGCCCCAGCGCGATGGCCTCCGCCAGGTCCTCGTTGAGCGCAAGCGTGCGCGCGATCGAACGGGAGATCTGCGAGACCTCCAGCGTGTGCGTCATCCGCGTGCGGTAGTGGTCGCCTTCGGGAGCGAGGAACACCTGCGTCTTGTGCGACAGGCGTCGAAACGCCTTGCAGTGGATGATCCGGTCGCGGTCACGCTGGTACTCGGTGCGGTACGGGTCCAGCGGGATCTCACGTTCACGTCCGCGAGTCTCGTCGGCGAACGCCGCCCGCCGAGCGAACCGGTCGTGCTCCTCGGCCTCGATGTCCTCGCGCATCATGATGTCCGGATGCGGCGTCGGTCACGCGGGCAGCACCGTCACGCCGACGGCGAGAAGCGCAGCCGCGCCCACAACGCCGAGGATGATTCCCCACAGCACGGGGAAGCGCCAACCCATGGCGCGGGCCATCTCAACCCCTATCACGGCGCCGAGAAGCCCGCCCACGACCCCGCTCGGGACCGCCCAGGGCGAGCCGCTACCCGCACTGGGGACCGCGAACAGGAAGCCGATGACGAGGGCTGCGACTACGAGCGAGGCAGGAAGCCACTGCTGCCATGAAGGACGCTGGCGCCTGGACCGACCCTGGATGATGGGCGATCCCGCGGACTGCCAGAGCTTGGTACCCTTCACGCGCTTCCCCCTCAAAGAAGCTCACGGCCCCGACCGCCGCACGCGCGGCCGGGGCATATGTGTCGCTCGACGCTAGCGGTTGTCGGACGCCTCCGCTGCAGCCTCAAGAACCGCCTGTGCAGCAGCCAACCGTGCGAGCGGCACACGGTACGGCGAGCACGAGACGTAGTTCAGGCCGATCTTGAAGAACACCTTGACCGACTCGGGATCCCCGCCGTGTTCCCCGCACACGCCGAGCTTGATCTTGGGATTGGCCTTGCGGCCGCGCTCGCAACCCATCTCGACGAGCTGGGCAACGCCGGTGTCGACCGTCTCGAACGGGTTGCGCGCAAGAATCTTGCGCTCGAGGTACTTGGGCAGGAACTTCGCCTCGATGTCGTCGCGAGAGAAGCCGAACGTGGTCTGCGTGAGATCGTTGGTGCCGAACGAGAAGAAGTCTGCGAACTCGCCGATCTCATCGGCGGTCAGCGCAGCACGCGGGAGTTCGATCATCGTACCGATGGGGATGTCGAGTTCGATGCCTTCGGAGACCGCGACCTCGGCCAGAACCCTCTCGGACTCGGCGCGAAGCGTCTGGAGCTCGGCAACGACCGAGACCAGCGGGATCATGATCTCGGGCCGAGGATCCAGACCGCGCTTCTTCAGCTCCGATGTCGCGAGCGCTATCGCGCGGACCTGCATCGCGTAGATCTCGGGGTGCATGATGCCGAGACGACAGCCGCGCAGGCCGAGCATCGGGTTGGCCTCGGCCATCGAGTCGATCTGGGCCAGCAGCTTGCGCTTGGGGGCCGTGACCTCGTTGCTCGCGCCGGCCATCTCCTCGCGGATGATCTCGATCTCGAGCTCGCGCGGGTTGTCGAGGAACTCGTGCAGCGGCGGATCGAGCAGGCGGATGGTGACCGGGAGACCATCCATGGCCTCGAGGATGCCGAGGTAGTCGCCGACCTGCTCCTTGAGGAGCTTGACGAGCTCGGCCTCCCGCTCGTAGGTGGTCTCGGCGAGGACGAAGTTCTGGATGATCTGCTTCCGCTCGCCGAGGAACATGTGCTCCGTGCGGCACAGGCCGATGCCCGCAGCGCCGAACTCGCGGCCGAGCTCGGCGTCCTCGGGCGTATCGGCGTTGGCGCGAACGCCCATCGTGCGGAACTCGTCGGCCCAGGACAGGATCGTGTCGAAGTCGCCGGAGACCTCCGGCTCGACGAGCGTCACGGCGCCCAGCACTACGATGCCTGTGGTGCCGTCGATGGAGATGATGTCGCCTTCGTGCAGCTCGACTTCGCTGTCGGCCACGGTGGCGACCTTGTTCACGGCGTCGATCTTGAGCTTGTCGGCGCCGCAGACGCACGGCTTGCCCATCCCGCGCGCAACGACCGCCGCGTGGCTGGTCTTGCCACCGTGCGACGTGAGGATTCCCTTGGCCGCGATCATGCCGTGCAGGTCGTCGGGTGTGGTCTCCCAACGGACCAGGATGACCGAGCGTCCCGCGTCAGCGGCCGCGACCGCGTCATCTGCCGAGAAGACCACCTCGCCCACCGCAGCACCCGGAGAGGCGTTGAGGCCCTTCGCGTACACGTCGTACGTCGCCTTGACGTCGAACTGCGGGTGAAGCAGCTGGTCGAGCTGCTGCGGGTCGACTCGAAGGACCGCTTCCTCCTTGGTGATCATGCCTCTCGCCGACCATGTCGACCGCGATCTTGAGCGCCGCGCGCGCGGTGCGCTTGCCGATGCGCGTCTGCAGCATCCACAGCTTGCCCTGCTCGATCGTGAACTCGATGTCGCACATGTCGCGATAGTGGTTCTGCAGGATGTCGAAGACCTTCCAGAGCTCGGCGCCTGCCTGCTCGAGGCCCGGCGTGGTCTTGAGATCGTCAAGCGGCTGGGTGTTGCGGATACCCGCGACGACGTCCTCGCCCTGCGCGTTGGTCAGGAAGTCACCGTAGATCTGGTTGGTGCCGTCGGCGGGGTTGCGCGTGAACGCCACGCCGGTCGCCGAGTCATCGCCCTTGTTGCCGAAGACCATGGCCTGGATGTTGACCGCGGTGCCCAGGTCGTCGGCGATCTTCTCCATGCGGCGGTAGTCGACCGCGCGGCGGTTCATCCAGCTGCGGAACACAGCCTCGATCGAGTGCCTGAGCTGCGCGCTGACCTCCTGCGGGAAGACGACGCGGCCGTCCGGCCCCACCAGCTCCGGGAACTCGTCCGGATGGACGTTCGCCGAGACGATCTGCTTGAACTCGGCGACGAGCTCCTTGAGGTCATCGGCGCTGAGGTCGGTGTCGAAGCGTACGCCGCGCGCCTGCCGCTTGAGCGTGATGGCGTTCTCGAACACCTCGCCGGCGTGCCACGATGTCGGACCCTCGATGTCCAGGACCACCTTGGAGAACATCTGGATGAATCGGCGGTACGAGTCCCATGCGAAGCGCTCGTTGCCGGTCTGCGCGATGAGCCCCTGGACCGAGACGTCGTTGAGGCCGAGGTTCAGCACCGTGTCCATCATGCCCGGCATCGAGAACGGCGAGCCCGAGCGGACCGAGACCAGAAGCGGGTCGGAGTCATCGCCGAGCCGCTTGCCCATCTTCTCCTCGAGCGTCGCGACATGCGCGGCGATCTCCTCGGAAAGTCCTTCAGGGAAGCCGGGCGGCGTGGAGTTGTAGTACTCCATGCAGGCCTGGCACGTGATGGTGAAGCCGGGAGGAACCGGGAGTCCGAGGCGCGCCATCTCGGCGAGGTTCGCGCCCTTGCCGCCGAGCTGGAACTTCATCTTCTGGCCGCCCTCGGTGCCGTCCCCGCCAAAGGCGTACACGCGCTTGATGTCCGACAATGCCGTCTCCTTCAAGTGCCGGTGACAAGACTGTGCTGCATGATACCGCACCCATTCGTGCGACAACACGCATCAAAGGGCGTATCAGTCTGCGGTCTGCAGCCTGCCCTTCAGGTACCGAATGATGTCCTGCGCCGTCTCTTCGATCGCCCGGTTGTCGGTGCGAACGATCAGGCAGCCGATACGGCGCATGAGTGCCCGCGCCTCCTCGAGTTCGACCTCGACCCGCTCCCGCTCCGCATAGCCGGGGACGTATGAACCCAGTTCGTCCATGCGCTTGGAGCGGATGTCGGTGAGTGTCTCGACGCTGCTGATGAGCCCGAACACGCGCCGAGGATCGACCTCGAAGAGCTCGATCGGCGGTTCGCTCAGGGGAACCAGCGGCACGTTGGCGGCGCGGAAGCCCTTGGACGCCAGATACATCGACAGCGGCGTCTTGCTGGTCCGAGAGACGCCGATCAGAACGACGTCGGCCTCGAGCAGCCCCTCGGGCTGCTGGCCGTCGTCGTGCTTGATCGCGAACTCCATCGCCTCGATGCGGTCGTAGTAGGCCTCGTCGGGCAGTCGGTACGCGCCGACTACCGCCTGAGGCGTCAGACCCGAGCGCCCGAGCGAGCAGGTCGACGCCGGGGCCGAGAATGTCTACCGCCTTGACGCCGCGGTCCCGGATGCAGCGGTCCATCTCTTCGCGGAGCGGACCCTCGGCGAGCGTGAAGAAGAAGATGCAGCTCTCGCCGCAGTGATTGTCGACAAGCTCGCACAGCTGCTCGGTCGTCTCGACCTTGGGCAGCCGCTCCATCCGAAACGTGCCGCGGGGGAACTGCGCCGCGACCGCGCGCGCGACCGCATCCGCCGTCTCACCGATCGAGTCGGACAGGATGTGGATGGTCACTGGCTTCGGCATGGTGCTCCCCCGTCAGCCGGCGAGCAGACTGAAGTCGGCGAACGTGCCGAACAGCGCGACGAACCGGTTCAGCAGCCGCAACCGGTTGTCGCGCTCCGCGGGAACCTCCGACATCACCATCACGCCCTCGAAGAAGGCATCGATCGGGACGCGCAGTCCCGCGAAGGTCTCCAGCAGCGCCGAGTACGCCCTCGCCGAGGCGAGCTCGGCGGCGTTGGCCTCAGCACGGTCGAGCGCTTGGGCGAGCGCGAGTTCCTCGGGACCCATGATGGCGGTGTCGACCGTCGTCCCCAGCTCGGCCCGGGCGAGGTTCTTCGCCCGCGTGAACGCGACCGAGAGATCCTCCATGTCGGTGCTGGACGCGCGGAACGCAGTGAGCGCCTCACAGCGAGCGAGCGCATCGGCGGGGTCGTCGGCGGCGACCGCCAGCACCGCGTCGACGGTGTCGTACGCGTGGGCGCGGTCTCGCAGGATCTTCTGCAGCCGGCCGACGAAGAACTCCTTGATGGCCGCTCCCGTGCCGGGAAGGTCGAACGGGAGCACGCCCTCGTAGCCTGCGAGCGCGGCCGCGATCAGCTCGTCGAGCGTCGCCGGTATCCCGGCGAGCAGCATCTGCAGCACACCGATGGCGCTGCGGCGCAGCGCGTACGGGTCGGCGGATCCGGTCGGGGCCATGCGGCCGCGAAGATGCCGGCGATCGTGTCGAGCTTGTCGGCGATCGCGACGATGCTGCCAGCCATCGAGCGCGGCAGGTCGTCGCCGGCGAAGCGCGGGCGGTAGTGGTCGACGATCGCCTCGGCGACGCCGGCCTCCTCCCCGGCGGCAGCAGCGTAGTAGCCGCCCATGACGCCCTGGAGGTCCGTGAACTCGATGACCGCACTGGAAACGAGATCCGCCTTGGCGAGGTGCGCCGCGCGCTCGGCATACGCGGTCTCGTCCGGCGACGCGTCGACGAGCCTGGCGATGGCTGCCGCGAGCCGCTCGGTTCGACGGACCTTGTCGCCGAGCGTCCCGAGCTTGTCCTGGAAGACGATCGTGTCGAGCTGCTCCACCAGGGACTCGATCGGCTTGGTGAGGTCGTCGCGGTAGAAGAACGCGGCGTCAGACAGGCGCGCGCGAATCACGCGCTCGTGGCCCCGGACGATGGCCTCAGTGCGCTTGGGGTCGCCGTTGTGGGCGACGACGAACCGGTTGTCCAGCGACCCGTCGGCGCGCTCGACCGGGAAGTAGCGCTGGTGGCTGCCCATCGCGTTCTCAAGGATCTCGCGGGGGACCGCGAGGAACTCCTCGTCAAAGGTGCCCACCCCTACCGTCGGCCACTCGACCAGGTTCACGACCTCGGCAAACGTCTTCTCCGGCACGACCGCCGAGACGCCGAGCTGCTCGGCAACGGTGGCGATTCCCTCGCGCAGCAGGCGCGCACGCTGGGTGTGGTCGGCGACGACGTGACCTCGCTCCAGTGCGACCGCGTACTCCTCGGCGGCAGGAACCTCGATCGGCCCGGGAGCCAGCAGCCGATGCCCGTAGGTGACCCGCCCGCCGACAAGCCCGGCGAACTCGACCGGCACCACCGTTCCGCCGAAGAGCGCGAGCAGCCAGCGCACGGGGCGGGCGAACCGCGCGTCGCCGCTCCCCCACCGCTGCGACTTGGGCCACTCGATGGTCTCGGTCAGCCGCGCGAGCAGGGCCGGCAGCACGTCGATCGCAGCGACGCCCTTCTGCTCGACCGTCGCGTACACGTAGGCGCCGTTGTCGTCCTCGACCACGGTGAGCGACTCCACCGGCACGCCCTTGCCCCGCGCAAAACCCTCGGCAGCCTTGGTCGGCGTGCCATCCTCGGCGAACGCGGCCTTCACCGACGGACCCTTTGCGGTGTGGACGGCGTCGTGCTGCGCCTCGGACAGGTCGGTGACGCGGACCACGAGCCGCCGAGGCGACCCGGTGACGCTGACGGTGTCGTACTCGAGCCGAGCTCGCATCCAGCGCCTTGGGCACGGAGACCTGCAGCTGCTCGATGGCACCGTAGAGCGGGCCTGACGGCAGCTCTTCGACGCCGATCTCAAAGACCAGATCGCGGGTCATCAGCGCTCACCGCCTTCCGCGAGCACGGCTTCTTCGGCGGCGGCGTCCCCGGTCTGCTCGGCGCGGTGTGACGAGCTCGAGGTAGGCCGCACAGCACGCCTTGGCGATGCGCGCGAACTCGCAGGATGTAGCCCTGGCGCTCGGTCACGCTGATGGCACCGCGCGCGTCGAGCAGGTTGAATGCGTGCGAGCACTTGAGCACGTAGTCGTAGGCGGGCAACACGAGGCCCGCGTCGAGTGTGCGGCGGCACTCGCCTTCGTAGGTCGTGAAGAGGCCGAGCAGCATGTCGACGTCGGCGACCTCGAAGTTGTACGCCGAGTACTGCTGCTCGTTGCGCAAGAAGACGTCACCGTACGTGAAACGGTGGCCGTCGGGGCCGACCGACCACACCAGATCGTAGACGCTGTCGACGCCCTGGATGTACATCGCGAGCCGCTCGAGGCCGTAGGTGATCTCGGCGGGAACGGGACGGCACTCGAAGCCGCCGACCTGCTGGAAGTACGTGAACTGGGTGACCTCCATGCCGTTGAGCCAGACTTCCCAGCCCAGACCCCACGCGCCGAGCGTCGGCGACTCCCAGTCGTCCTCGACGAAGCGCACGTCGTGCTCGGCCGGATCGATGCCGATGACGCGCAGCGAGTCGAGGTACAGGTCGAGCACGTTGTCCGGCGACGGCTTGAGAATCACCTGGTACTGGTAGTAGTGCTGCAGCCGGTTCGGGTTCTCGCCGTAGCGGCCGTCCGTGGGTCGCCGAGAAGGCTGCACGTAGGCGGTGCGCCACGTGTCGGGTCCCGAGCGAGCGGAGCGTCGTCGCCGGGTGGAAGGTGCCCGCACCGACCTCGGTGTCGTAGGGCTGCAGAACCACGCAGCCCTGGTCGGCCCAGTAGCGCGAAAGCGCGAGAATGATGTCCTGGAAGGTCAAGGCCATGGATGTGAATCTCCCTCAGAAACGCCGAGTAACGAACCCCTCAGAAGTGCTCGCACATTCTACATGAAGGTCACGCTTTCAGAGCCGAGCGCACTGGCGCGGAGCGAGAGCGTCAGGCCATGCCGGCGTAGTAGTCCAGAGCGCGCAAACGCGCGGGCACGTGGTAGGCGACAAACGCCCGCACGAGCTCGAAGCAGTCGCGCACAGCCGCCTCGGGCATGTCCAGCGCGGGCACGTCGGCCATCCGCGACTGCATCAGCCGCTCGAGCCATGCCCGGCCCTCGGCGCTGAAGTGAACCGTCGACGCGTCAAGCGCTCCACACTCCGGGCACAGCGAACCGCCGCCCGACACCGAGAACTCCCGGCTCTCCCCGACTTCCTGCGCGCAGCAGGCGCAGGACTCCAGCTGGGGGCGGTAGCCATGCATCGCCATGGCCTTGACGAGGAACGCGAGCACCAGCGCGCCAAGAGATTCCGGAGGCGCCTGCTCCATCACGTCGAGTGTGGTCGTCGACATCGCGAAGAGCTGTGGCTCAGGCTGCCCCTCGACCGATATCTTGTCGAGCACATCGACCACGACCGATGCCGCCGCCGAGCGGTCGAGGTCCTCCCTGAGCGCCGCGTGGGTCGCGACGGTCTGCGCCTCGGTGACGACGTCGAGCGAGCGGCCCGTGTGAAGGAGCAGGTCCACGACCGCGAACGGCTCCAAACGCGCGCCAAAACGTCCTCCCGGCTTGCGAAGCCCCTTGGCCACCGCCCGCACCTGGTGCCCGTCCGCTGCCAAGAGCGTCAGGATCGTGTCGGTCTCGCCGAGTTTCGTCTTGCGCAGTACGAGTGCGCGCGCCGGATACGCGCGCCACGGACATCAGATTCCCTGCGCGGTCGCCTCGGCCAGGATCTCGATGCCGGCCGACGTGCCGAGCCGGTTCGCCCCGGCGTCAAGCATCTCGAGCGCGGTCTCCAGATCGCGAATCCCCCCGGCCGCCTTCACGCCGATGTCGGCGCCCACGGTCGCGCGCATGATCTCGACGTCGCGCACGCTGGCTCCACGCGGGCCGAACCCGGTGGACGTCTTGACGAAGGCAGCGCCGGCCCTCTCGGCCAGGCGGCAGCCGAGTACGATGTCGGCCTCCTCGAGGTATGCGGTCTCGAGGATGACCTTCACGGTCGACGTTCCGGAGCTCGCGCGCTCGACAGCGGCGACCACAGCGCCGATGTCGGCGAGCACGTAGCCCTCGTCACCTTCAAGAAGCGCGCCGATGTTGACGACCATGTCGACTTCTCGGCAGCCGAGTTCGGCGAGAAGCGCGGCCTCGTGCGCCTTGGCGACCGTGACCGCGTAGCCGAGCGGGAAGCCCGCAACCGAGCACACGGCGGTCTCGGTACCAGCGAGCGAGATGGCTGCCGTCGGCACGAGGAAGGGCGACACGCACAGCGTGGCGAATCCGTGGCCCCGATTGGCGGCGATCCATTCAGCACCCTCGGCGAGCCCGACCGTGGGCTTGAGTAGTGTCTGGTCGATGGACTGTGCCAGCGACGTGAGATCCACGCCGATCACCCACCCTCCCCATAGCCGAAGCGGCGAATCTGGCTCGAGTCCCGACGCCAGTCCTTCTTAACCTTGACGCTGAGGTTGAGGTACACCTTCGCGCCGAGCAGGCGCTCCAGGTCCTCGCGTGCCTCGATGCCGGTCGCCTTCAGAGCCTCTCCCCCCTTGCCGATGATGATGCCCTTCTGGGAGTCTCGCTCGACGTAGATCACGGCCCAGATGCGCCAGAGGTCCTTCTTGTCGTCGAACGTGATGTCGTCGATCGCGACGCCGACCGCGTGCGGCACCTCGTCGTGAGTCTTGCGAAGGATCTTCTCGCGGATGAACTCGGCCACCATGACCTCGAGCGGCTGGTCGGTGGGCATGTCGCGGGGAAACCAGCGCGGTCCCATCGGCAGGTAGCGCACGACGGTCTCGACGAAGCCGTCGACGTTGAAGCCCTCGATCGCCGAGACGACCACCTCCTCGTCGAAGTCGACGAGCTTGCGAGCTGCGGCGAGCTGCGACATGACCTGCTGCTCGGTCGCGACGTCGGCCTTGGTGAGCACCAGTACCTTCTTGGCGCGCGTCTTGGCCACGTGCTCCGCCACCCACCGGTCGCCTCCGCCGATCTTGGCGCGCGCATCCACCAGCATCGCGACGACGTCGACGTCCTCGAGCGACTTCAGCGCCGAGCGGTTGAGCTCCTCGCCGAGGGCGTCGTGCGGCTTGTGCAGCCCCGGCGTGTCGACGAGCACGACCTGCGCGTCATCGCGGTCGAGCACCGCCCGCAGCCGGTGTCGGGTGGTCTGCGGCGTGTCGGAGGTGATGGCGACCTTGGTGCCGACCACCGCGTTGGCCAGCGTCGACTTCCCGCGTTGGGCCGGCCCACCAGCGCGACGAACCCGCTCCGGGTCTCCTCGGTGCTCAGGCGCTTCGATGGGGGTTTGGGAGCGGCCACTAAGGAGTCTCGTCCTGGTCGAGGTAGCCGCGGACGAAGGCCTCGGGCAGCAGCTCGTCGAGCGTCATGACGAGCACCTCGTCGGTGACTCCGCCCATGATGATGCGGAGGTCCGGGTTGAACTCGGCGAGCGCCTGTCGGCAGCAGCCGCACGGCGAGGTGGGCGACGATGAGTCGCCGACGACCGCGAGGCCCGTGATGTCGGTGCACCCAGCGGACACCGCCGCGGCAAGCGCGGAGCGCTCGGCGCAGATCGTGGCCCCATATGCGGCGTTCTCGATGTTGACGCCCTGGAAGATCTCCCCGTTCGCGTAGATCGCAGCGCCCACGCGGAAGTTCGAATAGGGCGCGTACGCCTTCTCCTGCACCTCACGGGCGAATGCGAGAAGAGCCAGGTCGGGCTGGGTCAGGTTACGCATGCTCGTCTCCTTCGTTGGCTTCGACGGCGACCGGCTCGACCGTGAGTCGGCATATCCGGTTGCCCTGCAGTTCGTTGACGGTCAGTGTGAGCCCATCCACCGACACGGACTCCCCGACTTCGGGGATCCGGCCTGCCACCTCGGTGAAGAGTCCACCCACCGAGTCCGCGTCGATGTCGATATCGGTACCGAACACCTCGTTGAGGTCGTCCACCGGCAGCCGCGCATCAACCGAGAAGCGACCGCCTTCAAGCTCGGTGATCAGCGGCACCTCGCGGTCGTACTCGTCCGATATCTCGCCGATGATCTCCTCGAGCAGATCCTCGAGCGTGATCAGCCCCGCGGTACCACCATACTCGTCGGCGACGATGGCGATATGCGTCCGGGTGCGCATCTCGAAGAGCAGCTCCTCGACCTGCTTGGTCTCCGGAACGAAGTACGGCGCGCGCGCCATCGGTCCGATCGGCCCATCGGCCTTGCCCGCCGCCAGCGCCACGAGCAGGTCCTTGGCGTACAGCACGCCCCGGATGTCGTCGGTGGAGTCGTGGTAGACGGGCAGCCGAGAGAAGCCGGTCTTGTCGATGAGCTTGACCGCATCCGCCGCCAGCGCGGTATCGGGCAGCGCCTTCATGTCCGTACGCGGAACCATGACCTCGCGCACGATCTTCTCGGCGAAGTCGGAGACCGCCTCGAGGAGCGCCTCCTCGGCCTCCTCACGTTCGGCGTCCTCGTCGTTCTCCGTCGCTCGGTACTCCACGCCGGTCACCCACGGCGAGGACTGTGGCTCGTCGGTGGTCAGATGCACCGCCCAGCGCCATGGACCGCCGAGAAGTCGCGCCAGCGGATAGAACACCGTGACTGCGAACTGCGCGACCGCGGCCGACTCGAGCCCGATGCGCTCCGGGTTGGCGACCGCAAGCGTGCGTGGCAGCGCCTGCCCGACGGCGTACACGACGAGGATCAGCAGGACGGAGTAGAGGGTGATGCTGAGCAGCGTGAGACCCCCGATCGCGATGACGGCGCCGGCCGACACGCCGAGCGCCACACACAGCCCGAAGGTGAGCGCTGCGACGAACGCGGAGGTCGCACGCAGCCGATGCGGGCGCTGCGTGAGTGTCTCGAGCGACCGAGAACCGTGGCGCTCCGCCTCGACCAGCCGATGGACTCGGCCGGCGGGAAGCAGCATCACGGCGGTCTCGGCCGCTGCGAGCACGGCGCCGAGCACGGCGAATGCCACGACGAGTACGATGATCACCAGTACCACTCAGGTCTCCGAGTCACGCGTCGGGGCCAAGACGAGTCCGTATCTATCGGAAGAATAGCTGAAAGACCACGGTCACGATGAGTATGCCAAGGAGCGCACCCAGCACGACCTGCGGAATCGAGTGAATCTCACCCTCGACGCGACTCTGTGCGACCAGCGCAGCGATGCCCAAGCTCAGTACGAGGACTCCCGCGCTTCCGGTCACGAATCCGATCGCGGTCGCAGCGCCGAAGGCCACCGCAGTGTGTCCGCTCGGCCATCCCCCTTGCATGAACGTGCCTTCGCGCGAGGCGGACTTGAAGACCAGAACCCCGAGCAGCACGAGGCCCAGCGCGATGACGGTCAGGCTCGTCGGGGCCATGGTCACCCAGCCGAGACCTCTCTTCGCCACCCGCTTGAGCGGCGCGAAGAGGACCAGGTACGCCACGACCAAGGCGTTCATCGCGGCGACGAGCACCGCGCCCGCACTCACGTCCTTGGCGACCTTCGCGAGCGGATCGTAGCGGTCGGTCGCCACATCGACAGCCGCTTCCACTGCGGTGTTGATGAGCTCGGCGACGAACACGAGGCTGATGGCGAAGACGATGGCGGCCAAGCGAGAAGCGATCCACGCCCAGAATCAGCGAACCGACGAGGGTGAGAATCGCGGCAGCGACGTGGATCCGCATGTTTCGCTGGGTGCGCAGGGCATAGACCATGCCCTCGATGGCGTAGTTGAAGCTCCAGATGATGGAGCGGCTCTTGGGAGCCTTCACTGAACCACTTATGACGCCGCCGACCACGCGAGCAGGATCGCCCGCTCTCTCGCCTGCATCGCGCTCGCGTCCTCGTCGGCCTCGTGGTCGTAGCCGAGAAGATGCAGCACGCCGTGGACGAGGAGCAGGTTCAACTCCTCCTCGACCGTATGTCCGTACTCCGCGGCCTGCGCCAACGCGACCTCCGGAGCGATGACGACGTCCCCCAGGGTCACCGGCTCTTCAGGGCCGAGAACCGCGCACGGGTCATCGCATCCGAAGGACAGCACGTCGGTGGGACCGGTCTTGCCGCGGTACGTCTCGTTGAGTTCGCTCATCTCGGCGAGTTCGACGATGGCGATCGAAAGCTCGCAGTTCTCGGGGGCGTCTTCGCGATCGAGGGCGAAGGCCGCAAGCCGCTCAAAGGCGGTGAGGTCGAGGACCTCAGGCTCGCGATGGCTGGTGATGCGGATCAGCATCGGGCGTCCTCCTGGTCAGGTCGGGGGCCGGCGGGTACTCGCACCGGGCGTGGTACATGCTCACGAGCATGTGCGAGTAGATCGACACGATCTGGTCCAGATCGCCGACGGTCAGGCCCGACTCATCGAGCTGGCTGTCGGCGGTCTTCTCGTCGACGATCGACGCGAACAACGGCCTCAACCCGCGGCTCGGTCGGCTGCTTGAGCGCTCGCACAGCCGCCTCGCTCGAGTCGGCCAGCATGACGAGCCCCGCCTCGCGGGACGTCGGGTGCTCGCCCTGGTAGCGGAAGTCGGCCTCGAAGACCGCGGCGTCAAGCGCTGCGGCCTTGTTGTAGAAGTAGCGCACCAGCGACGTCCCGTGGTGCTGGCGGATGATCTCCCGGACCTTGACCGGGAGGTTGTACTGCTCGGCGAGCACCATCCCGTCCTGGACGTGGGCGGTGATGATGAGGGCCGAGAGCGACGGCTTCGCCTCGTCATGCGGGTTGCAGCCGCCCGACTGGTTCTCGAAGAAGTAGACCGGCCGCTTGATCTTGCCGATGTCGTGGTAGTACGCGCCCACTCGGGTGACCAGGGAGTCGGCACCCAGCGCCTCGGCGGCGGCCTCGGCGAGGTTCGCCGTCGCGACCGAGTGCGCGTACGTGCCCGGCGCCTTGGTGATGAGCTCCTTCATGAGCGGATGCGCCGGACTGGCCGCTTCGAGGAGGCGGATGTCCTCGGCGAGTCCCAGGCCGTCCCGGATGAAGGGGATGACGACCAGCGCGAGCAGGGTGGCCGTCGCGGCGCCGAGCGCGCCCCACAGTGCAGACTCGACTGCCAGGTACGCGGGCGTCCCGTCCACCATGTCGCCGAACAGGGCGGCGATCGCTCCGACCATCACGATGAACACGGCGACGCTCGCGACCAACGCGAACACGATGAAGCGACCGGCGAACGGCGTCCTCAGACGCTGCGGCAGACGGCTGAACGCTCGACCCGTGATCTCGCTATACCTGCTCATGGCGCGGCTGCGCCTTCGCCTCCTCGGCGAGTGCGAGCGCTTCCTCGTGCTTGGTGTAGGCGGTCACGATGCGCTGCACCAGCTTGTGCCGGACGACGTCCTTCGCAGTGAGGTCGCAAAACGCGATGTCGGCGACCCCGTCCAGGATGGCGCGAACCTGCTTGAGTCCGGAGTGCCCTTTGGGGAGGTCGATCTGGGTGACGTCGCCCGTGATGACGATCTTCGAGCCGAATCCGAGACGCGTGAGGAACATCTTCATCTGCTCGGGGCTCGTGTTCTGCGCCTCGTCGAGGATGACGAACGAGTCGTTGAGCGTGCGGCCGCGCATGTAGGCGAGCGGCGCGATCTCGATGACGCCGCGGTCGGTGAGCAGCGCGGACTTCTCGGCGTCCATCATGTCGAAGAGCGCGTCGTAGAGCGGGCGCAGGTACGGGTCGACCTTCTCGGTGAGCGTACCGGGCAGGAAGCCGAGCGACTCCCCGGCCTCGACGGCGGGGCGGGTCAGGATGATGCGGCCGACCTCCTTGTGCTTGAGCGCCTCGACGGCCATCGCCATCGCGAGGTACGTCTTGCCGGTGCCCGCAGGGCCGATGCCGAACGTCACGGTGTTCTTGCGGATCGCGTCGACGTAGCGCTTCTGACCGCCGGTCTGCGGGCGGATCGCCTTGCCCTTGTGCGTGAGGATGACGTCGCCGTGCAGCGTGGTGGGCGTGCACTCGCCCTCGCGCATGAGCTCGATGGAACGCTCGACCGACGCCGCCGAGAGGTTCTCGCCGCGCTCGACCAGCGAGATCATCTCGGCGAACAGCGACGACACCGTCGACGAATCGCCCGGGTGACCGGAGATGGTGATCTGGTTGCCGCGAACCGAGATGTCGGACTCGAACTGGTCTTCGATGAGCCGCAGCAGGGAGTCGCCCTGGCCGAGCAGGCGCGTCATGTCGAGCTCCGGCGGGACGACGAGACGTATCTGTGTGGATTCCACGATGGCTTGAAGCGCTCCGTTCAAGATCGGTTCGCAGGCCGCATGGCACCGCTCGATATGAGCGTCAATACACGCGACAATTCTAGCACGCACCCGCCTGTAGCTCGCCCGATAGCGCGCCGTCCGCGGCGAGTGTCAGCAGCACGCGGACGCTCCGACCCACGCGCGCTCGCAGCGTCCGGAACCGACACGCGCAGGTAGTCCTCCGTGGTGCCGCGGCCGGCGCCGTCGGCGGCCACTGTCTCGACCAGCACGCACGCCTCGGTTCCCAACCGGCGGGCGACATGCTCCGCGTGCAGACGCCCGCCGAGTGCGCGCAGCTCCGAGGCGCGGCGCGGCGGCCACGCGGGGGTCCACCTGGCCTGGCATGTTCGCCGCGGGAGTACCGGCGCGCGCGCTGAAGCGGAACACGTGCAGCGCGCTGAAGCCGAGATCCTCGCAGAACCGCAGCGTCTCCGCGGCGTCGGCCTCAGTCTCGCCCGGAAAGCCGCACAGCACGTCGGTGGTCACCGCGAGGCCCGGCAGCGCGTCGCGGGCGGCCGAGATCCGCTCGGCGAACTCGGCCGCCGTGTAGCGTCGGCCCATCGCCGAGAGGACCGCGTCGCTCCCGGACTGCAGCGGCACGTGCAGGTGCGGGCAGAACGACGGCGTGTCAGACAGGCGCTGCAGGAACTCCGGCGTGAGGTCGAGCGGCTCGATGCTCGAGAGACGCAGCCGCTCGACGCCGCTCGCCGCGACCGCCGCGACCACGTCGGCGAGGCCTGCGGCTCCGTCGGAGTAGCGGCCGATGTTGATGCCGGTCAGGACGATCTCGCGCGTTCCCGCGGCCACGAGGTCGCGCGCATCGGCGGCGACCCGGTCGAGCGGCACCGCGCGCGGCACCCCGCGGGCGTAGGGCACGATGCAGTACGCGCAGAACGCATCGCAGCCGTCCTGAACCTTGAGCAGCGCTCGCGTCCGAAACGCGGCGCTGTCGCGGGCGGTTGCTCACCGCGCTCACGGCGGGCAGGCGCGAGGATCCTCGCCACCAGGTCAGCGACCAGGGTCTTGTCGGCCTCGACCACCACGCGCTCGCCCAGTGCCGAGAGCGCCTCGGCACCGAGCGCGGCCCCGCAGCCGGTCACGACGACCGTCGGACCGCCTGGTGCAGCCGAGTGCGTGCCGGATCGCCTTGCGGTCCTTCGCGTCGGCCTCCCCGGTGACGGTGCACGTGCTGACGATGACGACGCGCGCCTCGGACTCGTCGACGACGGTGGCGCCTCGGCCGAGCAGTTCGGCGGCGATCGACTCGCTCTCCGCGCGATTGACCTTGCAGCCGAGCGTGCGAAACGCCACCCCGAGCGGCTCTGCTCCGCTCACTCGAGCGCCGCCCATGCCCCCGAGGGCGCCGATCGCGAGCGCGAGCGAGACCACGGCGGCCGTCTCGGTGCGCATCACCGTGGGGCCGAGCGAAGCCGCGACCGCCCCGCGCGCGACGAGCGCGTCGACCTCCTCGGCGCTCAGCCCGCCTTCCGGGCCGACCACCAGCGCGACGCGCGCGTCGGGGTGGTCGCGATGCGAAGCGAGCGCCTCGGCGAGACCGACGCCGCGCGCATCCTCCCAGAGCACGACCGACGCAGTCGTAGCCGGCCAGCAGCTCGAGCGCCTCGGCGAAACCCACGGGCGGCGAGACTGCCGGCACCGCAGAGCGCTTGGCCTGCTCGGCGGCGGACTTCGCGATGCGCTGCCAGCGCTCGCCGCGAGCCACCCGCTTGGCGGCATCGAGCCGGACGATCGTGCGGGAGGTCATGAACGGGACGACCGCCTCGGCACCGACTTCGACCGCCTGGCGCACGATGTCGTCCATCTTGTCGCCCTTGGCCACGCCCTGGAACAGCGTCACGCGCGGCAGGACGAAGCTCCGAGGCGTCGACGCGTGCCGAGCACGCTCGCGACCACGCCGGCCTCATCGGCCGAGACGACCTCGGCCACCATCACGCGGCCGCCGGGCTCGACCACCTCGATCTCCTCGCCGACGCCCACGCGAAGCACCCGCACCGCATGGTGCGCGTCCGCCGAGGAGAGCGGCAGCGGCTGACCCGGCTCCGCAGGCAGCGGACCGGTGAGGAAGAATCGGTGCGCCATCGCGCTACCCGCCGAGCCAATCCTTGAGCTTCTGCATCGGCGTCTTGTGCTCCGAGTGCTTGTCGCCGAACTCGTCGGCGAGCTGCTCGAGGAGCTCGCGCTGCTTCTTGCTGAGCTTCTTGGGCACCGTGAGCGCGATGTGCACGATCAGGTCGCCGCGACCGCCGCCGGGGCGCGTCATGCCCTTGCCCTTCACCCGAACCGTGTCGCCGTGCTGGGTGCCGGCGGGAACCTTCACGCTGTTGTCCTCGAGCACGCCCGTCACGTTGAGCTCGGTACCGAGTGCCGCCTGGGTCATCGAGACGGTCGCTCGGCAGTGCAGGTCGTCGCCCTCGCGGTGCAGGTAGTCGTCGGGCTTGATCCGAACGGTCACGAGCAGGTCGCCGGCGGCATGACCGCGGACGCCCGCCTCGCCCAGGCCGCGCAGCCGAATGGACTGCCCGTCGCGGATGCCCGCGGGGATGGTGACGTTGACGTGCTGGCGGTCCGGAACGCGCCCGGTTCCCTCGCACTCCTCGCACGGGTTCTCGACGACCTGGCCCGTCGCGCCGCAGCGCTGGCACGGAGCCGACGTCTGCATCGTGCCGAGGAAGGTCTTGCGTGCGGTGACGCGCTGGCCGCGTACCGTGGCAGTCGGGGCAGGTCACGACCGAGCTGCCGGGCGTCGCGCCGCTGCCGCCGCACACGTCGCACGACGCCAGGCGGTCGAGCACGATCTCCTTCTCGACGCCGGCGGCCGCCTCGGCGAGCGTGATGACCACGCTCATCGACATGTCGCGACCCTCGAGGCGAACGCCGCCGCCCCTGCCGCCCGCAGCGCCGCCGAAGAACGCGCTGAAGATGTCCTCCATGCCGAACCCGCCGCCGCCACCTCCGCCGAAGAGGTCGCCGAGGTCGACGTACTGGTAGCCGCCTGCGCCCGGACCGCCCTGTCCGTAGCCGTTGCCGACGGTGCCGTAGCGGTCGTACTGGTCGCGCTTCGCCGAGTCCGACAGGACGTCGTAGGCCTCGTTGATCTCCTTGAAGCGGTCCTCGGCGTCCGCCGCCGGATTCACGTCCGGATGCAGTTCGCGGGCACGCCGTCGAAACGCCTTCTTGATCTCCTCGGCGGTGGCAGTCTTCTCGACGCCGAGAAGACCGTAGTAGTCCTGAGTTCCAGCGGGCACGGGCGGGTCCTTTCGAGAAACGCGGAGTCTGTCAGGTGAGGGCTTCGGAGAGCCCGTCGGCGATGACGCGAACCGCCGCCATCGCGCGAGAGTAGTCCATGCGTGTCGGGCCGATGACGCCGACGACGCCGTCGCCGCTCCCGACTCCGTAGTTGATCGCGACGATGCTCATGTTGCCCAGCTCCGCGCGTCGGTTCTCATGGCCGATGCGCACGGTCAGCTCACGGTGGCCGAGCGCGTCCGAGAGCGCCTCGAGCACCGAGATGCCGTCCTCCAGGAACTCGATGAGCGGCCGAGCCTGCGCCGCATCGTGGAACTCCGGCTGCGCGAGCAGCGCGGGGATGCCGACGTGGAAGAGCCGGTCGCGATCCGCCTCGGCCAGCGCGCCGAGAATCTCGTCGACGACGCGCGGGACGAGCGCGTCACCCTGGTGCGCGTCCTCAAGCGCGACGCGGAGCGGTCGGATGTCGGCGGCGCGCTTGCCGTCGAACGCCGCGTTCAGCGCGAGCTCGACCTCGCGAAGCCGTTCCGGCGCGGTCTCCTCGGCGAGTTCGATCGAGCGGTTGACCACCTGCCCGGACTCGGTGATGAGCACCATCAGCGCGCGGTGTGGGGCCATCGAGAGCAGGTCGATGCGCTTGACGCGCGCAAGCGACACGCTCGGCGAGAGCACGACCGCAAGGCAGTCGGTCAGGCGGGTGAGCGCAACCGACGTCTCGCGCATGAGCTCGTCGACCTCGGAGGCCCGGTGCAGCCTGCTCGCCGCTTCGCCGCCGCCCTCGAGGGCGGGGCTGCCCTTCTCGAGAAGGTCGTCGACGAAGGAGCGGTAGCCGGTGTCGGTCGGCATGCGCCCCGCCGAGACGTGCGGCTGCACGACGAAACCGGTCTCCTCAAGGATGGAGAGCTCGTTTCGGACCGTCGCGGGACTGCAGCCGAGCTCGTAGCGGTTCACGAGCGTCTTGCTGCCCACCGGAGTGGCGCTGACTATGTACTCCTCCACGAGCGCTTGAAGCACTCTGCGGCGGCGTTCGTTGAGCATGTCGAGGCTCCCTGCGTGCCCGGTCCGATTCCATCCGCGCGGGCCGGTTTCGGTCGCGTTAGCAGTCAAGTATAGCGAGTGCCAGCCGAGCGAAGCGAAGTCCGTGCCGCGCGCCGGCCTACTCCCCCAGCCAGAGCCTCCGAAAGACCTCGTTGCCGAGAAGCCAGCCGCGTCGGGTGGTCTTCCATCGCGCACCTTGCCGGGGCGTGACCTCAGAGCTCGACGAGCCCCTCGTCTCGGAGAGCCTCCATCACGCCTTCCAGTCCCGCCGCGGCGACGTCAGACGCCAGCACGCCGCGGACGAGGCGCATCCCCAACATCACGTCCTCGCGGCGCGCCTCCTCGAACGTGAGCGTCTCGACGCGTGTCGCCCTGGCCGACCAGCCAGTCGGAGATCGATGCCGCGTTCCCGTAGCGAACGCGTCCGATATCCTGGCTCGCTTGCGACAGCAAACCGACCGCTCTGGCTGTCGCCGCGTCGAGCATCCCGTGTGCGCCGGGTCCCAGCCCCGCGTACGGGCGACCCGTCCAATACGCCGTGTTGTGCCGAGACTCGTGCTCGCGCGAATCGGCGTAGTTCGCGATCTCGTAGCGCGAAAGACCGTGGTAGCCCAGCGACTCCTCGGCGAGCACCATCATGTCGGCGGCTTCGTCCGAATCGGGCTCGGACAGGAGGCCCGCAGAGATCGCGACCGCCATGGGCGTCTCGTGCCTCGATGGTGAGCGGGTAGACCGACGCGTGATGCGCACCGCTGCAGGACGGCGCGCGACAGGGTCTCCGACCATGACGTGATCGTCTGTCCCGGGACCCCGCACATCAGGTCGACCGAGAGCTCCATCCCGCGTCGCAACGACTGCCTGGCACGCTCGCGCAGCCGAGGCGGCGTCGTGGCGGCGGCCCAGCACGCGCAGGACGTGGTCGTCGAACGACTGCACGCCGACGCTGACGCGCGTGACGCCGTGAGCCGCGAACGCCGCAGCGACTTCCGGTGACATCGAGTCGGGGTTCGCCTCGACGGTGATCTCGGCGTTCGGATGGACGACGAGGGTGTTGCGGATGTGCGCGAGCGTCCTTACGACCTGCTCGGGGTGAAGCGATGGGGTGCCGCCGCCGAAGTAGATGGTCTCGATGACGCCGTCGAGCCCCGAGCGCGACCACGTGGTGACCTGCGTCCGGATGCCCGCGAACACGACCTCCACGAAGTCGGGGTCGGCGCCGGCGACCGAAACGAAGTCGCAGTAGTCGCACTTCGACGCGCAGAACGGCACGTGGACGTAGAGGTGCGCCGGAACGTGCGGGCCCGAGCAGTTCGCCCGTGATGTCTTCGGGGTCGGTCACAGCCGTCCCTCCAGGTAGACGCGGTACTCGGCCAGCAACTCATCGAGCTCATGCGTGGCTCTTGCAGTCGTTGACCCGTGCGCGCACGAGGCTTGCACCCGGCATCTCGGCGATGTACCACGACACGTGCTTGCGCATGCGCACGAAAGCCCGCTCGCCGCCGAACGCCACCAGCGCGTCCGCGTGCTGCCGTGCCATGTCGATACGCTCGAAGGCGGTCGGCCCGGGGAGCGCGACGCCCTCGTCGAGCAGCGCGCGGGCCTCTCGGAAGATCCACGGGTTGCCCTGCGCACCGCGAGCGACCATCACGCCGTCGACACCTGTGCGCTCGAGCATCGCCACGACATCACCCGCCGAGAAGATGTCGCCGCTGCCGATGACCGGGACGGAGACGGCCTCCTTGACCTGGGCGATCGCGTCGAGATCCGCCTCACCCTTGTAGAACTGCGCGCGAGTCCGACCATGTACGGCGATTGCCGCGGCGCCGGCGGCCTCCATCGCGCGAGCGAACTCGACCGCGTTGACCGACTCGGCGTCCCAGCCCTTGCGAATCTTGACCGTGACCGGCACGTCGCCACTCGCCGAAACCACCGCCGAGACGATTGTCGCTGCGAGCGCCGGCTCGCGCATGAGCGCGCTCCCCTCGCCCTTCTTGACGACCTTCGTGACCGGGCAGCCCATATTGATGTCGATCAGCGCGATCTCGTCGCCGCGACTCTGCAAGCAGCTCGGCAACCTGCTCGGCCATCATCTCGGGCTCGGTGCCGGAGATCTGCACCGCACACGGAGTCTCCTCGGGCGAGAACGACAGCAGCGCTTGGGAAGCGGGCGAATCACGGTTGTAGTGCAGGCCTTTGACGCTGATCATCTCGGTGTAGGTGAGACCGGCACCCATGCGCTTGCAGATGCCGCGGAAGGGGGCCTCGGTGATTCCGGCCATCGGCGCGAGCAGCACGTTGTTGCGCGCGAGGATCTGGCCGACGGAGTCTCGAGGGGTGGCGGTGTTCACGCCGGGCGGCTACTCGTCGACCTTCAGGATCGCCATGAACGCCTCCTGAGGAACTTCCACCGACCCGATGTTCTTCATGCGCTTCTTGCCCTTCTTCTGCTTCTCGAGCAGCTTGCGCTTGCGGGAGATATCGCCGCCGTAGCACTTGGCGATGACGTCCTTGCGCATGGCGCGAACGGTCTCACGGGCGAGGATCTTCGCACCGATGGCCGCTTGGATCGGCACCTCGAACATCTGCCGAGGAATGATGGTCTTGAGCTTCTCGGTGAGCACCTTGCCGCGGTCGTAGGCTTTGTCCTTGTGCACGATGAACGACAGCGCGTCGACCGGCTTGCCGGCGAGCAGGATGTCCAACTTGACCATGTTGCCCGGTCGGTATCCGATGGGCTCGTAGTCGAGCGACGCGTAGCCCTTGGTGCGGCTCTTGAGCTGGTCGAAGAAGTCCATGATCAGCTCGGACAGCGGCATCTCGTAGTGCAGCTCGACCGTGGTCTTGCTCAGATACTGCATGTCGATGAACGAGGCCCGGCGGCTGATCGAAAGGTCCATGACCGCGCCGACGTAGTCGGGCGGCACGATGACGGTGGTCTTGAGGAACGGCTCCTCGATCCGGTCGAGCTTCGAGGGGTCGGGCATGTCCTGCGGCGAGTGGATGATGACCTCGGTGCCGTTGGTCAGGTACGCGTGGTACTCCACCGAGGGCGCCGTCGCGAGCAGTTCCAGGTCGAACTCGCGCTCGAGGCGCTCCTTGATGACCTCCATGTGCAGCAGGCCGAGGAAGCCGACGCGGAAGCCGAAGCCCAGGGCGTGGCTCGACTCGGGCTCGTAGATGAGCGCCGGGTCGTTGAGCGTCAGCTTGTCGAGCGCGTCGCGCAGCTCGGGATACTGATCGCCGTCGATCGGGAACAGCCCGGTGAAGACCATCGGCTTGACTTCTCGGTAGCCGGGAAGCTGCTCGGTCGCGCCGTGCTTGGCAAGCGTGACCGTGTCGCCGACCCTGACCATTGCCGGGTCCTTCAGGCCTGTGATGAGGTAGCCGACTTCGCCCACGCCGAGCTCATCGATCTGCTCGTTCGCCGGGCGGCGAACGCCGACCTCCTCGACGTCGGTCACGACGTCGGTGGCCATGAAGCGGATCTTCAGGCCCTTCCTGACCGAGCCGTCCATGACGCGGATGAGCGCGACGACGCCGCGGTACGCATCGAAGTAGCTGTCGAAGATCATCGCCGTGAGCGGAGCGTCAGGATTGCCCGAGGGCGGCGGCACGTTGCGCACGACCGACTCCAGCACGTCTCGGACACCTTCGCCGGTCTTGCCCGAGGCCAGGACGGCCTCGTCGGCGGGTACGGCCAGGCCCTCTTCGATCTCGTGACGGACGCGCTCGGGATCGGCAGCCGGCAGGTCGATCTTGTTGATGAGCGGGATGATCTCAAGGTGCGCGTTCATCGCCATGAGCGCGTTTGCGACGGTCTGCGCCTCCACACCCTGCGTCGCGTCGACCACCAGGATGGCTCCCTCGCACGCCTCCAGCGAGCGGCTGACCTCGTAGGTGAAGTCGACGTGGCCCGGTGTGTCGATGAGGTTGAGCTGGTAGGTCTGGCCGTCGTCGGCGTCGTACATGACGCGGACGGCCTGCGCCTTGATGGTGATGCCGCGCTCCCGCTCGATGTCCATCGAGTCGAGAACCTGCTCCATCATGTCGCGCTCCTCCACGGTGTGGGTGAGCTCGAGAATGCGGTCCGCAAGCGTGGACTTCCCGTGATCGATGTGCGCGATGATCGAGAAGTTGCGTATGTGTGCTGGGTCAGTCATAGCGGTTGAGTGTAGCAGGGTGTGCTCGGTGGTAGGAAGAACGCCGTTCTTGGCGACTCCCGAGGGCGTGTGCTAGAGTATCGAGGTTCGTACGCACCCCACTGCGTCGGGCACCATCGTATTCATTTGGAGGAACAGGCACCGTGGCAAATATCAAGAGTCAGAAGAAGCGCGTTCTCACCAACGAGAAGGCGCACCAGCGCAACAAGGCCGTCAAGTCTGAGCTCAAGACCGCGACCAAGAAGGTCTACACGCGCAATCGAGGCCGGCGACGCCGCTGCTGCGAACACCGCAGCTCTCGACGCCTGTCGCCTGCTCGACAAGGCCGCCAGCAAGGGCGTCATCCACGCCAAGCAGGCTGCTAACCGCAAGTCCGGCATCATGAAGGCTGCCAACGGCGTAACCGCCTAGCCGCACACCTTCACAATCCAGCGTTCGAACGCGAGTCGGGGATCCCGGCTCGTTTTCATTTCTGCCTCACTCGCTGCGGCCGCCTGAAGCAGCGCAACCAGCTCCCCTGCCGAGAACCGCCTCGCCTGGCCGGCGAGGTTGCGCATCTGCCACGATGGCCTGCCGAGCGCCCGCGCCAGCTCGTCTTGCGAATCCTGGCCGCGGTCGATGAGCGCCCGCGCCGAGAGCAGGTCGCGGATCTGGCGAAGCGCGAGCGCGTGCAGTCCGAAGACCGACTCGCCGTCGCCGACGAGCCGGTTCAGCAGCCGCAGCGCAGCCGCGCAGTCGCGATTCCCGAGCGCGGTGCCCAGCTCGAACACCGACGCCTTGGCGGTGGTCGAGGCGACCTCCTCGGCATCGGCGAGCCCGATCTCCTCGCGGTCGCCCACGTACGACGACGGTCTTGCTCGACCTCGACCGACAGGCGCTGCAGGTCTCGGCCGACCGCGCTGACCAAGTACTCGGCGCCCTCGAGCGAGATCCGCTTGCCGGATCGCGCGAACATGTCCTGCACCACGCGCGGGTACTCCCGCGCGTCAGGCGCCTTGCGCTCGATCACCCCGCCGATCTTGTCGACGGCCTTGTAGAGGCGGGTGTTCTTCGCGAGCTTCTTGGCGACGAGCGCGAGAATGGTCGTCGGCGAGGGATCCTCGGCGTAGCGCACGAGTGTCTCGGCGGCGTCCTTGGACATCTTGTCGACGCCGCGCACGATCACGAGGCGGCGATCGGAGACGAACGGCAGCGTGTTGCAGGCGGCGATGATGTCGTCGGCGCTCGCCGACTCGCCTTCGAAGGTCTCCAGGTTGAAGTCGAGATCGGCCACCTCGGCGACGCTCGCCTTGAGCGAGTCGACCGCCTGGTTGAGCAGGAGGTCCTGTTCGCCGACGATGAGGTAGAGCGGCTTGTACTCGGAGAGCTGCTTGGCCATTGCGCTCCAGGATGTGGTCGAAAGTGGCGGTCGACTGCTGGCGTCGAGTCCGCCACCAGTGTCGCACACGACTCCGCGCGCGTCGCCACGGGGATGCGACGCCCGGTAGCAGACCGCGGCGCGTCCCCGACCGCGTCGAGGCGCGAACGGAGTAGCCGGTCGGGCTCAGTCTGACCGTGATGTCGCCGGACTCGTCGGTCCGCACGATCCGTGAACCCGCTCGGGCCAGCTCGTCGAGCGTCGAGGGCTTGGGGTGACCGAACTTGTTGCCACTTCCCACGCTGATGAGGGTGTACTCGGGCCTCAGCGCCGCAAGGACGCCGTCGCGACACCGCACCGGCGCTGCCGTGATGCCCGATCTTGAGCACGTCGATGTCGCCGAGCGCACCCTGCGCGATCAGCGGCTCGAGCACGACGCTCTCGGCGTCACCCGTCAGGACCGCCGAGAAGCCGTTCGTCTCGGCAAGCAGAACGACGCTCGACTCGTTGGCCGATGCGTCCTCCACCGGTGCCGACGGCGAGACGACGCGTCAGCGCGATATCGCCCGCGGAGAGGGCATCCCCGGCTACCAGCTCGCGAATCCCGTTCGGTCCGCACAAGCTCCGAGCAGTCGACAGGATCTGGGACTCCTCGGCAAGCGAGCCCGCGGGGACCCCGACGAACCCGACCGTCACCAGTCCCTCCAGCGCCGACAGCCCGCCAGCGTGGTCCGCGTGGAGATGCGTGATCACGACCGCATCGAGGTTCCGAACGCCCGCGCGAGCGAGCGCGGCCCTGAGCACCGCGGGAGACGGTCCGGTGTCGACGAGCATCGCGCGGCCCCCATCGCGGACGAGAACCGCGTCACCCTGCCCGACGTCGAGCACCTCGATCGACGGTCCCGTGCTGACGCGCGGTCCGACCGCGAGCAGAAGCGTGCCGGCCACCAGCACACCGAGAAGCCATCGCGACCGTGCGCGTGTCGGGCTCGGCCACACCGCCCACACGGCCGCAACCGCCCCAAAGGCAAGCGCGAATCCCCCGACTGCCGAGAATCCCAGCGGTATCGAGGCGTGCGGCCACGATGCGAGCCATCCGGCGACCGACACGGCCATCGCACCGACGGCGCCCGCGAACCTCAGCACGACAGCGCCGAGTGCCGGTGCAGAGGCGCTCGCCGCCAGCCCGCCGAGGCCGGCGAGCAACCCCAGAGAGACAAGCGGCCCGCACACGATGTTCGCGACGGGAGAGACGAGCGACAACATCTGAAACGTCGGCACGATGATCGGGAGTGTGGCGGCGGTCGCGGCCAGTGTGAGCGAAACAGGCTCTGCGAGCCCGCGAAAGAACCCCGGGAGTGATGGCTCGATCCACGCGGTGCCCAGGCGCGCCAAGAGGACGAGTCCGGCCACTGCCGCGACCGAGAGCCGGAATCCCAGGTCGAAGGCGCTCGCCGGCGATAGCGCGAGCACGACCGCCGCCGCCACCGCGAGCGTCGACCCGCCATCCGCTCGTCGCCCGCCCACCCACGCAACCGACGCCGCCACCGCCATCACCCACGCGCGCACCGCCGAGGGCTGCACGCCCGAGAACACCACGTACGCGCCAACGATCGCCGCGATGCCGAGCACTGCGAGGCCATCGCCCCAGCCCCACCGAGCTCATCAACCAGCCCGCCACCGCGGCAACCACCACGAGGTGGCTTCCTGAGACCGCCACCAGGTGCGTGAGCCCCGTGGTTCGGAAGTCCGTCTCGGCAGGCGTGCCGGCCATGCGCCTGCGATCGCCGAGCAGCACTCCGCCGAGCAGGTCGCCACCGGGCCCGGGGACGGCCGCGACACGTGTGACCGCCCAAGCGCGGAGTGGGCCGACCGCGCCCCGCACGCTTCGCGCCCATCCCCGCGTCGTGACTCGGCGGGCGCGCAGGTTGCCGGCGACCCCCGAGCGATACGAGCGTCTCCCCCACTGGTCGCTCCCGGGAACCTTCACCGAGCCCAGGACCTCGACCTCCTGCCCCAGAAGCGGGACGGCCTCATCCTTCGGCCAGTCGACCGTGACCGCGGCACCGACGCACGCCGGCCCGATGATCCGGCCCCGCGAACTCGATCCGAACTTGCCCTGGCTTTCGTCCGTGAGTACCTCGACGACCCACGTCCTCGAGCCTGCGCGCTCAAGCTGGCCGACCTGGCTGCCCCAATGCGTCCAGTACAGCCCACCGAGAGCCACGCCTGCGGAGAGGCCGATTGCGAGCAGTGACAGCGTCACCCGCCTGCGGCGCGCCAGGACGGCGGCCGCGAGCGCCAGCACCCCGGCCCCTGCTACGAGCATCACGATGCGCGGTCCATGCCCCGCGCCGCCCGCATTCCAAAGTGCCGCCTCGCTGAGCGCGATGCCCGACCACAGTGCGACCACCAACCACGCCAGCGGAGGCAGGGACGGACGGATCAGCGCGCGAGCATCCGGCTCACTGGACACGGATGAAGTCTTTGAGCGCTTCGAGCTTCTTCGGTCCGATCCCCGAGACGCGGCCCAGATCATCCGCGGACGTGAAGGGACCGTTGGCCTCTCGATCCGCGACGATCTTGGCCGCGGTCGATGGCCCCACACCGGGTAGCGCGTCGAGCGCCGCCGCATCCGCGGTGTTGATGTTGACCACCGCTCCCGCGGACGGCGCGCCGGGGTTCTCGGCCGACGCGCCGCCGGGGCTGACCACGCTCTTGCCCGCTCCGCTGCCGTTCTGTGCGCCTGCGCCAGCAATGGCCTTCGCGTACTCGTCCTGAGTGGGTACGACGATCTGCTCGCCGTCGGCCAACGGCCGTGCCATGTTGATCGATGCCTCCGCGGCGTTTCCCGCAAGGCCTCCGGCCGCGTTGATGATGTCTCGAACGCGGGCGGCCGCCGGGAGTTCGTACACCCCTGGATGCAGCACGGCGCCCACCACGTGCACGATCACGGGGGTGGACCCCGCCGCGCCCGCCATGCCGGTCACTGCCCGGCTGGCGTCTGCTGACGCCTTGGCATCGCTCGGAGAGGTGTCGGCCCGCGCGATACCCGGCGACTGGAGGGCGGCGACGTCTCGCGGCCACCACCGCCACACCGCAGCCAGAACGGCGATTCCAAGCACGACCGCCACCGCCGCAACCGCTGCCGGTGGGACTCCGGTCAGGCCGGCGCGACGTGTGAGATCGTTCAGCCGCGACTCGACTCGCTCCCACACAAGCGACGCCCCCTTCACCTGTCTGACGAGACGGCGAAGGGGGCGTCGTCGTGATGTCGGACTGTCCGAGCGAGGTCGACAACCGACCTCCCACGGGTGACAGCATCACACGCGCTGCTTGCGGGTTTCTTACCGCCGACTTAGCCCGCGACAACCACGCTCACGAGCTTGCCGGCGACGACGACGACCTTCTTCACTTCCTTGCCCTCGACCCAGTCCGCCACCGACGAGAGTGCTATCGGCGATGATGTCCTCCTGCGACAGGTCGGCGGCAACCATGATCTTGCCGCGCACCTTGCCGTTGACCTGCACCGCGAGTTCGACCTCGTCGGCGACCACGGCCGAGGCGTCGAACGCCGGCCAGGACTGCAGGTGCACCGACGAGTCCCCGCCGAGCACGACGCGCCACAGCTCTTCGGCCAGATGCGGCGCGAACGGCGCCGCCAGCAGCACGAGGGTCTCGGCGACTTCACGCATCAGCGCGATGTCGCGCTGGCCTTCGGCGACTTCACGGCGGTAGTCGTAGGCGGCGTTGGTGAGCTCCATGAGGCCGGAGATCGCGGTGTTGAACTGGAAGCGCGCGACGTCGTCGGTCACCTTGCCGATCACACGATGCATCTCGCGATGGAGCTTCTTGCTCGCCGGGTCGCCCGAAGCTGCGACACCGTTGCCGGCCGCAGCCTCTTCGGCGGCGTCGGCGACGAATCGCGAGACGCGCGCGAGGAAGCGGAACATGCCGTCGAGGCCCTCGAACGACCACTCGAGGTCCTTGTCGGGGGGCGCCATGAACAGGATGTAGGCGCGCAGCGTGTCGCAGCCGTACTTGGCGATCATGTCCTCGGGCGCGACAACGTTGCCCTTGCTCTTGCTCATCGTGGCCCCGTCGAGCTTGACCATCCCCTGCGTGAGTAGGTTGGTGAACGGCTCGGGGAAGTCGACCATGCCCATGTCTTGCAGCACCTTGGTGAAGAACCGCGAGTACAGCAGGTGCAGGATCGCGTGCTCTATGCCGCCGATGTACTGGTCGACCGGCATCCAGTAGTTCGCGTTGTCCGCCGAGAAGGGCATCTCGGCGTTGCGCGCGTCGGTGTAGCGCAGGAAGTACCACGATGAGCACGTGAACGTGTCCATCGTGTCGGTCTCGCGCTTGGCCGCGCCGCCGCACGTGGGACAGGTGGTCTCGTAGAACTCGGGGTGGTCGGCGAGCGTCTCACCCTTGGTGATGTCGATGTCCATCGGCAGCACGACCGGCAGGTCCTCGATGGGCACCGGCACGAGTCCGCACGCCGGGCAGTGGACCGCCGGAATCGGGTTGCCCCAGTAGCGCTGGCGGCTGATGAGCCAGTCGCGCAGCCGGAAGTTGATCGTCTCGCGGCCGACGCCGCGCTCGGCAAGCCACGCAGCGACCGCGTGCATGCCCTCGGAGTCCTTGCCGCCAGCCATGCCGTCGAACGCGCCCGAGTTGACCATCACTCCCGGACCGCCGTAGGCCTCGGCCCAGTCGACCTCCTGCGGCACCTCGCCCAGAACCGCCGAGGAGACCGCGTCGACCTGATCGGCGGGAACGACGACGGGGATGATCGGCAGGCCGTACTGGCGCGCGAACTCGAAGTCGCGCTGGTCGCCGCACGGAACCGCCATGACGGCGCCGGTGCCGTAGTCCATCAGCACGTAGTCGGCGACCCATACGGGGACCAGCGTGCCGTCGACCGGGTTCTCGACGTAGCGGCCGGTGAACGCGCCGTGCTTGGTGCGCTCCCCGATCTGGCGCTCGACGGCGGTCTCGCGCGCGGCGCTGGCGACGACGTCGTTGACCGCTTCGGCGAACTCGGTGCCCTCGACCAGGCGCGCGACAAGCGGGTGCTCGGGCGCGAGGAGGAAGAAGGTGCATCCGAACAGCGTGTCCGGGCGCGTCGTGAAGACGGTGATTCGCTCGTCGGTGGGCTTGTCGGCAGTGTCGCAGAGCGCGAACTCGACCTCAGCGCCCTCGCTGCGGCCGATCCAGTTGGCCTGCATGCTCTTGACGCGCTCGGGCCAGCCCGGCAGCTCGTCGAGGTCGTCGAGGAGCCGCTGCGCGTAGTCGGTGATCTTGAAGTACCACTGCTCGAGTTCGCGCTTCTCGACCACGCTCTTGCAGCGCCAGCACTGGCTGTCGCCGACGACTTGCTCGTTGGCGAGCACCGTCGCGCAGCTCGGGCACCAGTTGACCGGCGAGCTCTTGCGCTCGACCAGGCCACGCTCCCACATCTTGAGGAAGATCCACTGGCCCCAGCGGTAGTAGTCGACGTCGCAGCTCTTGACCGTGCGGTCCCAGTCGTAGGAGAAGCCCATGCGCTTGAACGACGCCGCCTGCTTCTCGATGTTGGCGTAGGTCCAGGTGGCCGGATGGCTGTC
Source organism: uncultured Coriobacteriia bacterium (assembly GCA_963726345.1). Classification (GTDB taxonomy): domain Bacteria; phylum Actinomycetota; class Coriobacteriia; order Anaerosomatales; family JAAXUF01; genus JBAXEO01. The sequence goes on along the minus strand of CAVSCC010000007.1, from coordinate 232,874 downwards.
GCTCTTGATAGCGGCGTTCTCGGCAGGCAGGCCGAACGCGTCCCAGCCGATCGGGTGCAGCACCTCGAAGCCGGCCATCGACGCCTGCCGAGCGATCACGTCGCCGATCGTGTAGTTGCGGACGTGTCCCATGTGGATGTCACCGGAGGGGTACGGGAACATCTCGAGCACGTACTTCTTGGGCTTCCCGGTGTCCTCACGGGCGTGGTAGAGGCCCTCGGCCACCCACTCGGCCTGCCACTGCTCTTCGATGCGATGCGGATCGTAGACGAACTCGCTCACGGGGAGGCCTTTCAGATGGCTGACACGTGGAATGCGCTCGAAGGAGATTCTATCCGACGCGCCGCAACACCACACGAACGGCGTGGCATCTAGCCCAGGGCGATGTCGAGAATGGTCATCAGCGTGAAGCCGAGATGGCGGCCAGAACGGCCGCATCGCCGTTGCCGCACTGCTGGCATTCCGGCACCAGTTCCTCGATCACGATGAACACCATCGCGCCGGCCGCGAACGCGAGCCCCCACGGCAGCAACACCATCGAAAGGCCGATGAGTGCCGCTCCCAGGACCGCGGCGATCGGCTCCACCGAACCGGTCATAGCGCCGAGGTAGGTCGCGCGCCCGCGAGTCTGGCCTTCTCGGCGAAGCAGCGCACTGACCGCGAGACCCTCGGGGAAGTTCTGTACGCCGAGACCGATCGCCAGCGCGACCGCCGCACCCACCGACGTCCCCGGAGCGCCCGACGCGGCTGCACCCTGCAGCCACGCCGAGCGCGATCCCCTCGGGGATGTGGTGGAGCGTGATCGGCGAGAACCAGCAGCGTGCTGCGGCCCCACGAGGTCCGCACGCCTTCGGGCTCGCGCGGCGCTGCCGGGCAGCATCAGGTGCGCGTGCGGCATCACCTTGTCGAGCGCCCACAGGCCGATACCGCCCGCCGCGAAACCCAGCGACGGCGCGAGCCACGGTACCGACGAGGTCTCGCGCGCGATCTCGACCGCCGGCGCCAGCAGCGACCAGTAGCTCGCGGCGAGCATCACGCCCGCCGAGAACCCCAGCAGGATGTCCATCAGTCGCTGTGATGGGTTGCGGCGGAGGAAGATGGCGGCTGCACCGAGGGCGGTCATGGCCCACGTGAAGAGACCTGCCAGAAATGCGAGCATGAGTGGGTGGATGCTTTGCATGCTCTCTCTCTATCACAATTAGGCGGAGAATGGTTGTCACTCCGCCCCGCCAGGGCACAAGATGATAAGCCAGCACAGGGTTACCCACTGTGGATCGACCCGCGGTGACTCGGAGGACTCGCGTGAGCAACGACTGGATGGACCACGTGCGGTGGTCGTACCTTCACGAGATCAGGCTGCTGGCCCTGCAGCGGGGGTTCATCCTCGTGCAGTCGCCGATGGGTGATCCTGACGCCGAACTCGAGGGCTACCTCACCGCCGAATGGAGCAGCCAAGACGAAGAGACCGCCCTCTTCACGCTCGTAGAGCAGGCCACGGGCGACAACGTGTTCCCCGAAGGCGTCACGCTCGGCCAGATCGAGGACTACCTGTCTGCCCCCGAAGGCTAGCGGCACACGGGGCAGGAGCCGGTTGGCCGCGGCGCTGCACACTCAGAGCTCAGTGTCGTCGTTCTTGATCGCCCACGCGATTCCCAGGACGATTGCCAGGATGACTATCCCGATGATTCCAATGCGCATCATGGATCGAGCCACCTCCTCCTGACGCTCCACTGAAGAGTATTCCCCCCGCGCGTGAATCCATGCGCTTCTCACCGGATACCATGTTCGCGACTCGCGCAGCCCTCCCGGAGCACCCTCCCTTCTCTGTCAGACCCCCAAGAGGGACTCCAGTGCCTCAACTCCCCCGTGACGCGCCCAGAGCCCTCCGTGCCGGGAGTAGCTCCCCTAGCGTCTCCGCCTCCCGCACGGGGGTATATTGTCGTCGAAAAGTGCGCTGCGCAGGGGGGCGCACAGACTCTGGAGGGAGATCCTATGAATGCCTGCCGCAGACTCACTCGCGTCGTACTGCTCGGTGTGTTCCTAGCCTTCTTGCTGGGGGCGGTGCCTGCGCACGCCGCCACAGTACTGGCGGACAGCTACCCGGAGGGCAACTTCACCGCGTCCTGGCCCGTCTACGGCCCCAACTACTCGCAGGTTGGGCAGTCGTTCACGGCGACTGCCGGCGCTCTCGACTCCGCGGTGTTCTATCTCCGCAGGGAGGCGGGGTCAGTGGGGAATGCCTACGCCTTGCTCTACGCACACTCGGGAACATTCGGCGTCGACGGCTTGCCGTCGGGGGCGCCCCTTGCCACATCTTCGCCGGTGGATGTGACAACACTCAGCGATTCGGTGCGGCAGCTGGTCACCTTCCCCTTCGACAACACGCTCACGCTCACCGCCGGGGACCAAGTACGTGATCGTCATCAAGTACGAGGGTACTCTGGCCGAATCCCCTCTCCTGCTACTTCGACGATGACAGCCCGACCCATGACGGCAACGCTGTGGCCTGGTTCACCGACCACTGGATTTCCGCGAGCTGGTGACGCGGTCTTCTACGTCTACCAGACCCCGACAACCTACTCGCCCGTCTACCGCTTCTTCAACAAGAAGAACGGCTCTCACTTCTACACCGCGTCCGAGGCCGAGAAGGCCAATGTCATCGCCAAGTACCCGACCATCTACTCGCTTGACGGCCAGGCCTATCGAGTCAGCTCAGCGTTCAACCACGACGCTCTACCGCTTCTTCAACAAGAAGAACGGCACCCACTTCTACACCGCGTCTGAGGCCGAGAAGAACAATGTGATCGCCAAGTACCCCAAGATCTACTCGCTCGACGGCGTCGCGTACAAGGTCTCTGCCGCACCAGCGCCCGGCACCGTGCCCGTCTACCGCTTCTTCAACAAGAAGAACGGCAGTCACTTCTACACCGCGTCTGAGGCCGAGAAGGCCAATGTCATCGCCAAGTACCCGAGCCATCTACCAGCTCGACGGAGTCGCATTCCACGTGGCACCGTAGAACCCGAGTCGTCTCCAGCACCTTGCAGCACGTAGTGGAAGGCCCCCGCCAGATCCATTGTGGCGGGGGCCCTCCTTCGTCCAGATCTCGCCTATGAACCTTCTGTGGAGCGCGACCTGTGCCATAACAGCAGGTCAGGCCGCCCGTTTGGACGACCTGACCGTTTGATTCTATTGGTGGAGCCAAGGGGGATCGAACCCCTGACCTCTTGGCTGCCAGCCAAGCGCTCTCCCAGCTGAGCTATGGCCCCACGTCTGGGCACCCTGATTCGGCGCAGGGGCTAGTATATCAGCGGCTCAAGGGGGGTCAACCCCCGTCTGAGCCCTCCTCGGCAGCAGGCATCCGGCTCGACGAACGCGCCTCGGCAACGGGCGCCGGCATGCCCTCGACGGCCGGTCCGAAGGCGATGCCCTCCGACGGCCGGAGCCATGGCAGCGACCACCTCCGAGACGATCATGCCCGACGAGCATCGCCGCAGCTCCGAGCACCTCTCGGATCGGCCAGAGCCCCGCAACCGCCCAGCCGATGAGCCCGCCGAACGCCGGCTCCATCACCAGGATCAGCGCGACGCGCGCGGGCGGGAGCTTGCTCTGCGCCCACGTCTGGATGACGAACGCCAGCGCCGAGGCGAGCACGCCCGTGATCACGATCGCCCAGATGACCGCGGGATCGGTCGGCAGGCCCGGCTGCTCCTTGACCGCCGAGATGACCGTGCACACCACCGTGACCGTCGCGAGCTGCACGAAGGTGAGCGCCATGACGTCGTGGACCTCGCGCGTCGAACCCAGCACGATCATGTGCACCGAGTACGCCACCGCGCAGATCACCACGAGCGTGTCGCCGAGCACCCACCCCCCGCTCGCCGCCCCGATGCCGGAGAGCAGCCACAGGCCGCCGAGCGCGATCGCGGCGCCCAGCAGCGTCGACTTCCTCGGCATCTTGCGCAGCAGCACCGCCTGGAACAGCGGCGTGAGGATCACGTAGAGACCGGTGATGAACGCAGCGCGCGCCGGCGTCGTGGCGGTCGCGCCGTCGAGTCCCCAGGTCTGGAAGATGTAGCCCGCCGAGAGAACACGCCCGCCAGCAGCCCCCAGAGCAGGTTCGGCCGGTCGAGCTTCTTGAACACGCGCGGGTAGAACACCACGAAGGCGACGGCGGCGACGCCGAAGCGCCACGCGAGGAAGCCGTACATCGGGTAGAGCTTGATGGCGTCGGCCACGACGACGAACGTGCCGCCCCAGATGGCCGCGAGACCGACCAGCGCGGCCTGGACGCCGTAGCGGCCCAGGTACCGCTCCCTCACGCCTGCTCGTCTTCGGCAGACTCCTCGGCACGCTTCTCAGCCGATGCCGGGTCGACCGTGCCGAGCGGCGCGCGACCGACGACGCTCGCTGGCAGGGCAAGGCGCGGCGCGTCCCCCCACAGCTTCTCGAGCCGGTAGAACCCGCGCTCCTCGGGCTGGAAGACGTGGACCACGATGTCGCCGTAGTCCAGCAGGATCCACTTCGCTTCGGTCTCGCCTTCTCGGCCGATGGGCTTCACGCCGCCGCGCTCGCGCAGCTGCTCCTCGATCTCGTCGGCGATCGCGCGGACCTGGATGTTGGTGTTGCCGGTCGCGATCACGAAGTAGTCGGTGACCACGAGCAGCTCCGCGATGTTGATCGCGACGATGTCGTCGGCCTTCTTGTCGCTGGCGGCCTCAGCTGCGATGACCGCGAGTTCCCTTGAGTTCACTTGGATCCTCCCTGTGCTCCGCCCACAGGCGGCTTGTAGTCCTTGCCGATGATCACGATCACGTCTGCGACGTCCTGCTCGGACGGTTGTTGCTCCACGGTGCCCACGCCCAGGATCCGGGCGATCTCGTCGCCCTGCTTTACGTCGCCTCGCTGGACGACGATCTTGGTCTTGGCGTAGTTGAAGTTGTCGGCGTTCTTGGTGTCGACCACGCGGAATCCGCCGCGGATGAGCTGCTGCGCCGCCTCCCCTGCCACTCCCGGGGTGCCCGCGCCGTTGTACAGGATGACACGAGTCGTCGCTGCGGCCTTGCTCGCGTCCACGCCCCACCACGACTTGAGCAGGTCGGCGACCTCGGCGCGCTGGGGCTCGAAGTACGTCTGCGTTGCCCAGCTTGATCGGCTTGACCGGCAGCGGCACGATCGCGGTGTTGCCCTGCGAGATCGGCAGAGAGGTCCTTGGACAGCGACTCCAGCTCGGCCGGAGACAGACTGCTCGACGTCGCCTGCGACACGATCTTGCTCAGCGACTGGTTCTTCATCGCGTCCGAGTAGGCCGCGGCCGGCACCGCGATGTAGGTGTGGAACGGCACCGTGAGGTAGTTCGAGATCGCCGAAAGCGAGACCTGCGCCCCGTCGGCGTAGCTCTCGCCGATGCGCTCGAAGCCCTGACCGGGCACCTCGATGAACGCGCCGTCGGGAATCGCGATGCCGAAGACCTGGTTGCCCTTGCGGTCGACCCGCAGCGCCAGGAACCCGGTCGCCTTGCCGTCCTGCACGCCGATCACCAGCACGTTCTCCTTCGACCGCTTCTCAAGCTCCACGCGGCTCCCGCTCTTCGCAGCGACCCGGAGCGCGTTCCAGCGGGCGAACGCGTTGATGCCGTAGGCCAACAGCGTGAACACGAGCACGGCCACCAGCAGCGCGCCCAGCGCATACGCCGCGTACGAACCCAAGGCCTTCAAGGTCCGGCCCGAGCCAGCGACCGCGTCGCGCACCGGCTGTGTCTTCATCGCGCGCTTTGCCGACTTCGCGCCCTTCGACGCCCGCCGAGAAGACCGGTAGCCCCGCGGGGGCTCCGGCGTGTTCTTCGGCTTCTGGCGCCGCGGGATCTGGTCGCTCATCGGGCTCACCCGCCACGAGCGCGTTCCAGACGTCCACGGTCTCAGGGTGGATGCGGCGCCGGCGTCTGCACCAGGTGCATCACCGAGTGCTGGTAGCCCGAGGCGAACAGCTCCGACAGCGGAACGGTTCCGACCGCCGCGCGCAGCTCCTCCACGCCGGGATAGTCGCGCGCAGGCTCGATCATGTCGGCGAGGTAGACGACCTCATCGAGCGGGGTCATGTCCAGCGCGCCGACGGTATGGCGTGCGACCGCCTGCACGACCTCAGGGGCCAGCCCGGGAAACGCCGCCGAGACGCCGGCTGCGCCCGTGCGAGCGTGCAGCAGATACGGCACCGAGTCGTCAGTCGCCGTGAGCTCGAGTCCTTCGCTTCGCGCAGCGTCGACCAGCTCGCTCTTCGGGCGGTCGCGGTCCCAGTCGTGCAGCACCCCGGCGAGCCGAGCGAGCTCGACGTCGACGCCGTAGGCCGCCGCCAGCTCCGCCGCGGTCTCGGCCACGCGCGCGCAGTGCTCGGCACCCCGCTCGCCGAGCCGCTCTCGAACCGCTGACAGGGCCTCGTCGAAGCTGACCGCGGCCACGATGCTAGACCACTTCCCGGTAGAGCTCGTGCTTCGCGATGTAGCTCACGACGGACTCGGGCGACAGGTACGTGATCGGCCGCTTCTCGGCGACCCTGCGGCGCAGCTCGGTCGAGGAGATGGCGAGCGCCGGAACCTCGACGTACTCGATGCGGAAACGCGTGGCAGTCGACTCGTGCGAGCGGCGAGCCGCGTCGAGGTCGTAGCCCGGGCGCGTCGCGGCGATGAACGTGACGAGGTCGGCGACGGTCTCGGCGTCCTTCCACGACACGATGTCCCACACGGCATCGGCGCCGGTGATGAAGAACAGCTCGGTCGACGGTCCGTACTGATCGCGCAGCGCGAGCAGCGTGTCGACGGTGTACGTGAGCCCGGGCCGGTCGACCTCCATGCGGCTGACGTCGAAGTCGGGGTTCGACGCGGTGGCGATCACCGTCATCAGGTAGCGGTGCTCGCCCGAGGTGACGCGCTCGCCGGACTTGAACGCCGGGCTACCGGTGGGCATGAAGAGCACGCGGTCCAGGTTGAACTGGACGAGCGCCTCCTCGGCGGTCACCAGGTGGCCGAAGTGGATGGGGTCGAAGGTCCCGCCCATTATGCCGAGACGCACGCCGGTCCTCACTCCCGGATCTGTCCGCTGCCCATGAGCAGATGCTTGGTCGAGGTGAGCGCCTCGAGGCCCATCGGGCCGCGGGCGTGCAGCTTCTGGGTGGAGATGCCGATCTCGGCGCCGAGGCCGAACTCCTCGCCGTCGGTGAAGCGCGTCGAGGCGTTGACGTAGACCGCCGCGGCATCCACCTCGTGCAGGAAGCGCCGAGCCGCCGCGTAGTCCTCGGTGACGATCGCCTCGGAGTGCTTGGTGCCGTAGGTGTTGATGTGCTCGATGGCCTCGTCGAGCCCGGCGACGACCTTCACCGACATCTTCAGGTCGTGGTACTCGGTGCCCCAGTCCTCCTCGGTCGCCGGCTCGAGCATCCGCAGCCGCGCCGAGCGCGCGGGTCTTCTCGTCGGCGAAGAGCGCGACGCCGTTCGCGCTCAGCTCCTTCAGGATGCCCGGCAGCACCTCTCGGTAGACCGCCTCGTCGACCAGCAGCGACTCGGCCGCGTTGCAGACCGAGGGCGCTGGCACTTGGCGTTGACGACGATGCGCCGGGCCATCTCGGGGTCGGCGGCCTCGTGGATGTAGATGTGGCAGTTGCCGGTGCCGGTCTCGATGACCGGGACCTTGGAGTTCTCGACGCAGCTCTTGATCAGTCCCGCGCCGCCGCGCGGGATGAGCACGTCGATGAGACCGTGCAGGCTCATCAGCTCCTCGGCGGCGGCGTGCTCGGTCGACTCGACCGCCTGGATCGCATGCTGGGGAAGCCCCGACGCCTCGGCGGCCTCGGCCAGCACGCGGTCATCGCCAGGTTGCTGTTCACCGCGAGCGAGCCGCCGCGCAGGATGACCGCGTTGCCGGTCTTGATGCAGAGCCCGGCTGCGTCCGCGGTGACGTTGGGCCGCGCCTCGTAGATCATCGCGACGACGCCGAGCGGCACCCGGACCTGCGTGAGCTCGATGCCGTTGGGCAGCGTGTGACCCGCGACGACCTCGCCGAGCGGATCGGCCAGCAGCGAGACCGCCTTGAGCGCCTCGGAGATCGCCCTGATGCGGGCCGGCGTGAGCTCGAGCCGGTCGAGGATCCCGTCGGCGACGCCCTTCGCGCGGGCGGCGTCCATGTCCGCCGCGTTCGCCGCGAGAATCTCGTCCTCGCGGGCGAGGAGCGCGTCAGCCATGGCGACCAGCGCGCGGTTGCGCTCGTCGGTCGACGTGATGGCGAGGCCGACCGCGGCTTCGCGGGCCTGCTCGGCGAGCTTGCGGACCTCGGACATGACACTCCCTCTTCCCATCGGTGCGCCGATCTCGCGGTGGCGCTACAGGATCACGAGCCGGTCCCGGTGCACGACTTCCTTGCCAGCGATCTCGGGCAGCTCCTTCGCGATCTGCGAGGACTTCATGCCCTTTGACCCGATCGAGCTCCGCCGAGGAGAACTCCGTCAGCCCGCGCGCGATCACGGCGCCCGAACGGTCCTTCAATACTACCGCATCACCTGCGACGAACGACCCGACCACGGACACGACGCCCGCGGGCAGAAGCGAGGTGTTTCGACGCATGAGCGCCTCGCGCGCGCCGTCGTCGATGACGACCTCGCCCGGCGGCATTGCGACCCAGCGCGATCCAGAGCTTCTTCGCCCCCAGTGTCGCGCTCGCCGCCGGCGAACGACGTGCCGACCGGCAGCCCGTCGGCAGCGTCCACCACGACACGCTCGCGCCGGCCGTCGCAGATCACCATGGGGATGCCGGCCTTCATCAGCATGTTGGCCGCCTCGATCTTGGTGGCCATGCCGCCGCTGCCGACGTCGCTGCCGGTACCGCCGGCCGCCGCCACCAGGTCGTCGGTGAGCTCGTCGACGTGCTCGAGCAGCTGCGCCTCGTCGGAAAGCCGCGGGTCGGAGTCGTAGAGGCCCGCGATGTCGGAGAGCAGGACGCACCAGGTCGGCGTTGAACCATCGTCGCGACCAGCGCGGCGAGCGAGTCGTTGTCGCCGAAGCGGATCTCGTCGACCGCGACGGTGTCGTTCTCGTTGACGACCGGCACCGCACCCGAGCTCGAGCAGGCGCTCGAAGGTGTCGCGCGCGTGCAGGAACGACTCGCGGTGGCCGGTGTCGTGACGCGTGAGCAGCACCTGGCCGATGGTCGACGCCGTGCGCGGCGAACAGCGCCGCGTACGTCTCGATCAAGTGCGACCTGCCCGACGGACGCCGCCGCCTGCAGCGAAGGCATGTCCGCGGGGCGCGACGTCATCGCCGAGACGCTCGATGCCGGCCGCGATCGCGCCGGACGAGACCACCACCGGCTGCCAACCGCGCTCCTTGAGCTCGCACACCTGGGCGACCAGGGATGCCACGTAGTCCGCGTCGATGCCCGCGCTCTCGCCTGCGAGCGTCGACGACCCGACCTTGACCACGATGCGGCCGAGGCTCACGGCGTCTCGCCCTCGCCTTCGCTCGGAACCACAGGCGCCTCGTCGTCCGCGGCGTCATCGGAGTCGTCGGCGAAGTCGTCCTCGATGAACGCGACCTCGGGGTCGCGCGCAAGCGCGCCTTCGAACTCGAACGCCTTGCCCGCGATGCGGACCTCGTCGCCGTCGACGGCGCCCGCCTCGGCAAGCGCCTTCTCGACGCCGGCCTTGACCAGGCGCTTCTGGAGGAATGCGATCGCCTCGTCGTTGTTCCACTCGGTCATGATGACCATGCGCTCGACGCCGCGGCCCTTCACCTCGAAGACCCCGCCGCCCAGATTGGTCACGGTGAACTCGCGCTCGCCCTTGAGCTCGTGCGTCCAGACGCGGCGACCCGCCGCGCGTCGTGTCGATCGCCGCGCGTGCGCAGCTCGAAGACCCTCTCGGCGACCGAGCGGATCATCGCATCGATGCCCTGCCCGGTCACCGCCGAGACCTCGAAGTACGGGAGCGCCGGCGGCCTCGCACGATCTCGCGCAGGCGCCGCGGACACCTCGGCGGTGCCCGCGACGTCGGCCTTGTTGCCGACGACGACCTGCGGCCGGCTCGCAAGCTCGGCGGCGTGCAGCTCGAGCTCGCGGTTGATGGCGTCGTAGTCCTCGAGCGGGTCGCGCTGCTCGTAGCTGCCCGTGAGGTCCACGACGTGGATGATCAGCGCGGTGCGCTCGATGTGGCGCAGGAACTCGTGGCCGAGCCCCTTGCCCTCGCTCGCGCCCTCGATGAGCCCGGGCACGTCGGCGACGACGAACGAGCGGCCGCCCGCCCGCACGACGCCGAGGTTCGGGACGAGCGTCGTGAACGGGTAGTCGGCGATCTTGGGCCGCGCCGCGCTCATGCGGGCGATCAGCGAGCTCTTGCCGACGCTCGGCATGCCGACGAGCGCCGCGTCGGCGAGCAGCTTCATCTCGAGCTCGATCCAGCGCTCCTCGGCGGGCTCGCCGAGCTCGGCGAAGGCCGGCGCGCGCCGCGTGGGCGTCACGAAGTGGATGTTGCCCCGACCGCCGTAGCCGCCCTGCGCCACGGCCAGCCGCTGCCCCTGAAGGGTGAGGTCGCCGAGAATCTCGCCGGTCTCGGCGTCCCGGACGATGGTGCCGAGCGGCACCTTGAGCACGATGTCCTCGCCGCCGGCGCCGTGTCGGATCTGGCCCTTGCCGTGCGTGCCGCGTTCGGCCTTGAAGTGATGCTTGAACCGGTAGTCGACCAGCGAGGAGATCGCCGAGTCGGCCTCGAGCACGACCTCGCCGCCGCGCCCGCCGTCGCCGCCGTCGGGACCGCCCCTGGGGACGTGCGCCTCTCGGCGGAACGACATGCAGCCCGCACCGCCGTCACCGGCCTTGACGTGTATCTTTACCTCGTCGATGAACACGATGTGTCGCTCGCTTCCTTGAGGGGCGCGCACGCCCATTCTATACGAACGAGCCCCCCGCACCGGGAAGGGTGCGGGGGGCTCGCGACGTCACGTGCGAGTGCGAAGAACCCTGTCTTATGCCTCGAACGGTCGCACGTGGGCGCGACGCTTCAGGCCGCGCGTGAAGTCGACGATTCCGTCACACATGGCGAACAGCGTGTCGTCGCCGCCACGGCCGACGTTGTCGCCGGGGTGGATGTGGGTGCCACGCTGACGGACGATGATCGTACCCGGCAGTGACCTCCTGGCCGGCGAAACGCTTCACGCCGAGGCGCTTGGAGCGGGAGTCGCGTCCGTTCTTTGTGGAGCCGAGGCCTTTCTTATGAGCCATTCTCGATCCCTGCCTTAGTCATTCTGGGCGGTTTCGACCGTCTCAGCGACGGGCTCAACCGGCTCGGCGGTCTTCTTCTTGCGAGGGGCAGCCTTCTTGGCAGGCGCGGCCTCGGCAACAACATCAGTGATTCGAACCTTCGTCAGCTCCTGACGGTGGCCCTTGAGGCGCTTGTAGCCCTTGCGCTTCTTGAACTTGAAGATGATGGCCTTGTCGCCCTTGAAGTGCTCGACGACCTCGCCTGTAACCTTGGCTGCAGCGAGCACAGCAGGATCGACGACGATCGCGTTCATCGTCGGCCAGGAAGATGACGTCGAAGGTCACGCTCTCGCCCACGGCGGCGTCGAGCTTCTCAACGGTAACGACATCGCCTGCTGCGACCTTGAGCTGCTTGCCGCCGGTGGCAACGATTGCGTACATGCGGGAACCTTCCACTCGTATCAATGCGCGAGGAGATATGCTAGCAGGGACGATGCGGAGCGTCAACGCGCAACCCGCAAACAACGGCGCCGGGCGTAGCTATTCCGGGCGCATCCTACTCGAATACGCGGCGAAGCAGTCCGGTACGCCCTTCGATCAGGATCCGGACCTCGGTCGGACCCGCCTCCTCGTCGGCGACGATCGAGACCTGCTTGCCCGTCTCGGCGCGCAGCGAGGCGGCCGTGTTGAGGCCCGGCGCGGTCACCAGCTCGTACGTCTGCGGATTGAGGCCGAACAGGTACGCGTTCGACTTGCCCGTGCGCAGGATCTCGCGCATCCTGCGCTCCACAGCGATGCGCCGCGTGGTCCGCGAGACGACCCTGCCCTCTCCCCCGCAGCACGGGCACGGCTCCGTCAGCACGCCGTAGAGCCCGTCGGTGACGTTCTTGCGCGTGATCTCGACCAGCCCGAGGCGCGATACGTCGCTCATCCGCGTCCTGGTGCGGTCGCGGTCGAGCGCCGTGGACGAGCCGGTCGAGCAGCATCGTCTTGTTGCGCCGAGTCCTCCATGTCGATGAAGTCGATCACGATGATTCCGCCGATGTCGCGCAGCCGCAGCTGGCGCACGGTCTCGTCGGCGGCCTCGAGGTTGGTGCGCACGATCGTCTCCTCGAGACTCTTCTTGCCGACGAACTTGCCGGTGTTCACGTCGATCGCGGTCAGCGCCTCGGTCTTGTCGATGGTGAGGTAGCCGCCGCTCGGAAGCGCCACCGTGCGCCTGAGCGCCGAGTCGATCGTCGGCTGCAGGTCGTAGCGTCTCGAAGAGCGACGTCTTGTCCCGGTAGAGCTGCACCTTGCGCAGCAGCTCCGGCGACGTCTTCTTCAGGAACGAGACGACCTTGTCGAAGGTCGGCCTTGTCGTCGATCACGAGACGCCGGAAGTCCTCCGCGAAGACGTCGCGCACGAGTCGCAGCGCCAGGTCCATCTCGGTGTAGATCACCTCGGGCGCGAGCGCCTCGGTCGACTGGTGGTTCACGCGCTTCCACAGACGCAGCAGGAACTCCAGGTCGGTCTGCAGGTCGCGCTCGGACGCGCCCTGCGCGACGGTGCGCACGATGACGCCCATCTTGGGCGGAACGTGCTGCGAGATGATCGCGTGCAGCCGGTCCCTCTCGGCATCGGGCACCTTCTTGGAGACGCCGACGAACTCCGAGAACGGCATGAGCACGAGGAATCGTCCCGGCAGCGTGATCTCGGTCGTGACGCGGGCGCCCTTGGTCCCCATGGGGTCCTTGATGACCTGCACCATGACCTGCTGCCCGGGCTTGAGCAGCGACTGGATGTCGCGTCGGGGCAGGCCCTCGAGACCCTCGGGCGCGACGACCTCGTCGACGTAGAGGAACGCGTTCTTCTCAAGTCCGATGTCGACGAACGCCGCCTGCATCCCGGGCAGCACGTCGGAGACTTTGCCCAGGTAGACGTTGCCGACGACGCTGCGTTTGGGTCGTTCGATATAGAGTTCGACGAGTTCGCGATCCTCGAGCATCGCGACGCGCGTTTCGTTCGAGTCGTGCGAGATGAGCATCTCGCGATCCGTACCGGCCACTGAAGCACTTCTCCCGTCACACGGGACGCGCCCAGCTCCCCTCAGACGTTTCGATGAAGGTATCTGTGCGCGTCGTGTGCGCGACAGCAGCATCGAGCGATGCGTTGCTCAGGGCCTGCGACACGAGCACCTCAGGGCGGAGGGAGCCTTCAGGCCCCATGCGGACGGCGATCATCGACCTCGGATCCGCCGTCCTTGTCCCCGACACGCGCCTCTTTCGGGAGGCTGCGCGCCAGATCGAAAACCTTGTCTTTGCCCTTGCGCTGCACGGTCAGACTGCCTGAGCCCACGAGGCTCTCAAGCGCCGTCCGCACCTGACTGGCTGACGACTCCTTTCCGGTCACCGTCACACGGTAGACCGCAATCGTGATGGCGGCGCCCAAGCGACGGTTCGCCATCGGCCACGTACCGAACACCGAGCGGCGCGAGGTCAGCCGGAGTCGCATCACGAAGACTCGCGAGCACCTCGCCTCGCCTCAGTGTAGCGCGTCAGCCACACGTCGTAGTACTCGTTCTCGCCGGCGGTTCCCACCGGAAGCGCCGGACCGAACGCCACCTTCATGTGCGGATTGAACCCCTGGGTCACCGCGTAGTCGAGACCCGCGCGCCGAACCGAGCGCTCGAGCGCGTGAATCAGCTCGAGGTGAGAGAGCCACCGCAGCCGGCCGGCCTTGGCGTAGTGGACCCTGAGCCTGAACTCGCCGCTAGCCACGAGTGTCACCCGCCAGACAGATGTCGACCCCGAGATCCGCGCAGACGTCGCAGCCCGTGCAGCCCGAGAAGCTGCAGTCAGGAGTGACCGCCGCGGCGAGCGCAAGGTCGCGCTCGGCCACCAGATATGCGCGGTTCACGCCGGCGGAGAGGTGGTCCCACGGCAGCGGCTCGTCGAGCGAGCGTTCCCGATGTGCGACGACGAGCAGGGTCGAGGCCGTTCTCGGCGAGTGCGTCGAGCCAGGTCTGGAGCCGAAAGCACTCCGACCACGCATCGAACCGCGCGCCCGAGCGCCAGGCGGTCTCGATGACGTCGGCCAGCTCGCGACCGCCACGCGCCATCACGCCTTCGAGGAAGGAGACGTCGGAGTCGTGCCAGTGCAGCTCGACGCCCTTGCGCGGTACCGCTTCGCGCAGCAGCGCCTGGCGGCGCCGGACCTCCTCGAGCGGGATCTGCGCCTCCCACTGGAACGGCGTGTGCGCCTTGGGGATGAACGTCGACACCGAGACGGCCACGCGGACCGAGCCGCGGGCGTTTGGGGGCGTGGCGGCTTTCGCGACCGCGAGCACTCGGCTGACGAGGTCGCCGATGCCGACCACGTCGTCATCGGTCTCGGTCGGCAGGCCGATCATGAAGTACAGCTTGACCCGTCGCCATCCGGCCTCGAACGCCCGCTGCACGCTGCCGAGCAGGTCGTCCTCGGTGACGTTCTTGTTCACGACGTCGCGCATACGCTGCGTGCCGGCCTCGGGCGCGAAGGTCAGGCCGCTCTTCTTCCCGCCCGCCGAGACGAGCCGCGCCATCTCGACGCCGAACGCGTCGACTCGAAGCGAAGGCAGCGACACCGAGACGCCGCTCCCCGCGAGTCGCCGAGACAGCCGTCGAAGCACCTCCTCGAGCTGGCTGTGGTCGGTCGTCGACAGCGACGTGAGCGAGACCTCGTCGTAGCCGGTGCACGCGAGCCCGGCGATCGACGCCGCGCACGATCGAGTCGGCGCTGCGCTCGCGGACGGGGCGGTACACCATCCCGGCCTGGCAGAAGCGGCAGCCGCGCGTGCAGCCGCGCAGCACCTCGATGCCGAACCGGTCGTGGACGACGTCCATGAACGGCACGATGCTGCACGTCGGCGGCTGAAGCGCGTCGAAGTCGGCACACCACTCGCTTCACGACCACCGCGGGGGCACCCGCCATCGGGTCGACGCCCGCGAAACGACCGTCGACTCGGCGCTCGACGTAGAGCGAGGGCACGTAGACGCCGGGAATCCGCGCGAGCCGCTTGAGGATCTCGACGCGCGGGACGCCGGCGTCCCTTGCCGCGCGGTGCACGCTGACGATCTCGGCCAGCGCCTCCTCGCCCTCGCCGATCAGGATCGCGTCGAAGAACGGCGCGACCGGCTCGGGGTTGAAGGCGCACGGCCCGCCACCGATCACGAGCGGGTCGTTCCTCGGCAACGGTCCGCAGCGCGCAGCGGAATCCGCGCGAGGTCGAGCGTCTCGAGGACGTTGCTGAAGCTCAGTTCGTACGGCAGCGTGATGCCGACCAGGTCGAAGTCGCGAACGGGCGCGCACGACTCGAGCGAGAACAGCGGGACGCCCTCTTCGCGCATCGAGCGCGCTCATGTCGACCCACGGCAGGTACGCCCGCTCGGCAGCCACGTCCGGCAGCGCGTTCAGAACCGAATAGAGGATCGCGATGGCCTGGTTGGCCTGACCGATCTCGTAGGTGTCGGGATAGACGAGCAGCGCCCGGTAGTCCGCGTCTGCGGTGTGCGAAGCGCCCCACTCGCGATCGATGTAGCGCGACGGACGCTCGACGCGGCTGAGCAGCCGCTCGATGCGCGGCCACAGGTCGGTCGGGGTCACTGCGCGCCGGCCCCGTCCTGTGCCGCGGGGGTCGATGACAGCTGGTCGGCGGACGGCAGCGCGGGCTCCGGCACCGGTTCGGCTCGCGGAGGTTCGGAGACGACGACGTACCCGTGGGCCTCGAGGATCTCCTCGGCCGGCTCGCCGCGCCCTACGCGGGCCTGCGCGGCTTCGATCACTCGGTCTCGCGCGCTCTTGATCTTGGCGGCCAACGCGCCCATCTCGCCGCCGGCCTCGAAGTGCTCGAGCGCCGCGTAGCCCATCGCCATCGTCCCCGTGTAGCCGATGCCGGCCTTGACCGCCCAGCCGAAGCCGGGAATGAACGTCGAGCACCTGCCGGGCGATGGCGCGAAGCGCGAATCCCCCGCCGAGGACCACCGCGAGCTCCTTGATGCGCTCGGCCCCGAGGGTCTGCCCGTAGGCGGCAGCGATCTGGAGCACCATCTTGGCCTGGTTCGCGGTCATGACCGGCATGTCGGCGCCCGGAATCACCATGACGAGGCCCACGACGCCGTTCTGGAACGATGTCGCCTTGATGGCCTCCTCGGCGACGGCGCGGCGCATGAACGCGAAGTTCGTGGCCATGGCGAGACGCTTGCCGTTGAGCCGATCGACGAGCCAGCCGCCCAGAGCGTGGACCACGGCCTCCGGTTCCGGCTGCGTCGATCGTGTCGAGCAGTGGATGAGACAGCCGAGCCGACACGGCGTCGGCGCCCTGGTTGAGCGCGAGGACGACGGTCGGCACGAACTTCTCGCGCGCTGAGGCGAGCGACGGCTCCAGGGTGACGCCGGGGCCGACGAGGGCGATCACCGCGTCGGCCGTGGCGTCGATCAGAAGGGTCTCGCCCGGAGCGCAGGCCTCCACGTGGACGCGAGCGCCGGACGTCTGCGGACGCAGCGCCTCCCGGACCGCCTCGACGAGCTCGTCCGGCGCCTCGACGTCGACGAACACGGCGATGCGCACCGGCTGCTCGCGGTCCTCGGACAGCTTCGTCCGCGAACGCATCAGGTCTCCAACGTCAACTGGAAGCTTCATCAAGTCCCCTCGAAACGGCTAGTAACCCGAGACGCCTTGGCGTCTCGTCCATACGGACAGGAGCATACCCACCGCCGCCATGTTGGTGACCATGAACGACGACCCGAAGCTCATGAACGGAAGCGGGATACCGGTGATCGGCATGAGCCCGATCGTCATGCCCATGTTCTCCAGTATCTGGAACGTCCACATGGCGATGATACCCGCGACGATCAGCGATCCGAACAGGTCGCGCGACGACGCAGCGATCTCGAGCGCGATGATCAGCAGCGCCAGATAGAGCCCGAGCAGGATCACGGCGCCGAGAAACCCGATCTCCTCGGCGGTCACCGAGAAGATGAAGTCCGTGTGCGGCTCGGGCAGGAACCTCAGGTTGCTCTGCGTGCCCGAGCCCAGCCCCTTACCGGTGAGCTCGCCCGAGCCGATCGCGATCTTGGACTGCTCCAGGTTGTAGCCTGCGCCCTTCGGATCGCGGGTCGGATCGACGAACACCAGCAGCCGGTCGAGCTGGTACTGCTTGATCAGCACGTCGCGGTTCAGCGCCTTGTCCAGAACCGTGTTCGCCGAGAGCAGACCGCCCACCAGGACGACGGCCGCGATTCCGAGCGCGAGGAACCAGCGCGGCTTGAGACCGCCGATCAGCAGCATGCCGGCGGTGATGGCGACGAACACCATGCCCGTGCCGAGGTCGGGCTGCAGCATGATCAGCCCGAGCGGCACCAGCAAGCACTCCGAGCACCTTGGCCAGGTCGGCCGGCCGCTCGATCTTGCCCTTGTAGGTCGCGATGATCGCGGCCATCACGATGATGGTGAGGAGCTTGGCGGGCTCGGAGGGCTGGAACAGCCGGATGCCCCCGATCGCGAGCCACGAGGTCGCGCCCTTCGCGCTGGTTCCCAAACCGGGGATCCGTGGCGACAGGATGAGCAGCGCGTCCATGAGCAACAGCGGCCCGATCCAGCCCTGGAACTTGCGGTAGTCGAACGCCCAGGCGACCGCCAGCGGCACGAGGCCGATGGCAAGCCCGATGAGGTGCCGCTTGAACAGCCCGGAGCCGCCCGTCATCCCGGCTGTCGCCGACTGCACCATCAGGCTTCCGTACACCGACAGCGCCGTGACGACGGCGATCAGGGGCCAGTTCACGAACCAGAGGCGCGCTCGCTCGTTCACGCGGTCACCTCGACGCGTCCGACGCGGTGACGTGCTCGATCTTCTGGCCGAGACACGCCGCCAGTATCTGGCGGGCAGCCGGACCGGCGACGGAACCGCCGTGACCGCCCTCCTCGATGACCACGACGACGCAGTAGCGGGGCTTCTCGGCGGGAGCGAAGCCGACGAAGAGCGCCATGTCGTCCTTGCCGGCCACCTGCGCGGTTCCGGTCTTGCCCGCAACGGTCACGGGGAAGCCCACGAAGGCGCCCTTGCCGGTCCCTTGCTCGGTCACGCTGACCAGCGCGGTCTTCATGGCGGCCAGGTTGCGCTTCGACGTCTTGCTGTCGAACGCCACCTCCGGCTGGGCCGTGAGAACCGGCGCTCCCTGGGCGTCGAGCACCTGCTTGATGACGTGCGGCTTCATGACCTTGCCGCCGTTCGCGATCCCGGCGTACGAGTCCATGAGCTGCAGCGGGGTCACCAGCAGGTCGCCCTGCCCGATGGACAGGTTGACGGTGTCGCCGGGGAGCCACTGCTGGAACTCGGGGTAGTTCTCGTTGTACTTGGCCTTCCATGCGGCATCAGGGATTCGGCCCGCGACCTCGCCCGGCAGGTCGATCCCGCTCTTGGACGCCGAAGCCGAACCTTCGGGCGAACTTCTGCAGCTTCTCGCCCTTGTCCTTGTAGAAGCGATATCCGATCTCGTAGAAGACGACGTCGCACGAGTCCTTGATGCCCTCCATGAACGTCTCGGTGCCGTGGCCGGCGTGGTTCCAGCAGTACTTCTTCCACTGCTCCCCCATGCCGACCCACTTGCCCTCGCAGTCATACGTCGATCCGGTGCGTGGTGAACCCCGCCTCGAGGCCGGCAAGGCCGGTCATCGCCTTGAACGTCGAAGCCGCCGGATACTGCGCCATGATTGCGCGGTTGGTGAGCGGGAACTCGGAGTCCTTGCTGGTCAGCGTCTTCCAGTTCTTCTGCGAGATCCCGCCGAGGAACAGTTCCGGATCGTACGTCGGCAGGCTCGCCATCGCGATGATCTCGCCGGTCTTGATGTCCATCGCGACGGCGGCGCCGGCCTTGGCTTTCGTGAACTTGTCCTTGTGGGCGTCCTGCAACGCCTGGGCCAGCGCCCGCTCGGTGACCGCCTGCACCTTGCTGTCGATGGTCAGCACGACATCGCGCCCGGGGACCGGATCGCTATCCAGGACCACCCTGCGCGCGCGGCCCATCGCGTCGACTTCGATGAGTTGGCGTCCGCGATCTCCCTGAAGGGCCGTTTCGGCCGACTTCTCGGCACCGGCCTTGCCCACGATGTCGCCGTACTGGTAGGGAGAGTCGGCGGACTGGAGTTCGCTCTCCGACACCTCACCCGCGTAGCCGAGAACGTGAGCCGCGAGCGTGCCCTGCGGGTACTTCCGCACCGCCTGCGTTCGCACCTCGACGCCCGGGAAGTCGGCCTCGTGTTCGGAGATGTAGGCGACCGCCGCCATGGGAACGTCGATGGCGACGGTGCGGGAGGCAAGCGGGGCCTGCTTGACGCTCGAGGCCCGCTCCTTGATGTCGGCAACGGGCATGTTGAGCACGGTCGAAAGGCGACCCAAGCAGCGCCGCGTCGTTCTTCGCGGAGGGGGCGACCACCACGGCCATCGTCGGACGGTTGGTCACGAGTTCGCGCCCGGTTCGGTCGAGTATGCGCCCGCGGGGGGCCTCGGTCGTGACTTCTCGGACGCGGTTCTCCTTCGCCTGGTCGGCATAGGCCGCGCCGTTCAGGACCTGCAGCGTCCACAGCCGCGCAAGCAGAAGCCCCAAGACCGCGAGCACGACGAAGCCGAGAATCGCGAATCGTGGCTTGAGCTGTTGGCGGAAGTCGGTCAACCGGGTCGCTTTCTTCTGGAGTGGCTCTCAGCGCACAGTTCAGACGCCTAGGGCATTCAGCCCAGGCGCCTGAAGGTGGTTATCGGCCGGTCTTGGCGCAAGAAGCGCGCCAACCACGGATAGATCAGGAGCGCCAGCACCGTGTTGTACACCGCTCCCGGAAGCATCTTGGTCAGGAACGTGGACCAGAACGGACCGCCGGAGCCGAGCAGGATCAGGATGAGCCCGTAGGCCACCTCGGCAGAAAGCGTCGCGATTGCGAGAACCGTGAGCGGGAGCAGCCAGCCCTCCGCGAACATGTTCTCGTGCATGAGCCCGGTGAGATAGCCGGTGAGCGTGAGTACCAGGATCATCGGCCCAACCGGACCGCTTCCCAGCAGGTCGAAGATGAGCCCCGCCGAGAAGCCGACCGCGGCGCCGGGAACCGGGCCCTCGACGAGCGCGATGGTGACGACCACGAGCAGCAGGAAGTTGGGGACGACCTGACCGATCGACAGGTACGGCGCGAGCGCCGCCTGCAGGACGGCGGCGACGAAGAGCGCCGCGATCGTCGGAATCGCGCGATTCATCACTCACCACCCCCGATCTGCGTGGCGGGAGCAGCGCCGGTCAGCACCACGACCTCTTCGAGGCCCGCAAGATTGGCGATGGGTTCGACTCGGATGTCCTGATACAGGCTGGATGGTGTCTTCGCGGCGCTGATGACCTCGCCGACAAGCAGGCCCTTGGGATACACGCCACCCAGTCCGGAAGTGACGACGACGTCGCCCGGCTTGACCGTGGTCTCCTTGCTCACGAACTCAAGTGAGACATCCCCCTCGATCGAACCCTTCACGAGTCCCTCGGCACGGTTGGCCTGGACCATGCCGGCGACCCCGGAGCGCGCGTCGGTGATGAGCCGGACCCGGGCACTGTGCTTTGTCACCGAGATCGTCTGGCCCAAGAGCCCCTTTGCCGCAAGGACCGGCATCTCGACCTTGACCCCGTCAGCGCTTCCCCGGTCGATGGTGATGACACGCTCCCATGAGTTGGTGGGGCGGCCGATCACTCGGGCGCCTACCGCTTCGAGCTTACCTGTCTGCACGAACCCGAACAGGGCCCTGCAGCCGCTCGTTCTCTTGCCGAGCCTCTTCGAGACTCGCGACGCGATTGCGCAGCTCGGTGTTCTGCTGCTTGAGGGCAGCAAGTTGACTCCGAGAGACGCCCAAGTCGGACGCCCACGCGAAGACACCGCGGATCGGCCGCGTGACGAACTCGCCCGTCGCCTGCAGCGGCGCCGACGCCGTCTGCACGCCGGTCCGAAGCTTGTGAAGCGGACCGCGCTCGCCCTCGCGATACCACACCGTGGTGATCACGAGGGCGACGACGACCAGCGCGATAACGAGTCCTAGGGCACTCGTTGATTTCTCTGGCTGAGGCAGCTTCATCGCGCGTTGCGGATGGGCCTAGCGCCCGCCCTGCAGCACCTTCTTGAGCGCGTCGATCTCCTCGAGCGCCTGTGCCGAGCCGTCGCACACGTTGGTGAGCGCACTGTCGGACACGTGAACCGGCATGCCGGTCTCGTGGCGAAGCCGCTCGTCGAGACCCTTCAGCAACGCGCCACCGCCGGTGAGCACGATGCCGTACTCCATCAGGTCGCTCGCAAGCTCAGGCGGCGTCTGTTCGAGGGTGCCCTTCACCGCAGCGACGATCGCGGCTGTGGGCTCTTCGATCGCGTCGCGGATCTCCTCGGACTCCATGGTGATCGTTCGAGGCAGCCCGGTGAGCAGGTCCCGTCCGCGAACCTCGACGTCGACCTCTTCCATGAGCGGCCAAGCGCTGCCGATCTCGAACTTGATCTCCTCGGCGGTGCGCTCGCCGATCAGCACGTTGTAGACACGCTTCACGTACGCGATGATCGCGTCGTCGAACTCGTCGCCCGCGATTCTGATCGACTGCGCGACGACGATGCCGCCGAGCGAGATGACGGCCACCTCCGTCGTGCCGCCGCCGATATCGACGACCATCGACCCCGTCGGCTCCTGGATGGGAAGCCCGGCGCCGATCGCCGCCGCCATGGGCTCCTCGATCAGGTAGGCCTGACGAGCTCCGGCCGACATGGTCGCCTCGAACACGGCGCGCTTCTCGACCTCGGTCACGCCGGAGGGCACGCAGACCACGACGCGGGGCTTGGGCTGCCACGGGAAGCGCTTCACGCGCGTCTTGTTGATGAAGTAGCGCAGCATGGCCTCGGTGACTTCGAAGTCAGCGATGACCCCGTCCTTGAGCGGTCGGATCGCGACGATGCTGGCCGGCGTGCGGCCGAGCATGCGCTTGGCGTCCAGGCCGACGGCGAGCACGCGCTTGCTGTCGCGCTCAACCGCCACGACCGACGGCTCGATGAGGACGATGCCCCGACCGCGCACCGAGACCAGCGTATTCGCGGTTCCCAGGTCGACGGCCATGTCGCCGCCCCAGGAGTTGAAGAACATATCTACAAGCGACACGGTCGCTCCTTTTCATCCTGTGCCGGCCGAGGCCGGGAGTGCATTCGAGGGGCGCACGAATGCGCCTCGCACGCCAAAACCGACCCTGGACCTCAAACGGGTCGGGCCGGTGGTGCTGAACAAGGTCGAAGTGTACCACAGCAACAGCGACGGAACTCCTGACCCGGCCGCGTCACCGCAGGTCTGAGGCGTGCGGTTCGGGCTCACATCAGCCCGAGATCACGCAGGCTCGAATGCTCTCCCCCGTCGCCGATGACCACGTGGTCGAGGACCTCGATGCCGAGAACGTCTCCGGCCTTGACCAGCCGCCGCGTCAACTGGACGTCCGCGCCCGAGGGGGTTGGGTCGCCGCTCGGATGGTTGTGGACGAGCACTATCGATGCCGCCGAGACCTTGACCGCCTCCTTGAAGAGCTCGCGAGGATGGACGATCGAGGCGTTGAGCGATCCGATCGATACCTCCACCATCTTGAGCAGCTGGTTCTTCGTGTTCAGCGCGAGGCACCAGAAGTGCTCACGGTCCAGGCCGCGGAGCTGCGAAGCGCACAGCGCGACGACGTCTTCAGGTGTCGAGATCACCGTCCGGGCCGAGCAACGCCACGCCGAGGCCCTTCGGCTGATCTCGAGACACGCCAGCACGCGGGCCGCAGCAGCGGGGCCGACCCCCTCCAGCGCGACAAGGTCCTCGCCGCACACCCGCCACAGACCGTCCGGAATGGGGTGCTCGGCGAGCAACGCCAGCGCGCTGGTTCCGGTGCTCTCACCGATCACGATGGACAGCAGCCCCGCGTCCGATATCGACTCCGCCCTGCCGAGCAGCAACAGGTCGCGAGGGCCTTGCTCCTTGCCGAGAAGTCGTGGGGCCATGGGCGGACCTCCGCTGGATCTGAGAACGGTTGCGCGGTGGGGCGCCGCTTCGACGAGCCCAGTGTCGCTCCTCACCCTTAGCACGAACTTGCCGCATTCTTCGCCACGCGGGAGACGCCTCGGCGTGGGCCCAGTGCTACCATCGAACCGTCCCTGGGCTCCGTTCAGCGAAAACGACCTGAACCAATCTTGCGATACGCAGGACCCGCCTGTAGGGTGACCCGAGTTGCCCGTATCGAATGCCGGGGGTGGACTATGAGCTTCTTCTACATGGAGGAGCGCGATTTCGGTTCTTTCGTGGATACGCTTGTGCGCGTCACGCGCGTTGTGGGTCCGGTCGCCAAGCGCCAGAAGTTCGTGTTCGGAGAGGTTCTCTCGGCCAAGGACCTGCGCCTCGACTACGACACGACGCTCCTGCCGCCCAAGAAGGTGTTCTTCCCGCCCAAGCAGGAGATCGTGCGCTTCGACGGGGACTCGATCCAGGACTGCATCGACCCGATCGACACGGTGCTGCTCGGGCGTGCACCACTACGACGTGCGCGGCATCGACATGACCGACTTCCTCCTGCGCGAGCGCAACGCGGACTGGAACTACCTCGCGCAGCGCGAAGCGACCACCATCGTCGCCTCGAACGTCCAGAAGGTCGCCCCGCGCGCCTTCTGGGCCTCGATGATCGACTCGGTGGGACCGCAGGGTCACGACGCCAACCTCACCAAGCTCGACGACGGCTACGTGTTCGAGACGCGCACGCCCAAGGGCGAGGCGCTCCTGGCGCACGGCGTGTTCCGCGACGCGACCGCATCCGAGATCGCCGCCGCCGAGAAGGTCAACGCCGATGTTCTCGGCCAGTGCCAGGAGCAGCTCCCCTACTCGAGCGCCGAGATCGCCAAGACGATCCGCGAGTCGTTCTCCGACGAGGCGCTCTGGGACGAGCTGGCGATGGACTGCTTCAGCTGCGGCTCGTGCAACACGGTGTGCCCCACGTGCTACTGCTTCGACATGAGGGACACCTGGAACCTCGACCAGCAGTCGGGCACGCGAACCCGCTACTGGGATGCCTGCCTGACCCGGGAGTTCGCGGCGATCTCCATGCCCGGCGGCGGGCACGAGAACTTCCGCGAGCACCATCAGACCCGCTTCCGCCACCGGTTCATGCGCAAGGGCGCCTACCTCAACGAGAAGCTGGGCAGCCCCGCGTGCACCGGCTGCGGCCGCTGCTCGATGGCGTGCACGGCAGACATCGCCGACCCGGTCCGTGTCATCACCACCATCATGGAGAGGTCGTAATGCAGAGCGAAACACACGAGTGCGCATGCGGCAACCACGAGAGCCTCTTCCTTCCGCGCGAGGCCAAGATCCTTCATGCGCATGCCCCCACTTCGAGCGAGAAGCACTTCACCCTCCAGTTCGCCGACGGTTCGCCGCTCAAGTTCCAGCCGGGTCAGATTCTCGAGGTGGGCGTGATGGGCTACGGCGAGATCCCCATCGGCATCGCCAGCTCGCCCACGCGCACCAACACCTTCGAGATCGTCGTGAGGACGGTCGGCCGCGTGTCCACCGCGATCAACAACAAGGGCATCGGCGATTCGCTCTGGGTGCGGGGTCCTCTGGGACACGGGTTCGACGTCGACGCGCTGCGCGGGCAGGACGTCCTGGTCGTCGCGGGCGGCATCGGCATCTGCCCGACGCGCAGCCTCATCCAGTACATCGCCGACCAGCGCGATGACTTCGGCCGCTTCGTGCTCTTCTACGGCGCGCGCGACCCGCTGCAGCTGCTGTTCCCCGAGGACCGGGGCGTCTGGCGCGCCACGCACGGCATCGAGTACCACGAGACGGTGGATCGTGCCGACGTCTCGTGGACGGGCAACGTGGGCGTCATCACCACGCTGTTCCGCAACACGCACCTCTCGGAAGACACCCGCGTCATCATCTGCGGGCCGCCCGTGATGTTCGAGTTCGTCATCCGCGAGCTCGACGAGGCCGGGATCAAGCGGGAGAACATCTACGTCGACCTGGAGCGCCGCATGAAGTGCGGCGTGGGCAAGTGCGGTCACTGCCAGATCAACGACAAGTACTGCTGCATCGACGGACCGGTGTTCACCTACGCCGAGATCCACGAGCTCGAGGAGGCGATCTAGCATGCCCGAGACACGGAAGCCCACGCTCGCCTTCTTCGACTTCGCCAGCTGCGAGGGCTGCCAGATCGAGTTCACCAACTACGGTGACGAGGCCACGCTCGAGCTCCTCAAGCACCTCGACATCGTGGAGTTCCGAGAGGCCATGACCGAGACGACCACCCAGCGCATCGACTTCGCGCTCGTCGAGGGCAGCTTCACGCGCGAGGAGGACCGCGGGCGGCTGCAGCAGATCCGCCGCCGCGCGCGCGTCGTCATCGCCTACGGCGCCTGCGCGTGCACCGGCGGCATCAACGCGCTGAAGAACCACCAGGACGATTTCGCGGAGTACGTCTACGGCGACGACGCGCAGATGCCCCACCTTCGCAGCGGCACCGCGCGGCCCATCTCGGCGGCCATCAAGGTCGACTACGAGGTCCTCGGCTGCCCGATGAGCAAGGAAGAGCTCCTCAACGTCCTCTCCAACCTGCTCCACGGAACGCGCTACGTCGCGCCGACCTATCCGGTCTGCGTGCAGTGCAAGCGCCGCGAGACGGTCTGCCGCTACGACGAGGGCGACTACTGCATGGGCCAGGTGGCGATCGCCGGCTGCGGCGCGCCCTGCCCCGCCCACGGCATCCCCTGCGAGGCGTGCCGAGGCTTCGTCGAAGACGCGAATCTGCCCGCGCTCGAGAAGGTCCTGGTCGAGCGCGCCGGATTCAGCCAGACGCGCGCCGTCGGCAAGTCCCGCATGTTCACCGCGAACCTGAGGAGCTAGCGCCCCATGCCCCAGAACATCAGCATCGACGTCCACCACCTGACCCGCGTCGAGGGCCACGGCAACATCGTGGTCAACGTCACGGACGGCGTGGTCGAGCAGTGCGAGTGGCAGGTGCCCGAGGCCCCGCGCTTCTTCGAGGCCATGGTGCGCGGCCGGCACTACTCGGAGGTCGCGCGGATCGTGAGCCGCATCTGCGGCATCTGCTCGATCGGTCACACGCTCGCCTCGGTGAAGGCGACCGAGGCGGCGCTGGGCATCGAGGTGACGCCGCAGACCCGCAAGCTCCGCACGCTGCTCAAGCACGCCGAGAACTTCGACAGCCACGTGCTGCACGTCTACATCCTCGTCGCCCCCGACCTGCTGGGCGCGCCGTCGGCCTTCGCGCTGGTTCCGACGCACGGCGAGGTCGTCGCGCGCGCGCTGCGGCTCAAGCGCCTCTCGCACGAGTGGGGCTCGCTCATCGGCGGCCGCACCACGCACCCGACCACGGTGCTGCCCGGCGGCTTCTCGAAGGTGCCCACCGTGGCCGAGCTCTCGGCGATGCGCGACAAGCTCGCCGCAGCGGTCCCGGACCTTCTGGCGACGCTCGAGACGATCGCCGCGCTCGCGCCGGCCATCCCCGCGTTCGATCGCCCCACCGAGTACATGGCGGTGTCCTCGGACGAGGAGTACGGCCTCTACGACGGCTACGTGCAGACGATCCTGCCCGACGGCGATCGCGCCCGCTACGAGGTCGCCGACTACCGCAGCTGCACCAACGAGTACGTCTCGCCGCGTCCACGGCCAAGTACGCCACGGAACCGCCTGGACAGCTACGCGGCCGGCGCGCTCGCGCGCTTCAACGTCAACTACGACCAGCTGCACCCCGAGGCCAAGAAGGTCGCCGAGTCGCTCGGCATGACCGCGCCGTGCACGAACCCGTACTTCAACTCGGTGGCCCAGGTCGTCGAGATCGTGCACTCCGCCTACGAGGGGCTGCGCCTGTTCGACGAGCTGATCGCCGAGGGAGTGGCCGAGGAGCCCCTGGTGCAGCCGACGCGCTTCGGCTCCGGAGCCTCGGCGGTCGAGGTCCCGCGCGGCATCCTGTTCCACGAGTACGCCTACGACGACGAGGGCCTCTGCACCGACGCGAACTGCATCATCCCCACCGGCCAGAACCACGCCAACATCCAGGCGGACTTCGACGCGCTGCTCCCCGAGCTCATGGCTGCCGACAAGACCGAGGACGAGATGCGGCTCGCGTTCGAGATGCTCGTGCGCGCCTACGACCCGTGCATCTCCTGCTCGACGCACTATCTCGACGTCGAGTTCGTCCGCTGACGCGGGTGCGCTACCTGATCGGCATCGGGAACTACTACGGCCGAGACGACTCGATCGGGCTGCGCATCGCCGAGCACATCGGCGAGGCGGGGCTCGACCGCGAGCTTTCGCGCGGTCGACCTGGGCGGCAACCTGCTCGACCTCGTCCACTATCTCGACGCCGAGACCGAGCAGGTGCTCATCGTCGACTCGGCGCGGATGGGGCTCGCAGCCGGGCGACTTCGCGTTCTTCGCTCCCGAGCAGGCGCGCAGCCGCAAGGCGCTCGCGGGCATCAGCACCCACGAGGGCGACCTGCTCAAGGTGCTCGAGTTCGCCGCGGCGACGGGCGGCGCGCTGCCGCCCGTCACGATTCTGGGCATCGAGCCCGCGGAACTCCGAGACGAGCCGGGACTCTCGGATGAACTCGCAGCGTCGGTTCGACGAGTACGTCGCCGCGGCGCTCGCGTTCTTCGGCGAATCGCGCGACCGAGGGCTGAACGCAAGAAGGGCGGCCTCCGCATGGAGACCGCCCTTCTCGGTGTAGACACGAGCTAGCCGAAGAAGATGCGCGACTTCGCGCTCGGCCGACTCGGGCGAATCCGAGCCATGCACGACGTTGGCATCCATGATCAACCCGAAGTCACCGCGGATGGTTCCCGGCGCGGCGTCCTTGGGGTTGGTCGCTCCCATGAGCTTGCGGCACACGACCACCGCGTCAGGTCCGGACAGGACCATCTTCACGACGGGACCCGAGGTGATGTAGCTCACGAGCCCCTCGTAGAACGGCTTGCCGACGTGCTCGGCGTAGTTCGCCGCGGCCTGCTCGCGCGTGAGCGTGCTCATCTCCATGCGCTCGATCTTCAGGCCGGTGTTCTCGAACCGCTGGACGATCGCGCCGACGAGACCGCGAGCGACCGCGTCGGGCTTGATCATGATGTACGTGTTCTGCTCCACTCTGTGGTTCCTCTCCTACTTGGTGCCGGTCAGGTGTCTTGGTGCAACAGCGGCTAGCTTCCGCCGGTGGAACGCCAGTCATTCTCCACGCCGGTGACCTTCCAGCCGACGCCTTCTCGGCGAAGCGTGCAGGGTGTAGTGGAGCGGCGCGCCCGTCTTGGGAGTCACCGTCACCAGCACCACGGAGTCGTTCGTGTGCATGGTCACGCCGTCGAGTGTTGAACGAGGTCAGCGGCGGGATCTTGGCCATCTCCTTGGCGATGTCCTTGTCCGTCACCGCCACCCAGTAGCGTCTCAACCGGATCGCCCGCCGTGTGCGCTGCCAGCAGCCCTGCGACCGTCTGCTGCTGCGTGGGAAAGCCGAATCCCAGCGCATACGCCCCGCCGAGAAGCCCCACCACCAGCACGATGATCACGCCGATGACGATGAGCGTCTTGCCGAGCTCCCGCGCTTGCACGGCTGGCTGCGACCCTCTCGGCGAGCATCGCGATCGCGCTCCTTGAGTTGCTCGTCGGTGACGGAGAAGAAGTCGGCGATCTCCTGGTCGTCGCCCATGCCGAGCGCGGTCGCGGCCTGCAGTCGGCCTCGGGCGGCAGCGCCGTCGAAGTCGTGCGCAGCCTCGACGTCGTAGGGACCGTCGCTGCGGCTCGGGGGCAGGCGCCGCAATCTCGGTCTGCGGCGTCACCGGGACCGGGTCCGGGGATACGGCCGCGGGCGGGTCGGACGGCGCGGCGGACGCGGGCGGCTGTGCAGCGCGGCGGCCGCAGTCGCAACGGCCGCAGCGGGGATGACCTGCGGCAGCTCACCGGTCTGCCAGCCCTCGACGACCTCTCGGGGAGCGGGCTGGACTCGAGACCGCGCGCCCTCGTAGGCGGCTTGGGCGGCCGGCGAGAGCGTGTGTCCGTGCAGCTGGGTGGCCTTCTCGAACGCCTTGACCGCCTCGGCGTCGTTGCCGAGCGCGATGTAGGCCTGGCCGAGATTCGAGAGCGCCTTGCCGCGACCGCTGTACTGGTCGAACCCGAGAGCAGCCTGGTACGCCTCGACCGCATCGGCCGGACGACCGAGCGCCATGAAGCACAGTCCCAGGTTGACCAGCGCCTTGCCGGGATCGGGATTGCCCGGCTCCAGTGCGCCCTTCCTGAATGCGATTGCGGCGTCTTCGACACTGCCGCGCTCGAGGAGCGAGTTGGCCATGCCCTGGTACGCCTTGTACGGGGTCGCGTAGTCGGGTTCGGCGAGCGCGCTCTCGTAGGCGCGGACCGACTCCGCGTAGTCGCCGAGCGACGCGTAGGCCGCACCGATGTTGGCGAACACGGCGCCGCGCTTGTCGTAGATGGAGTCCCGCAGCGCATGTCCGTAGACGGTCACCGCGTCCTGATAGCGACGCAGGTGGATCAGCGAGTTGCCCGCTTTGTGGTACGCGGCGCCGTTGCCCTCAGCACCGCGCCCCGCGGCGCCGAGGAACATCTTGGCGGCGGCTCGAAAGTCACCGTCGTCGTACGCTTTCTGCGCTTCCTGGAAGCGAGTCTGGTCCACGTCGAATACGCTACTTGGTCGCGTTCTCGATGGTCACGGACTCGATGACGTCGCCCACTGCGAGCTTGTGGATCACGTCGAGCCCCTCGGTCGTCTGACCGAACACGGTGTAGTTGTTGTCGAGGAATGCCTGCGGCCCGAGCGTGAAGTAGAACTGCGAGCCGCCGGAGTCCGGGCTCTGCGAGCGCGCCATGGCCAGCGTGCCGTCCACGTGCTTGTTGGGGTTGTTCGCGAACTCACCCGCGATCGCGTAGCCGGGGCCGCCGGTGCCGATCGTGCCGGTGCTGTTCGCCTTGACCTGCTCGGACGTGAGCTCCTTGGTCTGAGGGTCGCCGCCTTGGATGACGAAGCCCGGCTCGAACCGGTGGAACTTCAGGCCCGTGTAGAAGCCCTTGTTCACGAGCTCGACGAAGCTTCCTACGGTCATCGGGCGCGTCCTTGCCGAGAAGGGCAACGGTGATCGTGCCCTTGTTCGTCTTGATCACGGCGACTTCCTTGCCGTTGGGTTTGTACGCAGGTGTGTACAAGGTTTCTCCTGTCTCGTTTGTCGTAGCTGCGGGCTGCTCGGCGGGGGTGGTCTCTTGGGTCGTTGAATCGGCGGGCGGAGTCGTCGTGGTGGTCTGTGCGCCCTGGCAACCTGCCAGCGTCAACGACAGCACTCCGACGATGACCCCGATGATCAGGAGCGATGGAACAGATGGTCGGTTCTGCACGGAAGGACGCGCCTCCTCTTGTGGCGTTTGCGGCACGGCTTGCGCCGTCGCGGTGGGGTCTTCTCGTGAGACGGGACTGCAGGCGATTCTAGCAGTCCGAGAGGCTCATGATAAGACTGGCGTGTCGGTGTGGGAGAAGGGGTAGACTCTACTCTCGAGGTTGCCCGCGGAGCGGGAACGCTACTCGCGGGCCGCGCGTTCACAACGATGTGAACGGCGCGCAATCCGAGGAGGCGATGCACTTGGGAGCACCGGGTACTGATAAAGTCCGCAACGTCGTACTCGTCGGACACGGCGGTGCGGGCAAGACGTCGCTTGCAGAGGCGATGCTCTACCTGTCCGGCGCAACCAAGCGCCTGGGAACCGTGGACGATGGTCACTCCGGTCTCGACTACGATCCGGAAGAGATCAAGCGCAAGTTCTCGATCAACCTCTCCCTCGCGCCGGTGGTGCACGACGGGGTCAAGATCAACATCATCGACACCCCGGGCTATGCCGACTTCGTGGGTGACGCCATTGCGGGCATGGAGGCGGCCGAGATGGCGCTCTTCGTGGTCGACGCGGTGGCCGGACCCCAGGTCCAGACGGAACGGCTGTGGCGAATCGCCGGCAACATCGGAATCGCGCGCGCCGTGTTCGTCAACCGCCTGGACAAGGAACACGCAGACTTCTCGGCGGTCATGGCCGCGCTCGACGCCAAGTTCGGACACCGGGTCGGCGCCGTCCAGATCCCGATGGGCCAAGAGGCCGACTTCCGCGGCGTCATCGACGTCATCCGCATGAAGGCGTACCACCACGAGGGCGAGAAGGAAGAGGTCCTCGACATCCCGGCGGAGTTCGTCGAAGCGGCCGAGGCCGCTCGCGAGAAGCTGACCGATCTCGTCGCCGAGGCCGACGAGTCCCTCATGGAGAAGTACCTCGAGGGAGAGAAGCTCAATCAGGAGGAGCTCGAGCGCCTTCTCGACAAGGCCATCGCGCAGGGCATCTTCATCCCCGTCTTCGTTGGCTCCGCGCTCAAGCTGCAGGGCATCGAGGACCTGATGGACGAGATCGTGTCGTTCTTTCCGGAGCCCACAGCGCACGGGGCGATCCCGACCGCCGACGGCGGTGAGGTGCACGTCACCACCGAGGGCGCGACCGCGGGCCTCGTCTTCAAGACGATCTTCGACCCGTACGTGGGCAGCCTGAACTTCGTGAAGGTGCTCTCGGGCACCCTGACGCCCGGTTCTGAGCTCATCAACTCGCGCACCGGCAAGAAGGAGCGTATCGCACACGTCCTGAAGCTCGTTGGCAAGGAGACCTCGAACGTCGATGGCGCCCCCGCCGGCGACATCGCCGTACTGCCGAAGCTCGAAGGGGTGCTGACGGGAGACACGCTGTCGGCGGCTGGTGACGTCGCCATCGCCCCCCTCCCGCTTCCCGAGGCGCTCTACCCTGTGGCGATCGTCGCCAAGACCAAGGCCGACGAGGACAAGCTCGGCACCGCGCTCAACAAGCTGGTCGCCGAGGAGCCCACCCTGCTGCTTGTGCGCTCCGACGAGACACATCAGACGGTCCTGTACGCGCTCGGCGAGACCGGCATCGACGTCGCGATCGCCAAGCTCAAGGACCGCTACAACGTCGAGGCCGAGACGACCGAGCTGCGCATCCCCTACCGGGAGACGATCCGCAAGAAGGCCACAGCTCAAGGCCGGCACAAGAAGCAGACCGGCGGCTCGGGACAGTTCGCCGACTGCTGGCTGCGCGTCGAGCCCAACCCGGGCAAAGGCTACGAGTACGTCGACGAGATCGTCGGCGGGAAGATTCCCCGCCAGTTCCTGCCCGCCATCGACAAAGGCGTGCAGAACAGCATGGCCGAGGGCGTGCTCGCCGGCTATCCGATGGTCGACGTGAAGGTCGCCGTCTTCGACGGCTCGTACCACGCGGTCGACTCCAATGAGATGGCGTTCCGCATGGCGGCGCGTATCGGCTTCCGCGCAGCGGTCGAGCAGGCCGACATGATCCTGCTCGAGCCGGTCGCCACGCTCAACATCGACGTGCCGGACCAGTACTCGGGCGCGGTCATGGGCGACATGAGCTCACGGCGGGGTCGCATCCTGGGAATGGACTCGGTCGACGGCATGCAGAGGATTCACGCGCAGGCGCCCTACGCCGAGGTCGTGCACTACTCGCCGCTGCTCCGGTCACTCACCCACGGGACCGGCATGTATTCGATCGAGATCGGCGAGTACGCCGAGGTGCCCCGCGACATGGCCAAGAAGGTCATCGAGGCCTACCAGGTGCAGAAGGCCGAAGGCCACTAGCAGCTCCTGCGTCAGACGAGACAATGCACGAGGCCGGCCCGCACGCAGCGGGGCCGGCCTCGTTGGTTTCCTTGGTGCCCCCTGCAGGACTCGAACCTGCGACCTTCTGCTCCGGAGGCAGACGCTCTATCCGCTGAGCTAAGGAGGCGCGTAACGCGAAAGCGCACTCTATCATACCCGCGGCCCCACGCCTGCGCACCGCTCACGCTCGGCTATGCTATGCGGGTACGCTCCACGACTCGGAGGGCTCATGGCCGCCAACACGCTGCTGATCGCAAACCCCGCCGCTCGACACGGTGAGACGGCGAAGCTGATTCCGGTCATCGAACAGCTTCTGTGCAATCTGCCGCACGACATCGTGGTGACCGAGTGCGCCGGTCAAGCCACCCAGATCGCCGCAGGCGCCGGCGCATACGACCTCGTTGTGGCCACGGGTGGCGATGGCACCGTTCATGAGGTGCTGAACGGACTGATGGGGATACCGTCCGCCGAGAGACCCGCGTTGGGCCTGCTCCCCACCGGCTCCGGCAACGACACGAGGCGCATGCTCGGGGTGCCGGATGATCTCGCGCAGGCGGCCCTCGTTCTCGCCACCGGCGAGCGTCGCAGCTTCGATGTGGGTGTCTGCAACGGCGTCTACTTCAACAACAGCTTCGCCGCCGGCCTCGACGCCAAGGTCACGGCCAAGGCGGTCGAGTACAAGGTCACCAAACGTCGAAGCGGGCTGTGGCTGTATGTCACCGCGCTGTTGCACGTGCTCTTTCGCGAGCTCGGCAGCTTCGACGTGCGCATCCGCTTCGACGGCAAGCCGTCGGCGCGGTTCGACACGCTGATCGTCGCCGTCACGATCGGTAAGACGTATGGCGGCGGGTTCCTCATCACACCTGACGCCGTGCCCGACGACGGCCTCTTCGATGTGTGCATGATCGATCCGCTCTCGCTCCCCCGGGCGCTCGTACGGCTTCCCTTCGTGATCTTCGGCAAACACACGCACATGAAACCGGTGCACATGAGCACTCACTCGTCTCTGATCATCGAATGCGACCAGGCGCTCCCCGCTCAGATCGACGGCGAGGTGCTCCTCGATGACCGTTACGAGTTGCAGCTCCTGCCGCGCGCAATCGA
This sequence comes from uncultured Coriobacteriia bacterium, assembly GCA_963726345.1. GTDB lineage: Bacteria > Actinomycetota > Coriobacteriia > Anaerosomatales > JAAXUF01 > JBAXEO01. The sequence continues at coordinate 198,773 of CAVSCC010000007.1, read as the reverse complement.
GTGCATCGTGCCGAGGGGGGCCTGATGATCGTTACGAGCGGCGCCTTCGGCTGGGTGGTCCTTCTCGGAACGTTCCTGGCTGCCTACCTCGTCGGGTCGATCCCGTTCGCGTACCTCATCGTGCGCGGAGTGACCGGCGAGGACGTGACCGAGCACGGCACCGGCAATGTCGGATCGATGAATGTGCGGCGAACCACAGGCTCGTGGGGCTGGTTCGCGCTCGCGGTGCTCGGCGATGGGATGAAGGGCCTGGTACCGACGCTCGTCGCCAAGGCTTGGACGCTCGGCGTACCCGTGTTCTCGCTGGCCGCGTTCAAGCCGTGGGCGCTGACGCTGGAGACCGTCAGCGCGATCTGGTGGCAGCAACCGCTCCTGTGGGTGCCGATGGCTGCCGTCGCGGGTGCAGTCCTCGGCCACAACTACTCGATCTGGATGGCGCTCATCGAGCATCGGTTCTCGCGGACCGGCAAGGGCCTCGCGACGGGGGCGGGCGCGCTGCTCGCGTACGACTGGCGCTACTTCGTGGCGGTCCTCGTGGTAGGTCTGACGGTGATCGCGGTGACGCGCTACATGATGGCCGGTCAGGTCGCGGCAGCGGTCACGCTGCCGATCACGGCGATCGTGCTGGGCTCCCCCGACTGGGCGTTCGCACTGGTGATGGGTGCGGTGGTCTATGCCGCTCATCACAAGCGGTTCATGGGGCTGCTCGCCGGTCGCGAACCCAAGCTCTACATCGACGACGGAACCGGTCCGCGCGGCTGATCAGAAACGACGCACGGACCGGGATTGCTCCCGGTCCGTGCGTGACATGATGCTTCAGTCTGGTCTCGAGCTAGTCCATCGAGATGGCGCCGCTGGGGCACGCGTCGACGCAGATACCGCATTCGGTACAGTCGTCGGGCCGGTTCAGGCGAGCGACGTCCTCGAGGTCGTAGCAGCTGCTCGGGCACTCATCTACGCAGATACCGCACGCGGTGCAGAGATTCGCATCAACAACAGGCACAGACATGGATTCATCCTTTCAAGCGGAAAGGGCTTTTCGGCCATCCGCGCGATTCTAACCCTGCGACAGGCCAGCGACAATCCGCGCGCGGTTCGTGTGTCGAGGGTCCCGGTCGCGGAAGTACGCGCCTCGGTCCGCTACCGCGCCTTGTCGGCGACTTCGAGCGGCGACCAGAAGCAGAACGGGTAGGTGCGGTCCGTCAGGATCTCTGAGGCGGAGTACTGAGCCTCCAGAGCGCCGACCTCCGCCTCCATGCCAGCCCTGAGTGGAGCCAGCAGCTCGCCCAGCGCCGCGTTCACCTCTCGGATCCGACCGCCGATCGCCTTCTTGTCGGCGCCGGGCGCGGCGATCTCGGACACCAGCGCCGCCTTCTCGGCGGCGAGTGCGACGGCCTGCGTGCGCTCTTCGGCCGAGTCGAACTCCACCTCGCCGAGCAGGGCGTCGGGGTTGTGCTCGAGGCGGTTGAGCCGGGCCCGGGCGTCGGCCACTTCCTCCTCGGTGACGATGTGCGCGCCGAGCGGGAGGTACATGGTGATCGAGGCGACCACGAACTCGGGCGGCTCGACGCCGTAGTACCTGCCGGCACACGCCGTCAGTCACTCGGTCGTAGCGGCCTCCCCCCACGCCGTGAATGAAGAGATCGCATGCGAACAGTCGCACGAAGGTGGTCAGCGCGAGCGCCTTCGGGGCGATCAGGGCGCCCGAGGCCGCGAGAGCCCGGATCGCCGCGCCGGGTCGGCGGGCAGACTCGCGATGGGCGTACGGTCTGCGTCTTCGAGCAGCGTCCCCCCATCGGCCGCCGGCCGCGCAAAGACCGAGGTACGTCCGGTCTTCGCCAGCAGCCATAGCGGCAGTTCAACCGCTCCGTCGATCGTCGCAAGATCAGGGAACGGCTGCGCAGGGGACCGCGTCTTGTTCACCATGCGGTACTCGGCCAGCTCGGCGTTGTAGGCGGCTGCGAACCGGTCGGCGTTGAGCGCCAGGTCGACCACGAACGTGCGAAACGCGACGGACGCGGCGAGCCGCGTGACCGGCAACTCGAGATAGTCGCTGCCCGCTGGCTCTTCGTAGCGCCTTCGAGCGATGGTGACGAACTCGGCGAGATCAGCCGCGCGCGGCACGGCCGCCTCAAGGTCCCCGCAGAAGGCAGCGAAGTGGCGGCGTACGGCTGGGGCCGGGAGCGAGGCCAGCATGCTGTCGGCGGCCGCGCAGAAGTCGCTCAGGTCGCGTTCGCTGGGTACCGGCGCGCTCGCATACCACCCGTTGGCACTCCCGACCGCGAGATACTGCTGACAACGGCGCACTCCCGGTGTCATGCAGGGCGAACTGACTCCAAGCGTCTGAAACCCATCAGAGTCGACGACGAAGTCAAGAGCGGTGGCCGAAGCGGCCTCGGCGAGTCTCTGGAGCAGGAAGTCCTTGATCCACACGCCGGGATGATAGAACTCAGGCTGGTGTCCGGTCGCCACGATCAGATCCGTCGGGAGAACCGGCCGCGGCCACACCCACGCCCAACTTGGCCGAGAACTCCTCGGCGGTGTCGAGCGCCTCTCGGCGAGTCCGGGCGCGCAGGTCCGCTGCCGGAACGCCAGCGACCTCGAAAGACCACTCCTGCGCAGCATCGTGGTTTGCGCGCGCCAGGGCCGGCCAGTCGTCAAAGGCGGGACGCGCAAGCACCTCGCCGTGTCCTGCCGGAAGCGCCGGCTTGGCGTGGACCACGCTGCCTCCTAGATCAGATCGGTGACAGAGCGGATGGCGAGCGGTTCGAGCGCGAAGAACGGCTCCCCTGCTGCAACGCGCGCGACAGCGCCCCACATCGCCGCCTGACCCGCTACGAGATCGACGACGCCGGCGTTGAGCGGGTTACCCGAGAACTGCGACTCGTACGCGGCGAGCGCTTCGAGTTTGCGCGGTAGGTCCTGGCTCACGTCGACGATGAAGGACGGCTCGGCGATGACGCGCATATGCACGGCCATGTAGCGGTAGACACGCTCCGGGAAGAACGGTTCTCCCGCCATCTCCGTGTGCGTGAACTTGGCGTAGAACCTTGCCGCGACCGCGATCCTGGAGGCCGCGATGTGATCCGGATGGGTGTCCTCGGCAAAGGGGACGAAGATGGTGCGCGGCCTGAACTCCCGCATGACCTCGGCGAGTTCGATGCGCGCCTCGACGGTGTCGAAGAGATAGCGGTTGGGCTGGGACAGCGTGCGCCGCTCTACGCCGAGCACCGCTGCCGCTCGCGCAGACTCCTCAGCGCGCTTCGCCGGTGTCCCGTGCGGTGTCGGCTCACCGTTGGTGAGGTCGACGATGACGACTCGTGCGCCCTCGCGCACAAGCTTGGCCACGGTGCCGCCCATCCCGATCTCGACGTCGTCGGGATGCGCCCCGATGCACATCGCCTCGCACAGCGGTCCCTCGATCATGAGTCACCCTCCAGGGCGCGCGTCCACACGTCGACGTAGTACGCGTACCGGGTCTCGGGATCATCGAGCGCTACGCCGAACGTACGATCGTGATCGCAGTAGATGCGTTCCACTGGTATCTCCTGCACTGTGAGACCGCATTTCCACGCCTTCGCCCACAGCTCGAGCGGCATCGCGTACCCGGGCTCGTCGAGTCGGATGCAGTCAAGCGCTGGCAGCCGGTATGCCTTGAAGCCGCAGAACGCGTCGGTGAGGCCCCACCCTGTGACGGCGTTGATCTCGGCGGTTATGCGTTGGTTGATCGCCTGCCTCGATTTCGGCGCCACGCCGACCATCGCACTTCCGGGCAGGTATCGACTGCCCGAGACGATGTCGCTGCCCCCCTCCATCGCCGAGAGGAACTGCGGGATGTGCGCCGGCTCGTGTTGCCCGTCGCAGTCCATGGTGATGAGCCGTGTGACCCCGATGTCGTGCGCTATGCGGAACCCGATCTTGAGAGCGCAGCCATAGCCACAGTTGCGGTCGAGGTGGACCACGGTGATGTCGTCGCGTGCCGCCAGGACGCGGGGAGTCTCATCGTCGGAGCCGTCGTCGACGACGATGACCTCGCCGGCGAAGTAGACTCGCACCGCATTGAGCACGGAATCGACGGTAGCGGCCTCGTTGAAGACGGGCAGGAGCACGGCATCGGACACAGCGGCCCTCTCGGTTGCGTCGGTCTTCGTGGCCGCTCTGGTGGCCGGACGCACGATCACTCCTCCTCGGCGCCTTCGCCGGGAACGGGTGCCGGCGCGTCTTCGACCCGGTAGGAAGTGACCACGGTGACTTGCGGGCCGAGCATACCCCGTACCGAGCAGTACTTCTCCTCGGAGAGCTCGATGGCCCGTGCCACCGCCGCCGGTTTCACGCCGTAGCCGGTCACGACGTACTCGAGCTCGATCCGGGTGTAGATCTTGGGGAACTCGTCCTCACGCTGATGCCCGGTGACGAACACCTCCATGCCCGTGAAGTGCTGTCGCTTCTTCTCAAGTACCGACACCACGTCCATGGCAGTGCAGGCTGCGAGCGACTGAAGGAACACCTCGAGCGGCCTCGCCCCCGTGCTCTCGCCCTTGTACTGCGACGGGGCGTCCATGACGATTCCGTGTCCGGCGCTGTCCCACCCGATCATCTGGCGCTTGCTGGTCCAACGGACCGATTCCCGGTCGATGCTCATTCGCTCAACTTCCGTCTGGATACGAATCAGCGGGCCGCATCGCGGCCCGCTGCCGTGTTGCGCCTGTGTGGTGCGTGCCTAGAGCTTACGCCCGACCATGGCCGCAAGATCTCTCGGGCTCTTCGCCTTGCTGATCGCTTCCTCGAACGTGACCTTGCCGGCGGTCAGCAGGTTCTTGAGCCCCTGGTCCAGTGTCTGCATACCCAATGACGCGCCACCTTGGATGATGGTCTCCATCTGATGCGTCTTTCCCTCGCGGATCAGGTTCTGGATCGCCGGCACTCCGAGCATGATCTCCATCGCCATCAGCCGCCCGCGACCGTCGGTGCTGCGGAGGAGCGTCTGCGACAGCACGCCCTCGAGCGAGTTCGACAGCTGCATGCGCACCTGCTGCTGCTGGTGCGGCGGGAAGACGTCGATGACGCGGTCGACCGTCTCCGGTCCACCCGTCGTATGCAGGGTCGCGAGCACGAGGTGACCGGTCTCGGCGGCCGTGATGGCCGAGCTGATGGTCTCCAGGTCGCGCATCTCGCCGACCATGATGACGTCCGGGTCCTGGCGCAGCACACGCTTCAGTGCCGAGGCGAACGAGTGCGTGTCCTCGCCCACTTCACGTTGGTTGACGTAGGACTTCTTGTTCCGATGCATGAACTCGATAGGATCTTCCATCGTCATGATGTGGAGCGCTTTGTTCTCGTTGATGTGGTCAACCATGGCGGCGAGGGTGGTCGACTTGCCCGAACCCGTGGGACCAGTGACCAACACGAGCCCACGAGGCCTCTCGGCGAGGTAGGTGCACACCTTCGGCAGACCGAGTTCCTCCAAAGTCGGAATCTGGATCGGGATGACGCGGAACACCGCGCCCATGGAGTTGCGCTGCTGGAAGACGTTGGCACGGAACCGGGACTCGCCGGGGATGCTGTAGGCGAAATCGAGCTCGAGCTCGGTCTCGAAGCGGCGACGCTGCTCCTCGGAGAGCAGGCCGAGAATCATCTCCATCGTGTCACGGGGCGACAACGGCTTCATGTTCTCCACGGGCACGAGTTCACCGCGCTGACGGATGCCTGGAGCGCTGCCGACCGCAATGTGAAGGTCAGAGCCGCCGCGCTCAAGCATCATCCGAAGCATCTCGTCGATGTGCGGGACTCCGCTGCCCGGAGGCCCACTCGGCCTCGACTCATCGATGACCTCAGGTTGTGACGTCGGCTGAGATGCCCGCCCCTGGCTCGCGGCATATCCCATCTGGGGTGCGGCAGAACGCGACGCCCCATAGGTCGCCACATCAGGCGCATCGCTTGATGAAGCGCCCGAAGGTGGAGACACCGATGCCGGTGCCGCCACTCCGTCGACCGGCGCTCCCGGTGTCGCAGCCGCTGCCGCAGGAGGTGCCGCCGCTCCCGGCTGCGCTGCGCCCGCGAGTGCGACGATCTTGGCGACGAGCGGGCCGACAGGACCCGTCGACGGAAGGTGTGCCGATGCCCCGACTTGGCGAGCCTTGAGCGCGGAAACCTCGTTGGGATCGAGCGACACGATGATGACGGGCACGTTCGACGTTTCGGGCGCGCTCTTCACCTGCCGGGTGAAGGCGTAGCCGTCCACACCGGCCAGTTCGGCATCGACGACCAGCACGGCGGGAACCACCTGCGCCATCATCCCCAAGGCACGCGGCCCCGAGAGCGCATTGATGAGCTCGACGTCAGGAGCGGACTCCTTGAGCGCCCCGCGAACCGAAGCGACGAGGTCCGCATCGTCATGCACGACTAGGACTGTCCTGGTTGTCACCGCGACGAACCTCCTCGTTGGGCCGAACTACTCGGCGTGCGTGCTGCATCGACCGCAGCGCACCGCCCGAAGAGAGTATCGGCTTGTGGTGTGTCCGACTCAACAGCGAGTACCCGCGCCAATCGCGGTACGATGGCCCCCAAGAGCCTCATGAAGTCTGGAGAACAACCTTGATCACGCTTCACATCGAGAGCCTAGCATACGGCGGGGACGCCATCGCCCGCCTTGAAGACGGCCGCACCGCATTCGTTCACGGCGCAGTACCTGGCGATACGGTCGATGCCGAGGTGACCGAGGATCGCGGCCGATTCGTGCGCGCGAAGACGCTCAGCGTCGTGAGCCCATCGCCCGACCGTGTCGAGCCGCCCTGCCCGTACTTCGGCATCTGCGGCGGTTGTTCGTGGCAGCACGTGGCCTACGGCGCCCAGCTCCAGGCCAAACGGCGAAGCGTCGTCGACGCGCTCACGCGCATCGGACACGTGACCGACTGCCGAGGACCTCGTCGCCCCCACGGTCCCCTCGCCCGCCGAGTACGGCTACCGCAACAAGGTTGAGCTCGTGGTCGACAACACCACCGGCCGGCCGCGTCTCGGTTTCCACCGCGCCGGTTCAGAGGAGTTCGTGCAGGTTGAAGAGTGCCTGCTCCTTCCCGAGAAGTACCGGCGCGCCCCGAAGGCCCTCGGTGGTGCGCTGCGCTACATCTCCGGGGAGCAGGATTTCGGGCTCACCCGCGTCGCGCTGCGTGTCGGAGCCAACACGCGCGATGCCGAGGTGGCGCTCTGGGGAGCGCCCGGCCCGTTCCCGCGTCGCCCCGTGGCCACGACGCTCGGACAGGCGCTTCGAACCACGAGTCTCGTGCGGGTGCTGGTCAAGGGCCCGGCAAAGGAGCGCAAGATCGCCGGCGTCGAGGTCCTGTCGGGCAAGGGCGCATGGCGCGAGAAGCTACTCGGCACGACGATGACCGTCTCGGCCCCGAGCTTCTTCCAGGTCAACACGCGCGCCGCGGAGTCGCTCGTCTCGCTCGCACTCGAAGCGCTCGGCGCCGACGGCTCCGACCGCGTGCTCGACCTGTTCGCCGGCGCCGGCACCTTCACCCTGCCTCTCGCCGAGAAGGCCGGCGAGGTCGTCGCCGTCGAGTCGGCATCCAGCGCGGTGCGCGACCTGCGCCGAAACCTTGAGGACGAGGGACTGTGGGCCGACGTGATCGGCGGCGATGCCGGCCGCGAGCTTCCGGCGATCGGCCGCGTCGACCTGGCCCTGGTCGATCCGCCGCGATCGGGCCTGCAGACCGAGACGGTCGGCGCGCTCGCGTCCACTCGCGCCCGACGTATCGCCTACGTGTCGTGCGACCCGGCGACGCTCGCTCGAGACGCAGCAGCGCTCGCCGCGCAGGGCTACGCGCTGACACGAGCGACGCCGATCGACCTGTTCCCGCAGACCTTTCACGTGGAGACACTCGCGTTGTTCGAGCGAGTCTGATGGCGGCAATCCCGCATGAGGCAGGGCCGCGAGCCCTGCGCATCTTCTCGAAGACCGGAGCGCTTTGACCCCAGGGCGCATGGGAAAAGGGCCGCCCGGTTACATGACCAGGCGACCCTTCTCGGCAGTTCAGCGACGTGCGTTCAGACCAGTCGGCCGACCTCGGTGAAGTCCGTGACGTAGACGTCGTGCGGCGCCTCAGCGTGCTCTGCGGTCAGATCGGCGCCGGCGAAGTGCATGCCTTCGTGGTCACCATCGCCCCACATCGCGCTCTCGGTGACGTCGTACACGACGCCCTCATAGGCGACGTACGCGGGACGCCCGTCCTTGCCGTTGAAGCCCGCGAGCTCGGCGATCGTGAACTCCTTCATCGTTCCTCCTGCTCTCGGTTACCAGAGTCACGATGTATGTTCCCGTTCACGGACGTTCCAGACGCTCACTCAGTCGAGCGAGATCGACGGTCAGTCGCCGGCCGTCCGGCAGGATCGTGCCCTCGCGCTTGAGCTGCGAGATGACCCTGCTGGCTGTCTCGCGAGACGTGCCCGCAAGCGTGGCGATGTCGTAGTGCGTCATCCCCTTGACGGACGGCGTGCCGCTGGCCTCGAACCCCGCTGTGGCGACGTTGAGGATCACGCGCATCACTCGATGCGTGGCGTCATGGAACGCGAGGTCCTCCAGACGGCCGATCGTGCTGCGAAGCCGCCGCGAGAGCGTAGCGATGATGCTCAGCGCGAGACGCGGTTGGACCTGGATCGCCGCGGAGAGGTCCCGACCCTCAAGGATCAGCACCTCGACATCGGTCACGGCGAACACGTCGGCGCTTCTTCCCCTCGCGTCGACCAGCGACATCTCGCCAAAGTGCGCCGGAGCCTCAAGGTAGTCGAGCACGAGCTCCTTGCCCTCGAAGCTGGCGAGCGACACCTTCACCCTGCCCGACACGAGCAGGTACATGCAGGTGCCCACATCGCCCTGGCCGATGATCAGCGATCCCTTGGTGAAGCGTCTGGGCGTGACCAGGTCGGCAATGACCTGCAGACTCTCCTCCGACAGATCCGCGAACATCGGGATCGTCGCCAACCGTGACGGTGCGCTGTTCAGTGCGGTTTGTGTGCTCATGGCATTCCTATCGGCATCTCGCGATGTGACTTGAGACACACATTCAGCGCGGGGCCGAAACGAAGGGCGGCCCCGAGGTTCCGGGACCGCCCAAGCATGACGCTCATGCCGATAGCGTGTCAGGTGTCGTTGCGCACGTAGTCGATGAACAGCGGGTACCAGGTGCGGGATCAGCTGCGGCAGGTAGGTCGGCATCAACGAGTCCATCGTCTTGGGAAGCAAGTCGGGCATGAGCTCGGCCATGTCGGGGGGCATCTCTCCGATGTAGTCCCCGACAGCCGACGACCATGTCGGGCATGACCTTGTCCAGGATCGCAGGCGCCATCATCGGGAACATCGCCGGCATCATCTTCTCCATCATGGAGAGACCGCCGGGGACGTGCTTCATGCCCATCATCATCGGCTTCATGCCGGCGGGCATGTTGTCCATCATCTGCGGGAAGATCCTCGTCATCAGCTGCGCCATATTCGCGGGCTCCATGAGGATGATGAACTTGTCGAAGAAGCCCCACATGTACATCGAGTACTCGGTGGTCTCCGGGATGTCGTAGCCGGCTGCCTCGGCGACCACACGCGCGAGGTCGTCGATCTTGAGACCCAGTTCGTTCTTGATGTTGCTGTCACGCAGCTGCACCTGGCAGCAGGGACAGAGGGCGACGACCGTCTCGGCACCCGCATCGACGGCCTCCTGAAGACGATGACCGCCGAGAACCGGAGCGACCTCGATCTCGCCGACGAGCGTCAGCACCGAGCCGCAGCACAGACCCTCTTCGCGGTTGTGCTCCATCTCGACGTAGTCGACGCCGGGAATCGCCTTGAGCATGTCGCGGGGCGGCTCGTAGATGCCCTGTGCGCGGCCAGCGTGACATGAGTCGTGGAAGGTGACGCGCCCCTCGATCGGATTCTTGAGCTCGAGTCTGCCGTCGGCCAGAGCAGGCGCGATGAGTTCCGAGTAGTGCTTGACCTCGAACTCGTACTCGTCGCCGCGCTCAGCCGCGAGATTCGCGTACAGCTCCTTCCACACCAGCGAGCACGCCGGGCACGAAGTCACGATCGTCTTGGCGCCGCGCTTTCGCGCCTCGGTGGTGTTGTGGACGTAGATCTCCTCGAAGAGGTCCCACTTGCCTGACACCTTCATCGGGATCCCGCAGCACGCCTCTTCCTCGCCCATGTAGGAGAGCTCATAGCCGGCGTCCGTCAGCAGGCGCGCGGTCGCCTCGGCGATGTCCTTCTCGACGAAGCTCGCCGTGCAGCCCGCGAAGTACATGATCGGGCCTTCGTCCTTGATCAGAGGCTTGATGTCCTCGGGAATCCAGTCGGCACGGTGCTCGGCCTTTCCGGCCCAGATGTCCTTCTCGCCACGGAGTGAGGCTGCCATCATCTCGAATGGCGGGAAGGTGCCGCGCTTCTCCTCGTGGATGAGCTTGCCGCGCATCTCCATCCAGTTGTGCTCGATCGGAAGCTGCAGCTGGCAGCGGGTGTTGCAGACCTCGCACGTCGTGCAGACGAGAATCGTGTCGATGGCCTTGCGGTCCCACTTCTCGCGGCCTTCCATGACCTCGCGGATGTAGGCGTACTTGCCCCGAGGTGACTGGCTCTCCCAGCCGCGCCCGGAGTACTGCTCGCAGGTCGGAACGCAGTAGCCGCAACGCGCGCAGGCGTAGGCCATGAGTCCGACGTCGCCCGGAATGCCGTTGACGTCTCGGGAGAGGTCCCCGGGCGACGAGGGCGGCTTCGCGGCATTGGCGATCGGTCGCACGATCGGCTCGAAGCGCATTCGCCGTGCCCATGATGAGGTCGATCATGCCGCTGCCGAACACCTTGCCCGGATTCATGACGCCGGCGGGGTCGACCTGGGACTTGTAGCTCTTGAGGGCCGCGACCCGCCTCGCGCCAAGTACGCTCGCGGCTTCTCGGCGGAAGTAGAGACCGGTCGAGTACGCCGCCCCACCGTGCGCCTTGGCGATCTTGATGACCGAGAGCGACAGCGCGAACGCAAGGTTGAAGTTGAACGTGCGCTCATCGTGCGGAATGAAGCCGAGCAGCACGACGTAGTCGCCCTTGCCGACCATGCCCTCGAGAATGAACGGCTGCGATATCTTGACCGCGATCTCGTCGAGCACCGCGCGCATCTCGGCAAGCGGCACCACGACCTCGGTCGGCACGATCGAGGGTCCGATGCGCTTGAGCCGCATCGGCGCGAACCGCTGCTCCCACTCGTGCTCGGCGGTCTCGGCATCGAGCTCCGTGCCGCCGTTGTCGGCGATGATCTGCGCGAGTGCGTGCGTCGATCGCACCGCGACGCGACTCCGGATAGGCGATCACCGCGAGGTAGGCCTCGGGAAGCTTCGGTTCGAAGTGCTCGTGCGCCATTTCGTAGGGGTGACCGTGATGATGCGGGAGCTGCTTCTTGAGTCTGGTGGACTCGGGGTTCAGGAACGTGATCGACCAGACGGGAAGCCCCTGAGCCGAGACGGCGGACAAGAACCCGCCGAGTGCGCGTGTGTCCTCGAGCGCGACCAGCCGGTGCACTTCGGTCTCCATCGCGCGCACCCGGAACTCGATCTCGGTGATGATGCCTGTGATCCCCTCGGCATCAGCGACCAGATCGAGCAGATCGGCGCCGGCGAACTCCCTGACCTCGCCGTTGGGCAGCACCACGCGAGCCGCGGTCACGTTCTCCTTGAACGTCCCGTACTCGTAGCTGCCGAACCCGGATCCACCCTGCGCGAGCCAACCGGCGACCGAGGAACTGGGGTATGACGACGGATACATCCGCAGGGCCAGGCCGTGCATACCGATCTCACGATCGATGTTCTCCCAGATCGCTCCCGCCTCGACGCGCACGAGAAGGTTCTCGGCATCGACCGAGAGCACTCGCTGGTGACCGCTCATGTCGACCACGACTGCGCCAGCCTGCGGCAGTACCCCGCCGTAGCCGCTGGTCGCCCATCCGCGCGGCACGAGCCGCACGCCATGGCTCTGGGCGTACTTCGCGAGCCTCACGACCTGCGCCTCGTCGCGCGGCCTCACCACGGCACCGGCGATGCCGGCCGGCACGAACGGCTTCACGAGCTTGGGCATCGCCCCGATGTCGAACGAGTACATCTTCCGTTCGCGTTGATCAGTCCGGACTCGGTCGTCCCCGCAGATCTCCCTCAGTGACCGCTTCGATAGTGTGGCTCACTGCCGACATGGCTTTCCGACTTCCTCTCATTCGCACCTGAACACCTGCAACGGCCGTATGCCCTCGGGGGTATCCGTCGCATCGAGTGCAAGGATACCCCCGGAGGTATCCTACCTGTCAAGCCTTCTTCAGATATCGGCTGCCGGAGCGTGGGGCGTCCCATGCTAAGATTTCCGCGGTTCAATCGATTGGGAGGTTCATCGCCCTTGATCCGTGCTGTGCTGTTCGACCTCGATGGCACCCTGCTCGACATCCAGCTCGACCTGTTCCTGCGGGAGTACTTCGCCGCGCTCGGACCGGTGGTCGCCGAGGTGGTGCCGGGAATCACCGCCGAGGAGGGGCTACCGGCCGTCATGGCAGGAACCGAGGCTATGTCGCGCCCGCATCCCGGCATGACGAACCGGGAGGCGTTCAACGCCCGTTTCCACGCGATGACCGGTGCCAACCTCGACCTTGAGGAGTTCGCGCTCCCCTTCGAGCGGTTCTATCGCGAGGTCTTTCCGAGCCTTCGCAGAGACTTCGGGCCGTTCACGGGGGCTCGCAGCGCGGTGAAGCTCTGCCTCGAACTGGGGCTGAAGGTCGCGATCGCGACCAACCCGATCTTCCCGCGGGACGCGATCATCGAGCGCATGCGCTGGGCCGGGATCGACGACCTGAAGGTACACGCGATCACGACGTACGAGAACATGCACGCCACGAAGCCGCACGCCGCGTACTTCGCCGAGACGGCGGCAGATGCTCGGCACAGCTCCGGCGTCGTGCGTCATGGTGGGCGACGACCGCGCGCTGGACATGCCTGCCGCGGATCTGGGGATGCGGACCTTCTACGTTGGGCGAAGCCGCGGCGTGCCGTCCGACTGGAGCGGGACGCTGGTGGCGTTCGAGGAACTGCTGCCTCGCCTGCTCGTGTCGGCTAGGCCTTCCGGGGGCGGATGAACGCGACCCAAGCGCCGTCGGAACGCTGATCGTAGGAGAACTCGAACCTGCCGCGCGTCTCTCTGCGCAGATCGATCTGATAGCCGATTCCGCTCGGCTCGTGATCGGTGATGACCATCAGTTGCTCTTGAGTGCCAAGCTCCACGAGCTTGTCCACGAGTGCGAACAGAATTGGGCGCCTGAGCGCAGAATCCAGGCTTCGCACGTCAACGACTAGCCGCCCTCGTGATGCCATCACACCATCTCTCCACTCGTGCCCGAAATGCCCGTCGGTGGGCGTATTCGCCACGCCTGGCCGCTCGGCGCCTGCAATCAGGAATACCCGCGGGTCAGGCGAGCGCGCGGATTTCCTCGGACGGTTAGCATGACACAGTGCGCATGTGTAGAATGTCGTCCGTACAGGTTCATTCAGGCGGCTTGTCCGGTCTGTGACGACCCCACAGCCGGCCGATGAGCCGGAAACCACACCTGAGCCAGCGGCAAGAGGGGAACTGCAAGAGTGCTCAACGGGTTTGAGGCCGTCCACAGGCATGCCCCATCGGTGCATGGCGGACCTGACTCACCCCTCCCCGCTCACTCGCCCGGGTCCACGGGTCCATCCGTCGACGGTTGACCGCCTCTTGTCGCGGCGTGTCCGTCGGCACATCCCATACGGTTTGGATCGGCTGACCGCGGTTGCCGCCGCGCTGATGCCGTCCATATACAGGCGTAACCACCCCTGGGTCATCTCGAGAGGAGGGCTGCCGGTTTCCTTTTGCCTGCCGTCGTAGCCGGAACCGCCGATCAGGCGGCAAGCGTCGGTGGGAATCGCACGTGGACGAAACCATCGGAACCACACTAGGAGGTGTATGTCATGGCGCATGAGGATCGAGCGTTTTACGACCAGCTCGCAGATCGCGGAGTAACCCGTCGCAACTTCCTCAAGTTCTGCGGCTCAGTAGCCGCGATGCTTGGGCTGAATGAGGCGATGGTGCCGACGATCGCAGCAGCCGTCGAGCAGGCCGCCGCTTCGAAACTCTACCCCGCCGTCTGGCTGGACGGTGGCCTGTGCACGGGGTGCACGGAGTCAACTGCCCAGTCGACCTACCCTGACGTCGCCCAGATAGTCCTCGACATTCTGTCGATGAACTACATGGAGACGATCATGTACGCGACCGGCGACTCAGCCGAGCAAGCGCTCAAGGACACCGTCGAGGCGTCCAAGGGCAAGTTCATCATGATCTACGAGGGCGCGGTCATGACCGGCTGGGAAGGCAACGCGCTCCGCGTCGCCGGCAAGCCCAGTCTCGAGCAGATCATGGAAGTCGCACCGAACGCAGCCGCGATCATCGCGGTCGGATCGTGCGCCGTGGACGGCGGATGGGTCAAGGCGTACCCCAACCCCGCCAAGGCAATGGGAATCGGCGAGTGGCTCAAGTCGCAGAACGTCGCGACGCCGGTCATCAACCTGCCGACCTGCCCGGTCAACCCGGAATGGATCGTGACGATGGTCGTCGACGTGCTGCTCCTCGGAAAGCTTGAGAGCGGCGCGATCCTCGACGAGCTCGACGACTTCGGCCGTCCCAAGATCATCTTCGGGCAGACCATCCACGACAACTGCCCGCGTCGCGGGCACTTCGAGAATGGCGAGTTCGTCTACCAGTTCGGTTCCGCCGAGGAGGCCAAGAACTACTGCCTCTACGCCGTCGGCTGCAAGGGTCCTCAGACCTACACCAACTGCCCGACCGTCCGCTGGAACAACCAGGTCTCCTGGTGCGTCGAGTCCGGTTCGCCGTGCATCGGTTGCGGCAACTTCAACTGGGTCGACGAGGGCGCTCCGTTCCTGAACCGCTTCCGCCAGATCGGCATCGGCCAGTACACCAACGAGGGTGGCTACAACCCGGCCAACGTCGCGGCGCTTGCCGGCGCCGTCGTCGCCGGCGCGCTCGTCGTCCACGGTGTCGGCATGTACGCTGCCGGCCGTATCGGCGACGGACCGCCGAGGAAGAGATGAAGGACTACGACCGCAAGCGCGCCAAGAAGGGAGGCGATAACTGATGGCTACCAACGTCGTCATTGATCCGGTAACCCGAATCGAAGGACACCTGCGCGTTGAGTGTGAAGTTGAGAACGGTGTTATCAAGGACGCATGGGTCTCCGGAACGCTCTTCCGCGGCATGGAGATGGTCCTGAAGGGCCGCGCACCGTCGGATGCTTTCTACGTCGCCCAGCGCATCTGCGGGGTGTGCCCGATCTCTCACGGTCATGCTTCCACGATGGCTGCCGAGGGTGCCCTCGGGATCACGATCCCCAACGGTGCCCGTATCGTGCGCAACATCATCGAGGCCGCACAGTACCTGCACAGCCACATCCTGTGGTTCTACACGCTGGCCGCTCTGGACTACATCGATCCGGGCAAGGCGCTCGAGGCCAACATCGCCGACACCTACGCGCTGGCTGAGGCGGCCGGAACGACCACGTCGAACTTCAAGGCAGTGCAGGACAAGCTGAAGGGCCTGGTCGCAGGCGGTCAGCTGTCGATCTTCACCAACGGCTGGTTCAACCACCCGGCCTACTCGCAGACGATGCCTCCCGAGCTCGCCCTCATCGGCGTGGCGCACTACCTTGAGGCTCTCGAGCTTCAGGCGGAGGCCGCCCGCGTCATCGCCATCATGGGTGGCAAGTTCCCGCACTTCATGACGTCGCTTCCGGGCGGCACGGCGTGGGTCCCCACCGAGGAGAAGCTCGACGACGTCCTCTTCCGGCTCCTGCGCGTTCGCGACTTCGTCTACAACACGATGATCCCGGACACGCTGGCCATCGCTCCGTTCTACACCGAGGCGCTCGCCTACGGTGGCGGCCACGGCAACTTCCTGGCGTGGGGCGTGTTCAACCGCGAGTCCCTGGAGGCCAAGGACCGCTACATGCCCGACGGCACGGTCTTCGCCGGTTCCCTCAAGGCCGAGGACAGCCGATCCCGCCAAGATCAAGGAGTACGTCAAGCACTCGTGGTTCGCACCCGAGGATGGCGGGCTGAACCCGGCCGAGGGCAAGACGAACCCCGAGTTCACCAAGTACGACCTCGCCGGCCAGTACTCGTGGGCCAAGGCGCCGCGCTACGACGGCAAGCCGATGGAGGCCGGCCCGCTTTCGCGCATGCTGGTCGCCTATCTCAAGGGCGTCGAGCCGGTCAAGGACATCGTCGATCTCGCACTCGCGAAGCTCGGTGCGGCAGGCAAGCCGGAGGTCCTGGTCTCGCTGCTGGGCCGTATCGCTGCCCGCAACCTCGAGACCGCTGTGGTCGCCGACTGGGCGGTCGAGTGGACCAACGAGCTCACCGCCGCGGCAAAGGCCGGCGGCGTGAAGCTCTTCGAGCCGAGCACTGAGAGCGCCGGCGACGGCGCTGGCATGTGGGAGGCGCCCCGCGGTGCCCTCGGTCACTGGATGAAGGTGTCCGGCGGTCGCATCGAGAACTACCAGATCTGCACCCCGTCGACGTGGAACATCGGCGGTCGTGACGATCAGGGCGTGACCGGTGTCATCGAGGAGGCCCTGATCGGCGCCCCGTGCGTCGATGTCGAGAAGCCCATGGAGGCGGCACGTATCGTCCGCAGCTTCGATCCTTGAATCGGATGCGGCGTTCACGTGATTGAACGCAAAACGGGCAAGCGCGGCAAGGTCTACTCGAGCAAGTGGGGGGTGGAGTAGATGTCACACGATCTGTACCGCGAGGCGCACCCGATGCCCTTCGTGCTCACCCACTGGATCAACCTGCTCGCGATGTTCTTCCTGGCGCTGTCGGGATTCTACATCCACTTCCCCATCGTTCCCGGCCTGATGGGGCTGGCTCGCGGCACCCACTTCTTCTGGATGTTCGTGCTGCTCATCAACTTGATCGTGCGCATCATCCTGATGTTCGTGGTCAAGGACGCGGTCATGCCCAACACTCGCGAAGTCGACTATGACTACAAGAACTGGCTTCCGCAGAAGGCCAACCGCCACCAGATGTGGCCGTGGATCAAGTACTACCTGTTCCTGAAGAAGGACCATCCCATCTCGGCGAAGTACGGCGTCTTGCAGAAGATCGCCTACATCGTGACGCCGTTCCTGATCCTGGCAGCCGCCTACACCGGCTTCTGCCTCTGGGGCCCGACGTCGATGATGCCCGTTCTTCTACGCCGGCACCGCATGGATCGCCTCGCTGTTCAACCTCGGCGGCGGAGCGGATCCGATGGGTGTCCGGATCGTGCACTACTGGATCATGTGGGTCATCCTCATCTTCACGGCTGCCCACGTCTACCTTGCGAACATCTACAACTTCGCTCCTTCGAAGATGATCTTCGCTTGGAAGGAGTCCGTGCACGGCGAGGACTCGTAGGGCTCTGTACGCGTCACAGAGTTCCCAACGCTCGCACTTGAGACGTTGCGAAGCGGGCTCCGGGAAACCGGGGCCCGCTTCGAGTCCTCTAGGCAGGAGAACCGGGGGCAAGGAGTAATACAAGCCATATCATCCGCGTGTGGCCCGGCAGCCGCGTCGTGACTGACCCAAGGAGCCGCCTTGTTCGCCGAACGCGTGATATCGACCACTCTCGGATACCTCAACAAGAGCTACCTCAAGACCGAGGACTGTTCGCTCAACGCGATCCCGAAGCCGCAGACAGGGCACGGCTATGTCCTCTACGCCCACGTGCCGTTCTGTGAGCGCTTGTGCACGTACTGCTCCTTCAACCGGTTCCTCTACAAGGAAGACCGCGCACGTGCCTACTTCGCCCACCTGCGCTCCGAGATGCGGCTCGTCGCCAATCTGGGCTACGACTTCGCGTCGCTCTACGTCGGCGGAGGCACGCCGACTATTCTGCTGGACGAACTCGCCACCACGATCGATCTGGCGCGCGAGCTGTTCCCCTCGATTGCAGAGGTCTCCGCTGAGACCAGTCCCAACCACCTCGGGCCGGAGCTCATCGAGACGCTCACAGGGCGCGTACAGAGGCTCTCGTGCGGCGTGCAGAGCTTCGACGACCGGCTCCTTCGCCAGATGGACCGCTACGGCAAGTACGGCACCGGCGAGGAGGTCTTCGAGCGGGTCGCGGCGATGGCCGACACGTTCCCGTCGTTCAACGTCGACATGATCTTCAACTTCCCCAGCCAGACCGAGGACGTGCTCCTGCACGACATCGAACTGGTCAAGGCGACCGGCGCCAACCAGGCGACCTTCTACCCGCTGATGGCCTCCCCGCTTCGACGCCGAGAACTCGCCCAGACCGTCGGCGCCATCGACTTCGAGCGTGAGGCGCGCTACTACCGCCTGGTCACCGATACCCTCGCCCCCGACTACGAGCCGGCCAGCGCCTGGACCTTCTCTCGGGATCGCAACGCCATGATCGACGAGTACATCGTCGACTTCCCCGAGTACGTCGGCGTCGGCTCCGGAGCGCTTTCCTACCTCGATGGAACCATCTACGGCAACACCTTCTCCCTCGCTGAGTACAGCGCCCGTATCGAGGCCCAGACCATGGCGATCGTGAAGAAGGGCCGCCGATACGGGCGCGGAGCTTCGATGCGCTACCGCTTCGTGACCGACATGTTCGGGCTCCGTCTCGACAAGCGCCGCTTCCGGCGTGACTTCGGAATCCCGGTCGAGTTGGGGCTGCCGGTCGAGATCAGCTTCCTCACCATGGTGGGCGCGATCGCCACGCACAACTCCGAGGAGATCACGCTGACAGACAAGGGCCGCTACCTGCTGCTCGTGATGATGCGGGAGACGCTCGCCGCAAGTAACGACGCGCGCGACAAGGCACGTGCCGAGCTGCCGCTCGACGAACGCATCCTGTTGCTCGAGGGCGACACCTCGGCGTTCGCAGCCGAACCGGCGCTCGCCGTCGGCTAGTAGCCATCTCGGCTAGACTTCAGACCTGACCTTGAACCGTGCTGCCCGCTGGGCGAAGAAGGAGAACTCGTGGCGATCGACTCGCAGAGCGTCCTGGTCATGGGCGTCGGCAACCCGCTCATGCGTGATGACGGAATCGGACCGCGCGTCATAGAGATGCTCCGAGCGGGCTACGCGTTCCCGGACAACGTCGAGGTCGTCGACGCGGGCACCATGAGCTTCATGATCCTCGACCTGCTGCGCGGGGTGGATCGGCTGATCATCATCGATGCCGTGGACAACACGGAAGAACCCCCGGGAACCGTACTGCGCATGACCGCCGAGGAGATCGCTCCCAATCAGGTCGCCCACTCGCTTCACGACGTGCGCCTCGTCGACGTCCTGCAGGCGGCCGACCTCATGGGAAGCACTCCCGAGACGATCGCGTTCGGTGTGCAGATCGAGACGATCGAAGAGTGGGTGCTCGAGCTGTCGGCGTCCGTGGAAGCTGCGGTGCCCATCGTGGCGGGCGCTGTCCTCGAGGAGCTGCAGTCGATGGGGATCGAGCCGCTCGCGTGTGAGGATGACGACGTACACGCGCAGATCATCGGCGCCCTGCGCTCCTACGCGCGCATGCCCGACCAGACGCCCGAGGCTTCCTAGCGCAGCGCACGCTCCACCGATGCGGCGATGCCGGCCGAGTCGAGTCCGGCGTGTCTGAACAGGTCCGCCGCCGTCCCCGACGACTGGTAGCCATCCACGCCGAGCCGGACGAGCCGCGTGGCGCAGCCGTGATCGGCCAGCCACTCGGCGACCGACGCGCCGAGCCCCGTACGCACGTTGTGGTCCTCCACGGTGACGATGAGCGGCGCCTCGGCGGCGTAGGCGATGGCCGCGTCATCGAGATGCAGCGGACAGGCGACGATGCCGACCTCGGCGGAGACTCCTCGGGCCCCCAGCTCGTCGGCAGCGGCCACCACGGCCCCGGCAAGCGTGCCCATGGTCAGGATCACGACATCGCCGCCGTCTCGCGCCCAGACGACCTCGCCGTACGCGAACTCGTAGTCATCGCCGAACAGAACGGTACCGTCATCGCGCTGCAGCACGGGCAGCTTGCTTCGCCCCACGGCGATGCAGACGTTGCCCTGCATGGCGGCGGCAGCCCGTACGGCACGGTCGGTCTGGTTGGGGTCGGCGGGCACGATCACCTTCCAGCCGAAGAACTCGCGAAATGCGCCCACGTAGTCGAGGCACTGGTGCGTTCGTCCGTCCTCGCCGACGTCGAGTCCACAGTGGGTCACCGTGAGCTTCAGCGCCGCGCCGTTGATGTCGTTGAGGCGCTGCTGGTTGTAGACCTCGTCCACCCCGAACACGCCGAAATCGCTCCAGAAGGCGAGCACTCCCGGAACCGTCGACAGCGCACCACCCACCGTCGCGGCGTTGTGCTCGCCGACACCGCACTGAACGAACCCCTCCGGCCGCACCGCTGCGAACCCGTCCGTCTTCACCGAGACCGCAAGATCGCAGTCGAGGACGCCGATAGGGAGCTCGGGGTTGATCTCGGCAAGATCGGTCAGGGCGGTTCCCCAAGCCGAGCGGTTATCCGTCAACTTCTCAACAGGGTAGGTCCGCGGGGCGCCTTGCGTGACCCCGACAGCAGGCGTCTGGTGGTCGAGTGCAGCGACCGCGCAGGGCTGCGCTCGCGCGGCGCGCGCACGCTCGAGCTCGGCCGGGTCCAGCCCGAGCTCCGCCATGGCGCGCGGGTACTCCTCGGCGGTCAGTCCGCGCCCGTGGTACTCGGGAAGGTCCTCCATGAACGAGACGCCTTTGCCGATCACCGTGCGTGCCACCACGACGGCGGGACCGTCGCTGGCGACCGCTTCTCGCAGCGCTTCGGACGAGGGCGGCCAGGTCGTGGCCGTCGCACTCGATGACGCGCCAGCCGTCCGCCGCCCAGTCGGCAGCGATATGCACCGGCATGACCTCGCGGTATGTCCGGAAATCTGGATTCCGTTGCAGTCGATGACCGCGGTCAGGTTGCCGAGCTTCTCCTTCACGGCGAGCCTGCGGGCCTCGGCGACCTGACCCTTGTGCTGCTCGCCGTCGCTCATCGCGACGAACGTGTGCCAGCTCGCGCCGGTCAGGCGGGCGCCGAGCGCCAAACCGACACCTGCCGAGAGCCCCTGCCCCAGGTTGCCCGACGACCACTCGATGCCCGGCACCGAGCGCTCGACGTGGCCCTCGAAGACGCTTCCTGCCTGGCGGAAGTGCGCGACGAACTCCTCGGCCGGGAAGAAGCCGGCCGCAGCAAGCGCCGCGTAGACGCCGGGCGACGTGTGGCCGTGCGAGACAACGATGCGGTCACGATCAGCCCATCGCGGATCGTCGGGCCGCAGCCGGGCGAGTGAGTAGAGCAGCGTGTAGATCTCCATCGACGAGAAGGATCCGCCGGGGTGGCCCGATGCCGCCAAGCGTGGTAGCCGTGAGCACGTGCCCTCGGGAGAGTCGGGCCCTCTCAGCGAGCACGCTGAGTGTGTCGGCGTCGAGCGGCTTGGTGAGGTCGCGAGCGAGCATGGGGACTCCTCCGGGGGCGGCATTCGAGCACGCGCCGGCGTTCGTGGACGGGTACACTGAGCTTCACCGTTTGATTATCCCCCTGGGAGGGACATCTCGTGCGAACCCTGCTTGAATGCGCGAAAGAGGCTGCGCTCGCCGGAGGCAAGGAGCTCATCGCCCGCCGAGCCGACATGGGCGCCGTCAGGTCGAAGGGCTGGTCCACCGACTTCGTCACCGAAGCCGACCTCGCAGCGGGAGTGGCCGTCGCGCGGGCGATCATCGAGCGGTTCCCCGAAGCGCGTTTCGTGATCGAGGAGGACGAGGTCTACGACCTCGGCTCCCGCAGCCCGCGGCACGCTTGATGACGAGGAGGTCTGGGTCATCGACCCGCTCGACGGAACCACGTCGTTCGTCCACGGGTACCCCACGTACTCGGTATCGGTCGCTTGCTTGCGCAACGGCCAGCCGGTCGCCGGCGCGGTCTACAACGCCGCGCTGCGATGAGATGAATGCCGCCGCCACAGGACTCGGGGCCACGCGCGATGACGAGCCGATTTCGGTCAGCTCCGCGCCGACGGTTCGCGACGCGCTGCTGATCACCGGATTCCCCTACGACCGCGGCGCACCGCTCGATCGCCAGCTCAGCCGTCCTCGCGGCGTTCCTGCGCGCGCCTGTCCACGGGATCCGCCGAGACGGCTCGGCAGCCATCGACTGCTGCCACGTGGCCGGATCACGCGCGGACGGCTTCTGGGAGTACTACCTCAAGCCGTGGGACGTGTCGGCCGGCGTCGTCATCCTCAGAGAGGCCGGCGCGCTGGTCACCGATGCCGACGGCGCGCCGTGGACCGCTCACAGCGAGAGCATCTGCTGCGCGAACCCCACGCTGCACGCCGAGATGCTATCGGTGATCGCAGCCGCGCAGCGCTAGCCGCCGCATCCCTGTCGCCCGGAATCCGGAACGGCGCCTCGCGAAACGTGACTAGTGCGCGCGTGGCGCTTCGACCGCGTCCTCGGCCAGCGTGATCCCGAAGTCGCCGAAGCACCTTGCTCACCGCAGCCTCGCCGCTCTCGATGCAGTTGGGCAGACCGACGCCGCGGTAGCTGCCGCCGCCGATCGCGAGCCCGGGGATCTCGGCGCAGCCCGCCTCGATCGCGGCGACGTGGTCGAGGTGGCCCATCGAGTACTGCGGCATGCCCAGCGTCCAGCGATAGAACCGGCGAGAACAGCGTCTTGGCCGCCGGGTTGATCCCGAGGATGCTGCGGAGTTCCGTCCTCGGCGATCTGCGTGATCTCCTCGTCGCTCTTCTCCATGATCTTCTGGTTCTGCGGCCCCCCGACGAATGCGCGGATCAGCACCTTGCCCGCTGGCGCGCGTCCCGGCCACTTGGTCGATGAGAGCGTCGCCGCGAGCAGCCGCGCCTTCTCCTTGGCCGGGCACAGCACGCCGAACGCGTTGATGTCGATGCCGATCTCATCCTCGTTGAACGCGAACGACACGGTCGCCGAGGAGCTCGCCGGAATCGCCGCGAGCGCGTCCGCGATGTCAGCGTCGACGCACCGCGCCAGCGGCTCGGCCGCCCACGACTCCGTCGCGAGCACGACGGCGTCGCCCGTGAGGCTGGAACCATCAGAGAGCGTCCACGCTCCACGTGCCGTCGTCTCCTCGCAGTCAGCGAGGTCGCCGTCGACGCCGGTGCGCATCTTGTCTCGCCCGGCGGCCTCGGCCATGGCGTCGGGCAGCTCGTGCATGCCCTTCTTGAAGGCGGTGAAGAACGTCTTGGGGTTCTTGGGGTCAGGCGGGTACTTCTTGCGCATCTCCTCGACCATCTTCCGCTGGGCGAGGAACGCCGCTGATCATGTTGCCGTGCTTCTGCTCCATCTCGAGCAGGTTGGGGAACGTCGCGGCGAGCGACATGTCGGCCGGGTCCGAGCCGTGGACGCCGCCGACGAGCGGCTCGGCGAGACGGTCGAGGATCTCTCGGCCCATGCGGCGGACGATGAAGCTCTCAAGCGTCTCGTCGTTGAACTCGCCGGGCGCGAGCTTCTTCTTGGGGACGAAGAGGTCCATACCCGCGCGCAGCTTGCCCGGCCACGAGAACAGGCCGGTGGTCGCGAACGGCAGGAACTTCGTCGGCGCGAACATCATCACGCCGTCCGGCATCTCGTAGAGCCGCCCGCGCGACAGAATCAGCGTCTTCTTGCGCTTCTCGTCGGTGGGCATCGTGTCATCGCCGATACCCACCTCGGTCGCGATGCGCTTCACGGCAGGCTTCGCGGTCAGGAACGAGTCCGGCCCGCCGTCGATGATGAATGTGCCGTGCTCGTTGTCGACGATCTCGCCGTCGATCTTGCCGCCGAGACGGTCGTCCTTCTCGACCAGCACGAAGTCGACGTCCTCGCCCGCCGCGGCGGCCCGCTTGACTTTGAGCGCAGCGCCCAAGCCGGCCACGCCGCCGCCGATGATGATGACCTTCTTCATACAGACCTCTCGTCGCATTCGTCGACGTCCGGTGACCGGGCGTCGTACCGTCGTCACTAGCGTCGCGGCAAGCCGCCACCTGTCATCTCGACGTCCTCCGCGAGCGTGATCCCCCACTCGCCGAGCACCTTTGATGACCGCCTTCTCGCCGCTCTCGAGGCAGTTGGGCACGCCGACGCCGCGGTACGCGCCGCCCGCGAGCGCCAGACCGGGTATCGCGGCAGCGATGCGCCTCGATGCGCGTCAACGCGGTCGAGGTGACCCATCGTGTACTGCGGCATGCCGCCCACCCACCGGAAGACCCGCGCGAACACCGGCTTGGCGTCCGGCTTGACGCCAAGCAGACGCACGAACGAGCTTCGCGCGATCTCGACGAGCTCCTCGTCGCTCCGCCGATGATCTCCTGGTCGCGCGGTCCGCCGACAAACCCGCGCAGCAGCACGCGGCCTTCCGGAGCCCGGTCGGGCCACTTCGACGACATGAGCGAGATGCCGGTGACCGGCTCGTGCTCGACAGCCGGCGACAGGATGCCGTGCCACTGCTTGTCGAACGGGCAGTCGGCCTCGTCAAGACCCATGAGGATCGTCGCCGACGACGAGCACGGTATCGAACCGACCAGATCGGCGATGTCAGCATCGACGCTGCGCAGGAGCGGCGCGGTCGCCCACGCCTCGGCGGCCACGATCACCGCGTCACCGGTGAGCACCTCGCCGGAGTCCAGCGTCACCCGCCAGCGTGCCGTCGGTCTCGCGCGATATCGCCGTGGCGGCCGCACCCGTGGTGATGTTGTCTCGGCCGGCAGCGTCGGCCATGCGGTCGGTGAGGAACTGCAGGCCCTCCTTGAAGGAGCTGAAGAACGTGCGAGGCTTCGCGCCGGGCTTCGGCGGGTACTTGGCCTTCATCTCCTCGACCTCGCTTGCGCTGCGCGAGGAAGCCCCTCACCAGCGAGCCGTACTGCTGCTCCATGTCGAGCAGCATCGGATACGTGGCCGCAAGCGACATGTCCTTGGGGTCCGAGCCGTTCACGCCGCCCACGAGCGGCTCGGCGAGGCGGTCGAGGCTCTCTCGGCCCATGCGGCGCACCACGAAGCTCTCCAGCGACTCGTCGTTGCGCTCGCCGGGGGTCGAGCTTCTTCTTGGGCAGCACCAGATCGAGCGCCATGCGGAACTTGGCCGGCCACGAGTAGAGCTTCGTCGTGGCCATCGGCATGATCTTGGTCGGCGCGAACATCATGATGCCGTCGGGCATCTCGACGAGATCGCCCGTCCTTGACGATGAACGTCTTCTTGTTCTCGTCGAGCGTGCGGCGTCTCGTCGTCGAAGATGCCGAGGAGCTTGGCGACGCGATGAACCGCGGGCTTGTCGGTCAGGAACGAGTCCGAACCGCCGTCGACGACGAACTCGCCGCCGCGCTCGGGATCCGGCACGTGCTCGGTCGCGAGCTTCCCGCCGAGCCGGGCGTCCTTCTCGACCAGCACGAACTCGACGTCGTTTCCGGCGTCGGCCGCGCGGCGGATCTTGTAGGCGGCTCCGAGTCCGGCAACGCCGCCGCCGATGATGATGACGCGCTTCACGTGAGTGCTCCCCACTCTGTAGCTGCAGACGGGCGAGGTGCTCGAGTTCTGCCGGGAACGCGAGCGGTCGACTAGATGAGTGGCGCGACCACCTTGGTGATCGCGTCGAGGATACGCGGATCGTCGTTGGGCACCGCCGCGCGCATGAACTCGAGATCTGCATCGAGCGCCGCACCCGCGGCGACGATGTCCAGGTCGTAGAGCGTCTCCATGTGGTCGGTCGTGAAGCCGATCGGGCACGACGACGATGCGCGTTGTACTCGAGACGCCGCAACCGCCGGGATCAGGTCCTCGAGCTGCGGGCCGAGCCACCCACCCGGGCGCGCACCCTTGGACTGGTACACGAGGAACCAGGCACGCGGCTTGTCGGTGGTGCCGAGCGCCGTGAAGCCGTCGAGCGTCTGCGCGCCCGCCCCGGGATAGCCCGAGCGCCATGCCGAGCTTCTCGGCGATCGCCTGCGCGGTGTCCTCGAGCCCCTGCACGTACGGGTCGTTCTCGACCAGGTCCGCCTCGGGCAGGCTGTGCGCGGTGAAGACGACGATGGCGCCCTCGTTGGGCTCGAGATCGTCGATCGCCACCGCCGCGCTGCCGGCGAAGAAGTCGACGAAGTCCTCGCTGGTGGACAGCAGCGGCGCCTCGACGATCTCGAGATGCCCGTGCTCGGCGACGACCGCCTCGATCGCCTCGCGATAGGCACCGGAAGCCGCCTTGGACTCGAACGGCGACAGCGAGTAGGTGACGATCCGGTCGCAGCCGAGCTCCATGAGCTCCGCGACCGCATCGGCGATGAACGGATGCCAGTAGCGCATGCCGACACGCACCGGCGCGGGCTTGCCTTCCTGTCCGAGACGCTCCTCGAGGCCCTCGGCGATGCTCTGCGCGATCTCGGCAGCGGCGAGCCCCCGCCGATGGCGAGGTAGCGCCGACACACGCGTCTCGACGAGTTCGTCGGACGGCTCGCGGTCCATGAGATTGCACATGAACGGGCGAACCGAGTCGATCGACTCGGGGCCGCCAAAGCCGAGCAGCAGAACGCCGGTGCGCGACATGCTTCTACGCCCCTGCCCCGCCGCGAATGCGGTCCGAGTGCTTGTGGACGTAGCGAGATCATCTTCTTGGCCTTCTCGGGATCGCTCGTCTTGTGGATGCCGTGGCCGAGATTGAAGATGTGGCCCGGACGCGTGCCGACGGCCTCGAGGATCTCGACGACCTGCTCCTCGAGCACCTCGTCGGGAGCGAAGAGCGCGACCGGGTCGATGTTGCCCTGGATGCCGAACTTCGGATCGATCTGCTCGACGGCCTTGCTCATGTCGAGGCGCCAGTCGACGCCGATGACGTCGCCGCCGGCCTTCTGCGCCAGGTCGAGCATCGAGGTCGCGCCGTTGGGGAAGTGGATGACCGGCACGCCGCCGTCGGGAACGACCTTGTCGCCGTGCGCCTTGACCTCGTCGATGACGCGCTTGGTGTGCTTGAGCACCGAGCGCTCGTAGTCGCGCGGCGCGACGTAGCCCACCCAGCTGTCGAAGACCTGAACCGCCTGCACGCCGGCGTCGATCTGCGCCTTGAGGTAGTCGATGGTGGTGTCGGAGAACTTGGTCAGCAGCAGGTCCCACGCCTCGGGATCGCTCCACATGAGCGCCTTGCAGTTCTCGTAGTCGCGCGTGCCGTGGCCCTCGATGGCGTAGCTCGCGAGGGTGAACGGCGCGCCGGCGAAGCCGATGAGCGGCACCTTGTTCTCGAGCTCGCGACGCAGGATCTTGACGATCTCCATGACGAAGCCGGTGTCCTCGAGCGGATCGGCGACGCCGAGCTTGGCGACGTCGGCCGCGGTCCGCACCGGGTTGTGGATGACCGGACCCTCGCCCTTGGCGAACTCCAGGTCGAGCCCCATGCCCGGGAAAGCCGACGAGGATGTCGGAGAACATGATCGCCGCGTCCACGCCGACAAGATCGACCGGCTGCATCGAGACCTCGACGGCGAGCTCGGGCGTGCGGCACATCTCGAGGAAGCCGTGCTTCGCGCGGATCTCGCGGTACTCGGGCATGTAGCGCCCGGCCTGCCGCATCATCCACACGGGAGTGCGCTCGGTCGCCTCAAGGCGCGCGGCGCGAAGGAAGAGGTCGTTGTAGGCCATTCGGGAGGGTCCTTTCGAGGCGATGTACGTAGAAAGTCGTGAGTAAAGCCGACGGCGATTCTACCACGCGAGGGTGCGGCGGGTGAAACGACGGGCCTCTCGGCGAGCGCGAGAGCGCACCTAGCCGGCAGAGGCCTCGTCCAGAAGCGCGAAGACCTCGTCGCCGGCCGCAGTCCGGCCCGCCGAGTACTCAGCGAGGCCGGCGAGGCGCGACGCCAGGTCCTCCGGCGGCGCGTCGACGAAGAACAGGTCCTCGCCGGTCACCGGGTGCTTGAGCGCGAGCCGGTACGCGTGCAGGAACTGCCGAGTGAGCCCGAGGTCGGCCTTGAGCCGGCGCTGCCCGTACACCGGGTCGCCGACGCACGGGATGGTCGATGTAGGCCATGTGCACGCGAATCTGATGCGTCCGGCCCGTGTAGAGCTTGCACTCAAGCAGCGTGAACCCGTCGTCGTGCGTGCCCGCCTCGAACCGCTCCAGCACCCGAAACGTCGTGACCGACTGCTTGGCGGTCGCCGAGTCCGAGACCGCCATCTTCATCCGCTCGCGCTGGTCTCGGCCGAGCGGTGCGTCGATCATGCCCGGAGTCGGGCGCGATCCGCCCGTGCACGAGCGTCAGGTAGCGGCGGTCGATCGACCGGATCTTGATGGCCTCCTGCAGCGCGACCTGCGCCTCGTCGCTCTTGGCGACCATCATCAGTCCGGACGTGTCCTTGTCGAGCCGGTGCACGATTCCGGGACGGTCGTCCCCCTGCAGCGTGCCGAGCTCGTCGGAGTGCGCGAGCAGCGCGTGGACCAGCGTTCCGGTCCAGTTGCCCTGCGCGGGATGCACGACCAGCCCGGCCTGCTTGGAGAGCACGATCATGTGATCGTCCTCGAACTTGATGTCGAGCGGGATGTCCTCGGGAATGAGGTCGCCCGCGGTCGTAGGGCGGAATCTCGACCTCGATGCTTCTCCCCCGCCTTGACCATGTGCTTCTTGGGCGCGGACTCGCCGTCCACCAGCACCAGGCCGTCGTCGATGAGCCGGGCGGCGGCGGAGCGCGACGCCAGGAACTCCAGCGAGCCGAGAAGCACGTCGAGTCGCATCCCCGCCTCGTCGGGCGCGACCGTGTGCTCGAAGTAGTCCGACGGCTTCACTCCGGGCTCCCTGCGACCGAGTCGACCGCGTGATCGTCGGCGTCGGTCGCTCGGCACCTCGACGGGGGCGTCTTCGACCGCAGTCGCTGGCGCGGCTTCATCCGCCTCGGCGTCGCCCGATTCCTCCGGGCCGAAGAGGATCCAGACCATCAGTATCGCCACGCCGATGAAGATGCAGGCATCGGCGACGTTGAAGACCGGGAACTCGATGAACCCGAACTCGAAGAAGTCGGTCACGTAGCCGATGAATCGATCGGTCGATCAGGTTGCCCACGGCGCCGGCGGTCACCAGCCCGAGCGCCACGACGACCGGCCACTGCGACCGGATGCTGTCGGCGCCAGTAGGCGGCTATCACGAAGAGCACCAGCAGCGAAGTGACGATGAAGAACGGCTGGCGCCCGGGGAACAGCCCGAACGCCGCCCCCTCGTTGCGCACGTACGTCAGATGCAATAACGTGCGGCACGAGGCGGATCGACTGCTGCTCGACCATGGCGGCACGCACCATGGCCTTGGTGATCTGGTCCACGACAAGAGCGATGAGCGCCGTGGCTATGAAGACCCGACCCGGATGGGCCAGGTCTAGCGGGTCTCTTCGGCTTCCTTGCACTTGATGCACAGACTCGCGGTGGGGACGGCCTCCAGGCGGGCCGCGGGAATCTCGGCGCTGCATCGCTCGCACGTGCCGTACGTCCCGGCCTCGATTCGCGCGAGCGCGGCACGCACATCGCCGAGAAGATCGCGCTCGTTCTCCTCGAACGTCATGTCCATCTCGCGCTCGAAGGTCGCCGAGCCCTGATCGGCCATGTGGTCGCGGTAGACGTTCTCGCCGGTCGCATCGGACTGCGACTCGCGCTCGTGCCGGTCGATCTCCGCGACGTCGGCCTCGACGCGCGCGAGGTCCTCCTCGAGCCGGAGCTTCAGTTCCGCGATCGTCTTGTCATCCAGCATGACGGTTTCATCCTCCTGTGCGCGTGCCCGGCATCAAGGCCGGGCACGAGGGTCTTCATGCTTGAGTGTACCACCGGGCTCAGCCGCGACGAACCACCGTACGCCGCAGCGCAGCCGAACCTATGCGCAGACTCGACGAGCACGCTCGCGCACCGCGCGCACACCTCCGGGTGGGCCGCGTCGGTACCCAGCTCGCGCAGGTTCCAGCAGCGCGGGCACTTGTCGCCCTGCGCGGCCGTGATCTCGACCGCCACCGCCTCGCCCTCGCTCACGTCGACCGACGCGACGATGAACAGCTCCGCAAGCGCGGTCGCGCCGCGGGCCTCAAGCGCCGCCACCACGTCCGGCGGAGCGGTCACGCTGACCGCGGCCTCCTGGCTCTTGCCGATGACCTTGGCGTTGCGCGCCTCTTCCAGCGCCTTGGTGACGTCCTCGCGCACCGACAGCACCGTCGCGTACGCCGCCTCGAGACTCGCTCAGGTCCTCGGCGAACTCCAGCACCGGCCAGTCCGAGAGGTGCACGCTCTTGGCGTCGCGCAGCGCCTCGGGCATGAACAGCCAGACCTCCTCGGCGGTGAACGAGAGGATCGGCGCCAGGATGCGCACGAGCACGCCCAGGATCGCCGAGAGGACCGTCTGCGCGCTGCGGCGCGACGCGCTCGCCGGGCGCGTCGGCGTAGAGGCGGTCCTTGAGCACGTCGAGGTAGACGCCGGACAGGTCGCCGACGTAGTCGTAGATCGTGCGGAAGACCGCGTGGAAGCGCCACTCGTCGTAGGCGGTGGTGACGTCGGCGAGCATCGTCGGCGAGCTGCGCCATCGCGAAGCGGTCGAGCTCGGGCATCTCGGCGAGCGGCACCGAATCGGTCGCCGGATCGAAGTCGTAGAGGTTGGAGAGCAGGAAGCGGAACGTGTTGCGGATGCGGCGGTACGCCTCGCTCGTGCGGTCGATGATCTCGTCGGAGACGCTGACGTCCTGGCCGTAGTCGGCCGAGGCGACCCACAGGCGCACGATGTCGGCGCCGGACTTCTTGATGATGTCGAGCGGCGAGACCACGTTGCCGAGCGACTTGGACATCTTGCGCCCGTCGCCGTCGACGATGAAGCCGTGCGTCAGCACCGCGTCGAACGGCGCCGCTCCGTACGCGCCCACGCTCGTGAGCAGCGACGACTGGAACCAGCCGCGGTGCTGGTCGGAGCCCTCGAGGTACATGTTCGCCGGCCTGCGCAGTTCCGGGCGCGTCTCGAGCACGCTCGTGTGCGAGCAGCCGGACTCGAACCACACGTCGACGATGTCGGTCTCGGGCTTGAGCTCGGTCGAGCCACAGCGCCCGCACGCGGTGCCTGCGGGCAGGTACTCGCTCGGCGACTTGGTGAACCAGGCGTCGGCGCCCTCGGTGGCGAACAGCTCCTCGACCGCCGAGAAGGTCTCGGGCGTCGCGACCGTCTCGCCGCACACCGCGCACTCGAACACCGGGATCGGCACGCCCCAGGCGCGCTGGCGGCTGATGCACCAGTCGGGACGGTCGCCGACCATGCCGCCCATGCGGTTGATCGACCAGCCCGGGAATCCACTCGACGCGGTTGATCTCGCGCATCGCGGCCTCGCGCAGGTGCGTCGCCTCCATCGAGACGAACCACTGGTCGGTCGCGCGGAAGATGACCGGCTGCTTGCAGCGCCAGCAGTGCGGATAGCTGTGCGAGATCTCGGCGGCGGCCACAAGCGAGCCGCGCTCGCGCAGCCACTCGACGATGACGGGATTCGCGTCGTCGACCGACAGCCCCTCGAACGGGCCGCCGCCGCCATCGAACACGCCGTTGTCGTCGACCGGCATCGGCATCGGCAGGTCGAACTTCATGCCGACCAGGTAGTCGTCCTCGCCGTGACCGGGCGCCGTGTGGACCGCGCCGGTGCCGGTCGTGAGTTCGACGTGGTCGCCGGTGATGATGACGCCGGTCAGCGCCCTCGTGGATCGGATGCGCGTAGAGCAGACCGGCGAGGTCGCGACCCTTGACGCGCACCGGCTCGCCGTCCGCGCCCGCAACGAGGCCCCACGACTCCCAGCCGGCCGCCTCGGCGACCGCAGCGACGAGCGCCTCGGCGAACACGATGACCTCGTCGCCCACCACGACGCCCACGTAGTCGGCGTCGTCGGCGAGCGTGACCGCGGCGTTGGCCGGCAGCGTCCACGGCGTCGTCGTCCAGATGAGCACGCTGGTCGGCAGCCCCGCCGAGGAGAACGCCGCGACCGGCTCGGTGAACCTGAACTTGACGTAGATGCTCGTGCTGGTCTCGTCCGAGTACTCGATCTCAGCCTCAGCCAGAGCGGTGTGGCAGCGCTTGCACCAGTGGATCGGCTTGCGGCCCTTGTAGATCGCGCCGGCGCTCGTAGAGCTTGGCGAAGACCTTGACGTCGCCGGCCTCGTAGCTGTGGTGGAGGGTGAGGTACGGGTTCTCCCAGTCGCCGCGCACGCCGAGCCGCTTGAACTCCTCGCGCTGCACGTCGACGAACTCCATCGCCCAGTCGCGGCAGAGCTCGCGCAGCTTGGCCTGCGAGATCTTGGCCATCTTCTCCGGCCCGAGCTTCTTCTCGACCTGATGCTCGATCGGCTGCCCGTGGCAGTCCCAGCCGGGCACGTACGGCGCGCGGAAGCCGCGCATCGACTTGTACTTGACGATGAGGTCCTTGAGCACCTTGTTGTAGGCGGTGCCCATGTGGATGTGGCCGTTGGCGTACGGCGGACCGTCGTGCAGGATGAACGTCTCGGCGTCCGCGCGCTGTTCGAGCGACTCGCGGTAGACGTCGATCTCGTCCCAGTACGCCAGCCACTCGGGCTCGCGCGAGGCGAGATTCGCGCGCATCGGGAACTCGGTCTGCGGCAGGTTCATCGTCTGCTTGAAGTCGTTTGACACGCTGGATCATCCCTCTCCGGGAAACAGCCGCGAAAAGACCCGCTCCTGCACGCTCTTGCACGCGAGCTCACGAAGCAGGCGCGGGGTGGCTGGATTATGCCGTAGCGCCTCTCAGCAGGGTCAAACCTCGCCGAGGCGCATCGTGTCGCGCGGTTCTAGAAGAGCGGGGCGTCCGGCTCGCCGAACGCCTGCCGAACGGCTGCATCATCGACGCCCTCGATGCGCAGGATCTTGTGGCGGGCCGTGTCGCCGCGCACGACGCGCACCGACGACTTCGCGACGCCCAGCGCCTTCGCGACCACCATGCACGCGGCAGCGTTCGCCTTGCCACCCTCGGGAGCAACGGTCACGCGCACGGACAGCTCGGCTCCCGCGCCAGCCGCACACCTCGTCGCGTCCGCTCCGAGGCGTGACATGAACCGCCACATCGGCCATCGACGGCTAGTCGATCTCCTCGATGTCGACGTCTGCGTCGCGCTCGCCGAAGGCGTCGAAACCGGGAAGCGAGAACTCCTCGGGATCGACCAGCTCGACCGGGCCGCTCGGCAGGTCGGGCTCGCCCACCTCGCCGAGAGTCACGCTCTGGACGAAGCCGGACGCGGGCGGATCGGCGGGAATCTCGAGCTCGGACACGACCGGCTCCATCAGGATCGTCTCCTGCAGCTCCGGCTCGGGCTCCATGATCGCGGGCGCCGCCCAGATCATCTCGGCAGGCGCTTCGACGCGCGCCTCAACCGGCGGCTCGAACGCGGTGTCGGCCGGGGCCGGACGCACGTCGACCGAGCTGACGGTGCCTTCGCCGGTCTCGCCGAGCAGGATGCTCACGTCGTCAGGCAGCGTCGACCTCGCTGATCGAGCCCAGCTGCGACTCGAGCAGCGTGCGGTAGCGCGCGCGGAAGTCCTCCTCGGCCTGCTTGATGCGGACGAGTTCGTTGGCGACGGCCTGAC
Organism: uncultured Coriobacteriia bacterium; assembly: GCA_963726345.1. GTDB lineage: Bacteria > Actinomycetota > Coriobacteriia > Anaerosomatales > JAAXUF01 > JBAXEO01. The sequence continues at coordinate 165,090 of CAVSCC010000007.1, read as the reverse complement.
GCTTCTGCAGCGCGTTGTGGATGAGCTCCTTGGACTTGAGCTCGGCGTCGCGGAGCATCGTGTCGGACTCGACGCCGGCCTTGGCGACGATCGCCTCGGCCGACTGCTGCGCGGCGACCATCGTGTTGTTGAGCGTGGCCTCCATCGCCTGGTAGCCGCGGACGCGCTCGTTGGCGGCCTCGAGCTTCTCGGCCTGGTCGATGTTCTCCTTGAAGAGGCGCTCGAACTCGTCGGCGACCTCATCGAGGAACTGGTCGACCTGCTCCTCGTTGTAGCCGCGAAGTGAGTGTCCGAACTCCTTGTGGTGGATGTCCAGAGGAGTGAGCTTCATCGGTGATCCCTTCCTTGGTACCGCCATCGACCGTACTTACTACGTGATGCTACCTGATGGAGCCTATCAGAGCAGACTCACAAGCCAGCGGACCGCGAACTGCAGAACGAGGATCGCCACGATCGGCGAGAAGTCCATCCCCCCATGGGCGGAATGAAGCGCCGGAACAGACCGAGATACGGCTCGACCAAGCTGCCGAGAACCCGGTAGACGTCCTGGATGGTCTCGCCGTTCATCGGAAGCCACGACATCAGCACGTAGACGATGATGAGGATGACGTAGAACTGCGCCACCCCGGAGACGATTCCGCCCAGGCCCATCACGATCCGAGCTCCTCGGCGCGCTTCACGTTGGCCGCGACCGCCTCGGCGAACGCCGCGCGCAAGCCGCCTGCCTCGAGACGCTCGAGCGCGGCGATCGTGGTGCCGCCCGGGCTCGCGACTCCGTCGACCAGCGCCTCCGGATGCTGCCCGTGACACTTCGAGCAGCTCGGCGGTGCCGCGCATGGTCTGCACCGCGAGCATCTGCGCGACATCGCGAGGCAGCCCCTGCCCCACGCCTGCGCGCGCCAGCGCATCGACCACGAGCGCGAAGTACGCGGGGCCCGACCCGGAGATGGCCGTAGCGGCGTTCTGGTACTTCTCGTCGATGACGACCGCTTGACCGACCGTCGCGAACAGCGCGCGAACCAGGTCGACCTGCTCGCGGTGGCGTCGTTGCCGCCGCTGACGACCGCCATACCCTCGCCGACCATCGCGGGCGTGTTGGGCATCACGCGCACCACGGCCGTGGCCACCGGGAGCAGCGACTCGAGGTGGGCGCAGGTGAAGCCGGCCACGATCGAGACGACGAGCGCGCCTTCGAGTCGCGCCGAGAGACCCGTCAGCACCGCCTCGGCGATCTGCGGCTTGACCGCGATCAGGGCGACGTCGGCCGGCAGGGCCTGCTCGGCGTCGGTCACGCACGTGACACCGAGCGACGCCGCGAGCGTCTCGCGTCGCTCGGCGTTCGGCTCCGCGATCGTGATGGAGTTGGCCGCGACAACGCCGGACTTCAGCAGCCCGGCGACGATCGCCTCGCCCATCCGTCCGCCACCGACGACGGTGATGGTGCCCTCGAAGCGGAATCCGTCCTTCATGTGCGCGTCCCCGAACCTGGTCGTCACTGGCTGAACATGCCGGTGTCGCGCAGGCGGCGACGGTCGGCGTCAGAGACTTCGATGTTGTGCGGAGTCAGCATGAACACCTTGTCCGAGACCTTCTGCAGGCCGCCGTCCAACCCGTACGTCAGGCCGGAGGCGAAGTCGAGCAGCCGCTTCGCCAGATCGGGCGGCGTGGTGGCCATGTTCATGATGACCGGCGTTCCCTGCTTGAACTTGTCGGCGATGCCCTGGGCCTCGGTGAAGCTCTTGGGCTCGACGATGTGCATCTTCATGTTGCGCCGAGACGGGCGTGACCGAAGCGCCACCGGTGGGCACGCTGCGCAGCGATGAAGAACCACTGCGCGCTCGATCGAGATCGGGGCCTCGGTCGAGACGCTTCACCGCGCCGGGATGAGCACCTGAGCCGTAGGGCGAGCTGTAGGGCACGGACTCGTGACGCGCCGTCGTCGCGGGGCCGGCGTCAAGGTCGTCATCGTCGTAGTCGCCGTCTTCGTCGTCGTAGTACTCGTCGTCCCAGTCGTCTTCGAGACCGAGCCTGACCTTCATCCGATGCCACAGACCCACAGCCATCTCCTCTGGTCCAAGGACGCTACTTACCGAAGATGGCGCCACCGACCCGCACGATGGTCGCGCCCTCCTCGACAGCCACTCGGAAGTCGTTGCTCATGCCCATCGAGAGCTCGGTTAACTCTACACCATTCAGCGGCATTCCCTTGAGCGAGTCCCGCAACTCGCGCGAGCTCCCGGAACACCCAGCGCGCGTCCTCCGGACGACCGAACGGCGCCATGGTCATCAGCCCTCGAACCTCGACGTGCGGCATCGACGACGCCTCGACCAGCGCCTCTCGCACGTCAGCGCAGCCGAAGCCATGCTTGGTGCCCTCACCCGAGACGTTGACCTGCAGCAATACCGGCTGCACCACGCCGGCCTGCTCGGCACGCTCGTCGATCTCGGCGAGCAGGTGAGATGAGTCCACCGAGTGGATCAGGCACGCCCGGCCGACGACGTCTTTGACCTTGTTGGTCTGGAGCGAGCCGATGAAGTGCCAGCTCACGTCGGGGAAGAGCCCGTACTTGCCCGAGGAACTCCTGCACGCGGTTCTCGCCGAAGTCCCGCGCGCCGGCGGCCATCGCCTGGCGAAGCTCCGGGATCCCGACGGTCTTGGTCACGACGACGATGGTCACGTCCTCGGGACCGCGTCCGGACACGTCGGCCGCGTCGTGGACCTGCCGACGAACCGCCTCGTAGCGCCAGGCGACCGAGGCCACGGCGCTACTCCGCAGCCGAGTCGGCGGCCGCCTCAGCATTGGTCGACTCGCGCTCACCGGTGATCAGGTAGGCGATGCGCTCGCCGATGTCCACGGCGTTGTCGGCGATCCGCTCGAGATAGCGGCTCGCGAGCACCATCGATGAGGCCCACTCGATGTCGTCCTCGTCGTGCAGCCGCCCAAGCTCGCGGAAGAACTGCTTGTACAGGTGGTCGATCGGCTCGTCGAGCTCGGGAAGCTTCCGCGCAAGGTCGAGGTCGCGGTTGTCCAGCGCCTCGCGGGTCGCATCGAGCACGCGATAGACGAGGTTGCCCTGGGCCTGGATCAGGTCGTAGAGGGTCTGGGGACCCTTGCGATCGGCGGTTCGCTTCGCGGCCTTGGCGATGTTGACCGAGAGATCGGCCATGCGCTCGAGGTGAATGGCGATGTAGGCCAGCGACTGCAGCAGGCGCAGATCTCGAGCGACCGGGAACTGCGTCGCGATGGTCTCCAGGACGCGCTCCTCGACGCCGACGCACCGCGTGTCCATCTCGTCGTCGCGCGCCATGACCTTGTCGGCCAGGTCCACGTCGCCCGTGATGAGCGACGTCACCGCGTCCCGGGTGTTGACGGCCACCGTGGACAGAATGTCGACGACCTCGCTGTGTATGTCCTTGAGTTCCTGCCGGTACTGCTCGCGCATCGTGAACCGCTCCCTTAGTGCCTCGACCTCTACCAATGCCTCAGTATAGTCGCCTGCGTGCCTCCGCTTGTGACGACTTTGTTACATCAAGTAGCTCGGGCCGACCCGGCGTCGGGCCGCCCGATGCGACCTAGCCGAATCGACCGGTGATGTAGTCCTCGGTACGCTGGTCCCCCGGGCTTGTGAACAGCTCGTTCGTCCTGCCGAACTCGACCATGACCGCCGGCTCGCCCGCGACCTCCTGCAGGAAGAACGCCGTGTAGTCGCTCACGCGCGCGGCCTGCTGCATGTTGTGCGTGACGATCACGATCGTGACCGTGTCCTTGAGCTCGGCCATGAGGTCTTCGATCTTCTGCACGCTGGTCGGGTCGATCGCCGAGCACGGCTCGTCCATCAGCAGTACCTCGGGCTGCACCGCCAGCACGCGTGCGATGCACAACCGCTGCTGCTGACCGCCCGACAGCGCCAGCCCGTTCTTGCCGAGGATGTCCTTGACCTCTTTCCAGAGGTTCGCGCGCTTCAGCGAGTCCTCGACGATGTCGTCGAGTTCGGACTTCTTGATCGAACCCTGAAGCCGCGGCCCGTAGGCCACGTTGTCGTAGATCGACTGAGGGAACGGGTTGGGCTGCTGAAAGATCATGCCGACGCGACGGCGAAGGTCGACCGGGTCGACACCCGCACCGTAGATGTCCGCGCCGTCGATTCGCATCAGGCCTTCGACACGCGTGCCCGGGATCAGGTCGTTCATGCGGTTGATGCAGCGCAGAAACGTCGACTTGCCGCAGCCCGACGGGCCGATGAAGGCGGTGGTCGCCTTCGAACGGATGTCCACCGTGATCCCCGTGAGCGCGTTGAAGTCGCCATACCAGAAGCTCAGATTCTTGACGTCTACCTTGACCGGCCCTGCCTCGACGGGCGCAGCCTGTGTGTTCAACTGGACGGCCATGGTCACACCTTCCGATAGCGAGAGAGAATCCAGCGGGCGCTCAGGTTGAAGCCGAGAATCATCAGAATGAGGAGAAGCGCCGTCCCGAAGGCAGCCGGCAGGTTGATGCCCTCTACGGCGAGCAAGTACAGGTGCACCGTCATCGGCCTGCCCGACATCAGCGGCGTTATGGGCAGGTTGACCGCCTGGCCCATCGTGTAGAGAACCACCGCCGTCTCTCCGACCGCGCGACCCATTGCGAGCACGATTCCCGTGATGATGCGCGGGGCGGCGGCCGGCAATACGGTGCGCCGAACCACCTGCCACTTGGTCGCGCCCAGCCCATAGGCGCCCCAGCGCATGTACTTGGGGACCGACCGGATCGCCTCTTCGGTCGCGCGCATGATGATCGGGAGCATGAGAAGCGAGAGCGCGAGTGCCGCCGAGATCATCGAGAGTCCCAATCCCATCGCCTCGACGAAGAGCGCGAACCCGAACAGGCCCATGACGATAGACGGGACGCTGGCAAGCGAGTCAGCTGCGAAGCGGATGGTGCTGACGGTGCGGCCCTGATACGCGTACTCGGCCAGATAGACCGCAGCGAGCACCGAGACGGGCGTCGAGATCAGCATCGCCAACGCGGTGACGTAGACCGTCGCAACGATGGTCGGCCAGATGCCGCCCTCGGCGTTGACCCCGCGCGGCCACGTGAAGATGAACTCGGGAGAGATCGCCCGGATGCCGTTGATGAACACGTACAGCAGCAGCGTGCCGAGAACCGCGACCGTGAGCATGGCCGCAGCCCACAGCGCGCCGATGGCGAGCCTGTTGGCGAGTGTCCGATTCACCGTCTAATCCCTCAACCTCGACAAGAGGCGGACACTTGCGACGAGGAGCATCGAGAAGACGAACAACATCGCCGCCATGGCGAAGAGCGCCGTGCGATGGAGGCCGACGGCGTAGGGCATGTCCATCACGATCTGGCTCGTGATCGTGGCGAGCGGCGCGAAGATGCCCTTGGGGAAGACCGGCGCGTTTCCGACGACCATCAGCACCGCGATCGTCTCCCCGATCGCGCGTCCCATCCCCAGGATGATCGCGTCGATGATTCCGATCTTGGCGGCCGGAATCACGACCTTGTAGATCGTCTGCCACTGCGTCGCCCCCATCGCGTAGGAGGCCTCGCGTATGCCTTCCGGGATGGAGCGAAGGGCGTCCTCGGACAGCGCCGCGATGGTGGGCACGATCATGATCGCGAGAACGATCCATGCGCTGAAGGCGCCGAATCCCAGCGTGCCGGAGAACTCCGCCACGATCGCGCGCAGGAGAATGATGCCGAAGAATCCGTATACGATCGACGGGATGCCGGCCAGGAGCTCGACTGCGGGTCGCACAAACGTACGCACGCGCGGGGATGCGACGTCAGAAAGAAAGACCGCGGTGCCGACCGCGAGCGGCGTGCCCAGCGCAAGCGCGCCGAGCGTGACCAAGACGGTCCCGGCGATCAGCGGGAGAATCCCGAACTCCTCCGTCGAGGCCGACCAGGTGGTGCCGCTGATGAACTTCCAGAATCCGTAGTCGGTGAAGATCGGAAGCGCCTTCCAACCGACGAAGATGAAGATCAGTGCGACCGCGAGCACGAACGCGAAAGCGCACGCGAAGAAGACCGCCTGCAGCAGCCATTCCTTGGCGTAGGTAGACCTCGACACGAGCTGGAGGCTCTTGGTCGCCTTGGGAGCGTCTTGGCTCATTGCGCGCCCCCCTCGGCGATGGGAATGAAGCCGGCGTCGACGACGACGCCCTTCTGTACCTTGTCCGAGAGAACGAACTCGACGTAGCGCTTGGCAGCGCCCACGGGCTCGCCCTTGGTGAAGAAGTGCAGCGTGCGACCGATGGGATACGTCCTGTCGGCGACGGACTTCTCGCTGGGCGGAACCCCATCGATGGTGAGCGCCTTGACTGTGACGTTGGTGAATCGAGGTTCAACGAACCCGAGCGATATGTAGCCGATGGCGCCGGGAGCGCGCGCGACCACGTCACGAACCTGACCTGTTCCGGGCAAGACCGCTGCCGCAGGGTCGAACGGCACGTCCTTCATGACGATCTTCTTGAACGCCTCGCGTGTGCCGGAGGCCTCGTCACGGTTCACAAGGTCGATCCGACGATCGGCGCCACCGACCTCGTTCCAGTTGCGGATCTTGCCGGCGAAGATGCTCTGCAACTGATCCATCGTCAGGTTGTCGACCCCGTTTTCGCGGGCTGACGATCACCGCGATTCCGTCGTAGGCGACGGGAGTGTCGACCAGGCCGAGGTTCTTCTCCTCATCCTTGAGGTCGCGTGAAGACGTCCCGATATCGGCCGTGCCCGCGGAAACAGCTTCGATACCCGCCGACGAACCCAGTCCCGAGACGAGAACCGCCACGTCCGGATTCAGCTGATGGAACTCCTCGCCAGACTGCTCGGCGATGGGAAGCAGCGTCGTTGAGCCGCTGACGTTCAGCTGCTCGGCGCGTCCGGACTTCCCGCTGCAGCCGGCCAACGCGACCACGAGCACTGCCATGGCGAGGATCAGAGCCGCTAGGGACGCGGAAGGATGCAGGCCACGGCCGCATGACGACCCGTTTCGCCGCCCTCGGCGCGATACGAGAAGAACCGGTCGGTGGCCTCGGCGGTGCACGTCCCGAGACGAGCGATATTGCACGGCGCAACTCCTGCACGGTCAAGGCTGGCGGACACTACGGCGTCGAGGTCAAGTCCCCCCGATGAAGCCCGCGCAAGAGTACCAAAGGAGTTAACGAATTGCGACATGATTTCGGGACTCACCTGGTAGTGGCATTCCCTGATGTGTGGACCGATGTACGCGCGCACGCTCGACGGGTCGCAGTCGGCGACCTCCGCGAGGCGAGCCGCCACCTTTCCGGGAAGCGAGTCGAGCGCCCCTCTCCAACCCGCATGGACCACCGCGACCGCAGGGCCGGGCGCCACAAGAATGACCGGAACGCAGTCCGCGAAGCACAGCGCGAGCGGCACGCCGACCTCCGAGGTGATGACGGCGTCGGTCCCGGTCAGCGAGGGGCGTCCCGTCTGGGCGTAGGCGCCCGCTCCGGCGTCCTCGCTGCCCACAATCGCGATGCGGCTACCGTGAACCTGCTCGGCCATCGTCAGGCGATCGCGATATGCGCTCAATCCCAATGCGCCGAGCAGTCTGCTGCGGTTCTCGTCGACTGCCGCGGGTCGATCGCCCACGTGCGAGGCGAGATTGAGGCTGCCGAAGGGTACCTCGCTGACCCCTCCAACCCGTTCCGAGAATCCGATGACCACGGCCCAATCGTCCAACAGGTCCGAATCAATCCATGTCCGAACGGGATCCTCGGCGCTAGACGTACGCTGAGAAAGTGCGGGAATCACGCGTGCGCCTCCAGTTATTAGGGAATACATCGGACAGTATGGGTACCCGCGCGGCTGCGGTTGGTCAGGTCAGGGTATCCAATGCGGTAGTGCCCGTCACGGGACACATCGACACAGGAGGGGACGCAATGGACAAGATCGACTTGCAGCGAGCGTTCAAAGCGCCGTTCGCCGATGCTGAGTGGGTCAAGAAGACCCTCTTTGGCTGGCTGTGGATGCTGCTGGGCGTCACCGCTCCGGCCGTGTACGGCGCGCAGCTCGAGTACATCAAGAGTGTCTCGGAGGGCCGAGAGGATCTGCCTGACTGGAACGACTTCGGCAACAAATGGGTCAAGGGATTCCTGCTGCTCCTCGCCGGTTTCATCTACACCCTGCCGATTTGGATCTTGTTCTTCATCCTGATGGTCCCCGGCATCATCGCGGCAGCCGCCAGCAGCGCGGCAACTCGGAGCGCTGGCCTCTTTGGCGGCGGGATGTGCCTGTTCACGCTGTTGCGGTCGTCTACGGAGTCGCCGTGGCCATGTTCTCTCTCTACGCCGCAACCGTCAACTACGCCCTGAAGGGCGAGTTCGGCGCCTTCTTCCAGTTCAGTGAGATCCTGGCGCGCGTGAAGGACGGCACCGGCTACTGGGCCGCGTTCGTCTGGGCGCTCGTCGTCTCGTTGGCCATGAGCCTGGCCGTCAGCATCCTGTCGGCGACGTTCGTCGGCTACATCCTGGTGCCGGCGGTCTCCTACCTGAGCGTCATGATCACCGCTCATCTCTTCGGGCAGTGGGCCGCGAAGTCCTACGGCGTCGCCAGGTCGCGATCCCCGTCGGCGTCCCGGGCTACGTGCCTCCCGCGGGTGCCTACACGCCCCCGCCAGCCCCGACACCGCCGGCGTACGCTCCTCCAGCGGCTCCGGCCCAGCCCGCACCGCCAGTAGCCCCGGTCGCTGCACCGCCGGCACCGGCGGCCGCCCCGGCTGCCGCGCCCGCCCCCTACGAGCCGCCTCCGGTCGCACCGCCTGCTCCCGCCGAGGCTCCCCCCGTCGCTCCTCCCGCGGAACCGGTCGCACCGCCGGCACCTTCAGAGCCACCGGCCGCACCTCCGGCACCTCCTTCGAGCCCTGAGGCGCCGAACACCTAGCGCCACGCTGACAGACAATCACGAAGGCCCGCCGACATCGTCGGCGGGCCTTCGTCGTGCCTGAGTACTCTCAACCGGCAAAAGGAGGATCCGGTGGCGACGAGGTCGCGCCGTCGTCGCCACCGGATCCAAACTGAGGTGCGTCTAGAACGTGCGCTTCTTGAGGAACGCCGGGATGTCGAGATCGTCCTCAGCGATGGGTTCGAAGGCGGGCATGAACGGCGTGCCGTCCTCGTCCTCGACCCCTGCGAATGCCATCGTCTCCTGCCGCTTGCGACCGTTGAAGCCGGTGGCAATAACGGTGACTCTGATCTGGTCCATCATCGAGTCGTCGATGACAGCGCCGAAGATGATGTTGGACTCCGGAGCACCTGCCGCCGCAACAACCTCGGCAGCCTCATTGACCTCGAACAGGCCGAGGTCGCTGCCTCCGCAGATGGACAACAGTATGCCCGTGGCACCCTGGATCGAAGACTCGAGCAGCGGACTGGAGATCGCCGCAGAAGCGGCGTCGTGTGCACGATTGTCGCCGGTGGCAAGCCCGATTCCCATCAACGCTGAGCCAGCGTCGGCCATGATCGTGCGGACGTCGGCAAAGTCGAGGTTGATCAGACCGGGGACGGTGATCAGGTCCGTGATGCCCTGGGTGCCCTGTCGAAGAATATCGTCGGCGATGCGGAAAGCGTCCAGGATCGACGTCTTCTTCTCGGCGACTTGGAGCAGTCGATCGTTGGGGATGATGATCAGCGTGTCGACCATGTCACCAAGGCGCTTGATACCGTCTTCGGCCTGAAGCGCGCGCTTGCGTCCCTCGAAGGCGAACGGCCGCGTGACGACACCGACGGTGAGCGCGCCGATCTCCTCCTTGGCGATCTGCGCGATGACGGGGGCGGCACCTGTCCCCGTGCCACCGCCTTCACCGGCGGTGATGAAGACCATGTCGGCGCCCTGGAGGGCCTCCTTGATGGCGTCGCGATTCTCTTCAGCGGCCTGGAATCCCACGTCAGGATCAGCGCCCGCCCCGAGTCCCTTGGTGAGGTTCACGCCGACGTGGACCTTGTAGTCCGCGTCCGACATGAGGAGCGCCTGGGCGTCGGTGTTCACGGCAATGAACTCGACTCCCTTGACGCCCGCCTCGACCATGCGATTGATGGCGTTGGTTCCGCCGCCGCCGACCCCGACGACCTTGATGACGGCCAAGTAGTTGGCACCTGTATCGAGCATGTCTCGCCTCCCCAGGAAACCGGTCTGAGCTGCTAGCCTCAACCTCAAGTTGACCGTTACTGTACGGGTGGAACGCTCAATCTTCGCATAAACGTTACCCCCTGTGCAAGGGGTACGCAACATCTAATTGCTGCCGGGCGTATCCTCGCGTCCGAGCACGACGGCCCGTGACTCAGTCTGCGGCCTCGAGCCCCCGCCACGTAGGCCGCGACACGACACGGACATTGATGTAGACCAGCTTCTTCTCCTTGGCCAGAATCTGCCTGATGAGCTGGTCCTTCTTTGAAATCTCTTCGGCGCTTCCCACGAAGACCTGGATGTTGTCGACCAGCGTGAGCGCGGTCTTGTCGACGGTGGGCGCGGACACCGACTTGACCTTCGCCCGGAGCGCCGGTGTCAGTCCCGCGACGACCGCGAGTGCGTTCTTCAGCTCGCGTGAGTCGGTCACCTTCCCCGCGATCGGCACGGCCCCGGGGGCCTCTCGTATCGTGGGAAGCGACACGGTGTCATCCGCGCTTCGGAGACCGAGCCAGTGTCCGTCAGCCGATACGAGCCAGATGGCGGCCCCTCCGACATCGACATTTGCGGCCGGCGTCCTCTCCACCACCGCTATCCTGACGGTTCCGGGGAGCGAGCGGCTGAGCGTGGCTTCGGCGACCCAAGGGCTGCGCGCGGAGGCGCTCGAGAATCTGCGACTTCGGTAGCTTGAGCAGCGTCGCTCCGGGCGGGATCGCGGCCGAGGCGAGAACTGATTCGGTGGTCATGCGGCTCACCCCGGTGACTCGAACGACCTTCACCGGGAGCAGTGGGGCGCTCCAGAGTGCGACGAGTCCCCAGATGATCGCCACGATCGCTACCGCAACGGCAATCCCGAAAGCGACTCGCCGGCGCATGATCGACCGCCTGCGCCTGTCGCGCTCGTCCCGCTTCTCGTTGGCCATACGGCGACCCGCGGGAGACCCGGTCGTACTCCTCACCCCGCGCGACGTGTCCCGCTTGGACTGGCGGGGCGTCTTTCGGCGCTCCGACTCGACCTCGGGATTGTCACGGCTATAGCGGACGCGGGTCGTCTCGTGCGCGCCGATGACGACGCGCTTGCGGCTAGACGAACGACCCGACGAACCGGATTTCCGGCCTGAGTTCGATGCCATGCGCTTCCCTCACTGCATCGCGGATGGTCTGCACCAGTTCCACGACATCTGTAGCTGTTGCTCCACCGGTGTTCACGATGAAGTTCGCGTGCACGTCAGAGACCTGAGCGCCGCCGACGCGCGCGCCCTTCAGTCCCGCCGACTCGATCAGCCGACCGGCAGAGTCGCCTTCCGGATTCACGAACACGCTGCCGGCGCTGGGCATGCCGAGCGGCTGAGTACGCTTGCGCTTGCGAAGGCTGGCCTCCATCGAGCGGCGCATCTGGACCGCGTCGGACTCGGTGACCCTGAGCACCGCCTCGACGACGATTCCTCGCGCGGTCAGGTCGGTCTGCCGATACGCCCACGCGATCTCCGGGCCCCGTACGCCGACCAGCCCCTCTCCCGGGACGAACAGCGTCACCGTCTCAACGACCGAACCGATCCACTCTTCGCGGCTGCCGGCGTTCATCGCCAGCGCGCCACCGACCGTGCCGGGTATGCCGACTGCGAACTCCAGTCCCGACAGCCCGGCCTTGAACGCGTCTTGCACCACGGCTCCCAGAATCACCCCGGCGCCGCTTCGGAGCTGCTCGCCCTCGATCGCGTGTCGCTTGAACCCCTTGCCCAGTACGAGGACGGCACCTTCGTAGCCGGCGTCGGAGACGAGGACGTTGCTGCCTTTGCCCAGCACCGTCCACTCGACGCCTTCCTCGGCGAGGATCGCAGTTGCGCCCGCAAGATCCGTGACCGTGTCGCACTCGAGAAACAGTGCAGCCGGACCACCGATGCGATAGGTCGTGTGGCGCGCCATCAGCTCGTGCTCGCGCACCACACCGGTCATGGTCTGGCGAAGCCGGGTTGTGGCCTGCGCTACCGACATCGGTCGCCGCCGGAGGCTTCGACGGCCGCAAGCTCGCGCACGAGCTCCGGTCCGACCGTCGTCACGTCACCCGCACCCATCGTCAGCACCAGGTCACCCGGACGGCAGCGCGACGCCAGAAACGTCACGATGTCGCCGCGGTGAGGCAGATACGCCGCCTGCGCCCGAGGGTGCTGGTCGAGCAACTTCTCGAGCAGAGTCTTTCCGCTCACGCCCGGAATGGGCGGCTCTCCCGCGCTGTAGACGTCCATGAAGGTGATGCGGTCTGCATCGGCGAACGCATCGCCAAAGTCGGTCGGCGAGCACCTCGGTCCGCGAGTAGCGGTGTGGCTGGAACAGCACGACGATCCGTCGTGAAGTCCAGCGCCCGGGCCGCGGCGAGCGTCGCGCGCACCTCGGTGGGATGGTGCGCGTAGTCGTCGACGACCGTCACGCCATCGACCTCGCCGACAAGGTCGAACCGACGCCGCACACCGGAGAAGCCTGACGAGCGCGCGGGCGGCGGCCTCGACATCCAGGCCGAGGAACCACGCAGTAGCGAGCGACGCCGTGCCGTTGAGCGCCATGTGGTCGCCCGGAACCTTCGTGAGCGAGTTCACGACGACCCCGTCGGGCAGCGTCACCTCAAAGCGCGTGCCGATCCCCTCTCGGCCGAGAACACGGCACCGAACGTCACAGGTCTCTGCGAAGCCATACGTGATGACACGCCGGCCGGCCTTCTCGGCCAGTTCGATCACGCGCGGACTGTCGCCCGAGACGACGAGGGCGCCATCGGCGGCCACTCTGCCCATGAACTCGACGAACGCCGCCTCGACGAACTCGAGCGTGCCGTAGTGGTCGAGATGGTCGGCCTCGATATTGGTCACGACCGCGACGAACGGGGTCGAGGAAGACGAACGATCCGTCTGACTCGTCGGCTTCGACCACGTAGTGCTCCCCGGCCCCGTTGACCGCATTGGTGTCGAAACCGCACACCTCACCACCGATGAGGAACGTGGGATCGAGGCCCATGCCCGACAGCATCGTCGCCACCATCGAGCTCGTCGATGTCTTGCCGTGCGTGCCGGCCACCGCGATCGTCGAGCGGCCCTCGGCCAGGTGCCCGAGCATCCGAGCCCGCGGCCAGATCGGTATTCCGAGCCGAACCGCCTCGACAACCTCGGGATTCGAGTCGGGAATCGCCGAGGAGACCACCACGACCTGCGGTGTGCCGAGATTCTCGGCGCGATGTCCGATCGAGACGGGTACTCCGGCGGCCTCGAGGGCACGCGAGTAGCGGGACTCCTTCAGGTCGCTGCCGGTCACCGTGACTCCGCGCTTGGCGAGCACGAGCGCGATCCCGCTCATGCCCGCGCCGCCGGCGCCTATGAAGTGTGCGTAGACCTGTTCAGACAACGGATATCCTCCGAGGAGTCAGGACGAGTGGCTCGTTGCGCCCGCGCGACGACCTGCGACGCTCCGTGCGAGGTCGGCGACGCGAGAGGCTGCATCGGGCCGTCCGAGCGCACGCGACGCGGCAGACATGGTAGCACGCGCTTCCTCGTCGCCGAGCAGCCCGACGACCACGTCGCCGAACCGTTTCCCGTCGAGATCAGCGTCTGCGATCACCTCCGCCGCCCCGTGAGCGACAAGTGCCTTCGCGTTCTTGGTCTGATGGTCGTCGGTGGCAAAGGGGTACGGGATGAGAACCGAGGGAACGCCGAGCGCGGTGATCTCGGCGATCGACGTCGCTCCGGCGCGGGCGACGACGAGATCGCACGCCGCCAAGCGCCGAACCCATGTCCTCGAGGTACTCGAGGACCCGCCAACGGCCACCACCATCACCGCCAGCCTTGTACAGCGCCGCCTGAACGCTCGAAGCCTCGAGCCTTGCCGGCGACGTGAATGATCTGGAGGCCGGGAACGCTCAGGAGCCGGTCGCGGAGTGCAACCAGCGCCGTGTTGAGGTGTCGGGCGCCTCGACTTCCGCCGAAGACGAGCAGCACCGGCGCGTCGGCAGGCAGCCCGAGGGCGCGACGTCCCCGCGTGCGGTCAGCGTCGAGCACAGCGCGACGTACCGGGTTGCCGGTCAGCACGACCCGGTCGGGATGTGTGAATCGGGACGCGGACTCCTCGTAGGTGACAGCGATGGCCGACGCGAAGCGCGACAGGAACCGGTTCGCGATACCGGGAACGGAGTTCTGCTCGTGAAGCACGAGTGGGACGCGTCTGAGCGCGGCCGCCAGACCCACCGGAATCGAGACGTAGCCGCCAAAGCCTATGACTGCGTCGGGCCTCTCGGCGCCGAGCCACCGCCAGGCGCGGAATGTGGATGCCGCGATGCGCAGCGACGAAGTCACGAGCGTCCACGGACGCGCGCGGTCGAAGCCCGATGCCGCCAACGGGCGGAACGCGACACCCGCCGCTGGAACGATGCGGGCCTCCAGGCCGTCCGGAGTGCCGACGAAGACGACCTCGTCAGGCGCGGCGGCGAACTGCTCGGCGACCGTCAGGGCGGGGTACACGTGACCCGCCGTGCCGCCGCCGCTCATCAGGATTCGCACGAACGCGCTCCTCGCTCTTCGGTTTCGCGCGCACCGCACGAGGGGCATGCGCGCCGAACTCCGAAACGGACAGGATCAACCCGACGCACATCAGTGTCACCAGCATAGATGAGCCGCCGTAGCTGATGAACGGCAGCGGCTTGCCCGTCACGGGAAGACGCCGGTGACGGCGGCCATGTTGAGTACCGCCTGAAAGGCGAGCATGCCGGCGAGGGCGCCGGCAACGAGACGCCCGAACGGGTCACGCGCGCCCGTGGCGATTCGGATGCCCGCGAAGAGCAGCACGGCGAATGCCGCAACCACTACGGAGGGTGCCGAGCAGACCGGCCTCCTCCCCGATGATCGCGAAGATGAAGTCGGTGTGCGCCTCGGGCAGGTAGAAGAACTTCTGTCGCGAGAGTCCCAGGCCGACCCCCTTGACCCCGCCGGTGCCGAACGCGAGGAGCGCCTGGACGGCTTGATAGCCCTTGCCCTGCGCGTCGCTCCAAGGGTTGAGCGCGGTCACGACTCGCTCGATTCGGTACGGGGCGATTGCGACGGCGAAGACCCCGAATCCCACGACGATCGCACCGGCCAACCCCACCCACCTCAGCTCGATGCCGCCGAGGAACAACACGATACCGACGCCGACCGCCATGAGGATCGCGGTGCCGAGGTCCGGCTGGAACACGATCAGCACCGCGGGGACCCCGACGTAGATGCCGAGCTTCTTCAGATACTCGCTGGTGCCGAGCCGCCCACGCTGCCACTCCACGGCCAGCGCCGCGGCAACGAGTACGCACGCGATCTTGGTCAGCTCCGACGGTTGAAGCTGGGTGAAGCCGAGCGGAATCCAGCGCCGTGCGCCGCCTCGCACCACGCCGTAGACGTACGTGAGCACGAGCAGCCCGACGCTCACCCACCACGCCTGAAGCCCGAGCGACCCCTGGAAGCGCCGGTAGTCGAACCTCGCGATGACGAAGGCCAGCGCCCCGCCGATCAGCGCGAAAGCGAGCTGCCGTACGAAGAAGTGCGACGCCGATCCCTCTTTGACGTATGCGGAGATCGACGACGCCGAGTAGATCATCACGAGCCCGAAGATCGAGAGGAAGACCGCCGATCCCAGCAGAAGGTATCGGGCGACGGGGCCGCCGGCGTACTCCTTGCGAGCCATCAGCCGTCCTCCCCCGCCATCGCGATGACCAGGCTCCTTGAATACCGCGCCGCGATGCTCGTACGACGTGAACTCGTCAAAGGACGCGCACGCCGGGGAGAGCACGACCGAGTCGCCCCGATCGGCCAGCCCGCGCGCGGCCTCACACGCGTCAGCCAGACTGACCGCTTCAACCGTGTGGATCGGCAGGCCCGAGAAGGCCTCGGCAAGCTCCTGCCGCGCCTCGCCGAACAGGACCGCCGCCTTGGCCGAGGCCGCCACTTCGACAGCCAAGCGGGCCGAAGTCGTTGCCCTTGTTCCTGCCCGCCGAGAAGGACGATGAGCGGGACGTCCGAGAACGCGGTGAGCGCCTTGGCGACTGCGTCCGGATTGGTGGCCTTGCTGTCGTTGAACCACGCCACACCGTCGACGACTCCCGCTGGTTCCAGTCGGTGTTCGATCGGCTGGAACGTCCGAAGACCCGACCGGAGGTCGAGAGGCCCCACCCCGAGCGCATGGGCAGCCGCGGCGGCGGCCAGAGCGTTGCTCACATTGTGCGATCCCCGGATATTGAGCTCGTCAGCCGCAATCGAGCCGGACCGGCCCTCCACGGCTGCCGAGCGTGAGCACCCCGTTCGTGACGGTCGCTCCCGAACGCGTGAGGCTCGCTGAGACTCACGCGAATGACGCTGATGCCCCGCGCCTCGAGCTGCTCGGCGTACGGGCGCGAACCGGGATCGTCGACGTCGATGACCGCGGTGTCGTCCGCGTCGAGGTTCTCGAAGATGCGCGCCTTGGCGGCCGCATAGCCTTCGAGCGTGCCATGCCAGTCCGCGTGGTCCGGCGTGATATTGAGCAGGACCGCCACTCGCGGATGGAACGTGTCCACATGCGCGAGTTGGAACGACGAGACCTCGGCCACGAGCACTTCACTCGGGTCCGCCGCGATGGCCGCAACGACCGCCGGTGGCCCGTAGTTGCCCACCGCGCGCGCCGAGATCCCCGCGGTGTGAAGGAGGTGGGTTACGAGCGCCGTCGTCGTGGTCTTGCCGTTGGTGCCCGTGATGGCGATCCACGGGTGCGTCGAAAGCGCGAACGCGAACTCGATCTCCGAGATGACCCGGTCCGCGGCACGTGTCGCCGAGACCATGAGCGGAGCGTGCGGCGGTATCCCCGGGCTTGCCACGCAGGTGTCGAATCGCCCCTCGACCCGGTCGACACCCAACCCGACCTCGACACCGACCGCTCTCAGTTCGTCAGCCGTACGTTGCAGGGCGGGCGACTCGGCGGCGTCCGCAGCGGTCACAGAGCGCGCGCGCCCGCTCGCGATCAGGCCCGCCGCGGCATGTGCGGCAGCGCTGCCACTGCGGCCAAGACCGAGGACGAGGATGTCGCCGAACGACCTCACTTCGCCCTCGCCACGATGGTTCCGACGAAGTAGATCGCGAAGCCGAGTCCGGCCATGATGCCGGTGATGATCCAGAAGCGGACCATGACCTTCGTCTCTGACCAGCCGAGCATCTCGAAGTGGTGGTGGATCGGCGCCATCCGGAAGATGCGCTTGCGCGTCAGCTTGAACGAGGCGACCTGAAGTATCACCGAGAGCGTCTCGGCGACGTAGATGCCACCGATGATCAGCAGCAGCAGCTCGGTCTTCGTGATGACCGCGAGCGCCGCGATCAGCGCGCCGAGGCCCAGCGAACCCGTGTCGCCCATGAAGATGTCCGCGGGGTAGCTGTTGTACCAGAGGAACCCGATACACGCGCCGGCGACCGCAGCTGCGAGAAGCGCGGATGGTAGCGCGTTCTGACGAAAGGCGATGCCGGCGAAGGCGAGTGCCACGATCGTCACCGTGCCGGCGGCGAGACCGTCGAGCCCGTCGGTGAGGTTCACCGCGTTGCTCATTCCGGCGACCATGATGAAGACGAGCGCCAGGTAGAGCCAGGGCACGACGATAGCCATTCCGCCAACGGGAATCACCGTCGTGATGACTCCCAGGTGGAGCTTGCTGGTGGTGAGCGGGATCTGGACCCAGGTGGGAAGCCCTCCCCAGTTCACGACCAGCAACCCGAACGTCACGGCCACGACACCCTGCCAGAACAGCTTGGCGCGCGGGCGAAGACCCAACGAGCGCTCGTGGGAGACCTTGGACCAGTCGTCGATGAAGCCGAGAAGACCGCAGCCGAGCATCGCGCCAAGCGCGAGGAGGCTGAGGCGCGACGTGCGGCCTTCAATCAGGAAGGTCGCCGTGACCACGAGCAGGATCAGGACGCCGCCCATCGTGGGGGTCCCCTGCTTCACGAGGTGCCCCTGCGGACCGTCGGCCCTGACCTGCTGACCGATGTTGCGAACCCGAAGCAGGCGGATCCAGAGGGGGAACAGCAGGGCCGCCGAGACCATCGCGATGACCACCGCGAGGAACACCTGGTAGGTGGGATACTGTGCGATCCTGATCACGCCGGGCTCACGATCCCTTCGACGACTGACTCAAGCCCCATGACGCGTGAGGCCTTAACGAGTACAGCATCATTGTGCCTGAGCAGCCCGCGCAGCAGTTCAGCGGCCTCGGTGGCCGTGTCGCATGTGTGAATCCGCTCGGCAGGCATACCTTCGGCGCGCGCCCCGTCGGCGATGTGCCTCGCGCGCGGGCCGACACTGACCAGCACGTCGATCGGCATTCTGGCAACGGACTCGCCGATCCGGAAGTGCGCGAGTTCGGTCAGCGATCCGAGCTCGGCCATGTCGCCGAGAACGGCGATCCGCCGGGATGCCGCGTTCATCTCGGCGAGGGTGACCACGGCGGCCTGCATCGACACCGGGTTCGCGTTGTAGGCGTCGTTGATCACGGTGACACCGTCTGCCGAGGTGAACACCTCCATGCGCATCGCCGAGACTCCCGCCGAGGCAAGCGCCGCGGCAACCCGCTCGAGCGGCACGCCCAGTCGGAGCCCGACCGCAGCGGCCGCAAGCGCGTTGTACACGTTGTGACGGCCCGGGACCGGGAGTTCCACACGGACGGTGGCGCCGTCAGCGGTCAGGTCGAAGGTCGCACGACTCTCGGCATCGACTTCGACATTCCGTGCGCAAACGGCACATGTTTCGGAGAGCCCGTAGTAGGTGACCGGCGCCGCCGAAGTCTGCGCAAGCATCGCGCTGTACTCGTCGTCGCCATTGAGGAACGCCGCGCCGTCCGGTCCGAGCGCACGCACGAGTTCGCCCTTCGCACTCGCGACGGCCTCCTGCGTGCCGAGCAGCTCGATGTGCGTGACGCCCACGTTGGTCACAAGCGCGATCGTCGGGAGGGCGATCGCGCACAGCTCCGCGATCTGTCCGAGCCCGCGCATGCCCATCTCGACCACGAGGACCTCGGTGTCCGGTCCCGCTCGAAGTACGGTCAGCGGCACACCCAGTTCGTTGTTCTGGTTGCCTTGAGTCGAGACGACGCGAAGCGTCGAACGCAACACCGCATCGAGGAAGTCCTTGGTGGTCGTCTTGCCGGTCGAGCCCGTGATGCCGACCACCTCGCAGTTCAGACGTGACCGGTGGTAGACGGCCAGGTCGCGAACGGCCTTGACGCAGTCGGCCACCCGGATGACGGCAACGCCCCGGCGCACGGCCCGTTCGATCGCCTCGGCGATCATCTCGCGCTCACGCGACACGACCAGGACGCGAGCACCGCTATCGACCGCGGCCACAAGATAGTCGTGACCGTCGACACGCTCCCCCGGGAGTGCCACGAACACGCACCCGGGGGTCACCTCGCGCGAGTCCACGACGACGTCGTTGCCGACGGTGTCCTCGGAGCCGACGAGCAGCAGACCACCCGTGGCGGATACCAGCGTGTGAACGGCGGCCGTCAGCATGGCGTCCCCAACGCTCGGCGGCTGACCTCACGGTCGTCGAAATGTACGGTCCGGTCGGCGAATATCTGGTAGTCCTCGTGTCCCTTGCCCGCGATCAGGACCGCATCGCCGGGCTCAGCGAGTCCGATCGCCCGCGCGATCGCGCGCCCGCGGTCGACTTCGACCTCCCACTCGGCGCCGGTGAGCCGCAGCCCGTCCTCGATCTGCAGGATGATGCCGACCGGATCCTCGGACCTCGGGTTGTCGCTCGTCACGATGGTCATGTCGGCCGACAGACCTGCAGCGGTCCCCATGAGCGGGCGTTTATCGGGGTCGCGATCGCCCCCGCAGCCGAATACCACGATCACGCGACCCGCAGTCACCGCCTTGACCGCCTTGATGGCCTTCTCAAGCGAGTCCGGAGTGTGTGCGTAGTCGACGATCACGGCGAACGGCCCATCGTCGTCCACCCGCTCGAGCCTTCCGGGCACCTGGGGAGCCTGCTCCAACCCGGAGACGACCGTCGCGACACTGACGCCGCACGCGAGCGCACACCCTGCCGCAACAAGGGCGTTGCTGACGTTGTAGGCGCCCGCGAGCGGGAGCGCGACCTCGATCGACTCCCCATCCACGACCAGGTCGAAGCGCGCGCCCTGCGCGTCCAGCCGCACCCTATCGGCCCGCACTTCAGCTCCGGAATCCAGCCCGACCGTGATGGCACCCGGCATCTCGGCGGCGAGCGATGCTCCCACCGGGTCATCGATGTTGATGACGCGGGCCGCGACGTCGAAGTCGGTGAACAGCCGTCGCTTCACCGAGCAGTACTCCTCAAGCGTCTTGTGGTAGTCGAGATGGTCCTGCGTCAGGTTCGTGAACGCCACCGCCGAGAAGCTCAGGCCGTCGACCCGGTGCAGATCGATCGCATGGCTCGAGACCTCCAGTGCCGCCGCCGTGACCCCTGCGGCCCGCATCCGCGCCAGCAGCGCCTGCAGGTCGCTGGACTCGGGCGTCGTTCGGCTCGCGGGAAGTCGCTCGCCGGCGACGCGCGTCTCGACGGTCCCCACGATACCGGTGACGTGCCCCGCAGCCCGCATGATCGAGTCAAGCAGGTAGGTCGTGGTGGTCTTTCCGTTGGTGCCGGTGATCCCGATGAGGCTCATCATTCGGCTGGGGTGGTCGTAGTACTCGGCGGCCGCGCAAGGCCAAGGCGACCCGAGTGTCGGAGACAAGGAACTGCGGGGCGTCGACGTCTGAGAGCGCGCGCTCGACGACGAGCGCCGACGCACCTCGCGCGACGGCGTCCTCGGCGAAGTCGTGGCCGTCATGCGCGAAGCCCCGGATGCAGAAGAACGCATCCCCGGGCGACACCGCGTCCGAACGGTAAGCGACCCCGCTCACCGTCGGGTCCGACTCACCGAGGGGCGTCGCGTCGACACCGCGCAGGAGGCTCTTCATGTGTACGTCAGTCATCGTCGCTCCCGCTCGCCCAGCCGCAGATTCTACCATGCCGCTCACTGCTTCGAACCCTTCGCCGGAGCGGGCTTCGCCGTGCCGGACTCGGCCTTCTTCTTGGCGGTGGTGGGCGGAATCTTCAGGTGCTCGACGGAGAACTGACCGAGCATGGAGAAGAGCGGGGCCGCCACAGTCCCGCCGTAGATCGCGTTGGTCGGCTCGTCGATCTTGACGGAGATGAGCACCTGCGGATCGTCGGCAGGAAGGTAGCCGATGAACGAAGCGATGTACGTGCCCTCGGCGTAGCCCAGGCCGTTCTTCAGCGCCACCTGCGCGGTTCCGGTCTTGCCGGCAACCTCGTAGCCCGTCACCGCGGCCTCCTTGCCCGTGCCATCGACGACCACGTTCTTCATCATCTCAGTCGTCGATCTTCGCTGCCGCGGCCGAGATTGCCCGACGCTTCGGCCAAGCGAGCTCCATCGCCGGATCCTCGGGGACCTTCATGAGGAAGTGCGGCGTCACGAGCTCGCCGTCGTTGGCGAGCGCGCCGACGGCCCGGCAGAGCTGAAGCGGTGTCGCCGAGAGCCCCTGCCCGAACGGGATGTTCGCGATCGAGCTCGCCGACCACGAGTGACGGCTTTGGCAGCCACCCTCGGGCCTCGCCGGGATAGTCGACGCCCGTTGCCTCGGTCAGTCCGAACGCCGCGAAGTAGTCGTACAGCCCCTGCTTGCCCAGCTTGAGGCCGAGCTTCACCGCGCCGACGTTCGAAGACTTCGTCACGATGTCGGTGAGCGACCAGTCGACGTTGCCGCGGTCGTGCGACTCGTGGATCGTGCGCCCAGCGACTGTGATAGTGGACGGGAGATCGAACCGCGACTCCGGCGTGAAGAGGCCCTTGTCGATCACGGCGGCCGCCGTGAGCGACTTGATGGTCGAGCCGGGTTCGTACGCGTCGGATATGGGCCGGTTGCGGAAGCCCTCGGCGTCCGCCTTGCGGTAGTCGTTGGGATTGAATCCCGGCGTCGAGGCCATCGCGTAGATCTCGCCGTTGCGGGGGTTCATCACGACGACCGAGCCGCCCTTGGCTCCCCACTTCTTGACCGCGGCCGCGAGCTCGGCCTGAGCGTGATACTGGATGTCCTTGTCGATGGTCAGAACGATGTCGTGACCGTCGACGGGGTCGAAGCTCTTCTGCACGCCGCCAGGAATCGGACGGCCGTACGGATCCCGCTCGCCGATGAGCAGTCCGTCACGTCCGCCAAGCACGTCGTCGTATCGCTTCTCGATTCCCGCGAGTCCCGCGCCCTCGTTGCCGACGAATCCGAGGATCTGACACGCCAGCTCGCCCGACGGGTACATCCGGCGCGAGTCGTCCAGGAACCCGATGCCCTTGATGTCGAGCGCCTCGAGCGCCTTGGCCTTGTCGATGTCGATCGCCCGCGCGATGTAGACGAATCCGGTGTCCTTGGCCAGCTTGGCCTCGTAGTCCTTCGGCGACCCGCCGAGCACCGACGCCAGCGCGGCAGCAGCGCCCGCCTTGTCCTTGATCGTGTTGGGTGCGGCGTAGACCGTGCGAGCGTCGACGCTCACCGCGAGCGGCTCGCCCTCCCGGTCGTAGATCGTTCCGCGACGCGCGGAGAGCGTGATGTCGCGCATGCGCTGCGACGTGGCCTTCGCCGAGTAGGCCGGCGCGGCAACGATCTGCATCCACACGAGCCGGACCACGATGCCGAGCAGACAGCGTCGAGCACAGCAGGAGGATGAACGTGAAGCGGCCGCTCCCCGGCGGCCGTCTGCGCCTTGGCGCCACGCTCCCTCCTGTCTTGCCCTTAGCGCGAGGACGTGAGACCGACATCGCCCACCAGCAGAACCTGAGCCTCACCGGCGGCAGCGTGCATGGCCCGCTCGACGATGCTTTCGTCACCGCTTCTCGGCGCGCAGCCGATGCGACCGGGAGCCGGCGCCTCGCTGACGAGGCGCAGGTAGGTCACTGAGCGTGGCCGGAGCCATGCCCATGGTTCCGCTCGCGATCGCCAGGATGCGCGACGGGGTCGCCAGTGCGCTCTGCTGAACCTCCAGCAGGTCGCCCTTGTAGCGCTCGCTCTTGATCTCCTGCCGCAGCTTGGTCGAGTCGATGGACGCCTGGGTCGCCTGAACCGAGAGCCAGACGCGGCCTACGCCCAAGGATCGCGATGACCGCGACCGCCACAGCGAAGAAGACGAACGCCTGATACGCCGCCGCGTGAGACACTCGGCGGCGCGACGATGGCCGCGCCTTCTGCTTCGGGCGGACGACACGTAGCGCAGGACGAGGGGCCGCAGTGCTGGACTCATGTCGAAGCGCCGGCAGTCCCATAGCCCTCACACCTCCTCGTCCCCTCAAACCGGGCGCACCCGGTGTTGTTATCTCTAGAGCTTCTCGGCGACCCGCAGCTTGGCGCTGCGAGCACGCGGGTTGGCCTCGATCTCCTCGGCGCTCGGCACGATCGCCTTGCGCGTGAGGATGCGGAGTACCGGCACGGTGTCGCAGGTGCAGATGGGCAGTTCAGGCGGACAAACGCACGTCCTGGACTGTTCGGCGAAGAAGACCTTCACGATGCGGTCCTCCAGCGAGTGGTAGCTGATGACCGCGATCCGTCCTCCCGGTCGCAGCCATCGCGTGGCCGAGACGAGCGCCTTCTTGAGGACCTCGAGCTCCTGGTTCACCTCGATGCGCAGCGCCTGAAACGTGCGCCGCGCGGGGTGGGGCCCTTCACGCCGAGCTGCGGCCGGAACCGCCGCCTTGATGACGTCCACCAGCTGGTAGGTGGTCTCGATGGGGCGGCGGGCTCGCGCGGCTACGATGAATGCTGCGATGCGCTTTGCCCACCGGTCCTCACCGAAGTCACGGATAATCCGGGCGAGGTCTGCTTCTGAGTAGACTGCGATGACCTCAGCTGCGGTGAGAGTCTGATGACCCGGATCCATCCGCATGTCCAGGGGCGCGTCCTCCATGTAGGAGAACCCGCGTCCGGGGACGTCGAGTTGCGGGGAACTCACGCCGAGGTCGAACAAGAACCCGTCGACGTAGGGGATGTTCGCGCTTGCGAGCAGTTCGTCGAGATCCCCGAAGTTCCCCTTGAGCAAGATGGTGCTATCGCTTGGTATTTGCTGGCCGAGGCGTAGTGTGACTGCTGCTGCGTCAAGTGCTGCGTCGTCTTGATCGATGCCCACGAGAATTCCCGCGGGTACCACGAGGTCTAGAAGCCGTTTCGCGTGTCCTGCCCCGCCTAAGGTGCAGTCGACGATGATCGAACCGGGCTGCGGCGATAGTTGCTGCGTGACCTCGGCCAGCAAAACTGGGGTGTGCCGGTATTCCATTTTCAAGGCCTAGAGCAAGCCGGCGTCGGCCAGCTCCTCGGCGAGGTCCTCGATGGAACCCTCGCCCTCGCCGTTGTAGGTCGCCCAGGCTTCGGCGTCCCAGATCTCGATCCGGGTACCGTTGCCCGTGACGGCGACTTCCTTCTTGAGGCCGGCGTAGTCGCGCAAGGCCGGCGCCAGGGAGATGCGTCCTGCGGAGTCAAGCTCGACATCCTGCGCGCCGGCAACAAAGAACCGGCGGAGCTGGCGCTGCTTGGAGTTGAAGTCGTTTCCCGACGTCAGCGTCTCGACGAACCGCCGATACTCCTCGGCGGAGTAGACGTAGAGGCACTTGTCGAGACCCTTCGAGACGACGAGGCTTCCGGTCATCTCGGCACGGAACTTGGCGGGCAGAGACACGCGGCCCTTGGCGTCCAGCGTGTGCTGGTACTCGCCGAGAAACATCCGTGCCCCCTCTCGAATCCCCGGTCCTCGGAACACTCTTCGACCGAGTCCCCCGCTCAACACGTAGGACTCTATGACACTTCATCCCACAATGCAACACTCTCATGGGACATTTCATGACACGCGTCGCCACTCGGCGCCACGAGGTCCCCGTTCGCTCTGGATCGCCCTCCCCAGGTCCCGTCGCAGGCGACGCGATAGGCGCCCGCCACGCGTGGCCGTGAACCCAGTGGCATTCGCACGCGTCAAACGAGGCGTACGAGCGGGACAGCAGCACCGATGGGTGTCGGGAGGTGGGAGTCAGCGATTCGACAGAAGCTGTTTGCCGAAGCGCCAGCCGTGCGGTTAGAATCAGGTTGATTAATTCGCCGACACGGAGGGACCGGTCACATGACCGCAAACTGGGCTGCAGCTGTTGTCAACGTGCTGATTCTCGCGTTCTTCGTTGTGGTGGCGGTGGGCATCGGTCTTGGTGCCTATGCGGCGACCACGCTGAAGAAGCTCGAGGAAGAGAAGAAGGCTGACGCCGCGTAGGCCTTCGACCCTTTGACTACCTGTCAGGCGCTCTCCCGCTTCCTTGGCGGTGAGAGCGTTTGTCGTTCTTGCCACTGATCGGAACGGACAGGAGGAACGATCATGGGCACTCAGCAGCGACTCGTTCGGCAAGCGGTCTCGCACTCTCGCGATCGGTGCACTACTCGCGGCCGTCGGCAGGGTGCTCGTTGGCAGGCTCGCACGAGAAACGCCGACAGCGGGTCTACGAGTACCACGTCACTCGGAGGCGCCGCTGTTGCTCCCCTGCCACCGGCTGATTCGGAGCCAGCCGGAAATCGCGCAGAGCGAGGCCAAGTCGGCGAGCACGGTCGCTCCAGACCGGCTGATCATCTCCACCGCTTCGATGGATATCCAGGTCGAGGATGTCGACAAGGCACTCGCAGCCGTGCGCGCGCTCGCAGCAGCATCCGGCTCCGAGATCGCCAGCTCAACGTTCAGACCGGAGAGGGCGGCGGCGCGCCGGTCCCGCTCGGCGACGGGACGACCAGCTCCAGCTCACAATCCAGCAGCGCACAGGTGACGCTCCGCGTCCCCGCCGAGAAGCTCGCTTCGGTCGAGGCGAAGGCAGCCAAGCTCGGCAAGGTCCTCAGCCAGTCCGCTGCCCAGAGCGACGTCACTCAGCAGCACGTCGATCTCTCGGCGCGGCTGAAGAACCTCCAAGCCGAGGAGATCCGTCTTCGCGGGTTCCTCGACAAGGCCGTCAAGGTGAGCGAGATGCTCGAGATCGAGCGCGAGCTCTCCCGGGTCCGCGGCGAGATCGAGGCGATGCAGGCGCAGATCGCCTATCTCGACAGCCAGGCCGCGATGGCAACGCTGACGCTCGCCCTGTCGGCTCCCGGCGCGCTTGTCCAGCCGGCTGGCGGTACCTGGGGCTTCTCGGCGGCGGTGACGGCCGGCATCCAGGCTGCCGCTGCTTTGCTTCGCACGCTCATCATCGTCATCATCGCGCTCTCCCCGGTCTTGCTGGTTGTCGTCGTGATCGTGGCTCATCTGGCGTTCCCGGCAGTCGTCGCCGTTCGGCGGCGCGCGCGGCCGAAGCGGACGACGCCGCTGCCGAAGAGGCCTCGATCGCCTTCCGACACGCTCCCCCTGCCGAGTGACCGAGGCGAACGGAGGAGCCACAACGTGCTCCCCAGACCGCGCGTCCGACTTCCGCTGTGGTCGGTCCCGGTCATCGTCGCGGCGCTCTACGTCGCTCGCTCGCTCCTGCGCGGGAGCTGGCGACCGGAGCTTCCGATGGATGCGCTGCATCCTGGTGCTGGTCGCCATCGTGATGTTCGTCGTGGCGCGGATCCGTGCAGACTCAGAATCGGACGACCCCGCCGAGAAGCAGGACGAGCACGGGGCCTCCCGCACCGATGCGGAAGGCCCCGTGAGCTGAACGTCTGATCGGCGGAACGCGGCTGGGCGCTAGCCCTTGGCCTTGTACGGCTTGCCGAGCGCCGCCGGCGCCACTGCGCGCCCGACCACGCCCGCCAGCACGATGACCGTGAGCAGGTACGGCAGCATCAGGAAGAACTGCGGCGGGATCTCTGATCACGTCGCTGAAGAGCTGGAGCTTGAGCTGGAGCGCATCAGCGAAACCGAACAGCAGCGACGCCAGGTACGCTCCCCCGGGAATCCAGCGGCCGAAGATGTTGGCCGCCAGCGCGATGAAGCCGCGCCCGTTGGTCATGCTGTCCGAGAAGCCCCCGACCTGCTCGAGCGACAGGTTCGCGCCGGCGAGGCCGGCCATGAACCCGGAGATCAGCACGGCGAACCAGCGGCCGCGAACGACGTTGATGCCCACGGTGTCGGCCGCACGCGGATGCTCGCCCAGCGCGCGCAGACGCAGTCCCCAGCGGGTCCGGAACATCGCCCACGTCAGGAAGATCGCGAAGAAGATGCCCGCGTACACGATGGGCGTGTAGCTGAAGAAGATGGTGTTGATCCACGTCCACACCGTGCCGAGGAAGCCCGGACCGCCGGCAGGGAAATCTGAAGACCGGCTGGATCGTGGAGACCGTCCGTCACCGGATGCCCGAGCACCTGCTCGGCCATGACGCTGTCGCTGACGCCGACGTTGCCGGGGCGACCGAAGATCATCTCGATCAGGAATCCCGTGATGCCGATCGCCAGGATGTTGATCGCGGTGCCCGACACCACCTGGTCGGAGCGCAGGTTGATCGAGGCGAACGCGTGCAGCGACGCGAAGAGGCACGACGCGAAGAGCGCCGCCGAGCACGCCGACCCAGAGCGATCCGGTCAGCAGCGCTCCCATCACGCCGCCGAACGCGCCGACGAGCATCAGGCCTTCCATGGCGATGTTGACGATGCCCGAGCGCTCGCAGATCGAGGCGCCTATCGCCGCGAGCGCGATGGGCGTGGCGAGCCGGATGGCCGCAGCGAAGAGATCTGGGGTGATGATGCTAGACAGCAACGGGGCTCACCGCCTTCCGCTTGCGCAAGCGTTCGAGCGCCCACGGCACGATCGTCTCGGCGGCGATCAGGAAGATGATGATGCCCTGGATGATCGCGACGACCTGCTGGGAGACGTCGGCCTCGAGCTGCATCGTCCCCGCGCCCGCCGACAGCGCGCCGAAGAGCAGCGCTGCCGGGATGACGCCGATCGGGTTGTTCTTGGCGAGCAGCGCAACGGCGATGCCCGTGAAGCCGAAGCCGTTCGAGAAGCTGTCGAACAGCCGGCCGTAGACGCCCATCACCTCGACCGCGCCGGCGAGACCCGCAAGCGCTCCCGAGATGCAGAGCGACTTGATGATCGTCGAGGAGACCGAGATGCCGCCGGCCGAGGATGCGAACGGGTTGAAGCCGACCGCTCGGGCCTCGAAGCCCAGCGTGGTGTACTTGAGCGCCGCCCAGACGAGCAGCGCCACGAGCAGTGCGATGAAGGATGCCCGTGTGGGCCCGAGTCGGCTTCAGGAACGGCACGAGGAGGTGCATCCGCGGAAGAATCGAGTTGGGCGGCAGTTGCGGCGTCTGCGGGATGCCGCCCTTGTCCATCATCGGACCGGTGATGACCCATGAGACACGAAGTACCGCCCGATGTAGCTGAACATCATCGTGGTGATGACCTCGTTGGCGCCGATGCGCGCCTTCATGAGCGCCGGGATGAACGCCCACGCCGCACCGGCCAGTGCTGCGGAGAGCAGAATCGATCGGAACCGACACGATCCAAGACATCCCGCCGACCCAGAGCCCGACGACACGCCGCAGCCAGCCCGCCGAGGAACAGCTGGCCCTCGGCGCCGATGTTGAAGAGCCCGGCACGGAAGCCCGTACGCGAGCGCGAGGCCCGTGAAGATCAGCGGCGTCGAGCGCAGCAGCGTCTCGCCGATGGCCCGCTGGGTGCCGAAGGCACCCTGCCAGAGCGCGGCGAACGCCTCGACCGGGCTGTGCCCGGAGGCGAGGATGAACAGCGAGCCGATGAGCATGGCGATGGCCACCGAGATGAACGGCGTGACGATTCGTACGATCCTGTCGGTCCGCTCGCGCTCAAGCGCGAACCGCTTCTCCATGCCCTCGGGCGAGGAGGCCGATCTGGCGGGATCTTGTCAGACATCTTCACCCCTCGGCTGGCTGGAGACGGCACGTCCTTCGTCGACGTCGCGGTCGGCCTTGCCGCCGCCGGTCATGAAGTAGCCGAGCTCTTCTTCGGTCACCGTCCCGCCCGACGAACTCGGCGACGACCCGGCCCTCGAACATCACGAGGATCCGGTCGGAAAGCGACTGGATCTCCTCGAGCTCCATGCTGACGAGAAGCACCGCCTTGCGGTTGTCCCGCGCGGCGAGAATCTGCCGGTGCACGAACTCGATCGCACCGACGTCGAGCCCGCGCGTCGGCTGCGCGGCGATGAGCAGCTCGCGGGTCTCGGCCGAGCTCGCGGGCGACGACGACCTTCTGCTGGTTGCCGCCTGAGAGGTTGGCGGCGGCGACGGACTCGCTCGGCGTGCGGATGTCGAAGTCGGCGATGCGCGTCTTGGCCACGTCGTCCATGGCACGGCGGTCCAGGATGCCTGCTTGCGCGAATACGGGGCTCGCCGGTGGTCGCCGAGGGCGATGTTCTCGACGAGGTCGAACTCGAGGACGAGTCCCCGGCGCTGCCGGTCCTCGGGAATCACCGAGACGCCGGCGGCGATCGTGCTGCGCGGGCCGTCGTGGGTGATGTCCTTGCTCGCGAAGCAGGACGGTGCCCTGACTTTGGGCCGTCGCAGTCCGGTGATCGCCTCGACCAGCTCGCTCTGCCCGTTGCCGACGACCCCCGCGATTCCGACGATCTCGCCCTCGCGCACTTCGAGCGAGACGCCGCGCACCGCTTCGAGCTTGCGGTCGTCGTCCACGCTGCAGGTCGGTGATCTTGAGCACCGGCGTCACCGGCGGTCGACGGCTGCTTGTCGATGCGCAGCACGACCTCGCGGCCGACCATCATCTTGGCGAGGCCGGCCTCGTCGGTCTCGGACGGCCTGCGTCTCCCCCACGACCCGGCCGGCGCGCATGACGACGATCCGGTCCGCGAACGCCATGACCTCGTCGAGCTTGTGGGTGATGATCACGACGGCCAGGCCCTCGTCGACGAGCTGGCGGACGATCTCGAAGAGCTCGCTGACCTCCTGCGGCGTCAGCACCGCCGTCGGCTCGTCGAGAATGAGGATGCGCGCCTTGCGGAAGAGCGCCTTGAGGATCTCGACCCGCTGCTGCATGCCGACGGACAGGTCCATCACGCGCGCGTCGGGATCGACCTTCAGGCCGTAGCGCTGCGAGATCTGCACGACCTCTTCGCGCGCGCGGTCGCGCTCGATGACGCCGAACTTGGTGGGCTCGAGACCCAGCACGATGTTCTCGGTGACCGTCTGCGTCTCGACGAGCATGAAGTGCTGGTGCACCATGCCGACGCCCAGGTCGATGGCCTGGCGGGGGCCCTTCACGTCGACGATCGTCGCCGTCGATGATGATCTCCCCCGCGTCGGCGCCGAGCAGCCCGTAGGCGACGTTCATGAGCGTCGACTTGCCCGCGCCGTTCTCGCCGAGAAGCGCGACGACCTCGCCGCAGTGGACGTCGAGCGAGACGTCGTCGACCGCGAGAACGCCCGGGAATCGCTTGGTGACGTGCGACGAGCCGCAGAATGGGCGCGTCGCCCTCGCACTCGGCTGAGGATGTCGCGGGAACAGGCACGCGGTGTCTCCGGCATGAAGGCTCCCTCGCGTGTCAGGGGCGGCCGGCTCGGCCGACCGCCCCTGCTGTACTCAGCGACTCACAAGCGAGTCTGACACGCAGACTACTTGCTCGGAACGGTGACGGTACCGGCGGCGATCTCGGCCTTGGCAGCGTCGACCTGCGCCTTGGTCTCGGCAGGGACCTTGGAGTCCCAGTCGTGGTACGGCGCGAGTCCGACGGCGTCTTCCTTGATGCCGAGCAGCCTCGTTGACGCCGCCC
Organism: uncultured Coriobacteriia bacterium; assembly: GCA_963726345.1. Lineage (GTDB taxonomy): Bacteria > Actinomycetota > Coriobacteriia > Anaerosomatales > JAAXUF01 > JBAXEO01. The sequence continues at coordinate 134,186 of CAVSCC010000007.1, read as the reverse complement.
TTGAGCGTGCCGTCGACGGCCTTCTTGATGGTCTCGAAGACCGCGACGTCGATCTTCTTGATGGCCGACGTGATGATGGTGTCGCCGATGGCCGGAATCGTCAGGAACTGGTCGGAGTCGACGCCGATGAAGAGCGCCTTGTTCTCCTGGCAGGCCTTGGCGGTGCCGAGACCGGTCTGGCCGGCGGCGGCGAAGACGATGTCAGCGCCCTGCTCGATGAGCGCCTTGCCGGCCTCGTAGCCCTTCTGCTGGTCGGTGAAGGAGCCGGTGTAGATGCTCTTCACTTCGACGGCAGGGTTGGCCTTCTTGGCGCCGGCGATGAAGCCAGCCTGATACGCCTGCACCGGCGGAATCTCCATGCCGCCGACGAAGCCGAGGATCAGCTTGTCGTTGATCCGCGGATCGACGTTGGTCTGCGAGGTCAGCGAGCCGGCGAGGACGCCGGCGAGGTAGCCGGCCTCCGGCCTCCTTGAAGGTGATGCCGACGACGTTGGGGATGGTCGGGCTCGAAGAACTCGTCGATGCCGCCGTAGATGACGTCAGGCGTCGTCGTCGAGACCTTGGTGACCGTGTCGGTCATCAGGAAGCCGACCGCGAAGATCGGGTTGTAGCCGGCGTTGGCGAGCTGCGTGAGGTTGCTCTCGTAGTCCGTCGGAGCCTTGGACTCGACGACCTTGATCTCGACGCCGAGCTCCTTCTTCGGCCTTCTCGAGACCCGCGGCCGACAGGTCGTTGAACGACTTGTCTCCCAGGCCGCCGATGTCGGTGACCATGGCGGCCTTGACCTCGGTCTTCGGGCTCGGTGGTCGTGCCGGAACCGCTGGTCGAACCGCCGGAGCAGCCTGCGATCATGGCGCCGACGAGAGCCACCGCGAGTACGAGCGCCCCGTACTTGACCCATTTCGATCTCACAGAGATCTCCCTCCTCAGGACTGGGAACTGTCTTGTCACTTCCATACTATCCCAATGCTACCCGCTAATCGAGTGGAAAATCCGCACTCGGCACGAGTCGGTCGACGCGCTCAGCGCATGCGCGCGCGAGGGTGCGTCGAGAGGTATTCCTCGCGAACGTGGCGCCGGTCAACGTGCGTGTAGACCTGTGTCGTCGTGATGTCCGCGTGGCCGAGCATCTCCTGCAGCGCACGCAGGTCCGCGCCGCCCTCGAGCAGGTGCGTCGCGAACGAATGCCGCAGCGTGTGGGGGTGCATCTTCGAGCCCGACCCGCTCGCCGTAGGCCCTCACGATTCCGAACACCCCCTGCCGAGAGAGCCGGCCGCCCCGCGCGTTCACGAACACCGCCGAGGCGTCGACGCCCGCGCAGCGAGCTCTTGGGCCGCAGGTAGGGCCGCCCGTGCCTGAGGTAGGCGTCCAGGGCGTGGGCGGCCATGCCGGCGATCGGCACGACGCGCTCCTTGCCCCCCTTGCCGAACACCCGCACGTAGCCCGCGCCCAGATCGACGCCGGCCAGGTCGAGCCCGGTGAGCTCGCTCACGCGCAGGCCGCAGCCGTAGAGCGTCTCGAGCATGGCGCGGTCGCGAAGGCCCGCCGGCGAGTCCGGGAACGGCTGGCCGAGGAACCGGTCGATCTCCTCGATCGAGATGACCTCGGGCAGCCGCTCGGGCACCTTGGGCAGCGGCAGGCGCGCGGTCGGGTGGTTGTCGGTGATGCCCTCGCGCACCAGGAACTTGTGCAACCCCTTGACCGCGGCGACCCGCCGCTCGACCGTGCTGGGCGCCAGCCCGCGCTCCCACAGCGCCGCGATGAAGGCCGTCACGTCGTCGCGCGTGACGCTCGCGAGGTCGTCGACGCCGCGCTCCGACGAGGAACGCCGACGTAGTCGCGCAGGTCGCGCCCGTAGGCCGCGATGGTATGCCGAGAGTACCCGCGCTCGACGGAGAGATGCCCCAGGTACTCGCTGACGTAGGTGTCCACGGCACCAGTATAGGCGCTGGCCACACCGCCGAGCCACGCGTGACGCCCGCCAGCATGAGCGGGCGTCACGGTCGATCGCCTCTGGACGCGTCGGTCTAGCTGCTGGCGGTGCCGGCGTCATCGGCGTCGGCGCCCGCGGCCGTGGGGCCGGACTGCGTCTCGGCGGCTGGGTCCGGCGCGGAGCCTGCGGCTTCTCGGCAGGCCTGCTCGGCTTCTCGCAGCGCGCTCGGACCCGGCGGCGGCGCCGGCTGCTCGGCGGGCACCGCTCGCGTGATCTGGTCGCGGAGGCTCGCTCGGATCGCGCGCAGCGGCTTCGGCCTGCTCGGGGTCGGCTGGTGCCGATCTCGCCGGTGGTCTGGAGCTTCTCGGTGGCGAGCAGCGTCATGAGCAGGCCGAACGCGTTGCGCGCCGCCGCCCTCGCCCTCGCCCTGCCGCCGCCGCCCATCTGCACGTAGGTCTGCGGAACGATCGGGATGCCGGCGGTCTCGATGGCCTGCGAGAGCCGGTTCATGACCTCCTGGATGAGCTGGAGCTGCGGGCCGCCGTAGGCGCGGACCTGCTCCTCGATGGCGATCGCGCGACCGATGCCGACGCGCGCTTCCTTGTCGGCGTCGGCCGCCGCGACGAGCCTGATCGCGCTCGGCCTCGCCGCCGGCGAGCAGCTTGACGCGCTCCGCGTCGGCGCCCGCGAGCGTCTTGACCCGCTCGGCGTCCTGGGTCGCGCGCTGCAGTTCGGCGCGGCCGGCGTTCTCCTGGATGCTGATGTTGATCTCGGACTCGGTGAGCATCGTCTGCTGCTGCGGCGACGGCGTTGGCCTGCCGGAGCTCGCGCTCCTTGTCGGCGGCGATGCGCTGCTTCTCGTAGGTCTCGAGCTTCTCGACCGCGACCTGCCGGTCGCGCAGCTGCATGAGGATCTGCTCGATCTTGTCGTCCCCGGGCACCGAGTGCGGCGTGCCGATGAGGACCTCTTCGAGCTCGAGGTTGTAGTGCTCGAACCGCTCCTTCATCTCCACGCTGGACTTCGCCTGGATCTCCGAGCGCTGCTGGAGCAGCTCGATGAGCGTCCGCGTCTGGCCGATGTTCTTGAAGTACGCCGAGACCATCGGGTCGAGCGTCTGGTTGACGAGCATCTTGATGTCGCCGAAGCGCTGGATGACGAGCGGCGCCTTCTTGTAGTCGATGTGGATGACCACCGACAGCGGCAGCAGCGGCTCGAAGGCGTCCTTGGTGATGAGGCTGACCTCGGCGAGGTTCTCGTCGAAGTTGTGGTCGCCGGTCTGCCCGGCGATCCACTTGAGGATGATGTTGGTGGTCGGCACCATGCTGATCGAGCCGGCGTACGTGTTGAACGCGTACTTGCCCGGCATGAGCGGCTCGCTCCACACGCCGCGGTTGCCCATGGCGACCAGCTCGCCGTGCCGGTACTCCTCGCCGGACGTGTCGGCGCCCTTGGGGCCGTAGTACGAGACCACGACGCCCGCGTAGCCGACCGGCACGACGATCTTGTTGATGAGCTCGACCGTGGCGAAGAGCCGGTTGACGAAGTACGTGCCCTCGGTGAGCACCTGGTACTGGCGCCCGCGGAAGCCGCCGCCGGCGAGGAACGCCTCGGGGTCCTGGAAGTTGTTGTGGTAGTTGGCGTCGCCCTGCTTGTCGCCGACGTTCGGGCGCGATGATGTCGCCCATCGGCAGCGAGGGACCGTCGTTGACGGTCATGATGCCGGTCTTGTCGTCGGCGCCCTTGATGACGATGGGGTTGAACCCGTCGACCGAGTTCAGGTGCTGCGGCCATCATCTGGATGGTGCCCTGGTCCTGCGGCCGAGCCCATCGGCAGGTAGTAGATCTGCGCCTCGGTGATGATGATGAACTGCGCGAGGTTGAAGGCGTAGGTGCCTTCTCGGAGGATCTGGCGCTGCGGACCTCGCTGGCCGCCCGCCTCGCATGAACGCCGTGACGTCCTCGAACGTGTTGCCCGGGATCACCTTGCCCAGCGTCTGCCCCGGAGGCAGCGGCACGCCGTCACGCGCGAAGACGTAGCCGATCTTGCCCTGGGAGATCGTCACGAGCGGCATGACGTGGACCCTGTACATGAGCGGCGAGCGGAAGTGGATGCCGCCTCGCAGCACGTTGGGCTGGTAGCCCGCCTCGCCGTGCAGCGAGATGATGGCGTCCTTGATCGAGCCCTTGGGGCTCCACCACTTCTCGACGACCGCGACCTTGTCGCTGCGGATGACGCGGAAGCCGACGAGCCACAGAAGCACGAGGACACCGACGACGACTGCCGCGATCTGGACGATCAGTCCGATGAAGCCAAACACGGTTCTCCCTCCACAGGCCGAGAATCCTCGGCACGCTCCACGTTAGGACGGGCGACGACTGAAGCGCAACGTGTCGTCGGCGAACGACAGATGGCCGCCCCGCAAGGGACGGCCATCGAGCGACTCATGCAGATGTGGTGAGCGTCGCCTACGCGAGGAGCGACTCCAGCGGCGTGTAGTCGAGGCCGAGCGCCTCGGCGACCTGGCGTACGTGAGCTTGCCCTCGAGCGACGTTGACGCCCTTGGCGAGCGCGGCGTCGTCGGCGACCGCCTGCTTCCAGCCCTTGTCGGCGATGGCGAGACCGTAGCGAAGCGTCGCGTTGGTGAGCGCGAGCGTCGAGGTGTTCGGCACGGCGCCCGGCATGTTGGCGACGCCGTAGTGCAGGACGCCGTCGACGAAGTAGGTCGGATCGGCGTGCGTGGTGGCGTGCGTGGTCTCGATGCAGCCGCCCTGGTCGACCGAGACGTCGACGACGACCGAGCCGCGCTTCATGTTGGGGAGCATGTCCTTGGTGATGAGGTACGGCGTCTTGGCGCCCGGGAGCAGGACCGCGCCGATGACGAGGTCGGCGGCGAAGACCGCCTCGCTCGATGTTGTGCTTGCTGGAGTAGATGGTGCGCATCTTGTTGCCCCAGAGCTCGTCGATGTAGCGCAGACGGTCGAGGCTGACGTCCAGGACGCTGACGTGAGCGCCCATGCCGCATGGCGATGTAGGCGGCGTTGATGCCGACGACGCCGGCGCCGAGCACGACCACGTTGGCCGGCAGCACACCGGGAACGCCGCCCATGAGCACGCCGCGTCCGCCGAACGGCTTCTGCAGGTAGGTCGCGCCCACCTGAGCGGCCATGCGGCCGGCGACCTCAGACATCGGCGCGAGCAGCGGGAGCGAGCGGTTGGGAAGCTCGACCGTCTCGTAGGCGATGCCGACCGCACCCGAGCCGAGAAGGCCCATGGTCTGCTCGTAGTCGGGGGCGAGGTGCAGGTAGGTGTAGAGGATCTGGCCCTGGCGAAGCCGCTCGATCTCGACGGCCTGCGGCTCCTTGACCTTGACGATCATGTCAGCGCGGGCGAAGACCTCCTCGGCGGTGTCGACGATCTCGGCACCGGCGGCGAGGTACTCGGCATCGGTGAACGACGAGCCATCGCCGGCGGACTTCTCGATCAGCACCGTGTGGCCGTGCGTGACGAACTCGCGCGCCCCGCCGGGCGTCATTCCGACGCGGAACTCGTTGTTCTTGATCTCCTTGGGCACTCCAACAATCACGTGCACACTCCCTTTCGGCTGTCGGTTCTCGGCTGAGTTGCGCGGACGTCAGGCACGCCGCGCATGTATCGAGATAGGCAAAACCTGCATCAGTTTACGCCAAGCGCGAGTCGGTTCAAACCACGTCTGTGGGCCGATTCCCCCATGCCGAGGCGACCCGTGGAGCATCTCATACTATGATGAATAGGGAACATCAGCGGCCACACAGGCCTGAGGGGAGTCGACGGATGGCATACATGCGGATGCAGGAGAGCAAGTTCTGGGGCTGGGTGATCACGTCGCTGATCATCGGTCTCGGGGTGGGACTGGTCGGCATGTACTTCTTCAGTCAGTACACGGCCGCCAGCAAGGTCGACGCTGCCCGCAAGGAGCTCTCGAGCCAGGTCGCCGACGCGAACGCCAAGTCCGCGGCACTCGAATCGCGTCTCGCGAGCTCTGAGGCCTCCCTTGCGGCGCGTGGCCGAAGCCAACGCGCAGCTGACTGCTGACTTGGAAGCGGCCGCAGAGGACACGCAGAAGTCCTCATCAGACGCCGACCGCGACGCTCACCGTGGTCTCGCGCGAGATCCAGCCCGACAGCGTGGCCGCGTCCGGGTCGATCACGATGACCGCGAAGGTGAAGGGCGAGCCCGAGAAGGTGACGATGCGCGTCACCGCGAAGTCCGGCGGATTCGACGAGACCTACGCGCTCAAGAAGGTCTCGACGTCGGGGACGACGCAGACGTGGAGAGCCACGTACAAGGCGCCGGCGAAGAAGGGCGAGTACCGCTACTACGCGACCGCGATCGAGCGGCGACACGCAGGTCACCATGGTCGGGGCATCGCCCTCGACGCTCACCGTACGCTAGGCGCTCTCGCCGCTGTCGGGCGCGGCACCTGTCCTGACGGAATCGTCGCTCAGACCGCGGGCGACGTCGACGGCCGCTGCCCCCGCGGCGAAGCACGCCGCGAAGAACGCAGGGTCGTCCGTCGGCCCCGGCCCATCGTGGTGACCTCGACCCCGCGAAGGTCCGGCGAGGCGTTCGCTCGAGCGGGATCCGCACGCGCGTGTGGCGCTTCCAGACGCCGGCCTGCTCCAGCGCCGCGTCGACCTGCTCGGCCTGGTCCGTCGGCAGCGCGGGCACCGCGACGAGCGCTGGGCGCCAGCGCGACCCGCGTGAGCGCGCAGAGCGTGTGGTGGCTCACCACGCGGTGACGCTCGCGGGTGTCGGCGAACGACAGCCGCAGCACGGGCAGCGGCGTCCCGCCGAGCGCCGCGACGGCGTTGATCGCCTCGCCCTGCGCCACGCCCCCGTGCCCGAACGCTGTCGAGGTGCCCACCACGCCCGGACCGATCGCGACGATCGCGACGTCGGCCCGCGCCACGTGGCGTGCCGCGAGGAGCCCGGAGTGCAGGTTGACCGCCTCGAACTCGCCGCCGAACGCCTGCCCGCAGGTGATCGTCGCGTCCACGAGCCCCGCGGCGACACTGCCCCTGATCACGCTCGGAGAGCGGCAGGGGCAGCGACGCGGCGTCGGTCATGCAGTAGACGACGCGGCACTCCGGGTCGACGCTCTTGATGGCCGCCGCCACAAGGGGAACCTGGCTGTGCAGCCCGCAGCAGACCACCGGCATGCCGCCGAGGTCGTCCGCGGTCTGCATCACGTCGTGCGATGGGCTCTCGGGCGACTCCACCGAGACCACGTCGATCTGCAGCGGCGTGTAGCGAAGCTTCATGATGTGGCCACCTGACGGAGTGTCCAGCGCCACCCCGCTCCCCTCGCCCAGCCGCGCGACGACGAAGTGCTTGCCGCCTGTGCCGAGCCCCAGCTCGACGGCGGTGGTGTTGAGCAGCACCCGGTCGCCCGCACAGCACGCGCCCGCGAGCGCGGGTAGTTGAGCGCGACCGAGTGCGGCCGGCCGTCATCGGTCGACGACATCGAGTTCCTCGAGAGCCGCAGTCAGCGCTTCGGATGCACTCAGGACCGTCGCCCAGACGAGCCTCATCGCGCATCGCTCGGCCGCCATGCGCCTCGCCACCGCCAGCACGAGTGCCGCAAGCGCATTCCATGTCGGCGACGGCCAGCCGCTCGTCGGTGCTGTGGACGCCGCTCATGCCGCACGCGAGCGCAAGCGTGTCGACGCCCATCGCGGCGAGCACGTTGGCGTCGGAGCCGCCGCCGGTCGTGTAGAGCTCTGGCGTGAGCCCCGCGTCGACGCACGCCGCCGAGACCAGCCTGCACCGCCGGTTCGTCCTCGCCGACCGAGAACCCCTCGTACTCGCGAGTCCACTCGATGGCCACGCTCCCCGCCATGCTCGGCGGCGGCGCTTCGCATCGCGAAGTCCATCGCCGAGCGCACCGACTCGACACGCTCGCGGTCGAGCGAGCGACACTCGCCGGTCAGCGCGCAGCGAGCGGCGATGACGTTGGTCGCGCCGCCGCCTTCGATCGAGCCGACGTTCGCCGTCGTGCCCGCGTCGAGCCGCCCGAGCTCCATGCGACCGATCGCGTCGGCCGCCATGCGGATCGCCGAGATGCCCTCCTCGGGTTGCACGCCCGCGTGCGCGGCCTCGGCCCGTGAACTCGGCGGTGAAGGTGTAGTGGGTCGGCGCACCGACGACGATCCCACCCGGAGCGCCGGCGGCGTCGAGCACCAGGCACAGGTCGCAGGCCGCATCGTCGGCGCTCAAGGTGCTTGGCGCCGTGCAGGCCGATCTCCTCCTGGACCGTGAAGATCGATCTTGACGGTCGGATGGTCGCCACCGGTCTCGGCGAGGCGGCGCACGACCTCGATGGCGGCCGCGAGCCCGACCTTGTCGTCGGCGCCCAAGATCGTGGCGCCCGCCGAGCGGACCACGCCGTCGACGACGACCGGCTCGACTCCTCGGCACGGCTCGACGCAGTCCATGTGCGCGGACAGCCCGAGCGTGCCCGGCGCGCTGCCCGGCAGGACGGCGATCAGGTTGCCGGTGTCAGAGCCGGTCGCCTCGGCACTGTCGTCGAAGCGAACCGCGCAGCCGGCGTCCTCGAGGGCTTCCGCGCAGTACGCGGCGCACGCGGCCTCGGAACCCGTCGGGCTGTCGATGCGCACCAGGTCGAGGAAGGTCTCGAGCAGGCGCGTCTCGTCGATGCGAGTCACTCCGGGCGGGCGTTCTTGAACGCCACGGCCGCCCCGATGAAGTCGCGGAACAGCGGCGCCGGCCGTGTCGGGCGGCTCTTGAACTCGGGATGGCCCTGATTGCCGAGGAACCACGGGTGGTCCGGCAGCTCCACCATCTCGACGAGCTTGCCGTCCGGCGACAGGCCGCTGATGACCAAGCCCGGCCTCGGTGAGCCGCTCGCGGTAGGCGTTGTTGACCTCGAAGCGGTGGCGGTGCCGCTCGTAGATGAGCTCCTCACCGTACGCGGCGTAGCCCTTGGTTCCCTCCACGACCTTGCACGGATACGTTCCCAGGCGCATGGAGCCGCCCATGTCGCTCACGTCCTGCTGATCGCGCATCAGGTCGACCACCGGGTGCTCGGTGACCGGGTCGAACTCGGCCGAGTTCGCTCCGGACAGGCCGGCAACGTGGCGCGCGAACTCCGCGACCGCCACCTGCATGCCCGAGGCAGATGCCGAAGTACGGCACCTTGTTCTCCCGCGCATAGCAGGCCGCGCGGATCTTGCCCTCGATTCCGCGAATGCCGAATCCGCCGGGCACGAGGATGCCGTCCATCTTCGCGAGTATCTGGTCGACTTCCTCGGGCGTGAGCGACTCGGCGTCGACCCACTGCACGTTGACCTTGTGGTCGTGGAAGATCCCGGCGTGATCGAGCGCCTCGTTGACGGAGAGGTAGGCGTCGGGCAGTTGCACGTACTTGCCCACGAGCGCGATGTTGATCTCGTCGGCGAGCGACGCGGAGTGAGCGACGAACGCGTCCCACTCGGTCATGTCGGGCTTGCCGCACTCGAGCGAGAGCCGGTCGATGACCATCTCGTCGAGCCCCTGCGCGGCGAGGTTGCGCGGCACGTCGTAGATGCTTCGAGCGTCGATCGCCGAGATGACCGCGCCGGGATCGACGTCGCAGAAGAGGCCGATCTTGCGGCGGATTCCGACGTCGATGGGACGGTCGGAGCGGCACACGATGAAGTCGGGCTGGATACCGATGCTTCGCAGCTCCTTGACCGAGTGCTGCGTGGGCTTGGTCTTGAGCTCGCTGGACGCGGCGATCCAGGGCACGAGTGTCACGTGGATGTAGCAGACGTTCTCGCGGCCCTTGTCCTTGCGCATCTGGCGGATGGCCTCGAGGAACGGCAGCGACTCGATGTCGCCGACCGTGCCGCCGACCTCGGTGAGGATCACGTCGGGCTGGGTCTGCTCGGCGAGGCGGTTCATGCGGTCTTTGATCTCGTTGGTGACGTGCGGAATGACCTGCACGGTCCCGCCGAGAAAGTCGCCGCGGCGCTCTCGGCCGATGAGCGTCTGGTACACCGAGCCGGCGGTGACGTTGCAGTCACGCGTCAGCGACTCGTCGATGAAGCGCTCGTAGTGGCCGAGGTCCAGGTCGGTCTCGGCGCCGTCGTCGGTCACGAAGACCTCGCCGTGCTGGAACGGGCTCATGGTGCCCGGGTCCACGTTGAGGTAGGGGTCGAGCTTCTGGATCGTCACCTTGAGTCCGCGGGCCTTGAGCAGGCGGCCGAGCGAGGCTGCGGTGATTCCCTTGCCGAGCGAGGATACGACGCCCCCGGTCACGAAGATGTGCTTTGTCGCCATGAGTCTCAGTCCAACTCCCTGTCGGTGCCGACGTTGTCTTGTGCGGCCGTCTACCTGATTCTAGCGGTCGCGCGTTTCAGATGGGGTGCGAGTTTCGCCAACGCGGCCGAGGCCGTCGATCCAGCGCAGAAACGGTGTCTTCTCGATCACAGACGAGAAGGAGATCCTCTCGGACAGCACGTTGAGCGCGAACGCGAGCACGACGTAGGCCGCCAGCGCCCACCACCATGCGACCAGCGCGTTGGCCAGCACCCAGCCGACCATGGCGCCCGCTGCGTTGGCCCCGGCGTCGCCGAGCATCCCCCGCTCGCGCAGGTCGAAGCCCCATATCGCGAACACCGGCCCGAAGCAGATCAGCGCGATCAAAGGCACGATCGCCCATCCCGACGACACGCCGACGAACACGCACCCCACGATCGCCAGGAGCGAGTAGACCTTCAGCGCCCTGCCGGGACGCAGGTCGGTCAGGTTGAGGAGATTCGCGGTCAGCGCGATGGCCAGAACCTGCAGTACCCACTCCGCAGTGACCACCCACGCCGGCACCTCGAGCGACCCGAAGTCCGGGGCCATCGAGAAGGCCGCAAGGAGACCGATGCCGAACAGCTTGAGCGCGCCCGTGGTCAGCCGGCCGTGGAACAGCGCCGAGAGATGACCGCGGAAGCCCTTGTCGGCGGATGAACCGAACGTGTCATCCGCCATGCCGAGCGCGAACGCGCCCAGCACGAGCAGGAAGGGCAGGCCGTCGACGGCGAACTCGCTGAAGATCGGAAGGCCCTCCTGCGGAGATGAGGCTCGCGTAGAGGGAATCGATGAATCCGACGGTCAACAGCCCGAGCGTCCAGATGATCCAGACGAGCCCCAGACCGACGACGACCGAACGCCCCCGGTAGTTCTCGGCAAGCCCGCGTCCCGTCGACTCGAGGGTCGGAACGAGCGCGCGCATCGCGAGCCAGGGAACGATGATGGCGCCCACGAGCAGCAGCACCAAGGACACGGCGTAGGCGGTGGCGTCGGTCACGTACTCTCCTTCGAGTCAGAGGCGGTCAGCCGTGCGAGCATCAGCCAGGCGAGTCCGGTGCCGACGTACAGCATGATGAGCGAGGGAATGACGATCCCCGAGTCTTCCGTGAGCAGGGCGATCACGCCGGCCACCAGTGCGGCCACGACAGCTGCTGAGAAGCACGGGTTCTCGGCCGCAAACTCGGCGAATCCTCCATCGCGCCGGAATCGCGCGAAGCCGAGGAACGCCAGCGAGGCGCCCAGGATCCACGACCAGTTGGTCGACGAGAGCACGCGGATGTTCGTTGCAGCCTTGCGTGCGACGATGGACCAGAGCTCTGAGAGCCCACCCTGCTCGGCGCTCGCCAAGGCGCGCCCGAGATGCGTCTGCTGACCGCCCCCCAGCAGGTCGATCGCCGAGAAGACCGCGATCGCGAGCAACCACCAGAGCCGCGATCGACAAGATGCTCCTTGCGCCGAACGCGCGCCCGTTCATCAGCATCCACGCGCACGCGAATCCTGCGAGCGCCCAGACCGCAACGCCCACGTTGGCGCCGAAGAAGGGCGCGGCGGCACTGCCGACCACCACGACGCCGAGTGCCGGGATACCCCAGCGCCGCCCGAGGAGGCTCCACCGCGCCTCGGGCCACTGATCGAGCAGAAGCGCCGCCCCCACGAGCGAGCCGCCGAAGAAGAGCGCCGCGGCCTCGTTGCCCATCCCGTAGTAGCGCGCGCCGAGAAGCGGCGAGTAGCTGAAGAACCCGACAGCCGACAACGGGGCGCCGGCAAGCTGGTCGAGGACTATCACGAGTGCGAGGCCCAAAGCCGAGGCCCGCCACGGGCACTCGATACGGCAGGCGGCGCCAAGCAAGAAGCGCGAGCACCCACACCACGGCCGCCGCGCCGACGAGCGATGCAACCGCGACCTGAGGGTTTCTCGGCAGGGGCATCGCCAGGAACATGAGCCACCCGGCGAGCGGCACCGACAGCGTGAGCAGCAGGAGTGCCTGCAGCGCGCGGACGCAGGTCCGCACGGGTGCGAGCCTTCATCCCGCGGGACAGGCTGAGCACAAGCGCAGTCGCGCCGAAGAGGAGAACGACAAGGCCGATGAAGAAGTTGAGGACGCCCGCCTTGGGTGCATCGATCGCGATCGCCGCGTCGCTCACCCGCGACACGCGTGCCGCCCGCGTGACCAGCGCCGCCTGTCCCGACACGGGTACCATCGCGTCCCCGAGCACCGCGACCGGTCGCTCGATCCCCATGCTCTCGAGCGCCGTCGCGGTCACGTCGGCATTGGTCACGACACCGGTGCGATGCGTGGACGACGAGGAGACGTACCCGCTCCAGCCTTCACCGGAAACGACCACGGGCCCGAGTCCGCCGGGGACTCCCTGCCTGCGACGAGTACAGCGCCTGGGAGACGACGATCACCACGTCGTTGGCACCGGTGCGTTCTTCAGCCATGCCGACAACAGCGTCGAACGAGCTCAGCGCAGCGCTCCACTGAGCGCGCCGCACGTCGGGCGTGGCCTGGGCTCCGAAGCGGTGGGCTCGCGTGAGGTCACCGGGATCGAGCACGACCAAGGATGGCCCCTTGTGGCCCTGCGCATACTCATCTGCGCTGGCGTAGACCTTCGCGAACCGTTGGAGGTCCGTCGCCACGCCGTAGGGCGCCTCGGGCGAGGTCTTCAGCAGGTCGGTCGACACGTCGCCGAATCGTACGAGCCCTCTGAGATCGGTCGCCACGACGGCCGCAGGCCTCAGTGCGCGCGTCTGTCCTGCATCGGCCAGGCCGGAGTCGGAGTTGCCGACGGCCGCAGTCAGCCCGTTAGCGTCGCGTACTGCCTGACCCAGCGAACCGAGCACGACGCCGGGCGCGTAGGTGTCGTTGAGCTCCTGCGTGGCGGGCAGCCCCAGATACGTCAGGTGCGCCCCGTCCATTCCGCCGCCGAAGACGTGACGGTATACCTCCTCGGCAGTCTGGGAACCCGCCACCGTCTCGGTCGCGTTGTACGCAGCCAACGCCGAGAAGTCGGGCTGGGCCCCCGCCCCAGCCGACAGCCCGAGCGCGGCTTCGATCGGCGATGCGGGCTCCACGGAATCCCGGAAACGAGCTCGCGAATTCACTACGCCGACCGCGCCCTGCTCGGCCATTCGCCACAGGTTGGGGGTCGTCGTGGCGGTGACGTCCGCCCACGTGAGATACGGAGCAAGGACGATGGTCACGTGGTCGGCTCGAGGAGTCTCAGGCCGGGCCGTCGCGCGAGAAACGTCGCAGAGGCCGGCCACGGCCAACGTGGCGATCAGCACGAGTATCGGCCAAGCTCGCTTCATGCCGCTCCAAGCCGGCGTGCAGGACACGGTCGTGTCCGTTCGGCCGTTTCGACAGTTCGAGGGGAATCGTGCGAGCGGAGTGCGCGGATCCGCGCATCCCGGGCGTCAGCGCCCGTGCCGAGTATACCGAAAACCAACCACAGCGACGGCGAAACGCGACCGAGGACGGTCCCCCTTCGGTCGGAAGAAGCGTCGCGGATGCACGGAGACGGCCGAGTGTCGGTGTTTCGGTACACTTGTAGCGTCACGGGCACAAGGCCCGGACCATTCCGAGCCGCACGGCTTCCGGCCGGCCGACGAGAAGGACTCCGCCATCAGCAAACCCTCCATCGCCCGCTCCGCCGCGCTGATGTCGACCGCCACGACACTCTCGCGCGTCACCGGATTCCTCCGTATGTGGGCGACCGCGTTCGCGCTCGGCGCAAGTCCGCTGATGTCGTCGTACAGCGTCGCCAACAACATCCCCAACATGATCTTCGAGCTGGCCGCGGGCGGAATCATCTCCTCGCTGTTCATTCCGACGTTCATGGAGCTGCGCGAGACCAAGGATGAGGAGACTGCGTGGCGCTTCACCAGCCACGTCTTCAACCTGACGGTTCTGGTCCTGGGCGCGGTCGCCGTCATCGGCACGCTGTTCCCCGCCCCGTTCGTCTGGACCCAGACGTTCCGGATGCCCGCTGGGCAGTCCGCCGGGGTGGTCACGGCTGCGACGTTCTTCTTCCGCTTCTTCGCCATCCAGGTCGTCATCTACGGGGCTGGCTCGGTCATCTCGGCGGTTCTGAACTCGCAACGGAAGTACTTCTGGCCGGCCGTCGGACCCATCTTCAACAACATGGTGGCGATCGCGACGATGATCGCGTTCGTCGTGCTCAAGGGCAACATCGGCGTAGCGCTCGTGGTACTGGCCGTCGGAACGACCCTTGCGGTCCTGGTGATGTTCGCCGTGCAGGTCCCCGCGCTGCTCAAGACCGGGTGGCGCCATAGCTGGGGACTCGGGCTCCATGACCCGGCGCTGCGCCGGATGCTCGTGCTCGCGGTACCGACGGTCATCTACGTGGTCACCAATCTGGTCGCGGTGTCGTTTCGCAACGCATCAGCATTCGCCGTCTCTCCGACCGGCCCGTCGATCCTGACCTACGCCTGGATCTTCTACCAGCTCCCCTACGGCATCCTTGCTGTGGCGCTGGCAACCGCGGTCTTCACCGAACTCGCCGACGCCGCAGGACGACAGGACACTCGAGGAGTTCAAGGAGACATTCCTTCGGGGGCTGCGAACCACCGGCGTGTTGATGCTTCCTACCTCGGCGCTGTTGATCGCCCTGGCAACGCCGCTGGTTTCGCTCTATCGCGTTGGCGCGTTCCGCGCCTCCGACGTACCGCTCGTCGTGGGAGCGCTGCGCTGGTGGGCGTCGGGCCTCATCTTCTACGCGGGCACCATGTTCCTGCTCCGGACCTTCTACTCGCTGAAGGACACCAGCACACCGATGCGTGTGAACGTGGTGCTCACTGTCGTTCAGGTCGGGTTGTACGTCGTCCTCTCCACGGGGATCGGAGCCTGGCCCGGACTCGGCATAAACGGCCTGCCCATTGCCGACGTTGTGTTCTTCACGCTGAGCTCCGCGACCCTCGCCCTCCTGCTCCGTCGCCGCATCGGCGGCTACGACCTTCGCGGAGTCGCCTCGGTGTTCGGCCGAATGCTGATCGCCTCGGTGCTTGCTGCTGTGGCCGCATGGGCGGTGGCGCTCGCACTCGCGCCGCTCGTCGACGGCATCGGCGGTTCGCTCCTGCAGGTCGTCGCCGGCGGAATCGTGGGACTCGCGCTGGCCATCGCGATCGGCAGGCTCCTCGGCGTGAGCGAAGTTGCCGTGGCGATCGACAGCGTCAAGCGACTCGTGTCGCGTTCACGCGCGAAGGGTCGTGAGTAGCCGTGCAGATCACGGTGCTCATCCCCGCGCGCGACGAGGCCGTCTCCATCACCGAGACGGTCCTGGCCGCACGCTCCATCCCCGGCGTGACCCGCGTCATCGTGATCGATGATGGCTCTGAAGACGATACCGACCAGCTCGCCGAGAAGGCCGGCGCCAAGGTGGTGCGGCTCTTCGGTTCGCACGGCAAGGGCGCCGCGCTTGAATTCGGCGCGAAGCGCGTGGAAGACGCCGACATCGTCCTGCTCCTCGACGGCGATCTGGGCAGCACCGCCGTCGCAAGGTGCGCTCCTGACCGCCCCGCTGCTTGCGGGCACGGCCGACATGGCGATAGCGACGTTCCCGCCCCCCGCCGGCAAGGCCGGGTTCGGCCTCGTGAAGAACCTTGCACGCTGGGGGATCGGTCGGCTCGGCGGCGAATTCGAGGCGAGCGCGCCATTGTCGGGACAGCGCGCGCTCACGCGCGCATGTCTGGCCACCGTCCGGCCCTTCTCGGCGGGCTACGGCGTCGAGGTCGGGCTCACGGTCAGGGCGCTTCGAGCCGGCTTCCGGCTGGTTGAGGTCCCCACGACGATGTCTCATGCGGCCACGGGGCGCGACCTTCAGGGGTTCATACACCGCGGCCGCCAACTCGTGCACGTGGCGCTGGCACTGCTCGTCCTCTGGCGTCAGAAGGCTCCGGTCCGCCGCGAGAGCTCCTAGCCGACCGCCTACGGCTGCGGCACCGGCGGGAACTGCGACGTGGCGTTGGCGTCGATGCTGTAGTAGCCCTGCTCGCCGCCGGTCAGCAGTGCGACCAGCGTGAAACGCCCGGCGCTGGTGCCAAGCGTGTCGAATGCCGACAGCTTTCGCGCCGCTGCCGCTGCCGCCACCCCGGTGTCGGGTACGGGCGCCTGGCGCCCCGATCGCGTAGCGCCCTGCTGCCGCGTACGCCTGTGCGATGTCGAGGGCGAGCGCGTCGGGCTTGCCGTCGAACGCTGCGACATCGACGACCTGCGTCGTCGCGGTGCTTGCCGAAAGCCCGCTGACCGATATCACGCCCGCCTTCTGCAACGCCTCGGTGAGCGGGCGCTCCACATCCGGCTGGCTCCACTCGGATGCCAGGGTGCTCGCCACGGCGGTGTTGAGGTCCGTCGAGCTTCCGACCACCGAGCGGACGGCGGCGGCCACCGACTTGTCGCCGAGACCGAACTTCGGCTTGGCCATGGTGACCACGGCCGCGTTTCCTCCGGCTTCCTTGATGGCCGCGACAGCCATACCTCCCGGCGAGCCCTTGTCGGCGCTGTCGATCACGAGCACCGTACGGCCGGTCAGCCGGCCAGCCGCCCATGCGGCTGTCATCTGCGTCCCGTAGGCCTTCTCGAAGGCAAGGTCGCTCTTCAGCGCGGAGTTCTGCCTCTTGAGCTTGGTGAAGTCCTTCTGCAGCCCCGAGACGATCGCGCTCTGCTGCTGATCGAAGCCGCCCTGCCGCACAACAAGGCCGCCGAGAACGAGCCCGAGCGCCAGGGCAAGAAAGACGGCTACCAGAGATGCGATGTGGTACCTGATGTTGTACACGGGGCCACTCCTTGCGAGACGGTCAGGTGCTGAACGAGGCGCGGATGCGCAGAACGATGAGCTCGATGAACGAACGGGCAACCGGCGAGATCAATATGACAGCCGAGACGACCACGAGCGCGGCGGCGACGATCAGGATGAGGTAGCCCGGACCGACCGAGGCGCGGTAGAGCTTGTTGACACCCTTTGCGTCCACGAGCTTCGGCCCGACCTTGAGACGAACGAGGAAGGAGCTCGCCATGCCTTTGCGCCCCTTGTCGAGATACTCCACGAGATTGGCGTGTGTGCCGACGGCAACGATCAGGTCGGCTCCCGACTCCCACGCAAGAAGCAGTGCCAGGTCCTCGCTCGTCGCCGCGAGCGGCCACACGGATCCCTCGACTCCCAGTGCGACGAGACGGTCCATGCCGGGCGCACGCCCGTCCTCGTACGCGTGGACGATGAGCTGCGCGCCGCTCCTGAGCGCGGCGTCGGTGACGGAATCCATGTCGCCGACGATGATGTCGGGGGTGAACCCGGCCTCCATGATGGCGTCGGCACCGCCGTCGACCCCGATCATCACCGGTCGCATCTCGCTCACGTATGGCTTGAGGGCATCAAGGTCCTGCTTGAAGTCGTATCCACGCACGACCACGAGGACTTGTCGGCCATAGATCTCGACGTTCGTCTTGGGGACCCAGGTCTCATCGGTAAGGATCGACCGTTCCTTGTCCAGGTACTCGATCGTGTTCCGCGCGAACCGGTCCAGCTGCTCGCCGAGACCGGCCTTGGCCGCCTCCATCTTGCTCTCGATCTCGGAGACGCTCAGCCGGGTACCCCGGGCGACGACCACGCCGTCGCGCAGGACCTCATCGCCGACAACCTCGATCTGATCGCCCTCGTCGAGGCTGTCGAAGATGTCGCGGCCAACGTCGTCAATGAGCGTGACGCCGCCGCGAGCGAGCAGGAGCGGGCCGACGTTGGGATAGGCTCCCGAGATCGACGGAGCAGCGTTGACGACTACCTCGACGCCGGTGGCGACAAGTGACTCCGCGCTCACGCGATCCATGTCAACGTGGTCGATGATCGCCACGTCGTCAGGACCCAGCCGCTTGGCCAGGTCCTTCGTTCGCTTGTCGAGCTTCGCGGTACCTTGATGACGCATGTGTCTCCTGTGTGGCGGGTTCTTCGACGCACGACCGACTCTAGCGCGTCGCCGCGGCCTCTGCGAGTAACTCGCGAGCGTGAGCCAGACTCGCGTCCGAGTCGTTGCCGGACAGCATCCGTGCGATCTCGGCCTCGCGATCGGCACCTTCGACGATTCTGACCGAGGTGGTTGCCGAGTCTTCGGACAGGCTCTTCTCGACGACGAGCTGGGCGTCTGCGTACGCCGCAACCTGCGCGAGATGCGTGACGACGATTACCTGGTGCGTGCGCGAAAGCGCGTGCGAGACGCCTGCCGACCGTGTGGGCGGTGGCGCCTCCGATGCCGGCATCGACCTCGTCGAACACCAGCGTGCGGACGGTGTCGGCCTCGCCAAGAACCCCCTTGAGCGCGAGCATGACTCGCGACAGCTCGCCGCCGGACGCGATGCGCGCGAGCGGGCGGGCCGGCTGACCGGGTGCAGGGCGCGTACAGGAACTCGATCCTGTGCGAGCCGTCGGCCGTCCATGAGTCGAAGGGCAACTCCCCGAAGGCGACTTCAAACCACGCACCCGACATCGCCAGATCCGAGACGGCCGCTGCCAGCGCTTCGACGAACTCCGGGGCGGCCGCGCGACGGACCGCGTCGAGCCGCGCCGCGGCCTCCATCAGCCGATTGCGAGCTGCGTCCACGTCCGCCTGGGCACGCTCTGACTCCTCGGCGCCCTGCTCGCGAACGGCCAGCACGCTCGGCCGCCTCGGCCCGCGCGGCGAGCACGGAGTCGAGATCGGGACCGTACTTGCGGATCAGACCGGTGAGCTGGCCGAGACGCTCCATGACCTCGTCGAGCGCCGTCGAGTCATGCTCGACGCGGTCGCGATAGACGCGAATCTCAGCGCTCGCGTCGTCGAGAAGCGCGGAGGCTTCCGAGAGCCGCCCGGCGAGCTCATCGAGCGCCGGGTCGATTCGCTCGACCCGGGCGAGCGATGCGGCAGCGGCCGCGACGCCGTCCAGCGCTCCCCCGTCCCCGCGCAGCGCCTCGACCGCGCCGTTCGCGGCCGCAGCGAGCTGCTCGCCGTGCTGGAGCGCCGGAAGGCGGGCCTCCAGCGCTTCGTCCTCGCCGGGCAGCGGGATCCACACGGTCGATCTCCTCGGCGACGAAACGGTAGTAGTCGACGTTCCGCGCTGCACTCGCAAGACGCTCCTCGAGCGCGGCGCGCGCCCGCACGGCCGACGCGTAGTCGGCGCGCGCAACCCGGTAGTCCTGAAGCGCCGTCGATGCAGCGGCACCCGCCCATCGATCCAGATACGCCGCGTGCGTGGAGGGCGTCAGAAGCGCCTGGTGCTCGTGCTGACCATGGAGGTCGACGAGCGGTCCGAGACGCTCCGCCAAGGGCTCCGACCGTCGCCATCTGGCCATCGAGCGTGCAGCGGCTGCGACCGTCAGAGCCGACCCTGCGCGTCACGACCGTCTCCTCGGGCCCCGCTTCGGCGAACCGGCCCTCGACGACAGCCGCGGGCTGCCCGGCTCGCACTGCCCCTGCGTCGGCGCGCTCGCCCAGCAGTAGCTTGAGCGCACCGACGAGAGCCGTCTTTCCGGCACCCGTCTCCCCGGTCATGACGGTCATGCCGGGCGGGAACTCAAGCCAAACCTCTTCGATGAGGGCAAGGTCCTTGACGTGGAGCTCCTCGATCACCTCGCGCCCCCGAAGAACTCCTCGGCGACGGTCTGGTAGAAGTCGCGCCCGTCGAGCTTCACGAGCAGCACGTCGTGATCGCCCCTCGCGACCGTGACGCGCTCGATCGACCGGCGACAGGGCATCGGCTGACCGTCGACCACGACGCACGCGTCTGCGCGCGTGGGGTCAGGCAGCGTGATCTCGACCGATGTCGGCGCGCCCGGTCACAAGCGCCCGGGACTGCAGCGTATGAGGAGCGACCGGCACGACGACCATGCCACCGAACTCCGGCGCGACCACCGGTCCGCCCGCCGAGAGTGCGTATGCGGTCGACCCGGTCGCGGTGGCGACGATCACCCCGTCGGCGCGCGTGGCGAAGACGCGATGTCCGTCGATTGCCACGTCCAAAGCGACGACACGTGCTGATGCACCGCGCGCCACCACGACCTCGTTCAGTGCGCGGTACCGGCCGACACTTCGGCCGTCCATGACCACCTCGGCGTTCAGCGTCGCCCGCCGCTCAAGTCGTGCCTCCCCCGCCAGCGCGGTCTCGACCGCCGCGCGCATCGACCCCGGAGCGGCGCCCGACAGAAAGCCCAGTCTGCCGAACTTCACGCCGAGGACCGGGACCTCGACCTCGCCCAGAAGATGCACGGCCTTCAGAATCGTGCCGTCGCCGCCCAGCGCGACCGTGAGCACCGGCTCGGCGATCTCGGACGGAGAGATGCCCAGGTCGGCCAGCCCGCACTCCGCGGCGTCCGCGGTAGCCAGCTGCGGCTCCAGCCCGCGGCCGGCAAGCCATGTCGCGAGGTCCACCGCAGCGGCGACGGCCTCGGGATTCGCGGTGTTGGGGACGAGCAAGACGCGCATCGGTCTAGCCTCCCAGTTTCGCGTGGGCCATGTCCACGACACTCCGTGCGCTCTCCTCGGCAGGTGAACCGCTGCGAGCCGCCCACATCCAGAACTCGATGTTACCCTCAGGACCCTTGAGGGGCGAGAAGGTCAGCCCGCGCACGACCAGCCCTGCCTCCCGGCACGCGGCCGCTGACGCCTCGAGGACCTCCTCGTGGAGAAGCCGATCTCGGACGACGCCCCGTTTTCCCACGCGACCCTTACCCACTTCGAACTGCGGCTTTACCAACGCCACGAGCTGGCCGTCATCCTCGGCGATCAGCGCGAGCAGGTTGGGCAGCACCTTGCGAAGCGAGATGAAGGAGACGTCGACGACCGCTAGGTCGAACGGAGCGCCCAAGGTCGGCGGGTTCGGCCGCGCGGATGTTGGTCCGCTCGAAGACGGTGACGCGTGGGTCGGTTCGAAGCGACCAGGCGAGCTGACCGTAGCCGACGTCGATGGCGCAGACGGAGGTGGCGCCCCGCTGAAGCACGCAATCAGTGAACCCGCCGGTCGAGGCGCCGACGTCGACGACGCGGAGACCAGCGACGTCGAGGTCGAAGGCGTCCAGCGCGCCCGCGAGCTTCTCTCCACCGCGGGACACGAAGCGCTGCTTCTCGGCCACGGTGATCGGCGCGTCCTCGTCGATGAGTTGACCGACCTTGCTCACGACCTGGTCGGAGACGCGCACCTCACCCGCGAGCAGTGCCGCCCTCGCCTGTTCACGCGACGGGAAGAGCCCTCGCTCAACGAGGAGGACGTCGATACGGCTCCGCGTCACGGGCCTTCGCCTCCGCCACGACTTGCTCGTCTGACGCCATCGCGGGCGCCGAGGGGATATCGTCGAGCCGACCCAGCGCGGCAGCCGAGATACTCTCGGCGGTCAGCCCGACGTCGGAGAGCAGCTTCGCCATGGCGCCGTGCGTGACAAAGCAGTCGGGGATGGCCATACGCAACACGGGGGTCAGCAGCCCGAGGTCCGCAAGCGCCTCGCACACCGCACCGCCGAAGCCGCCCATCGACGTGTTCTCCTCGACGGTGACGACCAGCCGATGCTCGGAGGCCGCCCACGACACCATCTCGAAGTCGAGCGGCTTCACCCACCGCGCGTTGACGACGCTCGCCGAGACACCCTTCTCGGCGAGGATCTCCGCCGCAGCTTCGCACATCGGAACGGTCCGCCCGACGCCGAGGAGCGCCACGTCGGTCCCGCGCGAGCGAATCTCCGCTCGCCCCGCCTCCCAGGCCTCCGGCTCGGCGGGAATCTCGACCCCGCGGCCGGCGCCTCTCGGATAGCGGATCGCAACCGGTCCCTCGAGCGACCAGCGCCGTGTGCAGCGCATCGCCAGCTCCGCCTCATCGGACGGCGCGAGCACCATCATGTTGGGGATGGAGCGCAGGTAGCTCAGGTCGAAGACGCCGTGGTGCGTCGGCCCGTCCTCGCCGACAAGCCCGGCGCGGTCGAGGCAGAAGACCACGTGGAGGTTCTGGAGCGCGACGTCCATGATCATCTGGTCGTAGGCGCGCTGCATGAACGTCGAGTAGACCGCGACGACCGGGAGCAGACCGCCGACGGCAAGTCCGGCTGCCATGCCGACCGCGTGCTCCTCGGCGATACCGACGTCGTAGAAGCGTTCAGGGTACTTCTCGGCGAACGCGTCCAGCCCGGTGCCCGAAGGCATCGCCGCGGTGATGGCGACGATTCGCTCGTCCTTGGCGGCCTCGGCGACGAGCGCGCGGGAGAACGCCTCCGTGAAGCTGATCGGGCCGCCGGAACCGTTCGTCTTTCCGGTCGAGATCGTGAACGGCCCGATTCCGTGGAAGGCGTCCGGCTGGTCCTCGGCGTGGTTGTAGCCCTGGCCCTTGTGAGTCACCGCGTGGATGATGACGGGTCCGTCGTTGGTCTTGGCGCGCTCAACGGCCGCCTGGACCTGCCCCACGTCGTGTCCGTCAATCGGGCCGACGTACTTCAGGCCGAGCTCCTCGAAGAGCATGCCGGGGACCAGGAGCTGCTTGACCGAGCCCTTCACCGCTTCGCCAGCGCCCACGAACATACGCCCGATCATCGTGCTGGCAAGCTTGGACTCCACGCCGTCACGAAGCTTGTTGTAGCGGGGATCGAGCCTGACACGAGCGAGGTAGCTCGCCAGCGCACCGACGTTCTGCGATATCGACATCTCGTTGTCATTGAGCACGATCACGAGCCGGGTGCCGAGATGGCCGATGTGATTGAGCGCCTCGAACGCCATGCCGCCGGTCAACGAACCGTCGCCGATGACCGCGAGCACGGTCTCGTCGCCACCGCGCGCGTCCCGCGCCAAGCGCGAGTCCGAGGGCCACCGACAGCGAATCGGACGCGTGACCTGTGTCGAAGGAGTCGTACGGAGACTCGCTTCGCTTGGGGAAGCCACAGACGCCCCCGTACTGGCGAAGGGTCGAGAAGCGCTCGCGCCGACCCGTGATGAGCTTGTGGACGTAGGACTGGTGCCCGACGTCGAAGATGATGCGATCGGCGGGACAATCCAGGGCGCGGTGGATTCCCAGCGTCAGCTCAACGACCCCGAGGTTCGGCGCCAGATGCCCGCCGGTCTGCGAGACAGTGGAGACGAGCTCGTCGCGAATCTCAGCGGCGAGCTGCTGCAGCTGCGCGTCATTCAACGTCTTGACGTCGCAGGGCGCTTCTATGGAATCGAGAACGCGATCGGGCACCTCGCCCATCATCTCCACTACATCGCATCAGGGTGCAAACGACTCGCACCGTCCCTTGAGGATAGTACCCGCAGCTCACAAGACCAACGTTGAGCGACGCACCGTAGTCTCAGCGTTACCGCTCGTCGGCCGACGGGTCGCCGTCCGCTCCGAGATCACCCATGGGCTCCTCGTCGTCGGCCCACGCCTCATCCGCCGGGTCAGCGGAGTCTTCAGCCGTCTCGAGATCATCCGCCTCGGCCTCGGCATGTTCCTCGGCATCAGTCCCGTCGACCGCAGCAACGTCGTCGGCAGCGAGATCCGTCTCCGTACCCGTCGCGGGCGATTCACCGACCTCGCCGGACGATGCGTCTTCGGTGGCGCACTCGGCCTCGGCCGGGGCGCCCGCGGCGACCCAGTCGGCATGGTCGATCAGCTCGGTGCACGCGTTGGCGAGGCGGACGCCCTCCTCGAGCAGGTCGAGGCTCTGCTCAAGCGAGGTGTCCTTCTTGCGAACCTGCGTCACGATGGCTTCCAGGCGCGTCCGAGCGGTCGTGAAGTTGTAGGACTCATCAGCCATGATGCGGCTCCTGCTCGCTTGAACCTGCGTGTCTGCTGGCAATCTTGCCGAGAACCCCGTTGACGAACTTCGAGGAGTCCTCGCCGCCGTACGTCTTGGCGAGCTCGACCGCCTCGTTGATCGCAGACGCTCGCCGGCACATCGTCGCCACCGTAGAAGATCTCGTACGTCGACAGCCTGCAGGATGTTGCGGTCGACGAACGGCATGCGCGAGACCACCCAGTTCTCCGACACCTCGCCCATGATGGCGTCGATCTCCTCGAGGTGAGTGCTCACGCCGGTGACCAATTCGCGGCAGAACTCATCGGGCTCGCCGTCTTCGATCGAGTAGGTCGATGAGTCGAGAATCTCCGAGATGCCTTCGCCGGTGATGTCGCTCTGATACAGAATCTGGAGCGCCTGCCGCCGTGCCCGACTGCGTTCGTGCATGCGCCCTACTCCGCGAACACGATGCCATCGACGTATACGTCGACCGCAGCGATGTCGACGCCGACCTGACTCGTGACGGCATCGGCCACGACCGACTGGATGGCGCTGGCCACGTCCTTGATCCGGTGCCCGTACAGCACCTGCACGTGGACGGTCACGCTGATCGCGCCCTCCTCGGACATGCAGACATCGACCGCGCGCGACGACCCCTTGCGCGAGCCCTTCTGAACAAGTCCGGCCAGACCCGCGGCACCGACGGCCGCAACGCCCTCGACGCCTTCCACGGCAACAGTGACGATCGTATCGAGAACGCCTGGAGCGATTCCCAGACCTTCGAGTTTGATCTCATCTGACATTGCGTCGCACTCCTTGTCAGGGCCCGTTCGGCCATCTCTGTCTCGATGAAGTCAGTATAGACTTCGCCGCGTGTGAACGCGGGGTTCTCAACGACCGCCTGATGGAACGGGATCGTCGTGGGAATGCCGACCACGATGAACTCGTCGAGTGCGCGGCGGGCACGAGCGACCGCCTCGTCGCGCGTCTCGCCCCACACGATCAGCTTGCCGAGAAGCGAGTCATACATCGAGGGCACGCGGTAGCCCGAGTAGACGTGGCTGTCGTTGCGCACGCCGAAGCCGCCCGGCGGGTTGAAGACGCTGACCACGCCCGGGTGCGGGCGGAAGTCGTGCGCCGGATCCTCGGCGTTGATGCGGAACTCGATGGCGTGCCCGCGCTTCACGATCTTGTCCTGCGTGGCGTGACGCATCGGCTCGCCTGCGGCGATCCGGATCTGTTCCTTGATGATATCGACGCCGGTGATCTGCTCGGTGATGCAGTGCTCCACCTGGACGCGCGTGTTCATCTCCATGAAGTAGAAGTGCCCGTCGGTGTCGAGCAGGAACTCGACGGTACCGGCGTTGACGTAGCCGACGGCGCGGACCGCCTTCATGGCCGCCTCGCCCATCGCCTCGCGCAGCTCGAGCGATACCGCGGGGCTCGGCGCCTCTTCGACGAGCTTCTGGTGGCGCCGCTGGATCGAGCAGTCGCGTTCGTACAGATGCACGGCGTTTCCGTGGCTGTCCGCCAGAACCTGCATCTCCACGTGCCGGGGACGCAGAAGGTACTTCTCGATGTAGACGGTGTCGTTGCCGAACGCGGCACCCGCCTCTGTCTTGGCCGCAACAAGGTTCGACCTTGAGGTCCTCGGGATCGAGCGCGACGCGCATTCCCTTGCCGCCGCCACCCGCTGAGGCCTTCACCAGCACCGGGAAGCCGACCTTCTCGGCGAAGGCGAGCGCCTCCTCGTAGGACTCGACGGCACCGTCGCTGCCCGGCACCGTCGGCACGCCGGCGGCGGCCATGGTCTCGCGCGCGACCGACTTGTCGCCCATGCGTTCGATCGCATCGGGCGACGGGCCGATGAAGACGAGCCCTGAGTCCTCGCACGCGCGAGCGAAGGCGGCATTCTCGGCGAGGAAGCCGTAGCCGGGATGAATCGCCTGGGCACCGGTCTGGAGCGCCGCCGAGATGATGTTGGGCATGTTGAGGTACGACTGCGCCGCGGAGGCCGGTCCGATGCAGACGGCGTGGTCGGCCATCACGACGGGCAGCGAATCCTTGTCGGCCTCCGAGTAGACGGCGACGGTCTCGATGCCCATCTCCTTGGCGGCCCGGATGACGCGCAGGGCGACTTCGCCGCGGTTGGCGACGAGGATACGATCGAACACGGGCACCTCCGGCTAGCTGGGCTCGTAGTAGAAGAGCACGGTCCCGTACTCGACTGAATCCCCGTTGCTGACCGCGACCTCGCGGACGATACCGGGCTCCTCGGCGACGATCTCGTTCATCAGCTTCATGGCCTCGAGGATGCACATCGTGGCACCCTCCTCGAAGGCGTCACCCACTTCAGACGAAGTCGGGCGAGCCCGGCGAGGCCGCCGAGTAGAACGTGCCGACCATGGGCGCGATGATCGACTTCCACGACGCCGGCCGAGAAGCAACCGTTCCGCTCGCTTCCGGAGCGGCCGGAGCCGGGGTCGCCGGCGCGGCGGGAGCACTGGCCGCGTGCGCAACCGGTGCAGCGGAGGTGAACCCACGGCGCACGGTGATCTTCGACTCGCCCTCTTCGATGACGACCTCGGACACGTCCGAGGCTTCGATGACCTTGATGAGTTCGCGAATCTGACCTACGTCCACGGCTTCGTCCTCCCTGACAGTGTGAAGTTCCTCGCTCATGAGGAAGACGGCCTTCTCGGCGCCCTCCCGGTGAGCGGACAGATACTGGCGCGCTTCGTTCGGGAAGAGCGCGTACATCAATACGTCTTCTTCGCTCTTGGCCAGATCGCCGATCTCCGCCTCGACCTCGGCATACGTGGTCGTGACCAGCGATCCGGGACGGATGTCAGCTGCCAACGGCTCAGCGTCTCGCAAGCACCTTGGCTACGATGGTCTGGTCCATGGGACCCGGCGCCTTGCCGTAGTAGCCCCGGACGTAGTCCTTCATCTCGTTGGGAACGACGCTCCAGCGCTTGCCGGTCAGCACGTTGATGACGGCCTGCGTGCCGACGATCTGCGACATCGGCGTCACCAACGGCGGATAGCCGACTTCGGCGCGCACGACCGCGATCTCCTTCATCACGTCGCCGAGACGGTCACTCGCCTTCTGCGCCTCGAGCTGCGAGACCAGGTTGCTCATCATGCCGCCCGGAACCTGGTGGCTGAACACCTCCATCGACAGCAGGGTGGTGATGCCGCGCTTGAGCTGCTTGCGCTCGCGGACGCCCTCCCAGTACTCGGCGATCTCGAAGAGCAGGTCCAGATCGAGGCCGGTATCGTACGGCGACTCCATGAGCGCCGCAACGATGGTCTCGACCGCGGGCTGGCTGTTGCCGAAGGCCAGCGAGACGACCGCGGTGTCGACGATGTCGGCGCCGGCCTCGGCGGCTTTGACGTAGTTCATCGGGGCCATGCCGCCGATGTAGTGGCAGTGCACGTGCACCGGCAGACCGATCTCGTTCTTGAGCGCGCGCACCATCTTCTCGGTACGGAACGGCGTCAGCATGCCCGCCATGTCCTTGATGCAGATCGTGTCGGCCCCGAGATCCTTGAGCTCCTGCGCGTACTCCAGGTACGAGTCGAGCGTGTGCACGGGACTCACGGTGTAGGAGATTGCGCCCTCGAAGAGGCCGCCGCACTCCTTGACCGCCTCCGCCGAGGCGACCACGTTGCGGATGTCGTTGAGCGCGTCGAAGACCCGGAAGACCTCGATGCCGTTTCGCTTTGACGCGCAGACGAACCGGTTCACGATCTCATCGGAGTAGTGATGGTAGCCGACGAGATTCTGCCCGCGGAGCAGCATCTGCAGCGGCGTGTTGGGGCAGTGCTGCTTGATGGTCCGCAGCCGCTCCCAAGGATTCTCGTCAAGGAAGCGAAGCGCGGCGTCGAAGGTCGCGCCACCCCAGACCTCGAGTGACCAGTACCCCACCGAGTCCATCTTGGGAAGAATCGGCAGCATGTCGCCGATCTCCATGCGCGTCGCCCACAGCGACTGGTGCGCATCGCGCAGCGTCGTGTCGGTGATGTGCACAGGTCGCATCGCGGTTCCCCTTGCGTGAAGCGTGCATCAAACGGGCGCGGAACCTCTTGCCTCCGCGTCCGAACGGACAACTGTGAACGTCGAGTATATACGAGGCCGGACGCGCGTACATCCGCGTCCGGCCTCAAAGCAGCATCTCGTGCGGGAGTTCGCTAGACGCGCGTGATGTAGCGCCCGTCGCGCGTGTCGATCCTGAGGATCTCCCCGGTGTTGATGAACATCGGGACCTGAATGACCGCACCGGACTCGAGTGTCGCCGGCTTGGTACCTCCCTGGACCGTGTCTCCCTTGAAGCCGGGATCGGTCTCGGTCACCTCGAGTTCCACGAACATCGGCGGCTCGACGCCCATGTACTCGCCGTCGGCCGTCATGATCTCGACCTCGGCGTTGTCCTTGAGCCACTTGGCCTGCTCGCCGACGAAGTCCTTGTCGAGTTCGACCTGCTCGTAGGAGGTGTTGTCCATGAAGTAGAAGGTATCGCCGTCGTTGTAGAGGTACTGCATCTTCTTGGTCTCGAGGCGAACGTCCTCGAACTTCTCGCCTGCCCTGAACGTGTACTCGACGACGCGTCCGCTCTTGAGTTCCTTGAGCTTGGTGCGCACGAACGCTCCGCCCTTGCCCGGGCTTCACGTGCTGGAAGTCGATGATGATCCAGCGCTTGCCGTCGTGGACTGATGCACATGCCGTTCTTGAAGTTCGCCGTAGTCACGGACACTGCCGTACTCCTTCTCCACCGTATCGCCACGCCCCAAGGGCGTCGTCTATAGCTCGATGAGCTCCTTGGTCGAGCTGCGTCAGCACGCGTGCGCCCGCTTCTTCGACCACCACTAAGTCCTCGATTCTAACACCGCCGAACCCGGGGACATAGATTCCCGGCTCGATGGTGATCACACTGCCGAGAGGAACCGGCTTCTCGCTCGCGCGCACCGACACTCGGGCAGCTCGTGCACCTCCAGACCGACCCCGTGGCCCAGGCCGTGCCCGAAGTTCTCGGCGTAGCCGGCGGCATCGATGACCGCGCGCGCTGCCGCGTCGATATCGCGACCGGGAGCCCAGCGCGGACCGCGGCGATACCGGCCAGATTCGCAGCCAGCACCGTGTCGTAGATCTCACGCTGGCGAGCGCTTGGCGGTCCGAACACGACAGTCCGCGTCATGTCGGCGCAGTACCCGTCCACGCGGGCTCCGAAGTCCATCTTGAGAAAGTCGCCGCGCTCGACCTCTCGTGGACCCGGGTGCGCGTGCGGGAGCGCGGAGTTGGGCCCGCTCGCGACGATCGGCTCGAACGCGACGCCGTCAGATCCATTCGTGCGCAGGTAGAACTCGAGCTCGAGCGCGATCCGAGACTCGGTCATTCCCGGGGCGACGAAGTCGAGGATGTGGTCGAAGGCCGCATCGGTCAAAGCCTGCGCCGCAGTGATCCGGCCGATCTCGTCGGCGTCCTTGACGACGCGCACGCCTGCAAGCCAGCCATCCGACGGCAGAACTCGGCCCTCGAAGTCCTTCTTCAGCGCCGAGAAGCGGCCGTACGAAAGCGAATCCTCGAAAGCGAGTGATGTCACACCATCACGATTCAAGTCGCCGCAGACGTGGGCGAGAAGGTCTCCGACCGCGATTCGGATCTCCCACTCGGTGCCGGCCGCAGCCGAGTTGACGGCCTCGGCGTAGCGCGAGTCGGTGTACAGCTGGAGGCCGTCCTTCGAGATGACAGCGACCTGTGCGGGATCGTCGCCGAACACGCCGTGGAACCCCGTAAGGTAGGCGATGTTGGCTGGATCCGTGAGGACAAGCGACTCGAGTGCCGCATGCTCCAGCAGATCCCGTACGGCTGACACTCGCCCCGAAAGACTCACGAATAGCTCCTCACAGAAGTGGGCCAACGCGCTCAGTTGTGCGCCATCTCCGCTGAATGTTACTTCAGTGGTAGATTCCTACCATGGCTGTCCCCCGTCGTGTGCAGGAATCATCTCAGCCCGACTCCATCCGCGTAGGCCTCAGTCCGCGCCTTGCCCGAGGTGACGACTGTCACGACCGCCCCTGCGGCGTGCTCAAGAAGTCTTCAGCCCAGACCGATACACTAGTCATGCGACGAGTCCGCGAGGCGGGCCCGGACTATATACTTGTGCGATGAATACAACGGCAGGAGCGGAGAGCATGAGGCGCGATCAAGGATTCACAGTGGCCGAGATGGTCATCGCGGCCGCAATCCTGTTCATCGTGCTGACCGGCCTCTTTGGACTGGTGGCAGCATCGACCCAGACGAGTGCCAGCGCGAAGCTGCGCGCCGTGGCGGTCGACTCGGCCGGTTCGTACATCGAGAGCGTCCGAGCCATGCCCTATGGCCAGGTCGGAACCCCGAGTGGTACCCCGACCGGAACGCTCGTGGCGACGACGGGCACGACAGGCCGGGCTGTCGGTCGTGATCACGCCGGTCGTCACGTGGGTACCCGACCCCAACCTGACGAACGGCCGCGACTACAAGAAGCTCTCCCTGACCGTCGTCGTCACGAAGCCGGGTCTCAGGATCGTATACGTACACCGTCTCGACCTACGTGCGTAACCCCTCCACGAACCCGGGCAGCCCGGGCGGCGGCTCGGCGGGCCGACCGACGATCTCGTTCACGACAGGCACGCCTCCGGAAGGCAGCACGATCTGGGGCACGACTCAGTTCGGTGTTGGTGCGATAGCCTCGCATCAGGCGACTGACGGCGTTCTGACCGTCATGCGACTCATCGGTGGCAACGGCCTCGTCCTGTCCTCCGGCGGTGCAAGGGCGCAGTGGGCCGTGAACGCGCATGACTTCACGAGCACCCCGAACCCGTTCTACTGGGACACCACCCTCACCTATGAGGACACCTCGACGGTTCCCCCACCACGAAGTACCTCTACCCGGATGGCCCGATCACGCTGATCGCCGAGGTCCTCGACACGCGAAGTGACCGTGCCTTCGTGGTCAGGCACTACATCGTCGACAATCAACCCGCCGGATGTGGCGCCGAGCAACCTGGTGGTCACCCCGCCGAGTGTCCAGGCGTCGCCGTTCCGTCTTGAGTGGACTCCCGGTCAGGACGGCGCCCCCACGCTGGCTCCCGAGCACCGAATCGTCGCGTACCGGCAGGACAGCAGCGCCACCGACGTTACGTCTTGGGCCGCCCAGACCCCTGTCACCGTGGCGACCCCGGCCGGCAGCCCAAGCCGCATGCGTTACGACTACACGGGCGGCGCGTTCTTCTCGCGATACGCCTTCTCGGTCGTCGCGCTGAGCCCTCGCGGCACCGCTTCGACAGCAGTCGTCTCGGGACCCAAGACGTCTCGGCCCAAGGTCAGCGGGACCGTCGCGACATCAGGGTCGAGCGCAACGCACACTCTCTCGATTACGCCACCGACGTTCCCCTGCGTGGGCGACGTCACGTATGAGTGGTATCGTGTCGGTCAACGGGACGTGGAACACGTCGCCGGTTGGCACGACGACACTCCCAGCACTGACACGCACGGGTCTCGACAAGAACGACGTCTACCGATACCGGGTCAAGGTGACCTACACGCCGTCCGGGCCTGGCTCGACTTCGACTGTCACCTACTCCCAGATCTGCGGACAGACCAACAAGCAGCGACAACAGCTTCACCCAAGTGGACGACTGGAGCCAGTGGTGGTGACGGAATGAACAAGCGCATCAGCCGCTTTCTTGCCTCCGACGACGGCATGTCGCTCACCGAGTTGATGGTCGTGCTGGTGCTTCTCGGCGCGATTCTGGCCAGTGCGTACGCCGCACAACAGGCCATCTCGAGGGCAAACGCGCTCGCCGAACGCCAAGCGACCCTCGTGCAGCAGATCACGAATCCGCTGCTCACGATGGAGAAGATCATCATGCAGAACCGCGAGCTCAAAGGCGGGTCTGGACCGTACAAGCTGGTGTGCACGACCGACCGCGATCTCGACGGCAACTACGAACTCCACACGATCACGGCAGACAACGACGGGACGATTCGGCTTCGTGACGCAGGTGCTCAACAACGACGGCACCATCAACCGCACGATACAGAACGGCGTCATCGGTCGATACAACATCAACGTCGAGTTCGGGCACACCCATGTTCACGTACGTTGACGTGAACGGCAATACGATCACCGATACCGACTACATCCCTGACCAGACCAGGTCGGTGAATCTGACCATCAAGGCCACTAGCGGCGGTGAAAGCCTGGTCGAGTCGCGCACGATCCAATTCCGCAACCGGGACTAGGGAGCCACTCGATGACCGCCCCACTCTTGACCAAGGCGCGTGGGAGTGCCACCAGCGACGACGGCTTCGCGCTCGCCGTCGTCTTGGGTATGGCAGCATTCCTCACCGTGATGGCCCTGGGTGGCCTGTACCTGGCCCAGCAAGCGAGCCACGAAGCGGCAACCGTGCGGAGCGAATCGCAGGCCTTCCAATCCGCGAACGCCGGCATCGACATGGCTGTGGCGCGTCTCACCGCCCACGGCTTCCAGACCGCGGACTACCCGATCACGTTGACGACGGCCGAACTGTCGTCCGGCAGCGCCCAGGTGGACATGACCAAGGTCGACGACTACGAGTTCCGCTGCGTTTCCTCCGGCCAAGGTCTGGACGGCACGACCGAAACGGTGACGGTGCAGCTCTTCTACCTCAACATCTACGACATGAACATC
The DNA here is from genome assembly GCA_963726345.1 of uncultured Coriobacteriia bacterium. Taxonomy (GTDB): domain Bacteria; phylum Actinomycetota; class Coriobacteriia; order Anaerosomatales; family JAAXUF01; genus JBAXEO01. The sequence goes on along the minus strand of CAVSCC010000007.1, from coordinate 101,456 downwards.
AGTTCCGAGGGAAACCCGACGAGCGGCGCGGCCCTGAAGGGCAACAGCAGCATCTATGGACCGTTCTACGCGCGAGGCACGATGGACCTGAGCAGCAACACCATCATCGAGAAGGGCCCGCTGTTCATCAAGAACGGCAACGTCACGCTCAACGGCAGCGGCCAGGTGGGCACGCCGGCCACCCCGATCATCGTGTACTGCGACGGCACCACCCCAAACGCCGGGGACCGGAACTGGTACGTGTCGCGCCTGAACCGCACGGTACCGCTGATCACCCTGCCGGCCGTTGACGCCGCCTACCTCGACAGCATGTATGCCAAGGCCATAGCCGAGTCGGCCGACAACAAGATGGGCGACACCACGTCAGTCAACGTCGAGACCACCTGCGGGCGGCGATGCGTGCGACCTATACGACCTGGAACGGGGTCGCGAATGCTCGGCCAAGGCGCCGGGTGCGTCGACGAACTACAAGTACGTCGGTCCAGCCGGCGGACGCTCAAACGTCGGCGCGGGGACCACGAACGTGACGATCGACGGCTCGACGTCGTTTGGCAGGTTCAACTACGATCCCACCAATACCGTGAACAGCGGGACCGCCTACGACGATTTCGCCTTCGATGCGGTCAACGACACCCTCTACGTCAACGGCACGGTCTTCATCGACGGCGACCTCACGATCACGGTGCCGGTCGTCTACAAGGGCAACGGCGCGATCGTCTGCAACGGAGACATCCAGCGTCAACGAGTTCAGGCCCGCTTCGGGAATGCAGCCCGACAGACGGTGTCCCGAACCAGAACTTCCCGGCGGATGGAATCGTCGGACTGGTCTCCCCCACGCTCATACGACCTCAACGGTGGCGGCGGCAACGCCAACAAGACCTACACGACGCCGCCCGATACAGCCGCCGCGCTCTTCTGCGCGCAGACGATCCGCCTCGACAACAACCTGTGCTTCGCGGGTTCCATCATCGCATCCATCATCGAGGCGCCGACTCGTCGGCACGAACCCGCACATCCGGCCGTCTCCCAACCTGAAGGACGTCCTGTCCCAGAGCATGCCGGGACGCAACACGTTCCTCTCGACGATCGCGGCCTGGTCGCGTCGATAGCGCGGGCCGACGGGTCTCCGTCAGCACCTGGGAATCGGACTCAGCGGATGCCTCGTCGCCTCGCGCCGATGCCCGCGGAGCATCAGGTCAGCGAGCTCACCGCAGCTCGCATCCCGAGCGAGTAGGACTCTGGCCCGAAGCCGCTGATCTGGCCCACGCACGCGGGCACTATGACGCTCTCGCGTCGAAACGATTCGCGAGCGGTGATGTTGGACAGGTGCACCTCGACCACGGGAGTATCGATCGCGGCGACCGCGTCGCGCAGCGCGTAGGAGTAGTGGCTGAACGCGCCCGGGTTGAAGACGACCGCGTCGTAGACTCCCTGCGCGGCGTGCAGAAGGTCGATGAGTTCGCCTTCGTGATTGCTCTGGGCGAAAGAGACCTCGACCCCCAGCACCTCCGCGAGTGCCGCGAGGTCCGACTCGATACTGGCGAGTCCCACGGTGCCGTAGACGGCCGGTTCACGACTGCCGAGAAGGTTCAGGTTCGGCCCGTTGAGCACGAGAATGCGCTTCACTCGGAAGCTCCTCGCTTTCGACGCGGCCCAAGCACGCAGGTGTTCCGCGATCATCGTATCGGCGACCGCCTCGCAGCGCCACACCCCGGGAGCCTCGGCGAGTACGAACCGCACCTTGCCGCCTCGCGCCTTCTTGTCGGACTGCATCGCCGAGAGAAGCTCCGCGGGAGGGTAACCGTCCACGAGAGTCGGAAGGCCCATGGCGTCAAGGAGTTGATCCTGCCGCTTCACGAACCCGACGCTGCCGCCCCCGGCCTCGACCGAGAGACGGGCGGCGAACCGCATGCCTTCGGCGACAGCGACGCCGTGCGGCACGACCCCGTATCCCGCGACCTTCTCGATGGCGTGGCCGAGCGTGTGCCCATAGTTCAGGCACTCACGAACGCCGTCCTCCTTCTCGTCGGTGCTGACAACCCCCGACTTGAATCGCACGCACCTCGCCACCGTCTCGGCCGTGACCGCGGCATCGCGTTGCAGCAGGCGCGCCGCATTGGTCTCAAGCCAGCGCAGGAATCGCTCTCCGCTGATCACGGCGCTCTTGGCTACCTCTGCCGAACCACTCGCCCACTCGACGGGTGGAAGCGACTGAAGCGTGTCGGTGTCCGCCACGACGAGACGCGGCTGCTTGAACGCTCCCGCGAGGTTCTTTCCCGAGGTCAAGTCGACGCCGGTCTTGCCGCCCACCGAAGAATCCACCTGCGCCAGGAGGGTGGTCGGCACCTGGACGACAGTCAACGCCACGCAGGTACGACGCGGCGGCGAATCCCGCCAGATCGCCGATAACCCCGCCGCCGAGCGCGACAACGAGGTCTCGGCGGCCGAGACCGACGTGAGCGAATGCCTCGAGCAGTTCCCCAGCGACCTGCCAGCTCTTGCTCTTCTCCCCTGGCTCCACGGAGAGCGGAAAGACATCGAAGCCCGCGGTGACCAGTGACGATCCGACTTGAGCGCCGAAGAGGTCGGCAACGTGACTGTCGCTGACGAGCGCGACCTTCCGCCCCTTGCCGAGAGCGGCGACCCGCTTTCCAACCTGGGTCAGAACACCCGGGCCGACAACCACGTCGTAGGGCGTCGCGCCCGTGTTCACCGGTACGACCTTGGCTCTCATGACGCGCCCCGATCGCGAGCGAGCGCGATCACCTGAAGCGCGACCTCTTCCGGTGTGCGATCGACCGTGTCGACGACGGCATCGGCGACCGCCGAGTAGAGCGCCTCACGCGCCTCCAGCAACTTGCCCGCGGCAAGCGCCCCGCCGGCTCCCGAGAGGAGCGGTCGCGTGGTGTCGTTGCTGACGCGCGCCAGCGTCTCGGCAGCGGTGACCCTGAGGTACACCACGATACCGAGCCGCTTGAGTATCGCGCGGTTGACGTCACTGAGAACCACGCCCCCGCCGCACGCGACGACGCACGGTGAGCGGTCCTCCAGCGACGCAACCGCCGCTGTCTCCATCTCACGGAACGCGGCCTCGCCGTCCTCCGCGAAGATCGCGCTGACGGCTCGGCCGTCGTGCTCTTCGATCAGCGTGTCCACATCGACGAAGGGCACCCCCAGCTGCTCGGCCACGAGTCGTCCCACGGTCGACTTGCCCGCCCCCATGAACCCGATGAGCAGGATGTGATTCATCGGCCGTCGCGCCGCAGACGCTCAAGGTACGCGTCGCGAGCCCGCAGGAGATCCGGCATCGCGTCGTGCCCGAACTTGTCCAGGTAGGCACGCGCAAGAACGAAGGCGACCTCAGCTTCTGCGACCACCGCGGCTGCGGGAACGGCGCACACGTCGCTCCGTTCGCGACTTGCATCCACCGGCTCGAGCGTGTCGATATCCACGCTCGCCAAAGGCGTCATGAGCGTGGGAATCGGCTTCATCGCGGCCCGCACGACCAACGGCTCACCGTTGCTCATGCCGCCCTCAAGACCGCCGGCATGGTTCGTCGGACGGTGAAACCCGCGCTCGGCGTCATAGAGGATCTCGTCGTGTGCTCGGCTGCCCGGAACACCCGCGAGAGCGAATCCGTCGCCGATCTCGAAGCCCTTGATCGCGGGGATGGACATGACAGCTGCGGCGAGCTGGGCGTCCAGACGCCCCTCCGCCTCTGCATAGGTGCCGAGTCCTGGGACCAGCCCGGTAGCGGTCACCGTGAACACCCCGCCGAGCGACTCCCCTGCCGCGCGGGCTGCGTCGATGGCGCGCATCATACGCTCGCTCGTGGCGGGATCGGGGCAACTCACCTCGCTCGATCGTGCAGCGGAGAGATCCGGGTCGGCCGCCTCGGCGGAATCGAGCACCACGTCCCCGATTGCCGAGACGTAGGACGTGACCTGAACCCCCACTTGGCTCAAGAGCGCCTTGGCCACGCCGCCGGCTGCCACGCGCGCGGCGGTCTCACGCGCACTCGCGCGCTCCAGCACGTCCCTGATGTCGTCGGAGCCCGTCTTCTGTATGCCGGATAGATCGGCGTGTCCCGGTCGCGGTGCAACCACGCGGTTGCTCGCATTCTGGCTGCCGGCAGTCGCCATCACATCGGTCCAGTTGTCCCAATCGCGATTGACGATCGTAATCGCTATCGGACTGCCGATGGACACACCGAAGCGAACTCCCGACAAGATCGTCGCACGATCGTTCTCGATGGCCATTCGCCCACCTCGGCCGTACCCGGACTGGCGTCGGACCAGATCGGCGTTGATGCGATCGATGTCGATCGCAAGACCTGCGGGGACCCCTGTGAGCAGGGCGACGAGAGCTCGGCCATGTGATTCGCCGGCGGTGGTGTATCGCATCTGCGACAGTCCTTCGACTCGGGTGGGAACAGAGGAACGTCCACTGGACGGTCGGGGTCACGCCATCAGGCAGGGAGACGGCTACTTCGAGATGCCTTGACCCAGACTGAGAGTCACCTGCGTGTCGCCGTACAGCATAACGACCGAGTCCGTGCCGACCTCGACCACCTTCCAAGGCGAAGAGCCGATGACTTCGCCCGCGCCCGCGGTGTACGTCGTCCCGTTCCAAACGAACACGCCTTCGCGACCCTCGTCAGTCGACACGATGTCGATGAGATACAGCGTGTCGGGCGAGTCCGTCGATCCGCTCGTGGAGCTGCTGCTGGCGTCGGTGTCGGTGCTCGGCTGGCACCGGTGGCTTGACGGTCGGAGCGAACACGTTTCGGAAGGTGAAGCTGGCGGCGAGCGGCTTCTGGGCAGGTTCCTGCACGGGAGCTGCCACCGCGGCGGCAGCCGTGGTTGCGGCTACCGACGACGTCGCGGTCGTCGAAGTGACCGCAGCACTGCCGGAAGACAGCAATCCGGACACGCCGCCGGAGAAGAACATCGCCACGATTGCCCCGGCGAGGGCCAGGAGCGCGAACACCGCGACCGCCCCCACCACGACGCGGCCCGTCGTGGTCGATAGGAACCCAGCTCTGCCCTTGGAAACGGGCGCGCCCGGCTCGGACTGCTGGACCGGTGCGTTGGTTGTGTCAGCCACGTCTACCCGTCCCCTTCTATGGTGTCGCAGTCGCCGGGACTGCAGGAGCTGCGGTTCCCGCTGATGCCGGAATCATGTATGCCTCAAGAAGAATGGTCGTCGAGTTGGAGTAGTCGGGCAGGACCGGCTCGCCGCTGTCGGCGGGTGCAATAGCGGCCGTGAAGTTCATCTCGCGTAGCCCGCGATTGAGCTCGACGAGCCTCTTGAGGTAGTCGACCGTATCGGCCCAGGTGCCGAGGATGGAGACCTGAAGCGGAATGACCACGTAGGTCTTGTCGGCGCTTTGGGTGAGCTCATTCGGGGTGATGCCGACGATCTGGACACCCGACGCGAACGCGAGATCCTGAATGTCGATGATGAGCGAAGGCAGGTCGGGGTTCTGAGGAACGAGGCTTGCGAGCTCCAGCCATTGCGCATCCGTGGCCGCCGTGCGGTTCTTGATCTCCTGGCGCTGCGCGAGAAGCGACTTCGACGTCTCCAGCTGCTGCTCGGCCGTGGCAATCTGGGCGTCGAGGGACTTCTGCTTCTGGTATTGCGGCCACACGAGCAGAGCCACGACAACAACCAAGACGACGAGGAGTCCGACTATCACCAGGATGAATTGTTCGCGAGGGCCGATCTTCATCGTGTCATCACCTACATCTCGCCGCTGGTGTCGGCTGCAGTCGGGGTGACTTTGCCCTTGACCGTGAAGTTGACGACCGGGGCAGGCAAGAACGTCTTACCGGTGACCGGCGCGAACCCGCCGAAATCGGCGTTGGTCGCATTGGTGAGCCAGACATCCGTCACGTCACTGAGTTCGTTGACCCGGACCAATGTCTTGGCGACCGACTTGTAGCTCACATCCATCGAATGGCTCGACGAATAGGGCGTGTAGCTCGTCAGCGTCAGACCATCGACTTGGCTGATGGCCATGGTCGAAAGCCAAACCTCGTCCGGCAGCACCAGGGACAACTCCTCCGCGACTCGACCCAGATTGATGCGCCCTGCCGAGTGCGGTGGTGGCAATGGCCTGTCGTTTGACGAGGTCCTGCTCCTTCTGCTCGAAGATGCCGAATGCATCTGCCTGTGCCTGAAGCTTCTGTGTCTGCTCCTGAAGCAGCTGCAGGTCCGCATTCTTCTGTGGACCGCTGAACCAGAAGTAGCCGTAGGCGATGGCTGCGAGCGCCAACAGGGCCGCGAAGCCAATAAGGACGTAGCTGTACCACTTGTCGTAGCGACGACGCTCGAGTACTTCCTTCGGCAGAAGGTTGATTCTCACCATCGCTACGAGACACCCCCCAGGGCAAGCCCGATTGCCGCGGCAGAACCCATCCTGTCGGCCGCGACGGCCTGAGCCACGGCTCCCGTCGCGGTGATCTGAGCGAGCGGATCGCCGAGCACGACCTGCGTCTGCAGACCGTTCTCGAGGTAGCTGGCGAGGTTCCTCAGTTCAGAACCCGATCCGGTGAGGTACACCCTGTTGATCGTGCGGACCTGCGTCGCCTGGGTCAGATAGTAGTCAAACGAGCGGCGCACCTCGGCGATGAACTTGTTGGTCTCCCGCTCGAGTGCGTCCTGCGCCGTGCGAATCGACTGGGTGTCGGCATCGCCCGGAGCCATCTGCGGCGCTTCGATACTGGGCAGCCCTGCCCGAATCTTGAGCTGCTCGGCCTCGTCGAAGGTCAGGTTCATCACGTTGGCAATCGCCTGCGTGAACTGGTTTCCGGCCATCGAAGAGACTCGCGTGAAACGCGGGATGCCCCGCTCCACGACCACGATGTTGGTAAGCCCGGAACTGATGTGGACGATTCCGAGCGCCTCGCCCGCGTCAGCATCGTCGGACAACCAGCCCCTGGTCGCGCCGAGCAACGACCTCACCAGTGCGAAGGCGGTCACGTCGACCTGCGCCATCTTGAGCCCGGCGCCCTCGACCGCGGAAACGGCGCTGGCGATCATGTCACGCTGGGCAGCGACGAGCAGCACTTCCATCATGTGCTCATCGGACGGGGTCATGTAGTCGCCGATTATCTGGAAGTCGAGAATGGCTTCTTCCACAGGGATCGGGATGTAGTCCTGGGCTTGATACTGGATCGCGCCGGCGAGCTCATCGCGCTCCATGAAGGGAAGGTCGATCAGCCGGACGACGACCTTCTGGTTCGATACGCCGATTGCGACGTCTTTGACGCGGAGGCCCGTGCGCTTCCACAGCTCCTTGATGGCGCCGGACACCGCGTGGGGATCCACGATCTCACCCTCGACGACGGCGCCAAAGGGCATCATCACGGCGCCATATGCGACGAGGCTGTTGCCGGACCCTGAAGGCTTGATCTGGGCAGCCCGGATGAAATCGGTTCCAATGTCCAGACCGACCGGCGGCGGAACTGCACCGAAACTAACAGGAGTCAACGCGTCCTCCCTCAATTGCTGCTACGTCTAAGCTACGTCAATTGCTGCGGCGGTGCTCCCGATGCGGATAGTACCACAGAGCCCGTGTGTCAACCCCTCGTACACAGCAAGTATCGGCTGTTGCCCCCAGAACCTGAAGCTCCTTCGTGACCTGCACTTGTGAGAACAATCACAGATTACACTAACTCAGCAGCGCGAGATACCAAGACCACACCGCTGGACCAATGACCACCGTCAGCGACCGAGCCGAGCGCGAGGAACGGACCGAAGGGCACGGCTGTCGCAAGAGGCCATCGGTGTCTCGGCGCGCAGTCGCAAGGCCGTAGACCGCGCCCAGCACGTGTCGCGAAGAAGAGGGCCAGCAGCGCATACAGTCCCAGGTAGACCCCCATGACCACCAGCAGCTTGATGTCGCCCATGCCCATGCCCTGGACGTGTCGCACGCGCTGGTAGGCGAGCCCGACCACGAGCATCACCCCGGCGGCACTCGCCGCACCCACGCAGTGCCATCACGACGGGCTCTCCCCAGACGCCGGTGCCGCCGGGCAGCAGCGGCAAGACCCGAAGACTCGTGAACTGCGACACGAGCACTCCGACGACTCCGACACCGAACATCAGCCCCACCAGAGCGTTGGGCAGTCGCTGAACGTCCAGATCGATGAACGACAGAATCAGGAGCATGTAGAAGAAGAAGACCGCGGCAGCCGTCTGCAGCGACACGCCGAAGACCACGCCCGCCAGCACCCACAGCACCGCCGAGAGCAGCTCGACGACCGGATACCTGACCGGGATCGCGGTGCCGCAGGACCGGCATCTGCCACCGAGCGCGACCCACGAAACGAAGGGGACGTTGTCGTACCAGGCGATCGGGGTCTCGCAGACCGGGCAGTGGGAGCCCGGGTGAGACAGCGACTCCCCGCGCGGGAACCGCCAGATCACGACGTTGGCGAACGACCCGAAGAGCAGCCCGAACAGCGCGAGCGAGATGTACAGCAGCGATTCCAGCGGGACCTCCCTGGACGAATGAATGCCGACGACACAGTGTAGCGCCCGCGGTGAGCAGTCGCGAACGTCGGAGAAACGCAACGAGGCCGGCGGGTTGCCCGCCGGCCTCGTATGTTGCTGGTGGAACTGGTCGATCCTAGAAGTGAGTGTGCGTGACGCCGGAGACGGTGAGCCAGCCAGCGGTGTGCGCCGTTGTCGCCGGTGACCGTGCCGCTGGCGTCGATCGAGTAGCCCAGCTCGGTCATCGGGCACGCTCGGAGCGACCTTGATGAACGTCGGGACCATGGCGCGCGACGCTGGTCGGAAGCGCATCGTTCTCGGCGTTGTAGGTCTGAGCGCTACCCTCGATCGTGCGCTGGTTCGCGAAGCACGACTTGCGCTGAGCGTTTGCCTTGGCGGCGTTGAAGACAGGAATAGCGATGGCAACAAGGATACCGATAATAAGTACGACGACCATGAGTTCCACGAGGGTGAAGCCCTCATCTTTACGGAACATCTTCATGACCTCGCACCTCCTCTCCCCCGTCTGGGGACAATGAGAGGGGCCTTTTGCCCCCCTGCTGCTGACACCCTAAGTATCGGTACGCCCCCGCGGACTTGAGTACTTTTCTTAGGGAATCCTCACGGACTTTGTCATGAGTCCGCTCGGGTGTCCACAGAAGGCAACGGGACCCGCGCCGCTGCCGGCCCGGGTCCCGCTGCTGTCGACGCTGAATCCGGCTACTTGACCAGCGTGATGATGGTGAACATCGGGAGATAGAGGGCGATGACCATGCCGCCGACGATGATGCCGAGCGTCGCCATCATCAGTGGCTCGATCAGCGAGGTGAGACCGTCGACGGCCGTCGTGACCTCTTCGTCGTAGAAGTCGGCGATCTTGTTCAGCATGGTGTCCAACGCGCCCGTCTCTTCGCCGACCGCGATCATCTGGACGAGCATCGACGGGAACACCTTGGACTCCGAGAGCGGCTTGGCGATCGTCTCGCCCTCCTTGATGGCTGCGCGCGCCTTCTTCACGGCATTCGCGACGACTTCGTTGCCGGCGGTGTCGGCAACGATATCGAGCGCCGACAGTATGGGCACGCCCGCCGAGACCAGGGTGCCGAAGGTGCGAGTGAACTTGGCCAACGCCATCTTGCGGATCATCGGCCCGAAGATCGGCATGTTGAGCTTCGCGCCGTCCCAGATGGTCTGTCCGGGGCCCTTCGACCACCACTTGAAGAGCGCGACGGCGGCCACGATGCCCACCGCCAGGAACACGCCACCCCATCCGGCGACGAAGTGCGAGATGTCGACGAGCATCTGTGTGATGAACGGCAGCTCGCCGCCCATGTCGCTGAACATCTTCTCGAACGTCGGCACGACGAAGATCATCATGGCCGCCAGTACCACGAGCACGAGCCCGCCCATCGCCAGCGGATAGGTCATGGCGGACTTGATCTTGCCCTTCAGCTTCTGCTCGGACTCGAAGTGATCGGCGACGCGGTTCAGAACCTCGTCGAGCACACCGCCCGTCTCACCGGCGCGGACCATGTTGATGAAGATCGGAGGAAACACCTTCGGGTGCTTGGCCAGTGAGTCGGAAAGCGACTGCCCCGATTCGACGTCCTTGCCGATCTCGCCGATCACCTTGCGCAGTCCCGCGCTCTCGGTCTGGGCCGACAGAATCGAGAGGCACTTGGTAAGCGAAAGCCCCGCGTTGATCATCGTCGAGAACTGGCGGGCGAAGATCGTGATGTCCTTTGGCTTGATCCCCGTGCCGAACGACACCGAGCTGAGACTCGCAAGGCCGCCCTGTTGATCGAGCTCCAGGATGATGTAGCCCATCTGGGCGAGCTTCGCCTGAACGGCCGCCTTGCTGTCCCCGTCCAGCTTGCCCTTGACTACTTTGCCGGCCTTGTCGCGAACCGCGTAGCTGAATGTGGCCATCTTCCGACTCCCCGTGACTCGACAGACTTTCGCCAGCGTCCCTAGACGATGACGCGCACGACCTCTTCTATCGAGGTCTGTCCCATCCGAACCTTCTCAAGACCATCTTGCCTCAGCGTGAGCATACCCTGCTCGATCGCCGCCTGTCGTATCTGCTCGGCAGGTGCCTCCTCCACGCACAGGCGGCTGATCTCCTCAGACATCAGGAGCACCTCATGTACGCCGAGTCGACCACGGTACCCCGTCCCGCCGCACTTGCGGCAACCAACGGCGCGGTATACGACCTCGGGGAGGTTATCGGCAGAGTAGCCCGCTTCGATGAGTACTTCGGGGCGCGGGGTCCATTCCTGCCGACAGTCGGTGCAGAGGCGGCGTGCAAGACGCTGGCCCAACACGCAGTCGACCGCCGACGAGACCAGGAAGGGTTCGACGCCCATCTCGGTCAGGCGTGTGATCGCGCCCGCAGCGTCGTTCGTATGCAGCGTCGAGAGCACCAGATGGCCGGTCAGCGCCGATTCGATGGCGATCTGCGCTGTCTCCTGGTCACGAATCTCGCCGACCAGGATGACGTCGGGCGAGCAGCGCAGGAACGAGCGCAACGCTCGGGCGAAGGTCAGACCGGCCCGCTGTGTTGATCTGGCACTGGTTGACGCCGGGCAGTCGGTACTCCACGGGATCCTCGGCAGTGATGATGTGGCGTGCGGGATCGTTCAGCACGTTCACCGCCGCATAGAGTGATGTCGACTTGCCGGAGCCGGTGGGCCCGGTCACCAGAATCGCCCCGTACGGCTTCTTGAACGAGCTCTCGAATCGCGCAAGCGAGTCGGGCAGGAAACCCAGATCGGACAGGTTCAGCAGGATCGAGTCCTTGCGCAGGATTCTGAGTACGACGCGCTCGCCGTAGACCGTGGGAAGCGTCGACATGCGGAAGTCCACCTTGTGGCCGCCGACCGTCACCGCGCAGTGGCCGTCCTGCGGCTTCCGTGACTCGGAGATGTCCATGTCCGCCATGATCTTGAACCGCGAGATGATCGAGGTCTGAATGGACTTCGGCGCCGGTGGCATCGCCTCGTGCAGGACTCCGTCGACACGGAACCGCACGCGAAGATCGTTCTCCTGCGGCTCGATGTGGATGTCGGATGCGCGGTCCGCGACCGCCTTCTGAATGATGTAGTTCACGAGCTTGACGGCAGGAGCCTCGCTCTGGATTCCCTTGAGAGCCCCGAGCTCCTCGTCGGAGATGTCTTCCGTACCGAGGAACAGGTCCTCCTCGGTGTGCTCGGCGACCTTGTAGTACTCCTCGATCGCGACCAGGATGTCGTCCTTGGTCGAGATGGCCGGCTTGATGTCTTGGCCGGTGAGGATGCGAAGGTCGTCGAGGGCCAGGACGTTCTGCGGATCCGCCATCGCAACGACAAGAACGCCGTCTTTGACCTCAACCGGCATGAGCGTGTAGCGCGAGGCCATCTCCCGAGCGACAAGGGCGACCGCCTCGGGTTGGGGATGGCGCTCGGAGAAGTCGATGTACTCGATACCGATCTGCTTGGCCATGACCGCCAGGATGTCGCCCTGGCTTGCGTAGCCCAGATCGACCAACACGCGGCCGATGGGAGTCCCCGCGGCCCGGTGGACTTCGAGGGCGTCGTTGAGCTGAGCCGCCGAGATGACCCCGGCGCGCATGAGGAGCTGCCCTAGCCTCTGTCCAGCTTCTGCCACCCGCGACCTCTTCTAGATGATCGGTGAGCACCACTCGAGTTCGTCGGTCGATGACGAACTCGCCGTTTCGAGCCGAAGCATACGATACGCGCAGGCTGACTATCGGGTGCGTTCGCCCGGGCCTTTAAGATCGTCGAGCAGAGCGTCAGCGTACTTGCGGAACTGCTCGTGGGTCTTCGACCCCGACTTGACGCCAACCCGGTAGTCGCCGAACCACATCTCGACGGGGGCGACCATCTCGGCGAAATCGGCCGGGCGGACCGGTGGCGAAGCGGGCTCATCGGGCCAGACCAGCGAGCCCGGCACCGTCGAAGCGTACGCGGGCAAGGGACGGGCTGTCGCCTTCGGTCGCTCTAGGGTCGTTGGCTCGGGCGGCCCTTCCCCGGCGGAATCGGGCGACGCGGCGATTGCCGGGGCGCGCGATCGGCTCGGGTGCGAGAGCCGTTTCAGGCGCTGGTGCCATCGGGGGCTGCCAGAGCGGCTGCGGTGCGGGCGGCTGCTGAGGCGATGACTGCACCACCTCGGGCACGCTGAGCTCGAATCTCCGGATTCTCTCGGCGAGCGACACCTCGGGTAGCTGCGCAGCCGGTGCGGGCTCCGCCGGCGACTGCCAATCGCCCGGGGACAGAGGACTCAGAAGCTCCTCGCCCGGCGGCTCTTGTTCCTCGAACACTGTGGGCGTCTCGGCCTCCGCTTCCACACTCGGCGAGCTGCTCATCGTGTGCCATGCAGATTGGTCCTCACGGAGCGTACGTGCCTTGCGGCGTCGTGTCGGCCGCGATGACTACCACAACGAGCGCTACGAGAACGACGGCCGCCGCGACCGCCGCGAAGGTTACGAGTGAGGAGTCCATACCGGCTACTCCATGCTCTTCAGAATCTCGTAGAGCAGTCCCAGAAGAACGGTCTTGACCGAGTCGCGCGAGCGCGCGTCAACGGCGAGCAGCGGAACCGCCTCCGGAAGCTTCAGGTCTTCTCGGACGCGTCGGAGTGCTTCTGTATCGTCGGACACGACCTTGTTGGCGGCCACCACGAACGGCACGTCCGACATGCTCGTGAAGAAGTCGATCATGTCCCTCGCGTCCTCGAACGTTGAGGGATCCGCGGCGTCGACCAGCAGCACGAAGCCGAGCATCCCCTCCGAGAGGGTCTCCCACATGAACGAGAAGCGAGCCTGCCCGGGAGTCCCGAAGAGGTAGAGCACCACGTCCTCGGAGACAGTGATACGACCGAAGTCCATCGCAACGGTCGTTTCGCCGTCGCCTTCGCCCGACGAACCGCTGACCTGGCGCTCCGTCGAGAGCACCGTGATTTCGCTCACGGCTTTGATGAGGGAGGTCTTGCCCGCATTGAACGGGCCGGTGATGACGACTTTGACCGACTGCACGAGCGGGCGTTCCTCCTCTACAGGTTCTTGATACCGTCGATGATCTTGAGCAGCGTCTCTTTGTCGACACGCTGGTCCCGCATCAAGCACGCCGGACCCGCGGTCGGGAATCCGTGACACGCTGACGACCGGCCGAGCAGGGCGGTCTGCCCCGGTCAGAGCGGACAGCTCATCGGTCATGCCGCCAGATAGACCGATGCCGTCATAGGACATCTCGGCGGAGAGCGGTTCGGCCGCCATCTCGACGGTCTCGGGCTCCGACGGTGCCGGACCAGCCTGGGGCAGGTCTTCGGATTCGAGCTCTTCCAGTTCGACCGAGCCCAACTCATCCAGCGCCGGCGACTCGTCGGATATTGGCGGGGTTTCGTCTTGCGTCCGGTCGAGGGACTCAAGCAGCGCGCTCAGGTCGATGGCCTCGTCGGGCGCTGTGGTCTCCGTCTCCGTAGGCGGCACGTCGAGTGACGCAGGCTCCGAGACCGGCTCTGGTGCCCGTCGCTCGGGCCGCACGTTGGCGACGGGTCGCGCCTTCTCGGCGTCCGCCAGAGGCGTCACGCCGAAGAGGTCCGCCGACAGCTCCCCCAGACCGAGCGACATCAGCTCGCGCTCGTACGCGCTCACAGCGGCACTCGCGACAGCGTTGGATAGCTCCTCGTCGGTGACTGGCTCCTGTTCCGACTCAGGAAGCGCCAGGGCCACCGCTGCCGGTTCCGGCTCGGCGAGCTCGGCCTCGACCTCCACCTCGACTTCGACGTCGACGTCGATCTCGATCTCGAGTTCGATCTCGCCCTCGGGCGCCGGTTCGACCTCGCGCTCGGCCTCAGCCTCAGGCTCGACCTCGGGCTCGGGCGCAGTCTCGGGTTCCGGTTCCGGTTCCGGCTGCGGACCGGCGCGGGCACGGGCTCCGTCTCGGGGCCGCGTTCAAGTGTGGATTCCGGCGCACGCTCCAGTTCCAGCTCCGGCTCCAGTGCCGGTCGCCGGTTCCGGGACGAAGGCCGGCGCGGGCTCCCAAATGAACTCGGACTCGGCAGGCGTGGCGACGGCCTCGGGGAGCATCTCGTCGCTTCCCGATGGCGCCGTCTGCTTGGCCTGGTCAAGGTCGACCGCAGCAGCCTCGGCGACCGCAGCCAGCGCCTGCTCAAGTGATTGCGCCGTGGCCTCGGGAGCCGAGTCGGGAAGAAGCGCCTCGGGAGCGAGCACCCTTATCAGCGGCAGGTCGAGATCGGGCACCCGGGGGCCGGCACTCTGCTCAGGCGCCTCAGGCAGCTTCCGGGCCAGACTCCGCCGGCTCCGCGGTCGTCAAGCTCGGCACTGCCAGCGTCATCCGGAACGGCTTGGCCGCCGAGATCCTCCGAAACCGGATGCGCCGAGAACCGCGCCCATCATCTCTTCGAGCACCGCGGCGTCCTGGACATTCGGACCGGGAAGCTCCCAGCCGAACACCATCGGCTCCTCGCTCGTTGTCGCTTCGCGGAGATTCGAACGGGAGAGCAGGAACCTCGGCTGGAACGACATCAGGCCACGACTTGGCGCTCGACCCGTGCGGCGGCGGCGACCGCGTTGCGCTCCCGCTTCTCGGCGCGAAGCCGCAGTACTTCGTCGTCGCCCGTGAACTCCAAGAGGCCCGCCGAGAACAGCCCGTAGACGATCCGGGCAACGTCGAAGTCGGTACGACTCGTCTCGCGCGCCATCTCGGCGACCGACCGGGTCCCGTCGACCAGGAGAAGGAGGTTCCACTCGATCGGCTTCAGCGAGATCTCGAAGGTGCCTTCGCCGGGCGCCGTCGCCATCTTGAACACGACGTCCATCGACGGGATCTTCTTCTTGATCCGCGCCCACTCATCGAGCCGTCGGCTTCCCTCCATGATCACGTTCTCGATCGAGATGGAGAGCCCGATGTCCTCCTCGGCAACCGTCGGCATCGCCTCGAAGTCGAATTCGCCGTCGTCCCATCGCATCAGATCGAAGATGGTCTCCTGGATCTGCTCCTGCACGAAGGTCTCCAGGACGGCCTGGCTGATGTAGCCCTCGTCGGTCAGGATGGCACCGAGTCGACGTCCCGTCCGGCCCCTCGGCGGCGCGAATCTCGAGCGCTCTGCTCGAGGGCCTGCGGGGTGACGCGCTGCGCGCGGACGAGCCGCTCGCCGAGCATGGCTGCGTGCCAGTTCGACTGGGCGAAGAAGACCTCTCCGTCCCGGAACCAAACGCTTCCTTCGGCACCGTCGTCTCGTTCGATGCGCAACACGCCGGTCTTCCGGCTGAGAGCCACCAGCTGGAAGACGTCGGGAAGGCTGAAGTCATTGAGGTTTCCGCGGAGTGCCATCTAAGCGCTCGCCCCGTTACCGGTCCGCGTGTTGATTGCCAGACCCCGACTAGCCGAGAATCTCGGCGATAGCGTCGGCAGCCTCGCGCATGTCATAGAGCACCAGACCGAGCTTGGCCTGCTTTCCGGCCAGACAGGTCAGCACGGCGCGATCCCCCGCCGCGATGAGCATGACGTAGCCGCTCTCCCCCTCGATGAACACCTGCGAGAGGTGACCTCGGCCGAGTTCGGTCGCAGCGCGTTCCCCAAGGCCGAGGATCGCAGCCGACATGGCTCCGACGCGGTCCTCCTGCATCCCCTTGGGCAGCGCGGACGCCATGGTGAAGCCGTCGAGCGAGACGAGCGCTGCCGCCTCGACTTCCTGGTTCTCGTCCATAAGCCGGTCAAGAGTCTGAACCAGCCGCTGCTCCCGAGTCACTCGCGCGCCTCCGGGCGCAGGCGTCGAGCCCACGGGCGCCGGCACCGCTGCAGCCTCCGGTACGACCGGCGTGACCGGGGCGGACCATGCCGGCGTGCGGCGCGGCCGGTGCGGGTGCGGCCGGTGCGGGTGCGGGCTCCGGCACGACGAGTGGAACCGAGATCGTGCTCTGCCCCTCGGCTAGGCCCATCCTCGTCAGTGTCGCCGATGAAGAAGCCGCCGAATCGCGCTGTCGCTCATGGCTGAAGAACCTCCGAACGACCCTTGTTGACCGCCACTCGCCGAGTGCGCAGCCGACCAGGCCGAGCCGCTGTCGAGCAGAGATTCCATACTCTCACGAAGGGTAGACCCACACAACAGAACTGCGGGAACGCCGACGACCGCTGCGCCGACCGCGCAGGCTACACCACGACGCGCAGAATCTCCTCGATGGAGGTCTGCCCCAGGAGCACCTTGGCGAACCCGTCTTCGCGCAGGGTGAGCATCCCCTCCGCGACAGCAGTCCGCATGATCTCGTCGGCCGACGCGTTCTCGACCGTCAGCCGTTCGAGCGTCTCCGACATCGTCATGACTTCGTGGACACCCATGCGGCCCTTGTAGCCGATTCCGTTGCACTTCTTGCAGCCGCGAGCACGGTAGACCCGTGGCGGATGACCGGGCTCGAACGGGAACCCCATGCGCTCGAGCACCGCCTCCTCGGGCGTGTACGCTTCCCTGCATTCAGGGCAGAGACGCCGAGCGAGCCGCTGCGCCATCACCAGCGTGACCGCCGACGCCGAGAGGAACGGCTCGATACCCATCTCGGTGAGACGCGTGATCGCCGACGGCGCGTCGTTGGTGTGGAGCGTCGACAGCACCAGGTGGCCCGTGAGTGCGGCCTCGATGGCGATGGTCCCGGTCTCCTTGTCGCGGATCTCGCCGATCATCACCTTGTCGGGATCCTGGCGCAGGATCGAGCGCAGCGCGGAGGCGAACGTCAGGCCGGCCCGCTCGTGGACCTGCACCTGTGAGAGTCCGGCCAGCCGGTACTCGACCGGATCCTCCACGGTGATGAGATTGGTCTTGGGGTCGTTCGTCTCGTTGATCGCAGCGTAGAGCGTGGTCGACTTGCCCGATCCCGTCGGGCCGGTGACCAGGATCGCACCGTAGGGCAGCTTGAGCGCGTCGAGAAGTCGGTTCATGTTCTGCTCGAGGAAGCCCAGGTCCTTGAGCGACATCATGATCGAGTCCCGGCGGAGCAGCCTGAGAACGGCAAGCTCGCCGTGGACGAGCGGGAGGACCGCGACACGGAAGTCCACGGACTTCCCGTCGAGAACGACGCCGAACCGCCCGTCCTGCGGAATCCGTCGCTCGGCGATGTCCATCCCGGAGTTGATCTTGAGGCGGCTGATGACCTGCCGGTGCATCTTCTTGGGAAACGTGCTGACGACCTGGCACACGCCGTCGATCCGGTAGCGGATCCGCATCTCGTACTCGCCCGGCTCGATGTAGATGTCGCCGGCGCCTTGGCGGATCGCCTCGGTGATCACCTGGTTCATCAGTCGCGACACGACCGAGTCGCCCGCTGCTATCGTCGCCGTCCTCCTCGGCACCACCGCCGACCGCCTGCTCCAGGTCGCCCACCATGTCGTTCACGTTGGTCTGCGAGGCGCTGAACTTGTCGATCGCCGCGACCAGGTCGCTTTCGGCGGCCACGACGGGACGGATCTCCTTGCCCGTCACGATCCGCACGTCGTCGATGGCGAATATGTTGGCGGGGTCAGCCATCGCCACCACGAGTTCGTCGCCGTCCACGCTGATGGGCAGCACCACGTAGCGGCGCATCAAGTCCGACTTCAGCAGAATCGCGGCCGTGGGGTCGATGTCGTACGATCCGATGTCGACGAAAGGCAGCCCCATCGACTCCGCGACGGTCTGGGCGACGAGCTTCTCGCTCGCGAATCCCAGCTCGTCGAGGACGTGCGGGAGCGGTCGATCGTCGGCCACGCGCGGAGGCCTCGGCGAGCTGCTCGTCGTTGATGACGCCGGCCACGACCAGGAGCTTGCCCAGGCGCATGCTGTTGGAGTGCATCATCAGCGCGTGCGCCTCCCCGCTCGCGCGTCTGTCGATCTCTCGGCGTGCCGCCTCCAGCATGACGTCGCGCGGCGTGTGCGCTTGCGAGCCGCAGTTCCAGATGTCGACGGCCGTCGCGCCCTGGCAAACCAGCATGCCGAGACCGTCGAGCGTCTTGGCCCCGACCGCCTCGCCGCAGGTCACCAGTGCCGTGCGCTCGGCAGTGCCGTACACCATGTCGAAGACCGACCTGTGTCGGAGCTCAGCCACTGCGCCGGAATGGGACAGGGGTCGCCCGGCCGCATACCGACCGAGGTCGCGTTGATGACGAGGTCCGCCTCGCGGATCGCCTGCTTCGGCATCCGCGTACCCCAGCGCCTCGGCCCGGATCTTCGTCGAGTGTGAACCCATGCGCTTCAGCGAGCTCCTCGCGCGCGTTCAACGTCGCGGTTGACGAGCGTGATCCGAGCCGGCGCGCGCGAGGATGAGGGCGACGAACGCGCCGCTCGCCGCTCCGCCTGCGCCCAGGATGACGACGCTCTTGCCCGCGGGATCGAATCCGGCATCACGTCGAGGCGTCTCCAGCAGCCCTCGGCCGTCGGTGTTGTAGCCGATCAGCCGACCGTCGGCGCAGTGGACCGTGTTGACGGCGCCCGCCAGCTGGGCGGCGGTAGCCACCTCATCGCACAGTTCGAGAATCGCGGCCTTGTAGGGCATCGTGACGTTGAAACCCACGAAAGGAAGTGAGCGGATCGCGGCAACGAGGCGCCTGAGCCCGACCTCATCGGCGACGGCGAGCGGGACGTAGACCCAGTCCAGACCCAGCTCCTCGTAGACCGCGTTGTGCATCGACGGGAGAGAGCGAATGGTCGAGCGGCCATCCGATGACCCCGGCGAGCATGGTGGTTCCATTGATTCGGGTCATGCGAACGCATGCCTCCAGCTCGTGTCGTCGGCTAGTGCGAGTCTACGGCAGCGGCTGGCGACCAGCCAGCAAGACGCGTTCGATGCGTCGGAGCGCCAGCGTGTGAGGCAGGTCGCTCTCGGACAGGGGCAGTACCATCACGGTCACCATGCCCAGCAGCTTGCCCCCGACGACGTCGGTGAACATCTGGTCGCCGACCACCGCGGCCTGAGAGCGCTTCGACCCGAGCTTGCGAAGCGCCCGCAGGAAGGCGAACGGCAGGGGCTTGACCGCCTTGGCGACCAAGCCGATACCGAGCTCGTCGGCGACCTCGGAGACACGCGCGTGCCAGTTGTTCGATACGAGGCACGACCTTGAATCCTTGTGCCGAGAGCGAACGGACCCACTCCCGCGCCGCGTCGGGAATCTCGGCGCTGTCGCGAGGGAGCAGCGTGTTGTCCAAGTCCACCAGCAGGGTATCTACGCCGCGGGCGCGCAGCGACGCGAGGTCGATGTCGTTGACACTGCGAAGGTAGTAGTCAGGCGTGAGCATCTGGCTATCCTCGTCTCGGAGAGATCGGGCCCTCATTCATCGCGCTCGACACCGAGTCCGGCACCCTGCTCGATCGAGCGTCTTCTGCGCCTCCGACATCTTGTCGGCCGCGGCGGTGTCCCCCGCGAGCTTGAAGACCGTGCGGAAGATCCCGTAGCCCTCGAACTGGTCGTCGACGGTGGCCCAGGTCGTCTCTGGCCCGACACCCGCCCTGCGCCTGCTTCAGCGCCTCGGGCAGGTTCTTCACTTTGTCCTGCATCAGCAGCAGCTGCGCGAGTTGGCACGCATCAGCCCTGACGTCGGGTTGTTCGCGACGCCCTCGCGTGCGACATCGAGCGCCTGAGGTCTCGGTCCGGCCGAGGCGCGAGAGCATGAAGGCCGAGACGTAGTAGGCCTGCTCGAACTGCGGATCGAGCATCTGGACCAGACGCATCGTCGGCAGGAACTCGAGCCGCTGGTCGATGGACTTGCCGTTGCCGTACTCGTGGAACTGCGGCTCGAGCCGGTTCCAGAGAGCCGCCGCCGCGAACTTGCGGACTCCGCCCAGGTACTCGAAACCCGTGTGGCCCGAGCGTCGCTCCCGTCGATGCGGTGGGACCGGCGGGCGCCGAGAAGGCCGCCAGCGCCTGCGCCGCGACGATGGCCACCAGCAGCGACGCAGACGACGAGTCCCAGTCCGAACCGCTCGTCGAGGCGTCGGCGCTCACAGGTCGCGCCTCCCGAAGATGAGCGACGCCCCGAGCAGCAGGAGCGCCACCCACGCGCAGAAAGCGAGCACCATCGAAAGCGCATACATCGGTCCGTAGCCGGTACCAAGTGCCACCGGGTTGATGACGTTGAAGATGTCGAGCGACGGCACGTACCACGGCGCCCGGGTGCCCTCCGGCAGATTGAGCAGCGAGATGACCGCATGGCCGATGAACGTGAACGCCAGCGCTCCCACGACTGCGGTGATCGCCCCGAACGAGCACGAGAGCATCACCGCGAACGCCATGATGACGCCGGCCTCAAGCCATACCGCGAACGCAGCCTCGAGCAGGCGCCACATCACCTCGTTGCCCGCCATGGTGAAGTAGCCGATGCCGATCGTGGCCAACGCAGCACAATGCGATGACGCCGCCGAGCACGACGAACATGCCGAGCCAGCTTCCCGCCACGTACTGCCAGCGACGCACGTCGCGCGAGATCACGTTGAAGACGGTACGCCGCTCGACCTCGACGGGGATGCGCGTCGCCGACAACGCCAGGGCGACGACGATCGCCGCGATGTACGTCAGCGCGATGGCGACCTCGCGAAACACGGAGGCCGCGACTCCGACGCCGTAGCTGGGGAGCGCCGGAATCGACAGGCCCAGGAAGACCGCGAACACGAGCACGACCCAGACGACCTTGCGGCGAATCGCGTCGGCGACGACCGAGCTGCGGCGATCGCGAACATCTTGCTCACCGCCGATCACCTCCGCTCGGCGTCCTCGACGCCGGGCGCATCCGGCACCTCGGATGACTCGCCGAGAAGCCCCGCGAAGTAGTCCTCGAGCGAGTCCCGCTTGGGGCTGACCGACAGAAGCCGCCAGCCGCCGTCGTCCAGCGCATCGACGACCGCGCGGACGTGCTCGTCGGCCACCGAGAACACGCTGCTGTTCCCGTGAACGGCCTCGTCTCGGATGAGTTCGGCGACGCGCGGCGGCAGGTCGCCCTCTCCGCGCGCCGCGATCGAGGTCTCGCCGGCGACGTTGAGCAGCTCGTCGATGTGCCCGCGTGCGGCCACCCGTCCCCGGTTGAGTATCGTGACCTCGTCGGAGACGTTCTCGACCTCCGAGAGCTGGTGCGAGGACAGCAGGATCGTGGTTCCCTGCTCCTTGAGTTCGAGCATGAGGTTGCGGATGTCGCGCTGGCCCACGGGATCGAGCCCCGAAGCCGGCTCGTCGAGCACCAGGACCTCCGGCGAGCCGAGGAGCGCCTGCGCGAGCCCGAGCCGCTGCAGCATGCCGCGAGAGAACTTCGAGAGCAGCGTCTTCTGCCGGCCGTCGAGTCCCACGCGGTCGAGCAGCTCGGCGCTCTGCTCGGCGAGCGCGGACGCGACCCACGCCGGTGAGACGACCGTAGAGGCGCATCGCCTCGCCCGCGGTCAGCTGCGTCGGGAAGTACGGCTGCTCGGGCAGGAAGCCGAGATGCGCCCGGGCGCCGGCCGCGTGCGCGGGCATGCCGAGGATCTCGAACCGGCCGCCGCTCGGCTTCACGAGGCCCAGCAGCATCTTCAGTGTCGTGGTCTTGCCGGAGCCGTTGGGGCCGAGAAGCCCGTGGATCGCGCCGCGCGACACCGCGATGGACACGTCGGCCACCGCCTCGCGGCGACCGCCGGCTACCCTGCCGTAGTCCTTGCGGGCGTGCTCGACGAGTATCGCGGGACTCGTCTCCGCTTGCCCCGCCATCGCTCGTCGTCTCGAACCATCGCTGTCAGTCACCCATTCACGCTCGTGATTGCTCGGCCGACGCCCACGCGATTGCAGCACCCTCGTGGCGCATTCTCTCATTATCGGGAGCACCGCGCGGTTCCTGAACCGAAGCTCGGCGCTACTTGACCCCGAAGACCTTCTTGTACTTCGCCTTCGCCTTCAGGAAGTCCGCGTAGTTCGTCGTGAACGTCTGCGACCCGTCCTTTCCCGTCAGGACGTAGAAGAGGTACTTCGTCCGGCGCCGGATGCGCGGCCGCCTCAAGCGTCTCGAGCCCCGGATTGCAGATCGGCCCGGCGGGAAGACCCTTTAACTCGTAGGTGTTGTACGGCGTCTGCACCTTGAGTGTCCGCGTCTCGTGAAGGTCTTGCGCCCTCGGGCATCGGTGTAGAGCACCGTCGAGCACAACTCGAGCCGCATCTTGGCGCGCAGCCGGTTGTAGATGACCGACGCGACCAGCGGGTACTCTCGGCTGAGCGACGCTCTCGCGTTCGAGCGATCGACGCGATGATGACGACGTCGGTGACGGTGAGGTTCTTGGACTTGGCGTAGGACAGGTCGACCTTGGCGATCTCCTTGTCGAACTGGTCGAGCATCATCTCGACGACCTTCTTCGCCGAGGAGCCCTTCCGGATCCGGTACGTCTTGGGGAACAGGAAGCCCTCGAGCGAGCCCCCGTGGGCCCCGACCAGATACGGGTGCTCGCGCCTCGAACTCGGGCGCGCCGGTGGTGACGAGCCGCGTCAGCTCCGCTTGCGAGATGCCGGTCTTGGCGGAGATCCGCTCGGCGACCTTCGTCGCCCGCCAGCCCTCCGGGATCGTGACGTCGAAGTACACGATCTCGGGACCCGACGGCGAGCTTCTTGAAGACCAGGTCGTAGGGCATGCCCGTGGCCAGCGCGTACGTACCGGGCTTGAACTTGCCCGCGAGCTCGGAGTCCCTTGCACGGAGCCGAAACATCAGCGCGTTGTCGACGACGCCGGACTTGGCGAGCTGGTCGGCGATGTCGGCCGCGCTCGCCCCCTTCTTCACCTCGACCTTGACTGGCATGCCGGGAGGCTGCGGATTCTCGGCCCGCAGGAGCAGCCACCATCCCGCGATGCCCGCGGCCAGGAGCAGGACGACCACCACGCCGAGCAACCGCCCCGACGACGCGCCACGGACCCCGGCGTCTCCGGCGAACCGAGGGTTCGCGCCCGCAATGGCGCTTCGGTCATCGGCACTCTCCTGGAGTTGTGCTTGGCGGTGGACTGCGTCGCGCCGGCTCCGGCGCTGCTACTCACCGAACACCTGCTTGGACTTCTTCTTGGCCACGAGGAAGTCGGCGAGATTGTCGGTGAACGTGTGCGAGCCGTCCTTGCCCGTCAGAACATAGTAGAGCAACTGCGTCTCGGCGGGCGCGGCTGCGGCCTTGAAGCGACTTGAGGCCCGGATTCGAGATCGGACCGGGCGGAAGCCCCTTGCGCCTGTAGGTGTTGTACGGCGAGTCGATCCTCGTGTCCTGATTGGTCAGCCGAAACCGGTTGTTGCCCAAGACGTACTGAATCGTCGCATCGATCTTGAGGAACGAGTCGGTTCGAAGCCGGTTGTAGATGACGGAGGAGATGAGAGGCCGCTCGGAGTCGAGCCTGCTCTCTCGCTCGATCATCGACGCGAGGGTCACCAGCTGGTTGAGGTTCAGTCCCCGCGCCTCGGCCTGGCCGACGTCGACCAGCGCGATCTCCCGGTCGAACTGGTCGAGCATCATCTCGATCACTTCGCGAGCCGAGGAACCCTGCTTGATGCGGTAGGTCTTGGGGAACAGGTAGCCCTCAAGCGAGCCCTTGTAGGCGCCCGCGAGATAGGGATGCTCGCCGGCGAACTGCGCCGCCCCCGTCTTCGCGAGGGCGGAGAACTCGCGCCTTGGGAACGCCCGCCTGCTTCTCGAGGCGCTCGGCGATCTGGTCGATCACGAACCCCTCCGGGATGGTCACCGTGACGTAGGCGACCGGTGGCCCGGCCTTCAGGCGATCGACCACCGACGAGACCGCCATGCCGGTCGTCAGGTCGTAGACCCCGGGCTTGAGCTGGTCGTCGGCTCCGAGCGCGCGTGCGTAGACCCGGAACGCCGTGTCGTTGCCGATGACTCCGGCCGACTCGAGCTTCCGGGCGATCTCGGCGGTGGCGGAGCCGGGCTTGATCTCGATCTGCACTGCCGAGCCGGACGTCTGCCCCGCCTCCTCGCCCGCAGCATCAACCACGCGCTGACACAGGAGTACGCCGACCAACACCACCGACAGCGACGAGCGCCACCAGCATGATCGTCCCGGCTGCGCGACGGGCCGATCGCCTGCCTTCCACGGGCATTTGGGACGACGCGTCGCTCATGGCGTCGACTCCCCGCCGCGTCTCGGCGCGCGTCCAGGATAGCTCTGCAGGAAGATCGAAGCAGCGACCATGTCGATGCTGCCGCGCTTGTCGCGGTCCGAGACGCCGGCCTCGGTCATCGCGCGCCGCGCGGCCGTCGAGGACAGCCGCTCGTCGGCGAACTCGAGTGGGAGCGCCGACCAGCGTGGCCAGTCGCTCGGCTGCGCTTCGAACGCGCGCCGCCTGCGGGCCCTCGCTCCCGTCGAGCGAGAGCGGCAGACCGGCGACCAGCAGCTCGGCCTCGTAGTCCTCCACGAGCCGCATGAGTTCTCGGCCGTCCCCGAGGGCCTTGCGTGCGTCGATCACCGCGAGCGGCGTCGCCACGGAGCCGGACGGGTCCGACACCGCCACGCCGATTCGCTTCTCGCCTATGTCGAGCCCGAGGATACGCACAGCGCGAGCGGCCTACGCAGCGCCGAGAGTGTCTCGGGCGACCTGAAGCGCCGCATCGATCGCGCTCGCATCCTCGCCGCCGCCCTGGGCCATGTCGGCCTTGCCGCCGCCGCGACCTCCGACGACTTCGGCCATCGCCTTGACGACGTTGCCGGCGTGGAAGCCACCGGCGACCGCCTGGCTCGAACCGGCCGCGATCATGATCGGCTTGCCGGTCTCGGCATCCTCGCCGATCAGCACGAGCGCATCGGCGCCCCGGGCACGCAGGACATCCCACGTGAGGCGCAGCCCTGGCGGCCTGAGCGCGGGGCCGCGCGTCACGATCAGGCGGTATCCGACGTCCTGGATCTCGCCGAGCATGCGGTTGATCTCATCGTCGGCCACCGCGTTGACGACGCGCCCGACACCCGCCGAGGCCTCCTTGAGCGCCTTGACGGTAGCCAACGCCCGTTCCGACACGTCGAAGCGCGGGACCTTGAAGGCGTCGGCGGCCTCGAGAAGCTCGCTCTCCTCGCGGGCCACGTAGTCGTAGGCATCGAAGCTGGTCACGGCCTCGATGCGGCGCAGGTTCGCACCGACGCTGCTCTCGTTGAGGATCTTGAGGAAGCCGATCTCGCTCGTGCGGCCGACGTGCGTGCCGCCGCACAGCTCCTTGCTGAAGTTGCCGACCTCGAGAACGCGCACGAAGTTGCCGTACTTCTCGCCGAAGAGCGCGGTGACGCCTGCCTCACGGGCCGAGGCGATCGACGTCTCGTACGCGCGTGCGGGATGGTTCTCGAAGATCTTGGCGTTGACCAGCCGCTCGACCTTGCCGAGCTGCTCGCGCGTCATCGCCTCGAAATGCGTGAAGTCGAAGCGCAGCCGGTCGGGAGCCACGTACGAGCCTGCCTGCTTGGCATGCTCGCCGAGCACCAGGCGCAGCGCCCAGTGGAGCAGGTGTGTCGCGGTGTGGTTTCGGCGTATGCGCTCGCGACGCAGCACGTCGATCTTGGCGACAACGGCATCGCCCGCCGTCAGCACGCCCTCCTCGAGCCGTCCGATGTGCGTGAAGACGCCGCCCGTGACCTTGGTGCCCTCGACGACGAACCGGGCGCCGTTCACGCTCTCGATGACGCCGATGTCACCGACCTGCCCGCCCTGCTCGGCGTAGAACGCGGTGGTGTCCAGGACGACGTCGCCCTGCTGTCCCTCAGCTCCATGCGCTCGACGGCGAGGCCATCGTGCAGCAGAGCGATGACGTGGGCGTCGGCCTCGTCGCGCTCGTAGCCGACGAACTCGGTCGCGCCCGACTCCTTCGCGATCTCGGCCAGCACGCCGCCGTAGGTGCTCCAGGATTCGTCCTTGACGGCGGCACGCGCGCGGTCGCGCTGAGCCTCCATCTCGGCCGTGAACGTCTCGACGTCGACCTCGACGCCCTTCTCGGCGGCGATCTCGGCGGTGAGCTCGAAGGGGAAGCCGTACGTGTCGTGCAGGGTGAACGCGACGCGGCCGTCCAGCGTGCCGCCCGAGCCCGCGAGGCCGGCGAGCTCGGTCTCGAGGAAGCCCATGCCCTGTCGCAGCGTTGCGCCGAAGCGCTCTTCCTCGCTGCCGACGATGCTGACGATCAGCTCGCGGTGCTCGACGATCTCGGGGTACGCCGCGCCCATCAGCTCGATCACGCTCTCGATGAGCCGGCCGAGGAAGACGTCCTCCACGCCGAGGATGCCGACCGTGACGCACCGCGCGGCGAAGCAGCCGGCGCAGCACGTAGCCGCGGCCCTCGTTGCTCGGGATGACGCCGTCGGCGATCAGGAACGTCACGGCGCGCGCGTGGTCGGCGATGATGCGCAGCGACGTGTTGACGCGCTCGCTCGTCGCCGTACGTCGCGCCCGTGATCTCCTCGGCGAGTGCGATCAGCGTACTGCAGGATGTCGGTCTCGAAGTTGGAGGGGACGTTCTGCAGGATGGCCGCGATGCGCTCGAGTCCCATGCCGGTGTCGATGCTCGGCTTGGGCAGCGGGTTGAGCGTGCCGTCCTCGGCGCGGTCGTACTGCATGAACACGAGGTTCCAGAACTCCAGGTAGCGGTCGCAGTCGCAGCCGACCGCACAGTCAGGGCTGTCGCAGCCCATCTCGGGACCCTGGTCGTAGTAGAGCTCGGAGCAGGGGCCGCACGGTCCCGTGGGGCCGGCCGACCAGAAGTTGTCCTTGGCGCCCAGCCGCACGATCCTGTCGGCGGGGAACCCGACCTCGTTGACCCAGATCGCCTCAGACTCATCATCGTCTTCGAAGATCGAGATCCAGATGCGGTCGGGATCGAGCCCGAGCACGTCCACCGAGTACTCCCACGCCCAGGCCGACGCCTCGGACTTGAAGTAGTCGCCGAAGCTGAAGTTGCCGAGCATCTCGAAGAACGAATGATGGCGCCCGGTCGTGCCGATGATGTCGATGTCGGTGGTGCGAACGCACTTCTGCACCGTGGTCGCGCGCGTGAAGCCGAGGTTCTTGGCGCCGAGAAAGACCGGCTTGAACTGCACCATGCCGGCGGTCGTGAGCAGCAGCGACGGGTCGTCGGGAATCAGCGAGGAAGAAGGCTGCCTTCGGCACCCCTTGCTCTCGAAGAAGGCAAGAAAGCTCTCTCGTATCTCAGCTGAGTTCAACGTGGCTCCTCAAGCGGTCTGGTGTCACACGGCCATGCCATCAGGCGACGTCGGATCGGACTCGCAGTCATCGTCGGCGGATCACATCCGGTTCCTCGGAACAGCGCGCCGTCCTCGCTCGCGAGTGGACCGCTGCGTGCGCGCCTCGTAGTAGTAGACGAAGAGTCCCTTGCCGGTCGCCGCCACGGGAATGGCGAAGAGCATGCCAGGTATCCCGAACAGGGCTCGCGCCGACAAGCAGGGAGAGTATCACGAGGATCGGATGCAGGTCGACCTGGTCCGACATCACCCGGGGCGTGATGACCGTGTCGGTGAAGTTCTGAGCGACCACGATGACCACCACCGCGGCGAGTCCACGTCCAGCGGGCTGACAAACAGGCCGACGAGGCCGGCGACGAATCCCGCGATGAACGGCCCGACGTAGGGGATGTAGTTGAGGAAGACCGTGAGAATGCCGAGCACGAGCGCGTAGGGCACGTGGAAGATCGCGAGCCCGATCGTCGCGAGCGTGCCGGTGGCGAGCGACGCGATGGTCTGGCCCTTGAGGTAGCCACCCACCACCCTGTTGACGGTGCCGATGAGCAGCTCGGCATCGTCCTCGAACTTCGGACCGGCGATGAGCAGTACCTCTTCGCGCATCTTGGGGAGGTCCTTCAGCGCCCAGATAGGCGATGACCAGAGCGAGGAAGATGTCGAAGAAGCCTGTGGCCACGTCGCCACCTGCGTTCACGACGAGCGCGGCGGTGTTGTTGCCGACGCTGACGGCCAAGCTGCGAGGCCTGTTCCGTACGCCGCCTGGATAGCCCCGCGCGTCCACGTCGGGAACGACCAGCTCGGAGAATCGTCTCTGGATCTGTGCGGCCGCGGCCTCGAGTTGCGCGAACGCCGCAGGCGCGGCCTTGGCAAACGACACGATCTGACGGGAGACCGGCGGCGCGAGGAGCGTGACCACAGCGCCCAAGAGCGAGCATGCCGACGAGGAGACACACGATCGTCGCGGTTCCGCGCGACATCCCGCGCGCGGCCAGCGCACGGACCGGCCAATTGAGCAGGAACGCGAGGATGAACGCGATGACGAAGGGTACGAGCGCGGCCGCGATCTTGCCGAGTCCCCAGAGCGCGACGGCGATGAGGATCAGGATGCCGATGGCGGCCCAGACCGAGACGGCGGTGGTCCTCAGTCGCGCGTATCGGGCCTCGGGCGTAGTCACGGCCGCTTCACTCCCTGACGATGTTCTCGCGCAGGATTCGGAGCGTCCTGCGCAGCAGGCGCGAGACCTGCATCTGCGATATCTCCAGTTGCCGCGCGATCTCGGTCTGCGTCAGCCCCTCGAAGAAGCGCAGATACAGGACCTGCTGCTCCTGCGGGGTGAGCTTCTTGAATGCCACCGAGAGCGTGGTCCGGTCGTCGATGACGGCCATCAGCGCGTCGTCCTTGCCGACGTACTCGAGGATCGAGAACGAGTCGGATCCGTCCCCTCCGCGGTCGGTCTCCAGCGAGACGAAGTTGTATGCCTCGCTCGTCTCCATCGCCTCGAGGACCTCCTCGGAGGTGACGCCGAGGTAGCTCGCGATCTCGGGGATCGTCGGCGAGTGCTGGTTCTTCTGGGTGAGCGCATCGACCGCCTGGTTCACCTTGAACGACAGCTCCTGAAGACGACGCGGGACCTTGATCGCCCAGCCCTTGTCGCGGAAGTGGCGCTTGATCTCCCCCACGATCGTGGGCGTCGCGTAGGTGGTGAACTCCACCTGGCGATCGATGTCGAAGCGGTCGATCGCCTTGATGAGGCCGATGGTACCGACCTGGATCAGGTCGTCGATCGGCTCTCCGCGGTTCCGGAACCTGCTCGCGAGGTAGCGCACGAGGTTCAGATACATCGTGATCAGCTCATCGCGCACAGCCTCATCGGCAGGATTGGCCCGGTACCGTCGGAAGAGCTCCTTGGTATAGACCTTGTCCCACGTGAGCTTGCGTGTCTGCTTCTGCGGGCTACGCCTGACCGGCATCGATGCCCCCCGCGCGCTTGAAGAGTCGCAGGTGCGCGCCGTTCTCGTCGCTGGCGAACTCGTATCGGTCGCAAACGGACTCCAGGATGAACGTCGCATAGGCGACGCTTCGGTCGGAGTCCTCGTCCGAACGCGGGATCCTCGACTCCAAGCTCCACGTCGATCTCGATGTCGTCCTCACCAAGCAGGAACTCGAACTGGATCTCGGCATCCTCGCTCAGGGTGTCGGACGCGTAGACGAACGCCTCGTCGGCGGCCATCCTCACGTCCTCGACCTCGTCGTAGGTCATGCCGATACGACTTGCGAGCGCCGCAGCGGTCATCCTGACCGTTCTGGCGTACTCGTTCTTGGCCGGCACGATGAGTGTGATCTTGTCATTTGACATGGGACTCTAGAGCTCGCCTCCTAGTGGGGCTGACGTGTCGAACCCTGTCTCGTCGGGCTCCTGCTCCACCACCTCAACGCCGGTCTGCTTCGTTCTCGGCCGGCTGTGGCTGCGGATGCTGCTTGCGCGTCTTCCAGGCTCGGCGAACGCGGTCAGCGATGTCGTTGACGATCTCCGCGGGCGCGTTTGCGACCTCCTGGACGACCCGTGAGGTGTCGCTCACGCGGTCGGTCACCTCTTCGACGCGAGTCACGATCTGGTCGATTCGAAGGAGCTCGGCATTCATCGCATCGACGGTTACGTCGGCCTTGTCGAGCAGTGGCACGAGTCGAGCATCGAGGTCATCGGCGAGTTGTTTGGCCGAGCGGGCGGTCTTGACGGACTCGGTCAGCGCCCAGATGGCCACCCCGCACAGAGCGCTCGCGAACACGAGTAGCACGGCGAGCAGAGCGGTCGTAGTGGACACCGAAACCCCCTCGAGCGTGCGCCTTCTCTGACTGCGTCAGTGTAGCAGAGGCAGCAGCTCCAACCGGCCGCCGCAGCACCGATCAGCCAGCCTCTTCGCCCTGCCGAGCAGCGGATTCTCGGACTTGATCCGCGCGGCCGCGATGCTGGCCGCGGATAGCTTCGAGCCGCGCCTGTTGCTCGGCCTCCCACCCACGTGGCGAAGCCGAGAAGAACGACCCGCGCTCAACTCCGTCTGGCAGGTAGAGCTGCTCGACGAACGCGTCCGGTGCGTCATGCGGGTAGTGGTACGGGCCGTAGGAGTCGGCACCAGGACGGTGGCGATCCCGAAGGTGGTTCGGCACGGGACGAGCGGGACCCGTGCGCACCTCCGCGAGCGCCGCGTCAACGGCGACGTAGGACGCATTGCTCTTGGGAGCCAGCGCCATGTACACGGCTGCTTGGGCGAGGTTGATGCGCGCCTCCGGCCACCCGATCGACTCGGCGGCCTTGAACGCGGCGTGCGCGACCAGCAGCGCCTGCGGATCGGCGTTGCCGACGTCCTCGGAGGCGAAGATGAGCATTCGGCGTGCGATGAACTTGGGATCCTCGCCGCCGTTGATCATGCGGGCGAGCCAGTAGACGGCCGCATCGGGGTCACTGCCCCGCATCGACTTGATGAATGCCGAGATCACGTCGTAGTGCAGGTCCCCGGTCTTGTCGTAGGGCAGAATGCGACTCGGCGAGGCCTCGCGAACGGCCTCAGTGGTGATGGTGGTCGCCAGGCCGTCCCCGGCAGTCGGCGCCATCGCCCTCGCGAGCTCCAGCGTCGTGAGCGCGACGCGGGCATCGCCGCCGGCGGTGAGCACGATCGCGTCCTCCGCAGCCGGCTCCAGCTCGACGGTTCCCGCGAACCCGCGCTCATCGATCACGGCGCGACGCACGATCTCGGAGACTGCCGCATCCGTGAGCGGCAGGAGCTCGACCACGCGCGAGCGGCTGATCAGCGGCGCGTTGACCTCGAAGAACGGGTTCTCGGTGGTCGCGCCCACCAGGATCACGATGCGGTCCTCCACCGCGTGCAGCAGCGCGTCTTGCTGCGACTTCGAGAACCGGTGTATCTCGTCGATGAAGAGGATCGTGCGCTGACCCGTAAGGCCGAGGCGGTCACTGGCCGAGGCGATCGCCTTTCGCAGTTCTGCGACACCGCCTGTTATCGCCGAGACCTCCTCGAACCGCGCCTTGGTCACCGCGGCAATGATTCGAGCGAGCGACGTCTTTCCGGTCCCGGCGGGGCCGTACAGAATCACCGACGAGAGCGCGTCGGCGTCGATTGCCCTCCGCAGCCACGTGCCGGGACCGACCGCCTCGTCCTGTCCGACGAACTCGTCGAGCGTGCGAGGGCGCATCCGGGCAGCCAGCGGCGCGGCTGCGGCGCGGGTCAGATCGGCGCTTTCGTCGAACAGCGACTGCACGGTGAGATACCCCTAGGGCGCGGCGCGCTGCACCTCGCGCTCGAGGAACACCTGGTCAACAAGCCCGCGGAACTTCCACGTGATGTAGCCCTGATTGTCGGTGATCACGGTGAACGGAGCCGAGCTGACGCCGAGCTGTCGGGCCAGCTGGACCGCCTGAGTCGCGGCAGGGTCCGTGGCAAGCGCCGGGTCGACCGAGACGACCCCCGCCGGGGAAGCGGCGGTGTACTTGGAGATGTCGTAGGTGAACAGATCGACGCTTCCACGGTTCTCATCTCGGACCACGTCGATGATGTCTCGGCTGACCTCACTCGTGTACGAGGAGTTGTAGAAGTAGATGAGCGTCGGCCGCTTGGCGTCGATGGCCGCCTTGAGGTCGGCAGGCACGAACGCCCCTTGCGGGAAGGGCTCGAAGGTGGCCGACTCGTTGACCGAACGGTCCCCGATGGTTGCCTCCGGCGCCGGCGCGGCGGCTACGGGCACAGCGGCGGTGTCGGGCGCCGTGGTCTCTGCTGGCTGATCTCCCCCGCCGCAGCCGACGAGTGACAGAGCCATGAAGGCCACGATCAGCACGGAAACGATCTTGCGCATGATGCTCCTCTGCGGCGGCGGCGTCGCCCCGCCTTGACGTGACACGACGCGGTGAACCTGCCTCGGCAGGTGGGTGCCCGCACGTTGGCTTCAAGCTTCCCTCTCGCGAGGGATACCTTTCGGCCGCGGGATCTGGGGCTCCCGATGAAGAAGTGTTGGTTCGACCGTAAGTGCCGTGCCACTATCAAGGCGAAGCCTAGTCAGAGTGTAACGCGCACACAACTGCCCGCCAATAACATCGGCTCTCGTTCGCCCAAGCTTTAGTCAACTCGCAGATGAACATCCTTCAATTGACGCGCCGAGACCGACCCGGGAGCTGATGTCATCGGGTCGCCGCCCGAGGACGTCTTGGGGAACGCGATCACGTCGCGGATCGAACTCAGCCCCGCAAGCACCATGATGAGCCGGTCGAGTCCGAGCGCGATACCGCCGTGCGGCGGTGCGCCGAACGAGAGAGCGTCGAGCAGGAAGCCGAACTGCTCGCGCGCCGCCTCCTCGGAATGTCCGAGGCGCTGCAGGATGCGCGTTTGAATCGCCGCGTCGTGGATGCGGAGCGTGCCGCCGCCGATCTCGAGCCCGTTCATGACCAGATCGTAGCTGTGAGTCAGGACGGCGCCCGGGTCGGTTTCGATCAGGTCGGTGTGCGCCAGATACGGGAGCGTGAACGGATGGTGGTT
The DNA here is from genome assembly GCA_963726345.1 of uncultured Coriobacteriia bacterium. GTDB lineage: Bacteria > Actinomycetota > Coriobacteriia > Anaerosomatales > JAAXUF01 > JBAXEO01. Next base: position 68,204 of record CAVSCC010000007.1, on the reverse strand, counting down.
CGCCTTCCAGCTCTCCTCCTCGGCGTCGTACGTGAACATCGGGAAGTCGACGACCCACAGCGTCGCGAACCCTTTGCGCTCGATGCCGAGTTCGTCGGCGAGTTTCAGTCGCACCACGCCGAGAACCTCGTTGGCCACATTGCGCGCATCGGCGACCATACAAACCAAGTCGCCGGGCTCCGCCTTGGTCGCTACCTTGAGCGCGGCCATCTCGTCGTCAGTGAAGAACTTCGCGACAGGACTCTTGACCTCGCCCGCGGTGGTGAACGCGACCCAAGCCAGCCCCTTGGCCCCCGCGTCGATCGCCGTCTGGTTGAGCGCGTCGATCTTGCCTCGGCTCCAGTCCCCGGCGCCCTTCGCGTTGAGCGCCTTGACCGCACCACCGGTCGACAGCGCACCCGCGAACACCTTGAACTCGCTCGCCGAGAAGACCGGCGACACGTCGACCAGCTCCATGCCGAAGCGCAGGTCAGGGCGGTCCGAGCCGAAGCGCTCCATGGCATCGTGCCAGGTGATGCGCTGCAGTGGGGTCACAAGATCGACGCCGGCCTCATGCATGACCTCGTGCATGACGTCTTCCATCATCGCCATGATGTCGTCTTGTGTCGCGAAGGACATCTCGATGTCGACCTGCGTGAACTCCGGCTGGCGGTCGGCGCGGAGGTCCTCGTCGCGGAAGCAACGGGCGATCTGGTAGTAGCGCTCGACACCGCCGATCATCAGCAGCTGCTTGAAGAGCTGCGGAGACTGCGGGAGCGCGTAGAACTTGCCGGGATTCAGGCGGCTCGGCACCACGAAGTCGCGCGCGCCCTCGGGTGTCGACTTGCCCAGGATCGGCGTCTCGACCTCCATGAACCCGCGGTGTTCGAGTGACTTGCGAAAGCGCTGGGTGACCCGATCGCGCAGCTGAAGCGCAGCGAGAACCTCGGGGCGGCGGATGTCGAGGTAGCGCCACTTGAGGCGCGTCAGCTCGTCAGTCTCGATGCCGGCCTCGATCTCGAATGGCGGCGTCTCCGAGCGGTTCAGCACCTCCGCGCCGTGGATCACGACTTCGACTTCGCCGGTCGCCATGTTGGGGTTCTCGGTGCCGGCAGGACGACGACGAACGGTACCGCGAAGCAGCACGACCCACTCGGGCCGCACCGTCTCGGCGACGGGGAACGCCTCGCGCGATGCCTCGGGATCGAACGTGCACTGGATGATGCCGGTGCGGTCGCGAATGTCGAGGAAGACGAGTCCGCCGTGGTCGCGGCGCTTGGCCACCCAGCCCGCAAGGCGGACTTCCTCGCCGATCGCGGCGGCCGTGACAGCGCCGCACGTGTGCGAGCGCATCGAGTAGCGAGCATCCAGCATGATGGCCTCTTCTGTTCTGAAGTGAAGGGATGGGCAACTGCCGAGTATACGCGATGGGTCAGCGGCCGAAATCCCGCTAGCGGACGAGCATCGCCGAGACCGCCGATGCCGCTTCGGTAATCGCGACCGTCGTCTCTTCCTTCGTTCCCATGTCGCGCAGTTTGACCTGCCCTGCGGCCACCTCGTCCGGACCCAGAACCGCGACGAGCCGTGCTCCGAGCCGGTCAGCCTGCTTGAACTGCGACTTGAGGCTGCGCCCCTGATGGTCGGTCTCGGCGGCGATTCCCGCATCACGCAGCGCCGAGACCAGCGAGAATGCGGCCCCGCCGACGCTGGCATCGACACGAGCCACGTAGACGTCGGACTTGGGGAGCCCCTCAACGGTCGCGCCACAGGCCTCCATCGCGAGCAGCGTGCGTTCGAAGCCGAGCGCGAATCCGAGTCCCGGCGTCGCCGGTCCGTCGTACTCCTGCATCAGGCGGTCGTAGCGACCTCCCCCACCGATGGCGTTCTGCGAACCGAGCCCGGCGTCAACCTGGACCTCGAACACCGTCCGGGTGTAGTAGTCGAGCCCGCGCACCAACGACGGGTCCTCGATGTACGGGATGCCGAGGGCGTCGAGGTGACCCTTGACCGCCGAGTAGTGCTCGGCGCAGTCGTCGCAGAGCTCGTCGCGCAGCAGCGGCGCGCCGGCCATGATCGCCTTGCACGCCGGGTTCTTGCAGTCGAAGGCGCGCAGCGGGTTGGTGTCTGCTCGGCGGTTGCACTCCGCGCACAGGCCGTCGGCGTGATCGCGGATGTAGGCGGAGATCTTCTCGCGGTAGGCCGGGCGGCAGCTCTCGTCTCCCATGGTGTTGATGAGGAGCCGCATGCTGGACGCTGGAATGCCGACAGCCTCGTAGAAGCGCCACAGCAGCGTGATGAGCTCGGCATCCGCGGTCGGCTCGGCGGCGCCGAGCATCTCGGCGCCGATCTGCCAGAACTGGCGCATTCGGCCCTTCTGCGGCCGCTCGTAGCGGAACATCGGGCCGCTGTAGTAGAGCTTGACGACCGGGCCGCCGCTGGGGACGAGATTGTGCTCGAGCGCCGAGCGCACGACGCTCGCCGTCCCCTCCGGACGCAGCGTGAGTGAGCGCGGCGGGTTGCCTTTGTCGAAGAACGTGTACATCTCTTTGGAGACGATGTCGGTCGCCTCGCCGATGCCACGAGTGAAGACCTCGGTATGCTCGAAGAGCGGCGTGTAGATCGGCTCATAGCCGTAGCGCGCGAAGAGCTCCTGCGCGGTCCGGGTCAGGTGCTCCCAGGCGCGAGCCGTCGCCGAAAGCATGTCAGCGGTACCTTTAGGTGCGCGTGCGTCCATACATCACTCCGTCGCCGAAAGATTCGATGCGAGTAGACACTGTAGCGGAATGGCGGCAGTCAGGACCGAGACGGTCACTCGACGTCAGCGACGCCGTGCCACGTCACGAGCACCCCGGTGCGGGCACTCGAGGCTAGTACCACCACCACGTGACGGTCGCGCCAGGCGTTGTCTGCGCTGGGGTGACGAGGTACGTCGCCGAGTCCTCGTCGGGTCCGTCTGGCATCGGCCCCCACGCGCCATACATGATGTAGGTCTCGCCGGCCGGAACGACGAAGTCGGTCCACATGGACGACGGGTGGCCTGGGTCGTCATTCGACCACGACATGCCGGGAATCGGGACAACGTTGGCGTCCTGGACCTCCCAGTACACGTATGACCAGCTGCCGAAAGCTGGCATTTGTCCGGAACGAGAGCGTCGTTGTCCCACCCGTGACAGGCGCAGACACCGTGAACGTGGCGCTCTGAATCGTCTCCTGGTTTGTCGCAATGTCAATCGAATACCAGTAGATGGTGTGGACTCACTGCCCGAAGCCGGCGCGACGACCTGCAACTCGTCGACCCGACGGTCCATGCCCTGCCGTCCGTCGAGCTGATACCACGTGCTGGCCACACCCGAGCCGCCGGATCCGTCGCGCATCAGATCAAACACTGGGCACCGCTGTAGACCGCACCATTCACGGCGGTTGAGACCGTCCGGCGCTGACGGAAGTTGTCGGGGCCGTGCCGTCAAGCGTGATGCCGTCCGAGTAGCTGGTGCTCACGTTGTTCGCGTTGTCCCTGAACTGCGACGTAGACGGTCTTGGCGCCGTCACCGGGCGCGAGCGTCCAGCTCTTGGAGGTGGAGTAGATCTCCCACGCGCCGAAGGTCAGCGCCGTCGTTGGAGAACCGCATCTGTGAGAGACCCGAACCGCCGGTGTCGCTCGCGCCGAGCGTCAACGTGACGGCGGTGGCGTTGGTGTAGCCCGCGCCCGCGTTGACGATGACCGAACCGGTCGGAGCCGTGCCGTCGAGCGTGATGCCGTCCGAGTAGCTTGTGCTCTCGTTGTTCGCGTTGTCCCTGAACTGCGACGTACACGGTCTTGGCGCCGTCGCCGGGCGCGAGCGTCCAGCTCTTGGAGGTGGAGTAGATCTCCCACGCACCGAAGGTCAGCGCCGTCGTTGGAGAACCGCATCTGTGAGAGACCCGAACCGCCGGTGTCGCTCGCACCGAGCGTCAGCGTGACGGCGGTGGTGTTGGTGTAGTCCGCGCCGCGTTGACGATGACCGAACCGGTCGGAGCCGTGCCGTCGAGCGTGATGCCGTCCGAGTAGCTGGTGCTCTCGTTGTTCGCGTTGTCCCTGAACTGGACGTACACGGTCTTGGGGCCGTCACCGGGCGCGAGCGTCCAGCTCTTGGAGGTGGAGTAGATCTCCCACGCACCGAAGGTCAGCCGTCGTTGGAGAACCGCATCTGTGAGAGACCCGAACCGCCGGTGTCGCTCGCACTGAGTGTCAGCGTGACGGCGGTGGTCGTTGGTGTAGTCCGCGCCCGCGTTGACGACTGACCGAACCGGTCGGAGCGATAGTGTCAGGCGCAGGTGCGTCGATTGTGATGCTCACGGATTGCGTGACTTCCTGGTTGCTCGCATTGTCGCGCGAGTACCAGTAGATTTCATGCGAAGCACTGCCCGAGGCCGGCGCGCCGACGGCCACCGACGTGCCTGGAGTCCAAGAACCGGTCGTGCCGTCCAGCTGCCACCACGTCCCCGCCACGCCCGAGCCTCCGATGTCGGACGGCGTGAGCGTGAACGTCTGGTCCCCGATGTACGACTGGCCGCTGACCGCGTTGATCGTTGTCACGGGCGGGACAGTATCAGGGCCCGGCGGCAGGGTCTGTGAGGCGTCATGGCACTCCGTGCATGGCAGCGTCGGTCCGTAGTAGATACCAGTACTCGTGTCGTGGCACTGCTCACAACTACTACTGGAGTTCCTCCAGATACCGAAATGATCGTTGCTCGTGCGGGTGTGGAACGTCGGATGGCAGGCGCCCTGCTGGCATGTCCCGTTCCAGCCGCCCGAGATAGCAGCGGCGGGACTCGCACCCGAATGACACAGCGCGCACTGGTTGGCATGTTGATCGAGAAGACTCGAGTAGTGGCAGAGCGAACAGCTCTCCGTCACCACCGGGTTTCCGCCGCCGTCGATGTGGTCCGACATCTGCATGTCGATATCGCCCGAGCCGAGCGTGGCGTCGTGGGCCGTCGGGTCGTGAGGATCGCTCGTGTGGCATGCGCCGCCGGCTCCGCACGACTTCAGGGTCGGCTTGGCAGCTTGCACGCTCGCGTTGTGGCAACCGGCGATCGTGCAGCCACCGGCGGCGTCCTTGTGCAGGGCGTGGACATCGTAGGTGGTGTGGCAGCCGGCGCCGCTCGCACCGCAGGACTGGGCCGACGTCGCGTTGACGACCGGAGCGATGGTGCTGTGCTGCTCGAGCATCGGAAGCACCGCCGAGTTATGACACTCGTCGCAGCGCTTCGTCTGCCACTTGCTCGTGACAACCGACGTCACCTGCACATTCTTGTTGTGGCAGTCCGCGCACGTCGTGTCGACGTACGGACTCGGTAGTCCCTGGTGCTGGTTGTAGAGCTGCCGGACGTCGCTGTTGCCGAGGTTCGTCGCGTTGTGGCAGTCGTTGCACGTCGCCGAGGCGGTCCCTCCAGCGCTCACGGTCGCCGCGAGGCCGGTGGCCGTGTGGGTGGTCTCGCCGTAGTGACCCACCCCAGACGGTGCATGAAGGGGCTCGGTCTTGGGCGCGTTGACGAACGAGCCGTCGTGACAGCTGACGCACTCGTGGCTGCCGGCGTACGTCGACTTGCTCGGCGAGGTATGGCAGGCCCCGCTGAGGCAGCCGCTGCTTGGGTGGTAGGCAGCGAATGACGAGTACGTGGCCTCAGTGTTGTGGCAGCCGACACCTGAGTTCGTGCAGCCGGCAACGGCGGTGTTGTCGTAGTCGCTCGCAGCCGAGAATGCATGGGCAGTGCCTGCGCCGTGGCTCCCGTCGACCTTGTCGGTGTGACAGGTCCCACCCAGCTCCGCAGCTCGAACCTGCGAGTGGCGTGTCGGCGCCATCGGTGTGGCAGACCTTGCAGTAGGTGTTGCCGTCTGCGTCCTCGGCGGTCGAGTGCAGCTGCTCGATCTCGATCGAAGGAATGCCGCCATGACAGCTCGCACCGTCACAGGAGGTGTTCTCGAGCGCGTAGTGAGAGGAAGAGCGGTCCATGTGCCTGCCACCCACGCCACCGTCCTCGTTGTGCCCGGCATTCACTGCAGGTGGACGCCCACCCAGTAGCTCGACGGTCTTGGCGTAGTCGTCGTTGTGGCACTCGACGCAGTCCACCGCGCCGTCGGCCGACTCGTCGCCTTGCGGGCGCACGACTTGGTGCTCTTGCGGCCAACTCCAACGAGTGGCAGTCAGAGCACAGTGAACCGGCTGTCGCGGTGTCGTCCGCGGCGGTGTGGAGCGACACGTCGTAGTGGTTCGGATCCGTCGGCGAGTAGTCATGCCCACCGACGGTTCCACTCACGTGGCAACTCACACACTCCAGCTTCCCAGCCGGAAGCGTTGGGTAGGTCGGGTTGTCGTGACAGGTGGTGCAGCCGCCGGGGTGTACCGACCTCAAGTCCGTGCCAGCGGTGTGGCAAGCGACGCACTCCGCTGAGTCGAGCGGCTGGTGGGCCACTGGGTCATGAGCATCGACCGTGTGGCAGGAGCCGCCGGCTCCGCACGACGTCGACGTTGGTTTGGCAGCCTGCAGGCTCGGGTCGTGACAACCATCGATCGTGCAGCCGCCGGCGGCGTTCTTGTGAAGGGCGTGGACGTCGTAGGTGGTATGGCAGCCGGCACCGCTCGCACCGCACGACTGCGCCGACGTCGCATTGACGACCGGAGCGGTCGTTCCGTGCTGCGGTGCCGAGCTGCCGATCCCGTGGCAGTCAGCGCAGGCGTCGCTCGTCCAGTTCGCGAGCACCTCGGCGTTGCCGCCGGCGCGCGTGTCCGAGTGGCACTCGACGCAGGCGACCGTGGTGCCGTACGGCGAACCCGGAACCGGCGTGATGTTCGTGTGCTGGGCGGCAAGACCCTTGGGTCCGCAGCCGGATTCGGGTCATGGCAGGTGACGCACGTCGCACTCGCCGAGCCGCCCGCGCTGACCGTGGCGCTCAGACCACTCGCCGTATGAGTCGTCTCGTTGTAGTGCTGCGTGGCGAGGTCGGCGCGAACCGGGGCCCCGACGAAGGTCGCGTCGTGGCAGCTCTGGCAGTCGCCGTTGCTTGCGTGGTCCCCCATGCTCGGCGAGGTGTGGCATACGCCCGAGGTACACCCCGACTCGGGGTGGTACACGGCGAAGCTCGCGCGTGTGGCGTCCGTGCCGTGACACCCCGAGCCTGAGTTTGTGCAGCCAGCGTCGCCAGGCGCAACTGAATCCGAACCTGCCGTGAATGCGTGAGATGTGCCGCCACCGCCAGGTCCGGGGTTGTGGACGTTGTTCCCGGCTGCGGTGCCGTAGTCCGAACCATGGCAGTCGTAGCACGAGCTGGTCTTAGCCTGGGCGTGCGCGTTGATGTTCGCCTTGAGCATGAGCACGGGGCCGTTGCGATCCAGCCCCACAACCGTGTCGCCGGAAGCTGGCACGGTGTACGTCGCCGTCGCGCTGTTCCAGCCCTTGCCGGTATCAGAAGTGGTGTGGCAGGTGAAGCAGAACTGACGAACGCCGACAGGACCGTCGGTCGTGGTCAGGCTCGCGCCGCGCACGTCAGAGATCATCGACTTGTTGCCGCGAGTCGAACCGTGCGGGTTGTGGCACTCGTAGCACGGGAGCGGCGATCCCACCGGCAGTAGACCGCCGGCGGTCTTGACACGGTGGCCGGCACCGGGCGCATCACCGGTGACGCTGCGCTTGATGTCGACCGGCGCCGTCGCGAACCCGCTGGGTTTGAACCCGCCGTGGCAGGTGAAGCACATGGAGGCGTAGGTGCCCTGGGTCTGATCCGAGGCGAGCGTGGCCGCGGTGGTCGGCCGGAAGGTCGCCTTCAGTCCGTCGTAGGCGTTGGCTCCGCGGTGAGCAGCATGGCAGTAGAGGCAGTCGCCCTGGTCGCGGCGAACGTCCTGGCCCGATCCGGCGGTCCGCGTCGTTTCGGGAATCAGGCGATGCGCGTTGGTCACGTCGTTGTAGGTGGCGGCACCAAGCCACGTGCCGGCGACCGGGTAGCCCGCCGCATCGCGTTGCGGGGCGGACGGTGGCGGGTAGGCCGACGTGTACCAGGAGTTGGCGTTGTCGTGGCAGGCAAGGCACCAGGCCTTTCCGTCAGACGCGACCGCTTTGCCGTTGATCTGAGACTCCGGCAGCATGGGATTCTTGCTCGCCGAGCCATGCGAGTTGTGGCAGCTAGCACACGTTCGGGTCAGACCGCCGACGGAGCCCGTTGCGTCGAGTGCGTGGCCACTGGCCAGTGCAAACGAGTCCTTGGAGCCACTCGCGATGTTCCCAGCAGAGGCGATCTTGCCGTCGTGGCAGGTGAGACATGTCGCGACCTGACCGGGCGTGCTGGTGGCCAACTCCGTGCGCAGGAGCGGCTTGGCCAGTGCCTGGTGCGGAACATGACAGCTCGCACACTTGTTCGTGGTGCTGGTGGCCGTCGCGTGGGGATTGCTCACCCAAGCCGCGGTGACCGGACCGGCCGGCTGGGCTGCAGCTGCGGACTGCTCGCCCACAGCGTTGACGGCGGCGACCCGGAAGTAGTACGCGCACTCCCCCGAGGCCGTCCTTGAAGTCGAATCCGGTGGTCTCGGTGGAGCCAACGACCTTGAAAGGACCGTCGGGGTTGGTCGCGACCGAAACCGAATAGCGACTCGGTGTCCGGCGCTGGTAGATGTTCCATGTGAGCCGAGCCACGACCGGCTCAGACACGCCCGCAACGGCAGTCAGGGAAGTCGGAGCGTTCGGAGCCAACGCGAAAGCCACGACCGGCACGAGCACCAAGATCGCGACTGTTCCTGCGGCTAGAATTGCTCTTCCGCCAGGCCGGAAGACGGCCTTCAGAATCCTACTTCCCAAGCGTCATCCCCAATGCGGTCCGAGACGACCTTCGCGAGGCCTGCACATACGCCTCCGCGCGCGTATAAGCAGGTACTGAGCCATGATACGGCATCGCGGAACATGTTGAGTCCGGATGCGTAGGAAATGACATGCGCGCAATCGTCGGGAACCGAGACTCCGCGCGCGCTTTGGGTCCGGAAACAATGCCGACTTGCAGGCCGCTAGTAGTAGGGTCCTTCGCCGTCGAAGACGGTGAAGGAGTCCGCGGCTGATGGCAACGACACAAGCCCAGGATGAACGGAATCGATCGCCTTGACCCGCCAGTGCTTGAACCCGCCCCAGAATTCGGCTGTGTAGTTCGTCCCGCTCACCGGAATGACGGTCGCGCCTGCCCAGTTGGGGAGTGAGCTGTAGGGATACTGCGAGACCAGCTCGATCTGATAGGTACACGGATCACCATCAGGAGCCGTAACCGATGTCCATTGCAGCGTAAGAGTCGGTGGCGGCTCTGTGTAGTAGTCGAAGGAGACGTCCGCTTGCGGAACGACCACAGGCGCATTCGGGCTCTCGCCAGCCGTGATAGTGAACGAGCGCGCCTGCGCGGTCTCCTGATTGCCCGCGTTGTCGCGTGAGTACCATGTGAGCGTGTGACTGGCTGTGCCGGTCGACGGAGCGGCCACCGGTATTGACGTGGCCTTAATCCAAGTGCCCGCGTCGAGTCTGTACCACGTTCCAGCCACACCGGTGCCGTTGCCATCACCTGACGTCAGGCTGAATGTCTGACCACCGATGTATGCACGACCATCGACCGCATCGCAGGTGGTTGTCGGCGGAGTGACGTCAGCACAACCGTGAAGGTCTTCATATTCGTGGCCTCGACGTTGCCCGAGTAGTCTTCCGACCAGAAGCCGAGACTGTACGTCGCCGTCCCAGTCGCTGGCGGCGCGATCGAGATGCTGCTTCCCTCAACCGCCGGTCCGCCATTCAGGGTGTAGAAGGTTCCTCTGACCCCCATGGTGCTGGCGTCCCCGCAACAAGCGTGATGAGTGCCGGCCCCTCGTATGCCGCCTTCGCGTCTGACGTGGTGTACGGCGGGGTTGAATCGTCCGTAGTGATGAATGCGGCTGATTTGTGCGGGGTCTCCTCGTTGCCGTTTTGATCGACCGACCAGAACTCAATGGTGTGCTGTCCCGGCGTGCGCACGACCGCGACATCGCCACGCATAGTCGACCCGTAGTCGATTCTGTAGAAGGTCGTGGCGACGCCGATCTTGCCACGGTCGGTTGCCGAGAACGCGATGCGAGCCGCACCCGTGTACACGGTTAGGGCGTCTGACGTCGTGACCGGTGCGACCGTGTCCGCTGGATTGTAGAGCGCATGGCAGCTACCGCATGGGTCGGGTATCAGGTCGAAGTTGGTCTCGTCGTGACACGCGCCACAGTTCCCGCTTGCGGCGGCATCGTGCGCGGCGACCGTGTCGCCGTGGTACGTCGGGTGGCATTGCGCCTGGCTGCACGTCCCGTTCCAGCTCGCAAACGAGCTGCGTGGGGCCGGGTGGCATGTCGAGCAGATTCTGACGTGAGTCAATCCCAAGTCGGTGTTGTGGCATTCAACGCACTCCACACCGACACTGACGGCGCCCACGAACTCGTGGCTACTGAACAGACCGACAACGCCTGTCCCCGGCGCGGCAGTGTGCGTGGCCGCGTCATAGCCGTGGTTCGTGGCGTTCTTTTCCGCATGGCAGCCAGTCGTTCCTTCGCCGCATGAAGCTGCCGGATCGAAGGCGACCGGCCGGCTGTCGATCACGCTATGGCAGGCGGTCGGGTCGTTGGCGTCCGCGTTGGTGCAGCCCTGGTACGCGGGGGCGCCGCCAGACTGTCCGACAGTGTGAAGCTGGGCGAGGTCGGTGGAGTTATGACATCCGCTGCCGGTTCCCGCACACGTGCCGGACGGCACCACATGCGAAGTCACATACGAATCGTGAGCCGTCGAGGTGCCCGCGTCGTGGCAGTCGACACATCTCTTGCCCGGCCAGCCCGCCGCGACCGTCGCCTGCGAGCCGAGCGTCGTGTCGGTGTGGCACTCGGCACACGTGACCGACCCGCCACTGGACGATGTTGTCGCGTGCGCCGCCTTCAACGTGGGACTGTGGCAGATCGCGCACTCTTGGTTTCCCGTTGCCACCAAACCTTCGGCGCCGGTCGCTTGGACAGCAGCGGTGAACGGGGTGGCGGTGTGGGTGGTCTCGTTGTAGTGACCGGCACCGACCGACAAACCGTCGAATAGCGAAGGATGGCAGTCGACGCAGTCGGCTGACTTGTCCCAGACCGTGATCGATGAGTGGCACTTGTCACATGCGGCGTTCAGCGGCGATGCGTGGATCGAGTGGCAGCTCCCGCATTCACCCGCGGCGCGGTCGGGTGCCCCATGTATCGCGGTCAGCGAGCCGCTGTGGCAACCGACGCACGCGTCGCTGGCCACGGTCGGTGCGTGCGCAGCCTCGCGACCGTCGTGGGTCGTGGACTGGCCCTCTGGCACACCGTGATAGATCGGATGACACGAGCTGCAACTCATCGATGCGGTGGTCCAGTCGATCCGGTTCGGGCTCTCGTTGCTGTGACACAAGTCGCATGTGGTTGCGTACTGCGGATACTTGGCAGCTGCTGAGCCGACGAACTCGGCGTGGACATCGGAGAGATCGGCCGACGCGGCGTGACAGCCCGGGCCGTAGCAGTAGTAGGACTCCGAGAGATGGCTAGGCGCGATCCCGGAACCCGGACTGTGGACGTTGTGGCCACCAGTCGCGTAATTCTCACCGTGGCAGATGTAGCACGACCCCGCGTACTCCTGCGAATGACCGGTGATGTCGGGAAGGCCCAGCGCGCCACCCGTCCGGGCGAGACCCACCACCTTCTTGCTTTCCGCCACAGGAGTGTACGTCGCCGAAACGCTGTCCCAGCCCTTTGCGGTCAAAGGCGTTGTATGACAGGTGAAGCAGAACCTGCGAACCGCCTCCGGACTTCCGGTGGTGCTCAGGCTCCCGCCCAGCACGTCGGAGATCATCGACTCGTTGCCGCGAGTCGAACCGTGCGGGTTGTGGCACTCGTAGCAGGGCAGCGGCGAGCCCACCGGCAGCAGGCCGCCAGCGGTCATCGACACGGTGCCCGGCATTGGGCGCGTCACCGGTGACGACTGCGCTTGATGTCGACCGGCGCCGTCGCGAACCCGCTGGGCTTGAACCCGCCGTGACAGGTGAAGCACATGGCGGCGTAGGCGCCCTGGGTCTGATCCGAGGCGAGCGTGGCCGCGGTGGTCGGCCGGAAGGTCGCCACAGTCCGTCGTAGGCGTTGGCTCCGCGGTGGGCAGCATGGCAGTAGAGGCAGTCGCCCTGGTCGCGGCGAACGTCCTGGCCCGATCCGGCGGTCTGCGTCGTCTCGGGAATCAGGCGATGCGCGTTGGTCACGCCGTTGTAGGCGGCGGCACCAAGCCACGTGCCCGGCGACCGGGTAGCCCGCCGCATCGCGCTGCGGGGCGGACGGTGGCGGGTAGGCCGACGTGTACCAGGAGTTGGCGTTGTCGTGGCAGGCAAGGCACCAGGCCTTTCCGTCCGACGCGACCGCTTTGCCGTTGATCTGGACTCCGGCAGCATGGGATTCTTGCTGGCCGAGCCATGCGAGTTGTGGCAGCTCGCACACGTTCGGGTCAGACCGCCGACGGAGCCCGTTGCGTCGAGTGCGTGGCCACTGGCCAGTGCAAACGAGTCCTTGGAGCCACTCGCGATGTTCCCAGCAGAGGCGATCTTGCCGTCGTGGCAGGTCAGACATGTCGCGCCCTGACCGGGCGTGCTGGTGGCCAACTCCGTGCGCAGGAGCGGCTTGGCCAGTGCCTGGTGCGGAACATGACAGCTCGCACACTTGTTCGTGGTGCTGGTGGCCGTCGCGTGGGGATTGCTCACCCAAGCCGCGGTGACCGGACCGGCCGGCTGGGCTGCAGCTGCGGACTGCTCGCCCACAGCGTTGACGGCGGCGACCCGGAAGTAGTACGCCACTCCCCCGAGGCCGTCCTTGAAGTCGAATCCGGTGGTCTCGGTGGAGCCAACGACCTTGAAAGGACCGCCGGCGCTCGGTCGCGACCGAAACGGCGTAGCGACACAGCGTCCGGGCTGGCGGGCCTTCCAGGTGAGCCGCGCCACCACGGGCTGCGCCTGGCCGGCAACGGCCGTGAGAGAGCCCGGGGCGTTGGGAGCCAAGGCGAAAGCCACGACCGGCACGAGCACCAAGATCGCGACGATCACCACGACGAGGATTGTGCTCCCGCTCGAGGCCGCAGCAACCGCCCTCCGAATCCTACCCCCCAAGCGACACCCACTTCTCGCGGTGAACCGAACCGACGAACGACGGACGCAGGTATTCACGTGCTTGCAGGTAATCGCGCCATTGCATGAGCTACAGCGAGAACCTTTAACGAACGCTTATTCTAGCACGCGCGCCCGCAAGAACGCCCAGCTTTTGGGCACAATTCGATGTGGTGATTGTGTGAGCGAGCTCGACCTCGAGTGACGGCCGTCACAGATCCGGCTGCTGTGCCGAGTCGGACGAAACCGCTCACGCCCTCGGAAAGAACGGATTCAGCCGGCGCTCGCGTCCGATCGTCGTATCGGGTCCATGGCCCGGATGAACCACCGTCTCGCGGGAAGCGGCGCGAGCTTCTCGGCGATCGAGCGTGAGAGCGCCCGACCGTCTCCACCCGGGAAATCGGTGCGCCCGACGCTGCCGGCGAACAGGGTGTCGCCCGCGAAGAGCTGCGGCGATGCCTCCTCGCCCCCGTGGCGAACAGGCAGATGCCGCCGGGGGTGTGGCCGGGGGTGTGGAGCACCAGCAGCTGCAGGTCGCCGGCATCGACGAGGTCGCCATCGGACAGCAGCCGGTCGGCTGGTGGCGCGCTGACGTCGAATCCGAACGCCGCACCCCCGGTGCCCGAAGCCGTGGCGATGGACTCTGCGTCGTCGTGCATGCACCAGCAGCGGGGCACCGGTCTCGGCAAGCAGCGCCGACGACCGCGCCGAGGTGGTCGAAATGCCCGTGAGTCAGGACGACGGCCGCGACCCCCGCGATCGCCCACCTCCGCCAGGATCCGGTCGGCGTCGTCCGCCGGATCGATGACGATGGCGGGACCGCCTGCGTCGTCGGAGACGACCCAGCAGTTGGTCTCGAGTGGGCCGAGAACCAGCCGGGTGACCCGCATCAGCGGTCTCCCCGCTTGCGCTGCGTGGCCTCGCCCGACATCATCCGGCGGGCCTCGAAGACGCCCTCGGTACCGCGAACCTCGCGGAGCACGGTGTCGAGCCGGGTCAGGTCGCCCAGCTCGAACAGGAAGCGCATGTCGACCAGCCCGTCCTTGTGCGTCGATGTCGACGACGCGAGGATGTTCACGCCCGACTCGGCGAGTGCGGCGGTGACGTCCTGCAGCAGTCGCAGCCGGTCGAGCGCCTCGACGAAGATCTCGACCTGGAACGTCGTATTCGTGCCGAGGTCCCACTCGACGTCGATGATCCGCTCGGGCGCGCTCAGCAGCTCGCCCGCGTTGGGGCAGTCGATCCGATGGACCGAGACGCCACGGCCTCGCGTCACGAAGCCGATGATCTTGTCACCGGGAACCGGCGTGCAGCATCGGGCCAGTCGGACCAGCACGTCATCGATGCCCTTGACCTTCACCCCGCCGCCGCTCTTGCGGCGATGGGCGCGCGGCGCGATCATCGGCTTGTCGAGCGTGAATTCCTTAACCTCAGGTTCAGGTTTAGCTATCTCGCCATCCTTCGCCATCAACTTGAGGAGCTTGGTACCAACCTGTTTGGCCGAGATCTTGCCCGCGCCGATGGCCGCCAGGATGTCGTCGGAGTGCGCGTAGTTCATCTCCTTGGAGACGGACTCGATGGCCTTCTCGGCGGTCTTGCTGCCGATGCCGAGGCCGTGCTTGCGCATGACCTTGGCGAGCTCGTCCCGGCCCCTGACGAGGTCATCTTCCCTGGTCACCTTCGAGAAGAAGTTCCGGATCTTGCTCTTGGCCGAGGAGGTCTTGACGATGTTGAGCCAGTCCCGGGACGGCCGTGAGTTCTTGTTGGTGAGTATCTCGATGCGGTCGCCCATCTGCAGCTCGTAGGCGAGCGGAACGATTGCTCCGTTGACCTTCGCGCCCACGCAGTGGTTGCCGACTTCGGTGTGGATGGCGTAGGCGAAATCGATAGGGGTCGACCCGCGCTTGAGGCTTATGACATCGCCCTTGGGGCTGAAGACGAAGACCTCTTCTTCGAACAGGTCGATCTTGAGTGCCTCCATGAACTCACGCGGATCCTTGAGTTCGGTCTGCCACTCGAGCATCTGACGGAGCCACGCGAGCCGCTCGTCAAACGCGTCGTCACCGCGCAGCCCCTCCTTGTAGCGCCAGTGCGCCGCGACCCCGTACTCGGCGGTGCGGTGCATCTCCTCGGAGCGAATCTGTATCTCCAGCGGGCTGCCGGAGGGACCGATGACCGTGGTGTGCAGCGACTGGTACATGTTGAACTTGGGCATCGCCACGTAGTCTTTGAAGCGGCCGGGCATCGGCTTCCAGATGGAGTGCACCGTGCCGAGCGCCCCGTAGACGTCCTTGACCGAGTCCACGATGACCCGGAGCGCGATCAGGTCGTGGATCTCGTTGAAGTCTTTGCCCTTCTGGGTCATCTTCTGGTAGACGCTGTAGAGGTGCTTGGGGCGTCCCGAGATCTTGGCGACGATGCCTACCTCGGACGAGCTCGGCCTTGAGCTGCGCGATTACCTCGGCAAGATAGTCTTCACGCGCTTCGCGGCTCTCGGCGACCATCCGCGAGACCTGATGGAACTTGGTCGGCTCCAGGTAGTAGAACGCCAGGTCCTCAAGCTCCCACTTGATGCTCGATATCCCCAGCCGGTGCGCGAGCGGAGCGTAGATCTCCATCGTCTCGCGCGCCTTCTCGTAGCGGCGCTGCTCGGGCAGCGCCGCGAGCGTCCGCATGTTGTGCAACCGGTCCGCGAGCTTGATGAGGATGACCCGGATGTCCTTGGCCATCGCGATGAGCATCTTGCGCAGATTGTTGGACTGGGCCTCGGAAAGCGATTCGAACTCGATCTTGCCGAGCTTGGTCACCCCGTCGACAAGGTCGGCGACCTCGTCGCCGAAGCGCTCGCGGATCTCGTCGAGCGAAACCTCGGAGTCCTCCACGACGTCGTGAAGCAGCGCGGCCTTCAGCGTCGCGGTGTCCATGTGCAGCTCGGCGAGGATGAGAGCGACCTCGATGGGGTGGTTGACGAACGGCTCGCCGCTCTTGCGGCTCTGGCCCTCGTGCGCAAGCCCAGCGAAGTCGAAGGCCTCGTCGAGGCCGGTGAGGTCAGCGTCAGGGTTGTAGGCCTTGACCTGCGCCTCTATCTGTTCGAGGGTTGCCGGCAATCTCGTTCCTTCTCGCCACGGAGCGGGTTCAGGTGCCTAGTGTACCGCTGTCGGCAGTATCGGCCTGTTGAACCGGGCAAGAAGGTCGTCTGATTCCGCTGTCAGCGCCCACGACTTGAACTCGGCGAACTCGGCGATCTCCTCGAGCCCCTCCGCGTATCGCACGCTGGACTCCAGCTCGACCTTGGCTGCCGAGGGCGTGAAGGTGAGCCGTCGGAAGGCGCCGTGACCCTCCCCGACCACGAACCCGAGGTCGCGGAAGACCCCCAGCGCCGAGGAGACGCCGCGCTCGTCGAGTGAGAACTTGGGCGCCGCCTTCTTGCAGCGCGTCGCGAGTTCGGCGTTGGTGATCTCGAAGCCGGGCCCCTCGGCGATGGCGAGGTCGCGCAGGACGACGTAGAGCGCCGCCATGTCGTCTCGGCTGGGAGCGAGCGAGGACAGGATCATCTCGTTGATGCGGGCGTCTCGGCCGCCGTACAGCAGGTGGACGCGGGCCTGTGCGCTGTCTCTGCCGGCCCTGCCGGACATCTGGTTGAACTCGACGTCGTTGAAGGGCAGGTGGTAGAGGACCACGTTGCGGATGTCGGGGATGTTGACACCTTCGCCGAAAGCGCTGGTCGCGACTATGACCGACACCTCGCTGGCGCGGAACGCCCGCTCGACGGCGTGACGTGCCGATCGCACGAGACCGCCGTTGTAGAACGCGGTGCGCATCGCCACGTCGGGGACGCGCTTGCGAAGCATCCGCGCGAGCTTGACCGACTGCTCGCGGGAGTTCACGTAGATGACGGTCTTGCCGCCCTTGGCCACGAGCGCGGCGAGATAGCCGTCCTTGTCCTGTGCATCGCGCTTGTCGACGACTTCGAGGTTCTCGCGCACGGTCGGGTCGAGCACGACCGCCGTGACGCCGAGAAGTTCGCGGATCGATTGCGCGGTCGCCGTGTCGGCGGTCGCGGTCACCGCGAGCACCGTCGGTCCGCCGAGCAACTCGGCGGCCTCGCCCAGACGAGCGTAGGCGGGCCGATGCCCGGCGCGGGCCATGCCGACGTGGTGCGCCTCGTCCACGACCAGGAAGCCGACCCGGCCGCTGTCAGCGAACCTGTGCGCGTAGAGGTGCAGGAACTCCGGCGTCGTGAGTACGACGTCGAGCGTGCCCGCCTTGAGGGCGGCGAACGCATCGTCGCGGTCAGGCAGGCTGGTCTCGCCGGTCACCGTGCGAACCGCGAGCCCGACTTCGGCGAAGACCTCTTCGAGGTGGAACGCCTGGTCGGCGACGAGCGCGCGCAGCGGGTAGACGAACACGCTGGCCTGCCCGTGCCGCAGCGCCGTGCGCGCGGCGTGCAGGTGGAAGATGAGTGACTTGCCGCGGCCCGTCGCCATCACGCAGAGCGTGCTCTCCCCCGCCGATAGGTGCGCGAGCGCAGTGGACTGCGCGTCGTGCAGCGAGCGGTCGCCGATGAAACAGGCGGTCAGCTGGGCGTCGAGCCCCTCTGCGGTCATCTGCGAGAGTTCCGCTCGGCGTAGGGCGCGCTGCTCGGCGCGGTCCTCCTCGGCGCGGCTCGCGTCTCGGCGAGAAACGAGCACGTTGACGCCGAGCGAGCGGCCTTCCTCCCCGCCGGTGACCTCGGTGACCTCGACGTCGTAGGCGACACCGGCGTCGATGGCAGGCGCGAGGGCGGCGGCGAGGCGGCGGTTGAAGAAGCCGACCTGGCCACCGTGCGGGTCGAAGAGCGCGCAGGCGTTGGCGTCGTACTCGTTGTGCGGCTGCCGCTCGAGGCGAAGCGGCGCGCCCGCCGACGAGACGCTCGAGCGCGTCCTGACGACCCTCGAAGGTCACCCCGGCCAGCTTGGTGTGGAACGCGGCGGCTTCCTCGATTCCCGCGTACTCCTCGCGCGCGAGGATCGCGTCGGCCTTTGCGAACAGGTCCTCCACCAGCTCGTACGCGGGGGCGTCCGAGTGCGCGGTGCGCGGGTGCACGTCGCGCACCCTGAGTTGCACGCGCGTCCTGCCGCGCCACTCGTCGACGGTCGCCTCGAAGACGAGATCGACGGCGGTCTCGTGGCTGAGCAGGTCGTCGATGTTCGGACAGCGGAAGGAGATGGCCGGAACGCTCGCCACGCCATCATAGGCGGTGAACTTGTAGTGGTTGCCGAGCTTGCCCACGCGCTGCCGCCCGTTCATGAACACGCCGGACGCGGCCAGGAGCGGTGTGCGGTTCCCGTGACCGAACGGCTCCATCAGCGCGAACTCGGCACCCAGCTCGACGCTGATGTCGGACAGTTCGACCTCGGCGTCGACGCGCCTCTCCGTCGCGAACTGCTCGGCGGGGAGGGTCTCGAGGTAGCCGAGGAGGCACTCGCGGAAGGCGTCGACCTGGTCGGCAGGCAGCGCACAGCCCACAGCGGCGGCGTGGCCGCCGAAGCGCGTCAGCAGCCCGTCGCACGACTCGAGTGCGCGGAAGAGGTCCACACTGCCCACGGAGCGACCGCTGCCCAGGGCGATCGCCGTCCTCGATCGTGAGCACGATCGAGGGAACGCCGTAGCGATTGGTGAGGCGTGAGGCGACGATGCCCTTGACGCCCTCGTGCCAGCCCTCGCCCGAGATCACGAGTGCGCGCTCGCCGTGGTAGGTGCGCTCGGCGAGCGCGATCGCGGCCTCGGCGAGGTCCGCCTCGGCGGCCTGGCGCAGCCGGTTGAGCTCGTCGAGACCGGCCGAGAGCTCCTCGGCACGGGCGGGATCGTCGGTCATGAGCAGGTCGAGCGCGAGCTGGGGATCGGCCATGCGGCCGGCGGCGTTGAGCCGCGGTGCGAGCACGAAGGCGACGTTGTCGGACGATAGGGCGTCTGGCGTGACGCCGCCGATGGCCGCGAGCGAGGCGAGCGACGGTCGCGGCCGGGTGCGCATCCGGTGGATGCCGTCGGCGACGAGCGCGCGGTTCTCGGCGGTCAGCGGGACGATGTCGGCGATGGTGCCGAGCGTCGCGAGGTCGGTGAGCTCGCGCCACGCGTCGGGGAAGCCGAGAAGCCCGCCGACCGCCTGGACGAGCTTGAGTGCGACGCCGGCGCCGGACAGGTCGCACGACGGGCAGTTGTCGGGGTCGAGCTTGGGGTCGGCGACCGGCACGCCGAGCGGCAGCAGGTCCCCGGGCTCGTGGTGGTCGGTGATCACGACGTCGACCCCGTGCTCGGCGAGCATCGCGACCTCGGGCCCGGATGAGATGCCGCAGTCGACCGTGACGACGAGATCGGGCTTGAGCAGCAGCAGCCGCTCGATGGCCGCCGCCGACAGGCCGTAGCCCTCGTTGAAGCGGTGCGGGACGATTGCGACGACCTTGGCGCCCATCGACGGCCAGTCCCCGGGCGGCCACGGCGCTGGACGAGACGCCGTCGAGGTCGAAGTCGCCGAACACGACTATCTGCTCGCCGCTACGCACTGCGGCGGCGACCCGCTGCGGCGCCCGCATCGAGCCCGGGAATCAGCGACGGGGAAAGCCAGTCGCGCTCGAGGCTCGGCGAGAGGAAGTGCTCGACCTGCTCGGCGGTGGTGATTCCCCGCGCGACGAACACGCGCGAAGTGGTGTGCGAGAGGCCCGTGGCCTTCGCGAGCTCGTCGACGGTCGCGGGGTCGGCGGGGAGCAGCGACCACGGCGGATTGGAGCAGGGTTTCGTCATGCGCTCATCCTAACGGACGGGGCCGACACGCGTGTGCCGGCCCCGAGGTGACTATCCATGTCGCGAGCTGCGGTATCGCCTAGGACGCCTTCGCGAACTTCTTGGCGAGCGCGGCGTACTTGGGCTCGCGCTCCTTCCACATCGCGAAGAGCGGAGCCGCGACGCCGATCGACGAGTACGCACCGACCGCAAGGCCGATGGTCAGCGCCAGCGCGTAGTCCTTGAGCGTCGAGCCGCCGAAGAACAGCAGCACGACGACCGGGATCAGCGAGGAGAACGTGGTGTTGAGCGAGCGCACCAGCACCTCGTTGATCGACTCGTTGGCCATGCTCATGAACGACTGCTTGACCAGTCCCTGCGAGTTCTCCTTGATGCGGTGGAACACCACGATCGTGTCGTAGAGCGAGTAGCCGAGAATCGCCAGCAGCGCCGCGATCACGTTCGGGCTGATCTCCCAGCCGACGAGCGCGTAGATGCCGAGCGTGATCAGGATGTCGTGGACGAGCGCCACGACGGCCGTGACCGACATCTTGTACTCGAACCTCAGCGAGACGTAGAGCAGGATCGCGAGGATCGATACCGCGAGCGCGAGCAGCGCCTTGTTGGTGACGTTCTTGCCCCAGCCCGGGCCGATCGTCGTGACCTGGAACTCACCGCTCGGCAGCTTGGTGATGGCAGCGACCTTCGCCGTGTCGGCGTTGGCGACCTTGGGATCGGTGACATCGGTGCGCACGATGAAGCCGCGCACGCCGCGGATGGTGCTCTCCTGCACCTGAGCGTTGGCGATTCCTGAGTCGGCGAACGCCTTGCGCATGTCCTCGATGCTCACGTCCTGAGCGTTGACGACGTTGATGACGGTTCCGCCCGTGAACTCAACGCCGAACTTGAGGCCGCGGATTCCGAGGGCCGCGATCGAGATGACGATCAGAACCGCCGAGACGGCGAACATGATGCGGCGGTTGCCCATGAAGTCGATGTTGAACTTCCTATGCACTGACAGCACCCCCCTTCTTCTTTGCCGAGGTGCCGATCTTGGTTACCTCTTTCGGAACGCCCCAGAGCGCGGGGGACTTGGCGAAGATGTTCTCGGCGAGCAGCATGATCACCGGGCGCTTGAACAGCAGCATCATGAGCAGGTCGCACACGATGCCGAGCATGAGCGTGAGGGCGAACCCTCGAACCGGGCCGATCGCGAACGCGAAGAGCGCCAGCGCCGAGACGAACGTAACCAGGTCGGCGTCGACGCTCGTGCCGATCGCGTGCTTGGTGCCGGACGCGGCGGCGGAGCGGTACGTCTTGCCCAGGCCGATCTCCTCCTGCACGCGCTCGTTGATGAGGATCGACGAGTCGGCAGCCAGGCCGATCGTCAGCACGATACCCGCGATACCCGGCAGCGAGAGCGCGAACAGGCCGAACATCGACAGCCCGGCGAGCAGGCCGAGGAACATCGATGAGAACACCAGGAGAGAGACGACTGAGATGACGCCCAGCCCGCGGTAGAAGGCGATGAGGTAGATTCCGACGAGCAGCAGGCCGACGAGCGCGGCGAGCACGCCCTGCCGCAGCGAGTCCTGCCCGAGCGTGGGACCGACGACGCGGGTGTCGACCGGCTCAAGGGTGACCGGCAAGGCGCCGGTCTCGAGCACGGTCTTGAGGTTCTTGGCGTCCTCGGCGGTGAACTTGCCGGAGATGGCCGTCTGGCCGCCGGTGATGGGCTCGTTGACGGTCGGGGCCGACTTCACGACGCCGTCGAGGATGATCGCGACCTGCTCTCCGGTGGGCGACGTGCCGCCCTTGGAGATCGGCGCCATCCGAGTCGTCGCCTCGGCCCATATCTTGGACCCCTCGGAACTCATCGTGATGTTGACCTCGATCTGGCCGGTATCGGGGTTCTGTGACACCCCGGCGCTCTTGACGACCTCGCCGGTCATGAACGGCTTGTACGTGCCCGCCTTGACCTTGACGTTGTCGTCGCCCGCACGGAGCGCGGCCAGTGTGGCGCTGTCGGTGATCGAGGCGACCTCGACGAACTCGAGCTGGCCGGTCGAGCCGATGACCTTGAGCGCTTCCTCGGCGTTCTTGATGCCGGGAATCTGCACGAGGATCGAGTCGCTGCCCTGACGCTGGATGCTCGTCTCCGAGGCGCCCAGCTTGTCGACGCGGTTGCGCACGATGAGCTCGGCGCGGTCCATGTCGGCGGTGGTCAGCGACTTACCCTCGCGCCGGCTTGGCCGTCAGGATGACCGAGAGCCCTCCCTGGATGTCGAGGCCCTGCGTGATCTTCTTGTTCGGGGGTACGAAGAGCACCCACGAACCGATCACCAGGATCGCGCAGAGCGCGAGCAACAGGTAGTTGCGTTGCTTCGGGTCCATTCTCCTGCCTTCCTTGCCTTGGTGGGTCATCTCCTCGGCTAGAGGAGCTTTGTTCCGTTGATGACGAGCGAGAACTCCGCGTCCAACACTGTAGCGGCACGGCGGCTCAACTGCATCCGTTCCAGAAAGATTTCGAAATACTCCATGATCTGGATCTCGCTGGTGTCGATCTCGATCTCGAGCGTGAGCATCCGCGTATCGGAGTCCACGCGCAGGAAACTGCGCTTCGCCGAGTGGTTCACGCGGTCGTGAATGTCGTACGCCGACGGGTCGAGCAGCCGCACGCGGGTCTCGTGCACGTCGGCCTTGTCGGCGATCACGACCGCTGCAGCTGCGGCGGTGGCCGGGTCCGAGGCGTCCTCCTCGTGGTTGCCCACGGCGTTCATCACGGTAGCGACCTCGTCGTAGGGCATGCCGAGCCGCGTGAGAGCGGCCCGCGCGATGAACGCCGAGGAGATCCAGTGGTCCGATCGCGACACGCAGTTGCCGATGTCGTGGATGAAGCCGGCGACGGCGGCGACCTCGGCCTCGCGCTCCGAGTAGCCGAGACGCGTGAGGATGTTGCCCGCGATGTGAGCGGTCAGGTTGGAGTGACGCAGCCCGTGCTCGGTGTAGCCGATCGCGCCGAGGTAGTCGTCGCCCATCTGCAGATACGCGAGCAGCTCGGGGTCGTTCTGCACGACCTCGAGCGTGACCCGGGGCGGCTGCACCGGCAGGACTGTCACGGCAGCGTCAGACATCCGCACTCTCGGGGTCGTCGGCAGGTTTGACGTCGGCGTCCGCGTCCCCGGCGGCTTCGGAGTCGCCAGGTGCGGCGTCGGCTCCGGCGTCGGATTCAGCTTCGGCCTCGTCGACGGCGTCGGCCGACTCGTCGACCTCGTCGGGCTCCTCGGCGTCATCGACGGGAGGCTTCACGGTGCGTGCGATCGCGTTCTTGGCGAACACCATCTCGGTGCCGTCGGCGACCTCCACGCGAACGCGGTCGTCGTCGATGGAGATGATCGTGGCGTACAGGCCGCCGATCGTCATGATCTCGGCGCCGGGCACCAGGCTCGACATCAGGTTCGCTTGCTCCTGCTGCCGCTTCTTCTGGGGACGGATGATGAGGAAGTAGAACACCGCGATGATCGCGGCGATGAAGACCCACTGGGAGTACTTTTCCATGCGCGCTGCCTTTCCTGGGGTACCGCCTGTGCGCGTGCGGCGGCCGACGCACCATACTACCTGCTCGAGGCGATTCCTTGTAGTGTCGGCCACCGTAGATCCGCCGAGATGAGCCGTCGGACTCGTGCTCAGAACCGGTCCGGCTAGTAGTCCGCCGCTGCCGGTGACTCCAGCCACGCGTTCAAGAACGCTCCGTACTCGCCGCGCTCGACGGCGTCCCGCGCTTGTGCCGTGAGGTCAAGCAGGAAGTGCAGGTTGTGGATCGACAGCAGGATCGACCCCAGCATCTCCTTCATGCTCACGAGATGCCGCAGGTACGCCCTCGAGTACTGCGTGCACGTCGTGCACGTGCACGTGGGGTCAAGCGGGCCGAAGTCCCTCGCATACTGCGTGTTCTTGAGATTCATGCGCCCCGCCGAGGAGAACGCCGTCCCCATGCGTGCGGTCCGCGTGGGCAGCACGCAGTCGAACATGTCCACGCCCAGCCCGATCGCCTGCAGCATCGTGGTGGGATTGCCGACGCCCATGAGGTAGCGCGGCTTGTTGGCCGGCATCGCGTCGGTGACGGGGCCGAGCGACTCGAGCATCAGCTCGTGCGGCTCCCCCACCGAGTAGCCGCCGATGCCGTAGCCGGGCAGGTCGAGCTCGGCGAGGCGCGCGACGCTCTCGAGCCGCAGGTCCTCGAACACGCCGCCCTGCACGATGCCGAAGAGCGCCTGGTCTTCTCGGCTGTGGGCGGCCTTGCAGCGAGCGGCCCAGGCGGCGCTTCGCTCGACGGCATCGGCGACCAAGGACTTCTCGGCCGGATAGGGCGGGCACTGATCGAGCTGCATGGCGATGTCGGCGCCGAGGTCCTGCTGGATGCGCATGTTGTCCTCAGGCGTCCAGAAGTGCTTGGAGCCGTCGAGGATGGAGCGGAACTCCACGCCGTCGTCGGTCAGCTTGAGGGTGTCGGCGAGGCTGAAGATCTGGAAGCCGCCGGAGTCGGTGAGGATGGGGCGGTCCCAGTTCATGAACGCGTGCAGACCGCCGGCGTCGCGCACGATGTCGGCGCCGGGGCGCAGATAGAGGTGGTAGGTGTTGGCGAGCAGCACCTGTGCGCCGATGTCATGGAGTTGAGGCGTGGTGACGCCCTTGACCGTCGCGCGGGTGCCCACGGGCATGAACACCGGCGTCTCGACGGGTCCGTGGGCGGTGTGGAAGCGTCCTCGGCGCGCGGAGGTGGTGGCATCGCGCGCGAGGAGCTCGAAGTCGAAGAGGGCCATGCGTGGGATTGTACCTGACGGCCGCGACACAGCGGATCCGCCCTCTCGGACCCGCGGGTGCCAACGGGTACACTGATTCTCGCGAACCATCCCCTCCCCACGCGCGTCAAACGGAGCAAGATGACCGACAGCCCGACCGACGACGCAACGCTGCTGGCTGCCGCCCGCGATGGCGACCTCAACGCCTTCGAGGCGCTTGTTCGCGGGCACACTCGGACGGTCTACGCTCACGCGCTCCGGTTCTTCGGCGACGCCTCGGCCGCCGAGGACACGGTGCAGGAGGTCTGGATCAAGGTGTACCGCTCGCTCGACAGCTTCGACGGTCGCTCTCGCTTCTCGACATGGCTCTACCGCGTGACGCGCAACGCGTGCCTCGATGCGGTGCGCGCGGGCGCCCACCGCCCGGTCCCGGTCGACCCCGTCGACGTCGTCGCTGCGCCCGGAGACCTCGCCGACGAGGTCGCACTGACCGCATCCGTCGAACAGGCGATGCACGCGCTCTCGCCGGAGGACCGCGACGCGTTCTCGGCGGTGGCGCTGTTCGGCCTGACGTACGCCGAGGTCGCCGAGACGCTCAACGTTCCTCCGGGGACTGTGAAGTCGCGTGTGTTCCGCGCTCGCAGGTCGCTCGCACACCAGCTCGGCTATCGGAAGGGTGGTGCATAGATGGACTGCCTCGACGCTCAAGCTGCGATCTCTGAGGCTCTCGACGGCGCCACGTCTGATGCGTCCGCGCTCGATGCCGCCAGAACACACTGCCGAGAATGCGCCGAGTGCGCATCGTTCGTGCGCGCGCTCACCGTGGTCAAGCGCGCGGGGCTGCCCGAACCACCTGCGGGTCTGACCGACCGCGTGATGGCCGCCGTGCGCGCCGAGGCGGCCGCGGCGAGCGCTCGCGACGCCGCCGACACTGCGGAAGCGACCGCAGCCGGAGCGCGCGATTCCGCCGTACCCGGGTCGTCGGACGCCGACCGCGGCGATGCGGTGACCGGCCTGCCCGCGGATACCGACGAAGTCGCACCGGCGGTGATCCCGATCTCGACACGGCTGAAGCGCACGCGCCCGGCCGTGCTTGGCCGCATGGGCCGGCGCAGCGGCGGTCTTCCTCATCGGCATCGGTTTCGTCGGCGCCATGGGGATCCGCGTGATGTCCACGCCGCCGACAACTGCGGTCTCCGGGCTGCAGGCCGAGTCCCCCGCAGTCAACAGCGCGGCCATCGACCAAGCGCAACCGCCGGCTGCTGAGAGTACTGCGAAGAACGCGTCCCCCACGTCGGCGCCCAGCTTCATCACCTACAACGGGACGGCATACGTCCTCGTCGGCCCGTCGACAGTCCAGCCCAGCACCCTCTCGCGGCTGGGCAGCACCCGCTCATCGCTCGATGGTGGGACGCCGAAGGACCGCGAAGTTCTGGGAACCAGCGGCACGCCCGCAGTCTACGTGCAAAACGACCAGGGACAGCTCCTGGAGTTCAAGCCGGTTACCCGAACGTACGGTGGCCGCACGTACCAACTGAAGTCCGGCGGGATCCCCTCCTTCGGCCAGTGGCCCGGTCTGCCCCCGGAGTTCGCGCAACCGACTGCCGAAGATGGCTCACCCACCTTCATCGCAGTCGGTGCCGACGCGGGCGGACTCAAGGTCTACCGTTCGGCGTCGTCGACCGGCACGGCGGGCATCGCGATCGCCCCTGGTGCACCTCAAGGAGATCCAGCCGCAGGCAACCCCAACTGGAGCTGGTGGGTGCCGACGCCCTAGGTCACCGGACCCGCTAGAGAATCAGCATGGCATCGCCAAAGGACAGGAACCGATAGCGCTCCTCTATGGCGATGTTGTACGCGGCCAGGATCTGCCCACGCCCGGCGAACGCGCTCACCATCATGAGTAGCGTGGACCGCGGGACGTGGAAGTTGGTGACCATCGCATCGACCACGCCAAACCGGTAGCCGGGCAGGATGTAGAGCGACGTGGCCCCATCGGACTCGATCACCGCGTGCGCGGTGTGGTCGTACGCACTCTCGAGCGCTCGCACGCTCGTAGTGCCCACGGCGAACACGCGGCCACCGCGCTGCTTGGCCTCGTTGACGATCTCGGCGGTTCGAGCGGACACCCGGAAGTGCTCGCTATGGATGTGGTGACGTTCCGGATCGTCCTCGCTCACCGGGCGGAAGGTATCGATTCCGACGTCGAGTTCGACGGTCTCGACACGGACTCCGGCAGCTTCGATGCGCGCCACGAGTTCTGGAGTGAAGTGCAGTCCCGCCGTCGGAGCTGCGGCAGAACGCTCATCTCGGGCGAACATCGTCTGGTAGAGCTCGGGGTCCGAGACCGGCTTGGTGATGTAGGGCGGCAGCGGCATCTGCCCGACACGGTGAACCACGTCGAGGAAGCTTCGCTCCCCTGCCCCGAGCGTGAACTGGACCAGCCGGCCGCCGCCCTCGTCGATCTGCTCGACCACGAGCCCCGTCATCGCTCCGTCCGCGAACACGATGTGGGCACCGGGCTTCAGTCTGCGACCGGGTTTGACGAGACACTCCCACGCGTTCTCGTAGCGCTCGCGCAGCAGGAGCACTTCGACCGCACCGCCGGTCTCATCCTTGAGGCCGAGAAGCCGCGCGGGGAGCACGCGAGTCTCGTTGACGACCAGTACGTCGCCTTCGCGCAAGTACTCGGGCAAGTCCGAGAAGGTGCGGTGGTCGAGCTGTCCGCTGTTCCGCTCGAGCACGAGCAGCCGGCACGCGTCGCGCGGCATCGGCCGGCTCTTGAGCGATCAGCCCGGACGGCAGGTCGTAATCGAAGTCCTCGGTCAGCACGGCCCGAACGTCTCCTTGAGCGGCACGGAATGGTCGGACTGAGTGTAGCGCAGCGGAATCCGATAGCGCGGCGCGTCAGTCGTCCGCAGCTTCGCCAGGCGCCGCCGCGGCCGCCTTCATGGCGGCCTTCTCGAGCACGCCGCGCCTCTCGCTCCTCGCGCGCCTCGACCTCGGAGAACACGCAACCGCAGTAGTTCTGGCGGTACATGCCGAGTTCCCGCGACCGGCGCGTCGCCTCGGGGTAGGCCGTCTCGAAAGTCGCGGTCGAGCCACTCGATGCCCGCCTGCGAGGCCGCCGACCGGCCCTCCTCGCGAATCGCCACGGGATCCTGGTAGGGGCTGATGGTGAGCGTGGTGGCGATGGCGTCGTAGCCATTCTCGGCGGCGTAGCGCGCTGCCTCGCCCAGCCGCAGCCGATAGCACGCGCGGCACCGCTCCGCCCCTGACGACGCGAGCGGACCGACAGCCTCGGCCCAGGCCGCCGGGTCGTAGGCGAGTTCGACCACGGTGGCGCCCAAGGCTGTCGGCGTAGGCGCGCAGAGTGTCTCGGCGGCGCTCGTACTCCTCGGCGGGGTGGATGTTGGAGTTCGTGTAGACGATCACGAGCTCGTCGGCGGTCGCCGAGAACTCCTCGAGCGGCTCGATGAGGCACGGGCCGCAGCACGCATGCAGGAGCAGTCTCATCGGCGCCTCACAGGTGCCGACGGTCGATGCTACTTGAAGTCCAGGTCCGGCTCGTCATCGTCATCGAAGGGCCGGTCGTCGTCGTCGGAGTGTCCGCGCGTCGATCGGAGTCGGAGTCGCGACTCTCTCGTCGGCCTCGCGCCGATGCAGACGCATTGCGCCGCACGATGACGATCATGGCGACCACCGCGACCGCAAGTGCCACGCCCAGGCCGATCAGCACGTAGTTGAGCTCGGAGCCCGGCGCCTTCTCGACCGGCGGTACGGTGCTGTAGGAGACCTTGATCGTCTCCTTGTCGCCCGGCTTCATGGCCTTGGGCGCCAGCGAATAGAGCGACTCGCCGTCCACGTTCTCGACGGGATCGCCTTCGGGCTTCGGTGAGATCTTGGCTTTGACGACGTTGGCCGGGATGCGCACGGATATCGCCGTCAGCGGCGAGCTGACGCGACTGCACGTACTCCACTGAGACCGAGACCGCGTCACTCGTGATCTTGAGCGGGAGACCGATCGCATCGATCTGCCCGCGATGTGACTTCGTCAGGGTGAACTCGGCGAACTGGCCGCCCTGGCCCTGGATGAGCTTGAACGGCTGCTCGATGTCGGACTCCGCAGACCCGCCGAGAATCTCGCCGGCCCACTCCACGGTCGTGCCCGGGGTCACCGGGATCCGGACGGTGACCGGCAGCTTCGTCTTGGCGTCGACCTCGACGACCGTGATGACCGCTGTCTGGTCGGACTCAGCGCCCTGCCCGGGCCAGATCTGCATGTCGATGGGCCCGCCGGCTGCGGCGTCGACCGGCGTGGATGCCGCGTCCGACTTGGTCGCCGCCTCGCCGCGGGCGCAGCCAGCGCGCCGGCCGCGAGCGCGAGCAGTCAAGACGAGTCGCGATACGGGTCGACCGAGCGATTCGTGATGTAGTCATACCAAACCTCCAGAACGGCCCGAGGGGCCTCGAGCGGCGCTAGTGTATCACGCGACTTTGGCTCGCTCGGCCAGCCATACTGACCGCTCCGCCACGCACGCCGGATTCACGGATGCCGCGCTCACTCCTTGACGATTCGCAGCAGACTCCTGAACTCGTCCGTACCGGCCGCGCCGACCAGCTCGTACATGACTGACTCGACCGACGAGACCACCGCGCCGGCAGCCCGCATCCGCTCGAAGCGCCAGCGCGTGCGTGCTCGGCGTCGCGCGAACAGCATGCTTCCGCCGCGATCTGCACCTCGAGACCGGACCGCAGGGCGTGCAAGGCCGTCTGGGCGATGCAGATATGCGTCTCCATCCCGGCGAGCACGAGCTGCGAACGACCGCTGCTCGAGACGATGTCGGCGAATCCGGGGTCCGAGAAGCAGTCGAACGCGAGCTTGTCGGCGTGCGTGACCGAGTGACCTTCGGCTTCGACCGCCGCGATGGCGCGCGCGACCGTGGGGTCGGTATCGCCGAGACCCTCCGGGATACTGCCGGGTCACGACGATGGGCACGCCGACGAGCGCCGCGGTCTTGACGAGCCGCACGACCGAGGCTGCGACGGCGTCGCGGCGCTCCATGGCGGCGGCGAGGCGCTGCTGGACGTCGACGACGACGAGCAACGCGTCTTCTCGGCGGGCGACGGAAGCGAGTCGGGACATCTGCGTGCTCCTTCTGCGTAGGCATGGACGGCGCCAATCAGCCGGTGCGCGCGTTCGATTCTAGACCGACCGGCTTGGCGGGTATACACAGTATGGCCGGCGAACGGCCGACACGAGTCCGCGAACGACACCGGAGGTATACCGATGAACGAGTCCCCCGTCTTGGGTGGCAGTCCACAGCGTCGACGACATCGATGCGGCCGACGACTTCTCCAAGAAGCACGTCCCCTACATCGCCGTGGCGCGCGACGGCGACTGGGTCACGATCACGGTCGAGGTCGGGCACTACGTCGCGCACCCCAACCTGCCGGACCACTGGATCGAGTACATCGCGATCCTGGCCAACGGCGCGCCGATCCAGACGGTGGACTTCGCCGCCGGTGTCGTGGCGCCGACGGTCGTCGCCAAGGCGATGCTCGATCCCGGCACCAAGGTCGCGGCGTACGAGCGCTGCAACCTTCACGGCGTGTGGATGGCCGAGACGACCGTCTAGTTCGCGCGCGCCGGATCGATCGACTCGAGAACCGACTGCGCCTGCTCCCGGCGGACACCGGCGAGTACGAGTGCGCCCTCACTCTCGAGGATCTCGGCCTGAAGGCTCAGTGCCTCGGCGAGCTTGACCACGAGCCGGTCGTCGAAGCCCGACAGCTCCAGGAACGAGACCATCGACTGCGGCGAGAACCGCACGAAGAGATCGGCGTCGACGTCGACGATCATCTGGATCGCCTGCTTCGTCACGTCCAGCGGCTCGGAGGAGCTCTGGCCCTCTCGGAACCGCGAGAACGCCAGACGCATCATGGAGCCGATCTGCTCGACCAGACGCAGTGATGTGGTCGTCCTGATACTGCATCGCCCGGCCTCCCTTCTGGCTCTACACGTCGCGCCTCGCCGCTCATCGGCGGGACGTCTCGCGCTCGTACGCGCCCGGGAGCGGGCACGTGTTCGGCCCGTTGACCAGCGCGGTGCACTCGCGATCGATTCCTTGCAGGGTACCGTTGAACACGAAGTGGTGGAACGGAAGAACAGCGTACCAGTAGAGCCTGCCGAGAATCCCCTTGCGGGTCGAATGTCGCCGTCTGCCGGACAAGCGTCCCGTCGCCGTCGGGCACCAGCTCGTACTGCAGCCAGCCCTCCCCGGGCATCACCATCTCGGCCTTGAGCCGCAGCAGCCGCGGCGACTCGACCTCTTCGACGCGCCACCACTCGAGCACGTCGCCCTCCATGAGCGCGTACTGGTCGCGCCGCCCGCGCCGTGCGGCCGGGTCCGCCGAGCAGCGAGATCCATGAAGCCGCGGATGTCCCAGAGCGTGTCGAACGCGTACCAGCCGTTGTCGCCGCCGATGCACGCGACAGGGTCGAACGCGGCCTCGGGAGGGCAGGAGACCGTGCAGCGTGCGGGAGTCGACGTAGCGCCCTTCCCGCTCGAAGCTCGCGGGGGCGTCATCGGGTCTCTCGGCCAGCTCCTCACTCCAGCGGATCGCCGAGAAGCACTCCACTTCCTCCCGAAACGCCCGGTCGAACGCGCACTCGGCGCCGACCGGATGGATGTCGGGGAAGTCCCGTGTGGCGGCGTTGTCGGTCACGACGGTGGGGAACCTGAGCGACTCGGCGAGCTGCCGGCCGACCGTCGCCTGCTTGGGCGTGAAGAGGTAGAGCCACCATCCCGAGAGGCCCGGCGACAGCACCGGCACCGGGAATGATGAGGCGCTTGAGCCCGCGGTGGCGACCGTACATCTTGAGCAGGTCGCTGTAGGTGACCACCTCGCGAGCCACCCACCTCGTAGATGCGGTGCTTCGAGTCGCGGTCGTCTCGGCAGGTCGACCGCTGCCACGAGGTAGCTCACGACGTCGTGGATGGCGATCGGCTGGCAGGGCATGCGCACCCAGCGCGGCGTCGTCATCGCCGGAAGCTTCTCGACCAGGTTGCGGATCATCTCAAACGAGGTCGACCCGCTGCCGATGACGATCGACGCCCGGAACTCGACGACCTCGACGCCGGTGGAGGCCAGCACGCGGCCGACCTCGTGCCGGCTCGCGAGATGCTCGGAGAGGTTCTCCTTCGGCGACGCCCAGGCCGCCGAAGAAGACGATGCGGCGCACGCCGGCGTCGGCAGCCGCGCGCGCGAAGATCTCGGCGGACTCGCGGTCTCGCTTCGCGTAGTCGGCGCCCTCCCCCAGCGTGTGGATCAGGTAGAAGGCGGTGTCCACGCCCGCGAGCGAAGCCGCCACGGCCGGCTCGTCGAACGCGTCGGCGGTCACGACCTCGGTGTTCGGGCGTCACGATGCCCGACGAGCTTCTCGGGCGAGCGCGCGGCCGCTCGCACACGGTAGCCCGCAGCCTCAAGCGGCCGCACGATGTTCTTGCCGATGTAGCCGGTGGCCGCCGTCACCAAGACGAGCCGCGCGAGCCTGGAGCGGCGGCCTGCGGGCGTTCATGGTCGTGGTGTCGCAGCTTTCGGCGCACGAGGTCCCCGTCGCGTCGCGGATGGCTCGAGCAGGTCGTCTAGCAGGTATGTACCCGAGCGCTCCGGAGCCGTCAGGGCTACTCGGTGGGCGGTGATTCGGCCGGCAACGATTCATCGGAGGAATCCAGCGAAGCCATGAGCCCCTCGACGCCGAGCACCTCGCACAGGCGCTCGAACCGCCGGCGTTCGGCCCGCTCGACCTTGGGCGTCCCCGACGTCGACGCGTAGAAGATGCCGTCGTAGGACTGGTCGCCGCTCGCGACGAAGTTCGACGACCGGATCGCCTTCTTCAGCGCCGAGATCATCGGCGAGGGATCCTTGAGCAGGAGCATCCCTTCGGCGTCGGCCTTCTCGTAGCTGGTGCGCTGAAGCGCGCGGCCCCACAGCGTCACGATCCACGACGCGATCAGCAGGGCGACGTACGTCACCGCGATGACGAACGCGATGAACAGCGCGATGCCGATGGCGCCGAGGCACCCGCCCGCCGAGTCGCTGTCGAGATCGCCGATGTCGACGCAGCCGCTCGCGTTGCTGCAGCCCGGTGTCGCCGCAGCCGGGATTCGAGCAGCCCGCATCCGCACATCCGGTGGCGGCCGCGCCGGCGCCCTTGCGCGACCCGCGAATCGCCTGCACGGGCCCCATCAGCGCCGCGAGCGCCGTGGCGAACATGATGTCGCCGGCGGTGATGCGCGCGATGAGCGTCGCGGCGACCGCTCGCAGCTCGTCGGCGGTGAAGGCGCGCAGCATGCCCTTCGGTGATGCCGACGACCGCCCGCTTGCGCGCCGTGCCGAGCGCAAACGCGTTCTCGCCCTCCTCGGCGAGCACGAGCACGCCGGGCGGCGCCGAGAGGCCCGCGGCGATCGCCATGTCCGCGAGCGCCGACTCGAGCTGGGGCGCCTCGCCGGGAGCCAGATCGCGACCGCTGAAGCGGTTCTTGACCCAGTCCTCGGCGTTGGCGAGCTGAATCGCCGAGGCAAGCGAGCCGAGCGCGAGCAGCACGCACGACCGCGCCGGCGACCGTGAGCGCGTACGATGGACCAGTAGCTCGATCCCGGAGTGGCGAACGCGAAGCCGATCAGCGCCCCGGGCACGGCGACCAGCGCGAGCGAGAGCAGCAGCGCCGACCCGAGCACGAACAGCACCACGAACACCGTGAGCTTGGTGCGGTTGGCGTCGACGCGCACCCACAGCGGCTGCATGCGCGCCGTGCGCTCGCTGCGGGGTGCCGCCGGCATCGCTCTCAGCCCGCCATCAGCCGGTAGGTCACGTAGGCGATGCCGACCGCTCCGACCACGCTCACGACGATCTTGGCGCGATGCGAGATCAACTTCGTGCGCCACAGCAGCCAGTAGGCCACCGGGAAGAACAGCAGGTACGCCAGCACGATGCCCATCCACACCACCGGCAGATCCATCTCCTGGGAGACGCCGGCGTTGAGATCGGGCTCGAAGGTGTCGGTCACCCTGAGCTTGGGGTTCTTCTCGCCGAGAAGCCCCTTCACCTGGTTGGGCGGCAGTTCGTCCAGACGGCCCTTGGACGAGCTCGCGGTCGAGCAGTTCCTCGCGCGTGAGCGGCGCGCTTGACGCTCGCTGTCACCCGCGGGCGGCTCCTGCGCCATCAGAACAACCCCGCCTGGCTCGGCGCGTCAGACGGCGGGGCGATCCCCAGGTGCTCGTACGCGCGCGCCGTGGCCTGCCGGCCCTTGGGCGTGCGCGCGAGGAGGCCGAGCTGCAAGCAGGTAGGGCTCGTAGACGTCCTCGAGTGTGCCGGGCTCCTCGCCAACCGCGCTCGCGATCGTGTTGAGCCCCACGGGCCGGCCACGAAACGTCTCGGCGAGCATGGTGAGGATCTTGTTGTCCATCGCATCGAGCCCCAGATGATCGACCTCGAAGAACGCCAGCGCCTCGGCGGCGATGTCCTCGTCGATGCTCCCTCCGTGGCGCACCTGTGCGAAGTCGCGGACGCGCTTGAGCAGCCGGTTGGCGAGCCGGGGTGTCCCGCGCGACCTGCGAGCGATCTCGGCGGCGCCCTCCACGTCGATGCTCACGTCGAGGATCCTCGCCGAGCGCTCGACGATGGCCCGCAGCTCCTCGGCGGAGTAGTAGTCGAGCCGGAACGACATGCCGAAGCGGTCGCGGAGCGGACCGGTGAGCAGTCCGGTGCGCGTCGTCGCGCCCACGAGCGTGAAACGCGGCAGGTCGAGCCGGATCGAGCGCGCTGCCGGCCCCTTGCCGATGATGATGTCGAGCGTGAAGTCCTCCATCGCCGGGTAGAGGACCTCCTCGACCACACGGTTGAGGCGGTGAATCTCGTCGATGAAGAGCACGTCGCGCTCTTCAAGGTTGGTGAGTATCGCGGCCAGGTCGCCGGCGCGTTCGACGGCCGGCCCGCTGGTGGTCTTGAGCTTGACGCCCAGCTCGTTGGAGATCACCTGCGCGAGGGTGGTCTTGCCGAGGCCCGGAGGACCGGACAGCAGCACGTGGTCGAGCGGCTCGTCGCGCTGCCGTGCCGCGTCGATCAGCACGCCGAGGTTGTCCTTGACCCGCGCCTGTCCCAGGTACTCGTCGAGGCACCGCGGCCGCAGCGAGCGGTCGATCTCGAGGTCGTCCTCGGTCAGCCCTCCGGTGACGAGCCGCTCGGCCTCGCTCGCGCCGCCGGGCTCACCGGCATCCGGGGCTTCCCAGACGGTGCTCATCGCCCGCTCCCGAGCCGCTGCAGCGCGTACCTGAGGAGCGCCTGCGGATTGCCCGCCGACCCCTCGTAGCCCTTGAGCGCTGCCGCGGCCTCAGCCGCCGAGAATCCCATGCCGAGAAGCGCGTCGGTCGCCTCGGCCGTCGCCGTTGCCGCTGCGCCGCCTCGTGACACGGCCGCGCGGTCAAGCCGGGGCCGAGCTTGTCCTTGAGATCGAGGATGATGCGCTGGGCCGTCTTGGCGCCGATTCCCGGCACGCTGGAGATCATCGCGACATCCTCGGCCGCAACCGCCGCGG
Source organism: uncultured Coriobacteriia bacterium (assembly GCA_963726345.1). Lineage (GTDB taxonomy): Bacteria > Actinomycetota > Coriobacteriia > Anaerosomatales > JAAXUF01 > JBAXEO01. The sequence goes on along the minus strand of CAVSCC010000007.1, from coordinate 32,895 downwards.
ACAGGTCGTCCGGCGACAGCGTCGACAGCGCCGCGAGCGCGACCTTGGGTCCAACGCCGCTCACGGTGATGAGCAGCTCGAACGCCTTCTTCTCGGCGAGGCTCTCAAAGCCGAAGAGCGAGAGCTCGTCCTCGCGGACGTAGAGGTAGGTGTGGACGGTGACGTCGTCGCCGTCGGGGGGCAGCGCGAAGAGCGAGCTGCTCGACATCGCCATCTCGTAGCCGACTCCGTGCACCTCGATCAGCGCGTGCGTGGGCGTCTTGCCTGCGACGCGGCCCGTGAGGAAGGCGATCATGCGGTCTCCCGGGCCGGGTCGCGGCTGTCCCGCTCAAGGGCAGCGTGACCCCGCATGGCGGCGTGGCAGATGGCTGCCGCCAGAGCGTCGGCGCAGTGGTCGGGCTTGGGCTCGTGGTCGAGGTCCAGAAGCGCGCGGACCATGTACTGCATCTGCTTCTTGTCCGCGGTCCCGCTGCCGGTGACCACGCTCTTGATCTGCACCGGCGAGTACTCCGCGAGTTCGATGCGCGAGGCGGCGGTCGCGAGGAGCGCGACCCCCCTCGCCTGCCCGGTCGCGAAGGCGCTCTTGGCGTTGGAGCCGAAGAAGACGCTCTCGACCGCACACTCCTCGGGCGAGTAGCGCTCGATGACGGTCACGATGCCGTCGTGGATCGCCGAGAGACGCTGCGCGAGCTGCTCGCTGGCGCGCGTGGTGACACAACCGTAGGCGACACAGCGGCTGCGCGGCCCGGACTGCTCGATGACGCCCCAGCCGGTATTGGCGAGACCGGGGTCGATGCCAAGAATGATCACGCCTCCCCCAGCCTCCCTCGCACGGCAATCGAACATATGTTCAGGATAGCCGCACGGGCCGACACCGTAAAGCGGCGCGCCTCGATCGGGAGCCTGCCGCAACGCTGAGCGTTCGCAGGCCGCGTACTGCGCTACGGCCGCTGGCCCACGACGAGCTCGGCGAACTCGGCGACGCCCATCGCTCCGATGTCGCCCTGCGTGCGCTCGCGAACGCCCACGGAGTCGTTCTCGATCTCCTTGTCGCCGATCACGAGCATGTAGGGGACCTTCTGCTGCTGCGCCTTGGCGATCTTGACGCGCATCGGCTCGTTGTCGGCCTGGACCTCAGTGCGGACGCCCGGCTGCGCGAAGCCGCTTGGCAACAGCCTCGGTGTGCTCGATGTGCCGGTCGGAGATCGGGATGAGCATCGCCTGCACCGGCGCGAGCCACGTCGGAAACGCTCCCGCGTAGTGCTCGATGAGGATGCCGAAGAAGCGCTCCATGCTGCCGAGAATGGTGCGGTGGAGCATGAACGGGACGGCCTCGGTGTTCTCGGCGGTGCGGTAGGTCAGGCCGAAGCGCGCGGGGAAGTTGAAGTCGACCTGGATGGTCGAGCACTGCCACGTGCGGCCGATGGCGTCCTTGAGCTTGATGTCGATCTTGGGCCCGTAGAACGCGCCGTCTCCCTCGTTGAGCTCGAAGGGAACGCCGCGCTCCGTCGAGCGTCTCGATGAGCGCGTTGGTCGCGATCTCCCAGTCGGCATCTTCGCCGATGGACTTCTCGGGACGGGTCGAGACCTCGGCAGAGTACTCGAAGCCGAAGACGCCCATGACGTAGTCGACGAAGTCGAGCATGCCGATGACCTCGTCGTGGACCTGCTCGGCAGTGCAGAAGATGTGCGCGTCGTCCTGCGTGAAGCCTCGGGCGCGCATGAGGCCGTGCACGACGCCGGAGAGCTCATGGCGGTAGACGGTGCCGAACTCACTGATGCGCATCGGCAGGTCGCGGTAGCTGCGAACGTCGTTGCCGAAGATCAGGACGTGCCCGGGGCAGTTCATCGGCTTGACCGCGTACTCGTTGGTCTTGCCCTCCCCCTCGTCGATATTGAAGAAGTACATGTTCTCGCCGTAGAAGTCGTAGTGCCCGCTGATCTTCCAGACGTCGGTCTTGTAGATGTGCGGAGTGATGGCCTCTTCGTAGCCGCGCTCGTAGAGCACGCCGCGCAGCCACTCCTGCATGAGGCGCAGCACGCGCGCGCCCTTTGGGTGGTAGATGGGCAGGCCCGCGCCCGCGATCTCGTGGAAGCTGAAGAGGTCGAGCTCCTTGCCGAGCTTGCGGTGGTCGCGCTTCTCGGCCTGGTCGAGGCGCTCGAGATACGCGTCGAGGTCCTTCTGCGTGAACCATGCGGTCCCGTAGATGCGCTGCAGCATGGGCCGCTCGTTGTCACCGCGCCAGTACGCGCCCGCGATCTTGGTGAGCTTGAACGCGCCGATGCGGCCGGTGTCGGGAACGTGAGGGCCTCGGCAGAGGTCGGTGAAGGCGCCCTGGCGGTAGATCGAGATGGTCTCGGTCTCGGGCAGCTCGGCGATGAGCTCGCGCTTCAGTTCCTGCTGCTCGAACTCGTCCCACGCCTCGAGCTTGTCGATCTCGGTCCGCTTGAACGGGAGCTCCTCGGCGATGATCTGCGACATGCGGGCCTCGATGGCCTCGAGGTCGTCGGGCGTGAATGCGCGGCCGATCTCGAAGTCGTAGTAGAAGCCGTCTTCGATGGCCGGGCCGATGCCGAACTGCGCGGTCGGGAAGAGGTCCTTGACCGCCTCGGCCATGACGTGCGCCGCCGAGTGGCGAAGGATGTGCAGCGCCTCGGGGCTCTTGTTCGTGATGATCTCGATGGTGTCGCCGTCAGACACCGTGGCGTTGACGTCGACGAGTTCGCCGCCGATCTTGCCGGCGATGGCCGCCTGAGCCAAACGCGGGCCGATCGCCTCAGCCACGCCGAGAACGGTTGACCCCTCAGCGACCGCCTTGGCGCTGCCGTCGGGAAGGTTCACGGAGATGTCAGGCATGGCTTCGTCGCTCCTCGTCGATGCGAAACCGCCCCGCTTTGCTGCGAGGCGGAGTAGTGCCGGTCGGCAGCGCGCGCGAGCGCTACTGCTTGGTCTTGCAGTACGGGCAGACCTGCCAGTTGAGCTTGAGCGCCTTGCCGCACTCGATGCACGGCTTGCGGAGCTTCTTCATGCAGTGCGGGCAGATGAGGAAGTCCTGCTCGATGGGTTTGTAGCACGAGGGGCAGCTCTCGTAGTTGCGAGCCAGATCCGACTCCCGCGTGCGAATCTCGAGCTCTCGCTCGCGGACGTCCTCGAGGAGCTCGGGAGGCCGCACCATGAGGTACACGATCCACCCGGCGAACGAGAACATGAGAGTCGCGAGCGCCCAGAACCATCCCATCGCGCCTCGGCGGTTCGCATCGCGAAAGACCCAGAAGATCAGCGCGAGGTCGATCACGATGAGGAACAGTCCGCAGAGGTTCTTCGTGAGACCGAACAGCGGATTGGTCAGAATTGGTGCCAGCAGTTCTCCCATGGATTCCCTTTCAGATGGACGGCGCCCGCGCGCCGACGCACATGCGGGATTCTAGCAGAAGCACTCCCGCGCACGGTGGCCCGCCTGAGGGGTCGTCAGCGACATTCGCGGAGCACTCGGCGCGCCTGGCCAGCAGTGGTCAGACTGCCCGTGACCAGCAGCCCGGTCGGTGATTGCGGGAGCAGGTCGTCGAGCGCCTCGGCGATGCTGTCGTAGCTCGCGGCCGGAGCCGTCCCGGTGACCTCCTCGACGATCGCGGCAAGCTCGGCGACCGGCCTCGCACGCGGAGAGTCCGGCCGGGTGACGGCGATGCGCCCGACCGCAGGCGCCAGCGCCGCGACGATGCCGCGAGCGTCCTTGTCGGCGAGCACGCCGAGCAGCAGGTCAGGCGCGTGTGCGGGAAAGGCGTCGCGAACGGCGGTCGCGAGCACGGCGGCGGCCTGAGGGTTGTGAGAGCCGTCGACGATGACGAGCGGCTCGGCGCGCACCACCTCGAAGCGTCCGGGGAACGTGAGCGCGGCCAACGCCGTGCGTGCGGCGTCGACGTCGAGGGCACGGCCGAGCGCCGCCTCAGCGATCGCGACCGCGGTGGCGATGTTGGCGGCCTGGTAGGCCGGGGCCGAGACCGTCAGCGACGGATAGCTCGCGTAGATGCCGCGCACGTCGACGACGGTGGCGCCGGTGGGCGCAGTCGGGCGCTCCGTGAGCGAGTAGCGCACCGTGAGCGCCTCCGCGACCGGCGTGGGCTCGCCCTCGGCGCGTACCGCACGGGCCTGGACGCCGACCGCTTCGGCACGCGTGAGGAAGACCTGCTCGACACCTGCGGTGCCCGGTCCCAGCACCGGCGTGGATGCCGGCCGGATGATCGCGGCCTTCTCGGCGGCTATCGCCTCGAGTGTGTCGCCCAGGATCGCGGTGTGGTCGAGGCCGACACCGGTGATGGCAGCGACGGCGGGTGACACGACGCTGGTGGCGTCCCAGCGGCCGCCCAGGCCGACCTCGAGGACGGCGATCTGGACGCCCCGCTCGCGGAAGAGCCAGAGTGCGGCGGCTGTGAGCAGCTCGAACTCGGTGAAGCCGGCCTCCGTGCCGACAGCGCCTTCGCCGCGCAGCGCGCGAGCGGCCGCGAGCGCCGCGCCGAGCGCGAGCGCGAAGTCGTCGTCGCTGACGACGTGGCCGCCGATCTCGATGCGCTCGGGATAGCGCTCGAGCTCGGGGCTCGTGTAGAGCCCGGTCACGACACCCTCGGCGCGCAGCACTGCGGCGGTCGCACGCGCGCGTCGAGCTCTTGCCATTGGTTCCTGTGATCTGCACCGACACGAACGCGTCCTGGGGGTCGCCGAGCGACGAGCAGAGCGCCGTGACACCCTCGAGCGACGGGTGGATGCCAAAGACGAGCGCCCGCGAGAGTTCCGCGAGCGCCTCGTCGTACGAGATCGGAGTGGTCACTCCCCCGCGCCCCGTCAGGCCAGCTCGGCGAGTTGCGTGTCCATGACGCCGATGCCATCGGCGAGCTCGGCCGCACGCGCGCGGTCCTTCTCGACGATCTCCGGCGCCGCCTTGGCGAGGAATCCCTGGTTGCCCAGCTTCTTCTCCAGACGCTCGAGCTCTGTCGCCGCCTTCTCGCGCTCCTTGCCGAGACGATCGCGCTCCGCGTCGAAGTCGACGAGTCCCTCGAGCGGGACATAGATCTCGAGGTTGCCGGCGGTCGCCACCGCGGAGTGGGAGGGCTTCTCGGCGGTCGGCGAGAAGGTCAGCGAACCCACACCGGCCAGCGAGCGGACGAGGCCGGACTCGCCCTCGAGCAGCAGCAGCTCGTATTCGGGCGCCTTCACGACGACGGTGAGCGGCGTCCGCGGCGAGACGCCGTAGCGGGCGCGCACGGCGCGAATCGCGACGACGATGTCCTGCACGGCCGCGATCGACTTCTCGGCGCCGGTATCGGCGAAGCTGAGCAGCGCCGAGGCATCCGGCCACGCGGCGACCATCAGCGACGGCGCGGATTCGGCAGGATCGAGCGGCAGGTTCGTCCATATCGCATCGGTGACGAACGGCATCATCGGATGGAGCAGCCGTAGCGCGCGGTCGAGAACGAAGACGAGGGTGCGCTGAACGGCGAGCCGCTGCGCCGCGTCACCTCCGTTGAGTCGGTCCTTGGCGAGCTCGATGTACCAGTCGCAGTACTCGTTCCAGAAGAAGTCGTAGAGCGCGCGGGCGGTCTCACCGAACTCGTAGGTATCGAGTCCCTCGTCCACGCGGGCCGAGAGGTCTGCCAGCCGCGACAGTATCCAGCGGTCGGCCACGGTCTGCGGCTCGGGAGCGCCGGGCTCGTAGCCTTCGAGGTTCATGAGCACGAACCGGCTCGCGTTCCAGATCTTGTTGGCGAAGTTGCGGCTCGACAGCAGCTTGTCCTCGGCGAACTTGATGTCCTGGTTGCCGGTCACCTGCAGCATGAGGCCGAAGCGCATGCCGTCGGCGCCGTAGTGCTCCATCAGGTCGAGCGGGTCGACGCCGGTGCCGAGCGACTTGCTCATCCGCTTGCCCTCGGCGTTGAACACCGTCGGGTGGATGATGACGTCCTCGAACGGGATCTGGCCGTCGTTGAAGTACATGCCGCTCATGACCATGCGGGCGACCCAGAGGAACAGGATGTCGCGTGCGGTCGAGAGCACGTTGGTCGGGTAGAAGTAGGCTGCCTCGGGCGTGGGCTCCGGCCAGCCGAGCGTGGCGAACGGCCAGAGCTGCGAGGAGAACCACGTGTCGAGCACGTCCTCGTCCTGCCGCATCGCGCCACCGCAGGTCGGGCACGCGATCAGGTCGTCCATGCTGGCGACCGTCATGTCGCAGGCGTCGCAGTAGAAGACCGGGATCCGGTGCCCCCACCACAGCTGCCGAGAGATGCACCAGTCGCGGATGTTGTCCATCCAGTGGAAGTAGACGTTCTCCCAGCGCTTGGGGTGGAACGTCACGCGGCCGTCGTGCACGGCTTCGATCGCGGGAGCGGCGAGCGGCTTCATGTCGACGAACCACTGATCCGAGAGCCACGGCTCGATGACGGTGTGGCAGCGGTAGCAGTGGCCCACCGAGTGCACGTGCTCGTCGGTCTTGACGAGCGCGCCGAGCGCCTCGAGGTCGGCCAGCACGCGCTTGCGCGCCACGTAGCGGTCGAGCCCCGCGTAGGCGCCGCCCTCCTCGGAGATGGTCGCGTCGGCGTTCATGATGTTGATCTTGGCGCAGTCGTGGCGCTCGCCGATGTCGAAGTCGTTGGGGTCGTGCGCCGGCGTGACCTTCACGGCGCCAGAGCCGAAGCTCGGGTCGACGAAGTCGTCGGCGACGATGGGGATCTCTCGGCCCATCAGCGGCAGCACGACGGTCGCGCCGATCAGTGCCGCGTAGCGCTCGTCATCGGGATGCACGGCCACGCACGTGTCGCCGAGCATCGTCTCCGGCCGCGTGGTCGCAACGACGACGTGGTCGACGCCGCCGACCGGCTCTTTGAGCGGGTAGCGGAGGTGCCAGAGGTGGCTGTCGACGTCCTCGTGCTCGACCTCGATGTCCGACAGCGCCGTGGAGCAGCGCGGGCACCAGTTGATGATGCGCTTGCCTTGGTAGATCAGCCCCGCCTCGAACCAGTCCACGAACACCTTGCGGACCGCCCGCGCGTAGCTCGGATCCATCGTGAAGCGCTCGTTGTCGTAGTCGCAGCTGCAGCCCATCGCCTTGAGCTGGCCGATGATGGTGCCACCGTACTCTCGGCGCCACTCCCAGCACGCCTCGATGAACGCCTCGCGGCCCAGGTCGTGGCGGGACTTGCCCTCGGCGAAGAGCTTCTGCTCGACCTTGTTCTGCGTGGCGATGCCGGCGTGATCGGTGCCGACGACCCAGACCGTGGGACGGCCGGTCATGCGCGAGCGGCGCACGACGACGTCCTGGATGGTGTTGTTGAGCGCGTGACCCATGTGCAGCGAACCGGTGACGTTGGGCGGCGGAATGACCACCGAGTACGGCTCGACGCCCTCGACGATCTGCGCCGAGAAGTACCCGCCCTCCTGCCACGACGCGAACAGGGGGCCTTCGACGGCCTTGGGGTCGTACGCCTTGGGCATCTCGCTCACGGTGTGCCGAGCCTCTCTCAAAGGAATTCGCCGATTTCAGTCACGCAATTCTAGCAGGAGGCCTCGATGCATCGGGGCCGCCCGAAGGCGGCCCCGACCGTGGCTCATGTGTATGCCGCACCGGCGCTGCGAACTACGCCCCCGCGGCCTTGCTTTCCTCGCCGGCGCCGTCGCACACGGTGGTGGGCTCGGCTCCGTCGCGGACGACAGCCTCAGTGATCACGACTTCCTGTATGTCGCAGCGGCTGGGCAGGTCGTACATGAGGTTGAGCAGCATCTTCTCCATCACCGAACGCAGGCCTCGCGCCCCGGTGCCACGCTCGACCGCCTGCTGGGCGATTGCGCGCAGCGCACCCTCGGTGAACTCGAGCTTCGCTCCTTCGAGCGAGAACAGGCGCTGGTACTGCTTGACCAGCGCGTTCTTCGGCACCGTGAGGATGTGCACCAGATCGTCCTCGGTCAGCTCCTCGACGTGCGTGACCACGGGGAGACGCCCGACGAACTCGGGAATCATGCCGAACTTGTTGAGGTCCTCCGGCAACACCTGAGAGAACAGGACGCCTGCATCGTGCTTTGCGGGGTCGGGCAGCTCGGCGTGGAAACCGACGCCCTTCTTGCCGATGCGCTCCGAGATGAGCTTCTCGAGCCCGACGAACGCTCCTCCCAGGATGAAGAGGATGTTGGTCGTGTCGATGCGCAGCAGTTCCTGCTGCGGATGCTTGCGACCGCCCTGCGGCGGGACCGCGGCCTCGGTGCCCTCAAGGATCTTGAGCAGCGCCTGCTGCACGCCCTCGCCGGAGACGTCGCGTGTGATCGAGAGGTTCTCGGCCTTGCGGGCGACCTTGTCGATCTCGTCGATGTAGATGATGCCGACCTCGGCACGTTTGATGTCGAAGTCAGCCGCGGTGATGAGCTTGAGCAGGATGTTCTCGACGTCCTCGCCCACGTAGCCCGCCTCGGTCAGCGCCGTGGCGTCAGCGATGGCGAACGGGACCTTGAGGATGCGGGCGAGCGTCTGCGCGAGCAGCGTCTTGCCACAGCCCGTCGGGCCGAGCAGCAGGATGTTGCTCTTGGCGAGCTCGACCTCCTCCTCGCCCTCGGCGGGCGTCAGGTGCACGCGCTTGTAGTGGTTGTACACGGCCACCGCGAGGACCTTCTTGGCGTCCTCCTGCCCGATGACGTACGAATTCAGCGACTCGTAGATCTCCCGCGGCGTGGGCAGGTCCTCGAGCAGCGTCTCGACCTCGGCCTCCTCGGCCAGCTCGTCCTCGACGATGTCGTTGCACAGCTCGATGCACTCATCGCAGATGTAGACACTGGGACCCGCGATCAGCTTCTTGACGTGTCGCTGGCTCTTGCCGCAGAAGGAACACTTCAGCGCCTCGGGGCCCTCCGGGGTGGAGTTCATTCCGACTTCGCCTCGCCCTTGCGGGTCAGCAGGACCTCGTCGACCAGCCCGTAGGTCACGGCGTCGTCGCCGCCCATGATGTTGTCGCGCTCGGTGTCGAGGTGGATCTTCTCGACCGACTGGCCGGTGTGGTGCGCCAGGATGCCGTCGAGCTCGGCGCGCATCCGGAGCATCTCCTTCGCCTGGATCTCGATGTCGGTGACCTGGCCCTGGGTGCCGCCCCACGGCTGATGGATCAGCACGCGCGAGTGCGGCAGCATGTAGCGCTTGCCGGGCGCGCCGGCGGCCAAGCAGCACCGCAGCCATCGAGGCGCACTGGCCGACGCAGATGGTCGACACCTCCGACTTGATGAACTGCATGGTGTCGTAGATGGCAAGCCCGGAGGTGACGGAGCCGCCGGGGGAGTTGATGTAGATGTTGATGTCCTTCTCGGGATCGGCGCTCTCGAGGTGCAGGAGCTGGGCGATCACGAGGTTGGCGACGTGGTCGTCGATCTCGGTACCGAGGAAGACGACGCGGTCGTTGAGCAGCCGCGAGTAGATGTCGAAGCTGCGCTCGCCCCGGCTGGTCTGCTCTACGACGATCGGCACGAGTGCCTTGATATCAGGGGTCATTGCTGGCTACTCCTCGGTGCTCTCAGCTGCGGCGGGGGCCTCAGCTTCAGCGTTGGTCTCGTCGGCCTTCTTGGTCGACTTCTTGGCTGCCTTCTTCTTACCCTTGGGCTCGCTGGGCGCTTCGCCGGATTCGTCGGTGGGCTCGACTTCGACGACCGTGACGTTCTCCATGAGCCAGCCGACGGCCTTGCTGTGCATGACGCCCTCACTCAGCACGGCCATGAGTCCCATGTCCTGCCACTTCTTGCGGGCCTCTTCGGGGGTGGACTTGGTCGCCTTGGCGATCTCGGTGAGTTCGGCCTCGATGTCGGCGTCGGTGACTTCCATGCCCTTGTCGCGGAAGAGCGCCTCAAGCGCAAGGTCCTCACGGATGAGCTCCTCGGCATCACGGCGCAGCTCGGCCTCAAGAATCTCGGTCGTCAGTCCGGTCGCCTCGCTGTACGCCTCGAGGGTCGTGCCCTGATCCTGGAGACGGCGATCGAAGTCCGTGAACAGGCTCCGCATGCGGCCCTGGATCATCGACTCGGGAAGGTCGCCGGGTGTGCGGCGTGCAAGCTCTTCGCGCGCAGCCTTCTCCTTCGCCTGGATGAAAGCGAACTCCTTCTGCTGGTCGAGACGCAGTCGCAGATCGGTCTTCATCTCATCCAGCGTGTCGAAGCCCATCTGCGAGGCGAACTCATCGTCGACCTCGGGGAGCCTCTTGGCCTTGATCTCATGCACCACGACGTCGAACTGCGCCTTCTTGCCGACGAACTCCTCCTTGGAGGACGTGTCGGGGATCTCGAACTCGACGCGAGCCTCAGCTCCCGGCTCCAAGCCGAGAATGCCGTCGTCGAACTCCTTGGGCATGAGCCCGCGGCCCATCTCGTAGAGGTACTTGTCGACTTCGTTGCCCTCGTAGGTCTCGCCGTCCACGTAGCCGACGAAGGAGATGAGCGCGAAGTCGTTCTCCCCAAGGCCGCGGTCCTCAACCGGCTCAAGTGATGCGAAACGCTCGCGCAATTCGTCGATCTGCGCGTCCATCTCGGCATCGCTGACGGCGCGAGGAGGGATCTCGATCGTGATGTCATCGGCGCTCTCGAGCACGAGCTCGGGCCGTGTCACCACGTTGGCCTCGAAGGTGAAGTCCTCGCCCTGCTGCACGGTCTCCAGCGCCTCGGTCTCCGGGGACTCGATGGGCCGCAGGCCCTCCGCGTCGACGGCCTTAGGATAGAAGTCGTTGAGGACGGCTTCAGTGGCCTCGGCGAGCACGTGGTCGCGGCCGACGTAGTTGTCCACGACCGGGCGCGGCGCGTGGCCCTTCCGGAAGCCCGGGATTCGCATCTTCTTTCCGACGGCCTTGTAGGCCTCGGCGATCGCCTCGTCCACATCCGCCGCGGGAACGGTGATGGTGAGCTTGACTGTGGTGCCCTCGAGACGCTCAACGCTTGTTTTCAGCACGAATAGATCCTTTCTTGGGGTACACGTGACCGGTGCCGGCCGGCATTGATCTGCTGGTGCGGGCGAGAGGACTCGAACCTCCATGAGTTTCCTCACCGGGACCTAAACCCGGCGCGTCTGCCAGTTCCGCCACGCCCGCGCGCGTAAACGGCTTCCCATCATAGCAAACGCACTGACATCAGCTACCCGTGTGGGTTCACATCTATGGCGTCGGAGCGACCGCCGCTCCACCGGCCGCGACCATCCCTGTCGGCGCCAACGCCTGCCGCAGCGCCGCCTCAGACGACGTCGAATCGCAGTAGCCGATGTCGATACTCGACGTCTTGCGGTTGTAGGTCGCCGTGGTCAGTCCCGCGATCGGCTTGATCGCCGCGAACAGCGCCTCGGCGGTCTTCTGCGGATCGGCCTGGTCGGGCACCGCGAGCGAGATCTTCGCCGTGGCGCACGGCTCCCCCGCCGAGAAGGTCTGGCTGATGGTATCGCCCGTCATCTTGGGAGCGGTCGACTGCATGCCGACCACCACGGCGGCGACGGCGAGCGCACCGACGATGAGTGCGGTGACCAGGTTGCGCTTCGCCCGTCCGGACATCGGCTGTCCGGAAACCGGCGACTCTGAGTCTGATGCCCCGTCCACATCGTCGGCATCCGTCGTCTCAGCCGCCGACGATTCGGCGCGGCTGCGCGTCCGCCGGTCGGTCTCGCGCGCACCGAGATCCTCGTCGCTCGGCTCCCCACCGGTCATCTTCCTGCGGACCGCGAAGATAAGGGCGGCGAACGCCGCGAGTACCAGGAGTACCAGCATGATCGGCACGGCGGAGTTGGAGCCCGCCGGAGCAGCGGCTCCGGTGGAGGCGGTGCCCGCCGCGGGAAGCGAATACGCGACGGCAAGGTCGAGCGTGTCGCCCGCCTTCACGTTCTTGAACGTCTTGCTGTAGAAGCTGTAGGTGGAGTCGCCGGGCAGCAGCGCGGCATCCGGCGATGGGGACGCGATCTTGGCCGCCTGTGGCACGCGAAGATTCATCCTGACCGAGGGAACCTCCTGCGTCGCAACCCACGTCAGCGACGAGGTGTATGTCGAACCGTCGAACGGCTGGGCGCCCGGCGCGGGCACTTCGATCTGCGCCGTCCGCGACTTGGTGAGCGTGAAGCGATAGATGTCCGAAGCGCCGACGGTGGTCTTGGTGTACGTGAGCTCGGGATCCTCCGACGACGCTCCGCCGAGAATCTCGCCGATCCACTGGAGCTGGGAGCCCGCCGGGACAGAGAGCTCCGCCTCCGCGGGAAGCGTCGTGGCGGCCGGAAGTTCTCCGGAAACCAACAGCACGCCACCGTCCTGCCCGTAGTGTCGAGTGACATCCATCTGCTCCCAACCTGTGGGAGCGGCGACAACGGTGGTCGCGAGTGAAACCGCCAGCGCGAAGATGGCAGTGGTGAGAAGGCATCGAATGGAACGGCGCACAAGAATCTCCTGACCTCAGGTCCGACAACGGCGTAGGACGTGCGGCGGAGATCAGATGCGAATCGGAACGGCCGCGACGAGCACTGAGGGCCGAAGGGCGAACCCACTCGCCGACTGAGCCGGCCGCGAGGAAACCGCAGCCAGAACGGCAAACGTCATCGAAGCCGCCAACGCGAGCACGCCGATCAGCCCGCGGGCGACTCGTCCCGTTGGACGCAGGCAGTCAGCGATCCCGCAGCACACCTCGGCACAGGCGTCGAGAGGGCCCTCCGCGCACAGCGAGAAGGCCACGATCCCGACAAGGATCAGTGCCACGATGATGAGGAACTTGATTGGATTGACCATGTCGCACGAGATCAAAGCGAGTGCCGTGCCTCCTCGGCCCAACTGCGGGAAACGACTCTGAGGCCACGCGGCGTCGGACTCGTCCCTGAACGCCCCTGAGGGTATGCGGATGCACCGTTGGCGGCAAGCCTGGCTACCCGTTGGGGCAGAGCAGCCGGACAAACGGGCATACAGGAGGAGTAACAGGCGGGGCCACTGAACGTCGAGAGCGAGGAGCGACGCGTCATGCGATTCGAGAACGACAAGGCCACGAGCCATCCGATGGTAATCAATCTGGAGCCCCGCACCTACGCATGGTGTCGGTGCGGCAAGACCCGGAACGTCCCCTTCTGTGACGGCACCCATGCAGGCAGCGGAATCGATCCGCTCCCCTTCGTGGTCGCGGAAGCCGGCACCGTGTCGATCTGCAACTGTGGATTGACCGGGAACCCGCCGTACTGCGATGGATCTCATCTCGAGATCGAGTAGGCTCCAAGCCGATTCGCGGCTCGATCCCGCCCGTTCGGAAGGCGCCGGGACCCTAGAGCTTCACCCTGAGCATCCGCGCGTTGATCGCCACGACGACCGTTGAGACCGACATGAGCAACCCGCCGACTGCTGGGCTCAGAAGCACCCCCGCTCCGGCTAGAACGCCCGCTGCCAGGGGGATGGCGATGACGTTGTACCCAGTCGCCCACGCGAGGTTCTGGATCATCTTGCGGTAGGTGGCGCGAGCCAACGCGACGGCCGTGGTATGTCGCCGGGATTGCTGCGCACGAGTACGACGTCGGCCGTGGCCACGGCCACATCCGTGCCCGCGCCGATGGCGATACCCACGTCCGCCGAGGCGAGTGCAGGCGCGTCGTTCACGCCGTCCCCCACCATGGCGACGACCTTGCCCTCCGATCGGATGAGCTGAACCGTCGCTGACTTCTCGGCGGGTAACACTTCCGCGAAGTACCGATCGATTCCGAGTTCCGCTGCAACCCTCGCGGCGGCCGCTGCATTGTCGCCGGTGAGCATGATCGTCTCGATACCCATCCCCTTGAGCTGCCGAATGGCAGCGAGTGACTCGGGCCGGATCGTGTCCGATAGGGCGATCGAACCAGCGAGGGCGCCGTCGCGCACCACGAAGACGACCGTCCTGCCGCCAGACGGCAAGCGCATCCGCGCCGGCGGGGAGAGCGATTCCTTCGTCCTCCAGGTATCCCGGGCTCACGACGTCGATGCGGTGACCGTCGATCGTTCCGCGCGCACCCTTCCCGGGAATGGCCAGAAATCCGTCGACGCGGCGCTTTGATGACGTCGCCTCGGCGATCGCCCGGGCAACAGGGTGCTCCGACAGCTCCTCGATCGATCCTGCCAGTGAGAGAATCTCGGCCTCGGCCAGGTCCGAGAACGAGACGACCTCCTCGACGCCGAACCGACCCAACGTGAGCGTTCCGGTCTTGTCGAAGATGACTGCGTCGATCGACCGCGAGTTCTCAAACGCCATCCGGTTGCGAACGAGCAGCCCGTTTCGCGCCCCAAGACTGGTGGAGACCGCGACCACCAGGGGGATCGCCAGGCCCAATGCGTGGGGACAGGCTATGACCATCACCGTGACCGCACGCTCCATCGCGTAGGCAAGCGGTTCGCCGAGCGCCAGCCACACGACGAAGGTGAGGGCGCCACCGCCGAGCGCCACGACCGTCAACCACATCGCAGCACGGTCGGCCAGATCCTGGGTCGTTGACTTCGACTCCTGGGCCTCACGCACGAGATCGATGACCTGGGCCAGGAAGGAGTCCGCTCCGGTTCTCGCGACCGCGACGACCAGTGAACCCTCTCCATTCACCGCCCCGCCGATCACCTGGTCGCCGATCGACTTCGAGACGGGAACCGACTCACCCGTGAGCATCGACTCATCGAGTGCCGAGGATCCCTCGAGAACGTCACCGTCGGCCGGCACCTTCTCGCCCGGCCTGATCACCACGGTATCGCCGAGTTGCAGGTGTTCAAGCGGCACGTCTGAAAGACTGCCGTCTTCGTTCCTTCGGTGAGCGGCTGATGGCATGAGCTCGGCGAGCGACTCTAGCGCCTTGGACGCCTCACCGACGGAACGCATCTCGACCCAGTGGCCGAGCAGCATGATGTCGATCAGCGTCGCAAGCTCCCAGAAGAACGGCATGCCCTCGAGGCCGAAGACGGTCGCGGCGCTGTAGAGGTAGGCGACGCTGATCGCAACAGCGACCAGCGTCATCATGCCGGGAGTTCGAGCGCGTAGCTCGCGCACCATCCCTTTCAGGAACGGCATGCCGCCGTACGCGTACAGGAAGGTGGATAGCCCGAGCAAGATCCAGTCGGCGCCAGGAATAGTCACGAGACGACCACCAGCGGCGAGCGGCACCCCCGGTGAGATGAGGAGTACGGGGACCGTTACGGCGAGGCTGATCCAGAAGCGACGGCGAAAGTCGGCAACTGAGTGCCCTGCGTGGCGGCCACCCGAGTGCTCGGAGTGATTCTGCATCGCCATGCCTGCCGTATCCACCGCCGCCGCCTTGCCTCATCCCGTCGTCGTCAGTCGGTTCTCCCACTACCTTCCTCAGCCAGGCATCCCCTAAGCGCTCGGCTGTCTTCCCTCGGTGACGAGCGCACGCGCCAGAGACACGCCGGACACGCCGACAACGACGACGCCGACCCAGTACAGCGCCACCAGCAGCGTCAGCGTCCAAGACCAGCCGGTGTTCGGTACCGCCAGATTCCAGATTATGCCAACGGCGAGGCTGGCTACCGGTGCGACGAGCGCCCACCCCACCGCCCTGCGGTGCGAGCGGGACCTCAGGGCCGCCCACAGCAGCAGACCTCCGCCAAGTAGGACCAAGGGGAACAAGTCCATGGCCGCGACCGCCAGATACTCAAGCCAACCCACGTCGTCCGGAATGGTGCCCCACAGCGGTGCCAAGGTGGTGGCGGCGAACACCAGCGACACCAGCCCTACACCGGTCACCGCCAGCCCCACGCTCAGTCGCTGTCCGTCCTTCACGTGCGTGCTCCCCCCCAGACCTGCCCGAGCTGCGTCCCATGCGGACACGAATGCGCCTCGCTCAGGTGCCCATAGCATAGCGCCGAGGCCTCCACTCGATGCACCTGCCCACGTCTCTACAGCCAGCGACGAACTCGCTGCGAATAGTCAAGGTAGTCCTGACCGAGCGTGGCAGCGAGCGTCCGTTCCTCCGGTCGGATCTGGAAGCGGTTGACGTAGGCGACGAAGATCATCGACACCAGGATGGCCGCCGGGCTCGCCAGCACGACCGCCCAGCTTAAGAGGACGATCTCCATTCCGAGGTAGACGGGGTTTCGACTGAAGCGGTAGACACCGGACGTGACGAGGGCCGTGGTGCGGCCGGGCTCGGTCGGGTGCCATGTCGTGCCAGCGCGATCCAGTGCGAGGCGGCCCCCCACTATGAGGCCGGTACCGATGACGATCAGAAGCACAGCGATCGGGCGACGAAACGGTTCTGCGGCGCCGAATCCGGCGGACACCCGCGAGGCAAGCCACATCAACCCCGCGACCGCCACCCAGACCACGTCGGGCGGAATCTTCAGCTCGAGACTCGACACCGGACTCCCCCTGTTGACCTGACGTTGAGGTACACAGTTTAGGCGCCTACGCGCACCAGTCTAGCCAATGAACTCTGTGTGCCAGGTTGATGAGCCTGTCGGCGTCAACCGCGAGGTCGGTAGCGGCACTGGACGACGCCGTCCCCGAACGTCTGCGCATCGATGAACTCGAAGGGCCTGCGCTTCGGCGTGACCGGCGAGCAGACCGATGCCAGATCCGAGCAGCACAGGCAGGTAGGAGACGACGTATTCGTCGATCAGGCCGGCTGCGGCAAACGACGACGCGAGCTTACCCCCGCCGACAAGCCAGATCCGTTCGTGGCCTGCTGAAGCGAGTCTGCCCACGACCGCCCCGGGGTCAAACGGGCTCACTGTGATGTCGCCACCCGCCACCGCCAGCTGGCGGGACGACATGACCGTGACCGGCCTGTCTTGGTGCGGCCATTCTCCAAATCCGAGCATCTGCTCGTACGTGCGCGCCCCAACCACGAGCGCATCGACCGAGGCGTAGAACTCGGCATATCCATGATCTTCGCCGGTGTCCGAGAACGGGGCGAGCCAGTCGAGCGATCCGTCCTCGGGAGCGATGAATCCGTCGATGCTCGACGCAACGTAGTAGACGACACTCGTCTGATCCCCCGATTCGGTCACGGAAGCCTCCTGTCTACGCTGGTCTCTGCCTCGACGCGCGCCAACGTCGCCTCGATGTTGCTGAGATGCAGCTGTATCTTCGACCTCGCACTCGCCTCTCGTTGGTATCGTAGTCGGCCGGCGCCTGATAGCGGTCGCGTTCAGCCTGGCGGTTCTGGCTCATCATGAGGATGGGCGCAGCGTAGGCGGCTGATCGAGAACATGAGGTTCACAGAATAACGGGTACGGATCCCAGCGACGGATGACCGCCGTGACGTTCAGCCCATCCAAACAAGCACGATGATGGTCTGACCGATGATGAACGGCCACGACCCCAGTACCCGTGCGGTCTGGTCTGCCAGTCTCTGCCCGAACGTACGATCGTCGAGATGCTCCTCATGCCACGTTTGTGTCGGACGTCCCATCGCTGCAACCCCTCCTCGTCGACTGTATCCACACGGTCTGGTCAGCAGCATTCACCACTCGATCATGCTCGCTCAGTGCACGAATCGCCTAGCCTCAGCCTGCGGCCGTGGTCACGAGCACCATCTTCATCCGGTCCGCCTAGCCGAAGAGCACTGAGGCGATGCTCAGCGCCCCGAACACGATGAAGATCACCCCGGACACCCGGCGCATCAGGAGCTCGGGCATGTTCTTGCCGAGCAGCCGTCCGATTCCGATGGCGATCGCGTCGGCGACGACCATCCCGACCGTGGAGCCCATCGTCACGGCCCAGAAGCGGCCCATTTGGCTCACGTTCTCAGGCGAGCCAGCGGTTGCGAGCCACGCCTGAACCGCAGGTCCCGCCCCCTTGAGGTACTCGAGAAGCGCACCACCCGGGTCTACCGAGATGGCCAGCGTCATGATCTGCGTCTTGTCGCCCAGCTCGGCGAGGAAGAACGCGATGGTTGTGGCGATGATCGGTCCGAAACGAGCGCCTTTGTCCGCCTCCTCGTCATCGACCTTGTCACCGCGCAGAGTCCAGATGCCGAACCCGATGAACAGGATGCCGGTCATCCACGGGATGACTCCGGCTGGGATCGAAGCGCCAAGGAACTGCCCGACAAGGGTCGTGAAGAAGTGCACGACGAACGTCGCGATGAAGATGCCGACAAGGACCTGCCACGCCTTGTAACGGGTGGCGAGCAGCAGGGCGAGGAGTTGGGACTTGTCGGCAAGTTCACCCACCATGATCAGGATGAATGCCACTAGGAAGATGTAGGTCACGCACTCGCTCCAACCTGCGGGCCGGAGATCGCATGACACTCCGGCGGACGGCGCACCGACTCGCGGTGCTCTCTCGTTCCGCCGAAAGTCTCGCGTGGCACTCGCGCACGAGTGCTGGTGCACCGGGGCTCATCACCCAGTATGTCGATGCATCCCCCGCGTCGACGACTCCACGCGGTTCGCTACTCCCCTTCGGGTTCTGCGCACCCTAAGTCATCACGCCGAGGTGAGTCAATGGCGCAGCCGATGCGGCCACGGCCGAACGGTCTGTCTTGGCGCCACGGGCCTGCTGGCCCTACGGGCGGGCACCTTGGCGAGACTCTCGAAGAGGCGGGTATAGACAATGAGCGCATTCGTAGCCGCGACCACCGAGACGATAAGGAGAGGCTGATGACCAGGTTCCAGAACGACGAGGCCACAAGTCACCCGCTCGTGACCGAGATGGGCGTCGGCACGTACTACTGGTGCCAGTGCGGAAAGACCAGGACCGTCCCCTTCTGCGACGGCTCGCATGCAGGCAGCGGCGTGGAGCCGCTCGCGTTCGAGATCGAACCCGCCGGCACCTATGCGATCTGCAACTGCGGTCTCACCAAGAACCCGCCGTACTGCGACGGGTCGCACGCCAACATCGAGTAGATCGCGGAACGGGCCTGACCACACACGGCCGAGGGAGTGAAGTCGTATGAAGTGGAGAAGTGCGCTACTTACTATTGTCGTGTTCGGTTTGGCACTGACGGTGGTCGGCTGTTCAGGTGGTGGCGGATCGACCGGCGGCGTATTCGAACCCCGCCGGCAGGCACCTCGTCGGGCGGTTCGGGCGCCAGCGCTCGCCCACCGTCGTTGAGAAGGGATTCGCCTTCGACCCGGCGACGCTCGATGTCAAGGTCGGCGACACGGTGACGTTCAAGAACGAGGATTCGGCTCCGCACAACGTCAAGATCGATGGCAAGGAACTCGGCGCCCAGGATCCTGGCGCAGCGTGACTTGGACAGCCGCAACAGCGGGGAGCTTCCCCTATACCTGCACGATCCATCCGTCGATGGCCGGCGAGATCATCGTCAAGTAGCGGGAGCCCTCACTGCCGTATCTCAGACCTGATGAAAGAGCCAGAGCCGTCACTCCTCGGCTCTGCTTTGGCGGTTCACGTCGCTGTCTGGACGATCGCTCTGGCCGTCTGCAGCCCACACTCATCCCGCAGCGCCAGCTGATTGCCGAGCGGTTCTCCACGTTTGCCATCGTGTTCATGTCGATGAACCTCATGCTTTCGACGCGAGCCGGCGTGCTCGAGCGGTGGCTGAAGGGTCTCGACAAGCTGTTCGTGACCCATCGAACCATAGGACTCAGCGTCGCCGTGTTGATCACCTCGCACTTCCTGCTGGTCCCCA
Source organism: uncultured Coriobacteriia bacterium (assembly GCA_963726345.1). Lineage (GTDB taxonomy): Bacteria > Actinomycetota > Coriobacteriia > Anaerosomatales > JAAXUF01 > JBAXEO01. The sequence goes on along the minus strand of CAVSCC010000007.1, from coordinate 13,315 downwards.
AGTCCGTCGGGTTCGCCTGGAGCAAGCCGTTCGGCTACACGAGCCATCGCGCTGTTCCTCGATGGCGATCTTCATCGCATCGGCTCCCCGGTTCCCCTGGCGCGTGCTCGTCCCTCTCAACTACCAGACCTGGAAGCTCTCGCATCGGTTCATGGGTGTCCTGGTCGCGCTTGCTGTCACCCACTCGCTGCTTGGTCACACCTACGTGAAGACCTCCCCGCTGCTCGTCGTCTACGTGTACGGAGTCGCCGCTCTAGGGTTGACTGGCGTGGCTGCTACCGAGAGTTCGCGTTTCGATTCCTCGGACCGTTTCACACCTACGAGGTCGTGACGTCACGGCTTCTCGATCGGCGACGTCACGGAAGTGACGCTGGCATCCGACCTCAAGCTCCTTGGATCGCACTGCCGGTCAGTTCGCCTTCGTCATCCTTCTCGGATGGTCCAAGTCGCGAACAACACCCTTTCACCATCAGCAGCGGTTCGCACAGCGATCTTCGATTCTCGATCAAGGCGTCCGGCGACTTCACCAAGGCGCTGCTCGCTGGCGTGCCTGTCGGATCTGCAGCGAGAATCGAGGGCCCGTACGGCGCGTTCGACTACCGTCGAGGCCGCCCGCACCAGCTATGGCTCGCAGGTGGAATCGGCATAACGCCGTTCCTCTCCATGGCCGAGGACTTGGACGCCGAGACGGACGTGCTTCTCGTCTGGAGCGTCCGCGACGAGCGAGAGGCCATCTACCTCGAGCGAGCTCTCTCGTCTCTGCGGCGAGAAGGCGAATCTCAACCTGGTCGTGCATTCAACCTCCGACCACGGCCACGTGGACGTGAGCGCGTCGGGATTCGACCGCGAAGTCGGATGACTGCTCGGTCTTCATCTGCGGGCCACTGCCCATGCGGAAGGCGCTTATTCGGCAACTTCGGTCGCTGGGCGTGACTCGCAGCGAGGTCCATTTCGAGGAGTTCCGACTTCGATAGGGTGCCCCGCTGCGCCGCTCGGCGCCGAACGAGACGGGTCGGGGACCTTCGCTGCCTCACGCGGGGGCAACCAGATGGCGTTGCCCGCCTAGCGATCTCGTGCAATCTTGGGTCTGATGTACGGTCCAGTTGCCCCACCGAGAGATACGAGCCGCCCATGCCCGGTCTTCGTCGAATCTGGAACCCTGCCGAGTACCAGGGCGGCGGTGTCACTCGTCGCTACTTCGAGGGTTGGTACTTCAAGCAGGTCGATGCGGCAGAGCGCACGGATCGTCGCCGTCATCCCTGGTATCTCCTACTCGCCGGACGGGAAACAGGGCCACGCCTTCGTGCAGATCGTTCCGTCAGGCGGCGAGATGCACTACTTCGCGTACCCCTCCGAGCAGTTCGGCTTCGACGCCACCACGCTCTTCGGCATCAACGTCGGGCCAAACACCTTCTCCTGCGACCGCATGGTGCTGGACCTCGACGACGGTTCGCGAAGGATTCGCGGGGAGCTGCACTTCGGTCCGATGTCGCCGTGGCCGGTCACGACGTTCTCCCCGGGCATCATGGGGTGGTACCGATTCGTGCCCGGAATGGAGACCTACCACGGCGTCCTGTCGATGGATCACGGCGCTGTCGGGGTGGATCGACCTCGACGGCGACCGGGTCGACTTCGATGGGGGCCGGGGCTACATCGAGAAGGACTGGGGCCGCAGCTTCCCCAGTTCGTGGGTCTGGGCCCAGTCCAACCATTTCGGCCGTGCGGGCATCTCGTTGACCCTCTCGGTGGCAAAGGTGCCGTGGATGACCGGAGCGTTCGTCGGAAACATCGCTGGTCTGTTGATCGATGGCGACCTGCACCGGTTCGCGACGTACACCGGCGCGAAGCTCACGTGCATCGAGACCGGCGCCAACGAGGCGCATATCACGCTGGCTGACAAGCATGAGGAGCTGGACATTCACGTTCAGGGTTGCGAGGCGCTCATCCTCAAGTCGCCCGTCTTGGGCGCGATGGAGGGACGCGATGCCGAATCGCTGGGCGGCACCATCGAAGTGACGCTGCGCTCCCTGCGTGGCGGGCGTGCGCAGGTCGCGTTCGCCGGCACCGGCACCCATGCGGGGATCGAGGTCATGAACGACAAGGACGAACTCGGGCACATCCCGTGCGAGGGGCCCGGCTAGTAGGCGACTGAGACACTCTCGCGCACGTAGGTCGCCGTCTTCGACGGCATCTGCAGAAGCGCCTCGGCGAGGTCCGCGCGGGACAGCCACATACCCCTTGGCAGCGACACTCCCGACGGCCACGCGATATCTGCCTCGCCGCGGACCGTTGGTCAGGAGCGGCGGCCGGACCACCGTCCAGTCGAGGTCGGTACGACCTCGCAACTCGCGCTCCATACGTGCGATGTCGGGATACAGCTTGGCCACCACCGGGATACGCAGCACCATGCGGTAGCCGGAGAGTGAGCGACCGCGGTTCCACTCCCGCGCCCTCCGCCGAGACGACCACGAACCTGTGCACACCGGCGTCAACCGCGGCGTCCGCGAGGTTCCGCGTTCCTTCGACGTAGACGCGTCCGCTGGTCCGCGGTCGCGGCGCGAGGAGCGATACGACCGCGTCCTGCCCAGCGGCGGCGGCGGGCAGCGTCGCGGGCTCGAGCACGTCGCCGACCACCACCCTCAGGCGCTCTCCCGCCGAGAGACTCGCGGCGTCTCGAACCAACGCCGTGATCTCGTGGCCGCGCTCGATGGCGTGCTCGACGAGAAGTCGTCCTGTTCGCCCGCTCGCACCCGCTATCAGCAGTCGCACGTCCGCTCGCCTTCGAGTTCCTCAGCGGTGCCGAAACCCGCAGTGCAGCCGGATGTCGGTGCCGGTCCGATGGTGCTTCGCTCCCTCCGGATCACGCCTGTCAGACCGTCAGGCTCTGCGCCCATGCCGCGATCTTGTTCCAGTCGCGTCCATCGCCCTCGACCACGTGGCCGCCGAACTTCCGAAAGGCCCAGAGCGCGAGCCAGGAGGTGTCTTTCGGTGACGGCCCCTTGCCGGCGAAGTAGCCTTCGGCGGACGGGCGGATGAGCGACCGGATCTCATCCAGGTACGCCAGGCGCTTTGCCGTCTCCTTCTCGTCGGTGCCGCAGTTCATGGCGTGTACGCAGAACGCGGCGACAGGGACGCGGGCGAGCTCTGCCCGATTGGACCTGACGAAGTCGACGGCCTCCGGTAGCCACTGGGCACCGTTGACGGCGCTCCCCAGGACCACGGCGTCGTAGCCGGCAAGTGACGGGCGATCCGTCATCGGCTTCACATCGACCGAGTACCCCTGTGCGCCGAGGGTCTCCCCGATCTTCTCGGCGACCCCCACGGTCGACCCGTTCTTCGTGGCGTAGCCCACCAGCACGCGCTTGCTCATCGATAGTCCCTCCCCATAGCTCACCGAAGGAGTCGCCACCTTCGGCTCGGACTCGCTCGTCGGTCGTGCAGCCCGACGTGCCCGGCGAGCACGATTCCCGCGCCGAGTACCGTTGACGCGACGACGAAGTCCCGACGAGTGATCACTTCTGACACCGACCCGCACCCCCCTCCGTTAGCTCATGCCATCCGCTCGTGTTATCCTAACAATGTTAGGTTCCCGTCGGAGTATGATACCTAACGCTGTTAGGGTCAAGCCCCGATCTTCGGATCCTTTGGAGCGTTCCATGGCCACTGCCCGCAAGAGGAAGTCACCGCTCACCACCGACGAGCTGTTCTCGACCGCGCTGCGGATCGTCGATGACGAGGGCCTCGAGGCGCTTTCGATGCGCAGACTCGCGAACGAGGTCGGCGTCGAGGCGGCGTCGCTCTACCACCACATCCCCAACAAGGACGCGCTGATCGACGGGATGCTCCTGAAGATGCGGGCAGAGATCCACGTCCCCGATCCAGTGCCTGAGGATTGGGTCGACCTGTTCGAGGCGATCTTCATCGAGTACTACCGCATGCTCGCCGCACACCCGAACCTCGTGATCTACGCCGGACGGCGCGTCGAGAGCGACCCGGAGACCAGCGGTCTGGAGGCGCTCACGTACATGGGATTCGCCGAAGACGACGCCGTCGAGTTGTGGCAGTCACTGATCGCGTTCTGCGCCGGCTTCTCGTTGTTCAGCTCGAGCCGCGCCGAAACAGACACGCGCGACTTGCCGGGCGGCTTGGCAGCCCGCATGGCCGTGTGGGAGGAGCGGACGGTCGCGACCACCCTTCGCACAATCCTCGAGGGTTACGCGAATCGGCGACCGCAGAGCACGTAGACATGTCTACGAGCCGCCCTCCAACAGCTTCGAGAGCCGCTGTGCGTCGTCCAACGAGAACATCTGTATCGCGTAGATGACGTCGTGTCCTTCCCCGTCGGGTGCTCGGAAGGTCACGGTCTTGGTGGCTAGCTGATCGATACCCGCCTTGTACGGGGCGATGACCACCTGCAGGCCGTCACGCGCCCAGCCGGAGCCCACACGAACTTCGCTCACGCGGTCGACCGGTACCTCGATCGCGATGAAGTGGCCTTCGCCCGCAAGAACCGTCTCGCCGAATCCGGGCCAGATCCCCGCACCGATCGCCATGCTGACCACGCTCAGCAGCAGAAACGCCCCCGCTAGTGCCAGGGGACGCCAGTCCCAGGCGACGAGCGCCCAAACGACGCCGACCGGGACGAGCGCGAGGCTCAAACCTTGGAGCCAGATCCAGAAGACGTAGAGGCCGAACGGAATGCGGGGGCCGGCGATCGAGACGCGGTCGCCCTCGACGACGACCCGGACTCTGCCCGCGTACCGACCTTGGACCCTGTAGGACCATCCATCGAACGCGGCCTGGTCGGAACTTGGCTGCGCACCTATGAAACCGGTTTCCAGCGGCGTCGAAGGTCGGAGCGTCCCCGCACGGTCAGGGTCGGATGGGAACATCTTGAGCATCGAGAGCGACATGTACCCGATGCACGCCGCCGCGACGACGGCGACGACAATCCACTGCCACACATACATACGGAACTCGCCACTCCCCTACTGTCGGCTGCGGGTCTCGTCCACTCACGTACCCGCTTCGTCACGAATGTTGGTGAAGAGAATCACCGTCGCAGCGGTCGTCATCACCAGCAGTGCGCTCCAGATCGGCAGTTCGGCGCCGCCACCAAGACCACGCTGCATAGACACGACCGAGTTCACCGACAGAACCAGCAGGTACAGGGACGCCTGGACGCCAGCCAATGACGAGATGACGTAGCCCCACGACTTCCGCCTGAACAGCAGGTAGCCGCCGAGACCAAGCGCCGGGACCATCAGCGTGAGATCCAAAGCCGCGACCAGCTTGAACGCTTCGGTCTCCACTGGCGTGGGCCGTCCGGCGAAGGCGTAGGCCGCCCACGTGCCCAGCCAGATGGCTGAGAGTCCCACTGCCACGAACATGAAGTAGCCGCCGATGATGCGGGCTGGGGTCCGCTCTCGAAACCGATCCGCGATCTGGTCCGCGTCAAGAGCGATGAGCAGCAGTATCAGGGCCGCAACCGCCAGCAGCATGCAGATGACGTACAGCGCGAAGAACCGGTTCATGGCCGCGCCGAGCAGGTAGTACGCGTAGTTGTAGGCCGCGTATGCGAGCATGCCCGCCCAAAGCAGCGTGCCTCGAACCGAACCACGCGACGCGAGGGTCAATCCCACGACGAGCAGAGGTACCGCTAGGAACAGGGTCACGAGGTCGTTTCCCCACCAGGTCGCAGCGATCCACGCGACATCGCGGTACTCGACGCTGAAGACCAGTCCCAACGCCGACTGCGCGCTCATCAGTACGGCCAACAGGATTGACAGGGTGCGAACGGCCTTGACTTCATGCATTCGTGTTCGTCGCTCCCTCGAATACTCAGTGACCAGCGGCCTGCACGTCGAGACCGGTATGCAGTGAGAAGTTCAATCTACGACATTCGTCAACACGAGCTCAGTCCCTGCGACAAGGATTTCGGAGCCGCAGTCAGACCGACCTACAGGCAGGAGCAGCCGGAGAGTGGCGAGTTCGTCTGCGACGGCTCCGGTCCCGAGCGCGATTCGTGCGATTCGCATTTGGCCCCCCTGGACTCGCGAGATCCTGAGAGCAGACGCACTCATCCTCAAATGGAAGCCAACGCGTCAATCAAGGCATCAACATCAGCACTGTTGTTGTAGGGCGCGAGCGAAACCCTGATGCGACCGTTGCGAACTCCACAAACGATTCGGTTGCGACGCAATGCGTCTGCTGTTCCTTCCACGCCGAGTTCCGCATGGGTGAGCGACACGATGTGTGGTGAAGCCGATGCGTCATCCAACTCTCGAAATGGCGTCCATCCGCGTTCGTGCGCACCCTTGATCAACATGCCTGCGAGACGGCGTGAATGCGACTCAAGCTCGGCTTCTCCAAGAGGCAGCAAATGGTCGATTGCCGTCGTAAGGCCAGCCATCGAAACGTAGGACATCGTCGACTGTGTGAAGCGTCGCGCACTGGCGGCGAAATGCAAGCTTGTGGCCTCAAAGTCAAAAGGACTGCCCGTCCCAAACCACCCCGGAAGCAAAGGGTCTTGCTCGAGCAGGCTGGGAGACACCGCCGAGAGCGCAACGCCGCCGTGACCGCCTAACCACTTGTAGCCGCTGGTGACAACCGCATCAGCGTTCCAGCCCTGCGAGTCTACCTTCAGGATTCCTGCCGCTTGTGTTGCGTCGATGACCAGCCTTGCGCCAGCGCGCGCACACGCATCGCGCAGCCGAGGAACGTCGACCATGGATCCCGTGGAGAACTGAACCCAGCTGACGGCTACGACCGATGTGCGACTGTCGATGACATCGATGAGCCTATCCGTAAGATTCTCGGTCGCGATGTCATCAACGTAGCGGAGCGTGCAGTCGTTCTCCGCCGCGTATCGGATCCAGGGGCGGGTAACTGCCGGAAAATCTGTGGCTACGGCGACAATGGAGCTACCGGACACCGGGCGAATCAAGAACGGGAGTTGACCGAGGAGCTCACTCGCACTTGCCGTGATGGCAAGTAGATCGGCAGGGCAGTTCAGTAGTCTCGCACCTCGCTGACGCAACGACTCGAAGAACCCAACCTCCTCCTCGTCGGTCATTCTGAGATTGCCGTGACGGGCGGTGTTGTCTAGGAATTCATGCATTGACTCAACGGCTGGCTGACCAATCAGACCCAGTGAGGCCTGGTTGAGATAGACGCAATCGTTGAGGCTGGGATAGGTTGACCGATCGATGAGTGCGTTGATCATGAGACCTGCCGCTTGTCCTCGAATAGCAGGAACCTGTACTTGTCCGGAAGTGGCTTGTCGGCCTCAAGGAACCGGGTGACTTCCTGCTGCTCCTGATTGGTCAATCGAGCCATGAATCCTCCGGCGTCTAAGTGCCTCGCAGCTCCCCCGCTGCGGCTCAGCCCATGATAGCCAATGTGGCCGCTTCACACGGGGCAGCCCGCCTTCCTCCTGCTGGGCGCGAACTCCATCTCGCCCGTTGTCATATCAGTCAGCATCGACTCTGTTTGGCTTCGCGCTTGTCTTAGGGAGCATCGATTGCTGAGGCGCTGACCCGCGTGGTTATCGCCAGCGCCTCGCCGGGAATCGTTAGCTCGGAACCTGAGACCGAAAGGCGGACCCGAATATGGCTGAGGACAAGGCAGGGGCGAAACCTACCCGAGAGCCCCGCAAGAAGAAGGCTGATGGCTTGACCGAAGTGCGGGAGAATATCGCGGCGATGCCCGAACACGACCAGGCGATGGCCGTGCGCTTCCACTCAATCGTCGAGAGGACGGCGCCTTCGCTCAAGCCGAGACTCTGGTACGGGATGCCCGCGTACGCTAAGGACGGTAAGGTGCTCTGCTTCTTCCAGGGCGCGTCGAAGTTCAAGGCGAGGTACGCGACTTTCGGGTTCGAGGAGACGGCCGCGCTCGATGATGGCGCCATGTGGCCGACGTCGTACGCCCTGACCGAGTTGGGCGACGAAGAAGAGGCGCGAATCGAGGAGCTCATCCGAAGGGCGCTGGGCTGAAGGCTCGGAGGTTGTGGGGGCGCACCGGACGCTGGGTGTCTAACGTATTGCTGATAACCCTCGGCCGATGCGCCTCTGATCGGCAGACCACCATCTGGCCGTCAGGATGATGCGCCTGTCGGAGGTCTTGGCCTCATCCGCAAGATGATGTCTCCGAAAGACCTGACGTGTTGGGCATGAGCAGACGCGCACGCCCTCTCAGGTAAGTCCACCTTCCGGCAGAGAGCGTACCTTCAAACTCCTCAACGCCTACCGGCGATACGCCTAGCAGCGGCACGTACCAATCTGGGTCGGACGGCGGGGTCTTCAGGTCACTGCCGGAAAACGGTAGACGCGAGCGCAAGAGGGCTCAGTGGTGCAGTTCAAACTTGAACTTACGCAGCGGTGTGCGGTGGCTCAATTCGGGTCCCGCTTCTCACTTCAACCGCGTGAGCTCGCCCTTGTTGTGAACGATGTTCTTGTAGTCCCACTGGATGTCACGCGCCTTCGCGAGCCAGCGCCGGAGACTCAGGCTATCCACCTGATCAGCGGCGTCGTAGCGAACCTCTGCAGCCTTGAAGCTGCCCTCAGCCTTCAGATCCTGCTCGTCGAACGACTGGCCGCTCCAGAACAGGAGAACCACGCCAGCCTTCTGCTTGCTGTACCCGGCAACCGGGTTTCCGTCCAAGAACCAGACCGGATGGCCATGCCAGATCTTGCTCTCCGCCTCGGGCAGAGCCAGGTCGATCTCCTGGGCCAATAGATCGCAGATCACCTGGGCCTCTGCGTCCAGCGAGCTGTTGTAGTCGACGATATCTGGATGCATGTCCATACTCCCTCACTCGGACGAAGGTGCAGTCGTCCCAAACGCTCTGGCGAGCTGACATCGGGCTGTGGGCCTGCCCAACAATGTGTATAGGGTCTGCATACCCGATGACTGGCGACCCCGACGTCATTGACCTCCGCCCTCCGCCTGTCCACATGCCGGTCGAGCGCCGAGTTGTCCATGGACCGGTGCGTCTCCGCGCTACGAGTTGGGCGGTCGGTTCCCGCGACCTTAGGCCAACCGACCCTTAGGAACCATTCCGTTGTGCTTATGTATCGTGAACCTCGATTTGGAGGGCAGGGTACGCGGGGAACAGACCCCCTTGGGCTGCGAGCCGACGTGCGACTGGTAGGCCAGGAGCTACCGTAAATCCCTAGGTCACAATGCAGAAAGCAGGCCCCAGAATCGGAACCTGCTTTCGTGAAGTTCATGTTGGGCCGTATAGGGATCGAACCTATGACCTTGGGATTAAGAGTCCGGGGTAATCCGCAGCTCAAGTCCCTGCCGGTGCTTCTGGTGTCTCGTATATGCCCCGTGAGTAGAGCAGGACGGCCGACAGAGAGGCACTTCGGGCGCTATGACGAAGCCAGCCGCACGGCATCCGCGATGCGCTCCAGATCGAAGTCGCCAGCACACGCAAGGACGCCTTCAACGATCACGAACGGGAACTCGCGGCCTGAGGTCAGACCTGCCATGGCCGCTTCCCTGTCGGCACCCATCAGGGTCAGCAGATCGGCCTCTTCCATCCTGACGGACACGCCCGTCGATTCTTGAACCTGTGCCTGCAAGACCTGCAGGCGCCATTGCAGCGGAAGCGTTCAAGTCGCACCCGCCGGATACCCGGCGAGGTCGGACTCGAGGCTGTCACAGCAATCGGTTCCGCCGCCTCAAGCGCAGCTTTGATCGATGACCTTGATGATGACTTCGTCCACCTCGTACCACCTTTCTGTCAGGCGATCCATACGAGATACGCACCCGCAGCGATGATTCCGACGCCGCCAATCTTCGTGAGCGCCGGCGTCACCTTCGAGACCGAACGCATGAAGACGAGCGAGCCGGATGCAATGCCCAGGAGCAACAACGGCATGCCTTTCCCGATGCCGTAGACGAACAGCAGTGCGGCGCCCTTCGCGGCGTTGCCGGTGGTCGCCGCTATGGCAGCGATCGCAGCGAGGATGGGTGTCGAGCACGGCGTTGCCACCAAGCCGAACAGCATGCCGAACAGCAGCGCTCCGACGAACACCCCGACGTTCCGGCCGTTTGACGGGAAGCCACCGGTTCAGCTGATCCACGGGCAGGTTGATGACCCCGAGCATCTGCAGACCGATCACCACGCAGATGGCTGCCACGGCGTAGTAGGCCCACGAGTCGACGATCAGTGCGTGGCCGATCAGGCCGGCAATCGCACCGATCGCTGCGAAGACGAGGCTCATCCCCAGGACGAACACGGCCGACAGCGCCAATCCCCGGATCAGAGGCGACTTTCCCTCGGACTCGCCCACCTGCCCGGTCACGTAACCGAACACCGCCGGGATCATCGGCAGGACGCACGGACCGAGGCCGGCGACCAATCCACCGAGGAACGCTATCCCGAACGCGACCGGACCCCACGTGGCACCGGCAGTCAGGCTCTGTGCGAGAGACTCGACGTTCACTCGGCAACCAGCTTGTCGAGCCGGGCTCGCATCTCGCTGTCGGACAGCGGTCCGGTATACGAGTCCGAGATCGTGCCATCGGACGCGACGAAGAACGATGTCGGGATGTACTGGAACGAGAACTTCGACGCCAGCTGCTGTGCTGAGGCATCGTCGGTGATGGCGTTCACGAAGACGACCTTGTCCTGGTAGTCGGGGATGACTTTGTCGGCGACCGCCGAGATCTCGAGGCACGACTGTCAACTCAGCGAGTGGAACAAGACGTAGATGGGTTTGCCCGTCTTCACGGCAGCCTCGTAGTCGGCAGCCGCGTCGTTGCGAACCGACGTCACAGACGCCTGAGAAGCCTGACCGCCACCTCCACCGGTCCGGGACGGCGACAGGTACTTCGCAGCCATGACCCCGGCGAACACGGCGATCACGACGAACGCGATGACCATCTTGGTCGACACGCCCGACTTCCCTGTCGGCTCCGGCTGCGCTGGCTCTTGCGGGTCTTCTTGCTCAGTCACGTCAGTCCTCACTCTTCAGGGGAACGAGCACCACGGGCACCGGTGAATGGCGCACGACCTTGTCGGCAACCGAGCCGATGACGGCACGAACCAAGCCCGTCCGGCCGTGCGTGCCCATGACGATCACGTCGGCCTCTCGCTCCTCTGCCACCTGCAGGATGCCTTCGTGTGGAGAGTCCGCCTCCACGACGATCTCCTCGGCGGGTATGCCGGCTGCTCGGATGCGTCCGGCCTCGGCGGCCACCTGTTCGGTCATGAACTCGCGGATCGCGGCCGTCACTGAGACGGCCTCGTCGGTCGTCGGCGGAATGGGCACGACCACTCCCACCACCATGACGACCTCCCCCTCCGAGCGAGCGATGTCCTCGGCGAAGCGGGCCGCCGCTTCGGCCGTCGCCGAGCCATCGACCGGAAGCACGATCCGTTTCACTGCCATGAGCTTCGCGCCTCTCAGATTCATCGCCAGCTCCACATCTAGACGAACAGCCGCCCGAAGGCGTTGAACGTGTAGCCGATGATGATGATTCCGGTCACGACGATGCCGAAGAAGGTGGCGAGCAGCGGCGTCTTGACCACCTTCTTGAGCATGATCAGCGAGGGCAGAGACAGCGCCGTGACCGCCATCATGAACGCGAGCACGGTGCCGAGGCCCACGCCCTTGCCGACGAGCGCCTCCGCTATCGGAAGGGTGCCGAAGATGTCGGCGTACATGGGGACGCCTATCGCCGTGGCGATGATCACCGCGAACGGGTTGTCGTAGCCCAGCACCGCCGAGATGAACGTGCCGGGTATCCAGCCGTGGATGATCGCGCCGATGCCCACGCCGATAAGGACGTAGAGCCACACCTTCGTCACGACGTCGACGACCTGCTCGCGGGCGAAGGCCAGCCGATCCGCCCGCGTCAGCTCGGGCAGGTCCGCATCGGCCAGATGACTCCCGTAGACGAACGGCTCGACGTAGCGCTCGAGCTTCAGTCGGCTGATGATGAACCCGCCGATGACGGCGAGCACCAGGCCCACGACCACGTAGGCGATCGCCGTGGTCCAGTTGAAGATGCTCGCGAGAAGCATCACCGATGCGAGGTCGACGAGCGGCGACGAGATCAGGAACGCGAACGTCACGCCCAGGGGCAGACCTGCTGAGGTGAAGCCGATGAACAGCGGGATCGAGGAGCACGAGCAGAACGGCGTGATCGTGCCGAGCAGAGCTCCGAGAATCATGCCCGTGATCCCGTTGAACCTGCCGAGGATCGCCTTGGTTCGCTCGGGCGGGAAGTAGCTCTGCACGTACGAGATGGCGAAGATCAGCGCCGAGAGCAGCACGAAGATCTTGACCGTGTCGTAGACGAAGAACTGCAGGCTCGATCCGAGCTTGCTGGTGAGTGACAACCCCAGCACGTTCTCGATGAAGCGGCCAACGAGTTCGTTGAGCCACGTCATCTTGAGGAAGTTCTCGTTCATCCACCCAAGGACGTTGCCGATGGCCTCAAGCACGATCTGCTAGCCCCTCTGAAGCAGCGCGACGAGGTCGTCGACGGAAGGCACGCGACCTGCGACCCGAAGTTCGCCGTCGACGACCAGTGCCGGCGTCGACATGACGCCGTAGCCCATGATCTCCTGCAGGTCGCTCACCTTCTCGATGGTCGCATCGAGGCCGGCCTTCTCGACCGCCTTGCGGGTGGCGTCCTCGAGCTTGTTGCAGTTTGCGCATCCGGGTCCGAGCACCTTGATCTCCATACCGCCATTCCTCCTACGTCGAAGTTTGTCGAACTATCAGGCCAAGACAGGATGCCGGGTTCCGGCCAGCATCGGGTTCTCAGAAGTTGGTCAATGCCTCAGCAGCTGCCGAGAGTACGTCGCGACGCAGCGTGTAGTACGTCCACGTCCCTTCGTTGCGACCGGTGACCAGACCCGCGTCTCGCAGGATCGACATGTGATGAGACGTCGTCGACGGCGACAGTCCCAGGCGGTCGGAGATCTTGCAGGCGCAGACCTCGTCTGCGGCACAGCATGTCTTCGCGCCATCACTGTCGGCCGCACTCAGCATCGCGAGGATCTCTCGTCGATGTGAGGAAGCCAGCGCCTTGAAGACGGCATCCAGATTCGTCGTATTCGCCTTCGTGGCAGTTGTCACCGCAGGTACTCCTTGTTCGATGTTTTTCGAACTATACAATCGCAAGACTAGACCTCGAGGTGGCGATGGTCAAGGTGTACGAGACTTTGCGGGCTCAAGTCGAACTCGCGATTGCGTAGCGCAGCCGAAGGCGAGCAGGGGACTCCAAAACTGCAGGTCAGAACGCAGAAAACAGGCCCCCGACCGGAGTCAAGAGCCTTCGTCGTGTCGAT
>CAVSCC010000006.1:0-199119 GCA_963726345.1 uncultured Coriobacteriia bacterium | reverse complement strand
GAGCGCTACCTGGTGCGGCACGGCGTCCAGCTCGAACTCAACGATGGCGTGGCCGGCTTCCAGCAAGCGGCCGATGGTGCGCTCGAAGTGCTCACCAGTACCGGCAAGTGCCTGCCGGCGGACATCGTGATCCTGGCGATTGGCGTGCGTCCGGAAACGGCGCTGGCCAAGATGGCCGGCATCGAACTTGGCCAGCGCGGCGGCATCCGTGTCGACGAGCAGATGCGCACGAGCGACCCCGATATCTTCGCCGTGGGCGACGCGGTCGAAGTCAAGGATTTCGTCACCGGACAATGGACGCTGATTCCGCTGGCCGGGCCGGCCAACCGGCAGGGCCGTATCGCCGCCGAAGTGATCTGCGGTCGCGACTCCCATTACCGCGGTACGCAGGGCACCTCGATCTGCCAGATCTTCGAGGGCGTGATCGCCGCGACCGGCGCCAGCGAGAAGCTCCTGACGCAGCTGGGCGACACGGATTTCGAAAAGATCTATCTCTACCCCAATTCGCACGCCGGCTACTATCCCGGCGCCAAGTACATCGCAATCAAGGTCCTCTTCCGCAAGTCCGACGGCCGCCTCCTTGGCGCGCAGATACTCGGCGAGGATGGGGTGCCCAAGCGCATCGACGCCTTCGCCATGGCGATCCAGGCGGGCTTCACCATCTACGACTTGGAAGAGGTTGAGTTGAGCTATGCGCCGCCCTTTGGCAGCGCCAAGGATCCCGTCAACTTCGCCGGGATGGTGGCGGCCGATATCGTACGCGACGACATGCCGCTCATTCACTGGGGGGCTGTGGACGGCGGGTTCCTGCTCGACGTGCGCCAGCCGGCCGAGTTGGCGGTGGAGGATGTGCCGGGTGCAGTCAATATCCCACTGCCGGACCTGCGGGCACGGCTGGGCGAACTCCCACGCGAGCGCGAGATTCTCGTCTTCTGCCGTTCGGGCCAGCGCGCCTACTACGCCACGCGCATCCTGCTGCAGAACGGCTTCAAAGCCCGCAATATTGCCGGCGGCATGCTGGCACGTTCGCATCTTGCGGGATAGAACATGCTGAATAAGTCTCGCAGGTGGCTCCGAACGACGAGGGCTTCATTGGCTACCACGGACGGCGGCGATTGTCGATCCTCAACCAGAACAAGCTCCAGAGGGTGCTCGCCTACATGCGGGATTCTGGCCTACTTAATTCACACTGGAGTCGTGCCGCCAAGTATTTTCTTGGCGGTTCGACTTGCGGCACAAGCCGGGGCAGTTTGTCTGGATCGGCGCGACGGTTCACTATTTTCTGGTGATGCATAGAACATTACGATACGTTTGACTAGCGCTTGTATTAAACAGCGCAGTTCACCCCAAAATGTCGGCTACCACGTCCTGCGCATGATAGGGAGTCTGGCCCTGGCGCGAAAGGCGCCGCACGCCGTCGAGATGGTTACCCAGCGTAACGATGGCCGGCTCCTCCACCCATTCCTGGTCCTCCCTCCTGACCTGGCCCAACCCCACCCGCGCCATCAGGCCGTTGCAGAGGCAGCGACGCTCCTCCGTGTTTCTTTCGAGCCCACGCCGCTCTAGGTACGTTGCGATGGGCCCGGCCGGACAGCGCTGAAACAACCTGCTCATACCCGCTTCGTCCGGCTTGCTGAGCCCCAACTGCTGCAAAAGCCTCAGGTCGCACGTCCGATTGCGTGCCGCATAGACATCGTCGTCAGACAGGGTGCCTGCAAGCTGCACCACCTTGAAGGGAAAGCCGGTGGGGGAGAACAACGTCGTCTGTACCAGCTCTGCCTCGTCGGTCCTGCTGCGCAGCGCCTGCAGGATGGCCGTCCGGAATTCGGGCTTCATCCCCGACTCCTCACACAGAGCAAAGACCGTACCAACTTGCACGCCGACGGCGCCTGCGGCCAGCGCCCTCTGCAAGCCGGCGCGGCTGCCATAGCCGCCCGCCAGCCAGAAGGGACGTCCGACCTGCCGGATCACCGCCAGATCGGGCTCGTCGCGTGCATCATAGATGGGCTGGCCGTGTTCATCTCGCTTCAAGGGACCGACCGGGCTGGCGTTGTGGCCACCGGCGGTATGATGCTCGACGATAAAGCCATCCGGTGCCGCGCTGCTGCTCGCTGCCAGCGCCTGGACCAGTTCCTCCAACGAGGCGATGGCCAGGAATGCCGGCCGCGCTATCGGTGTGCGCGCCAGCGCGCCGCCCGCAACCTCGTGCGGATCAAAGGCCAGTGTGAATTCCTGGCCCGCACCTGCATAGAGTACCGGCACGCTGCGCACGACTGGGGCGTGGTTGGCCAGCAGCGAGCAGGCGGCCGGCAGACCTTCAGGGTTGCCCGCGCCCACGATAATGCCGTCTACGCCTGCCAGCATGGCGCCGTACATAGCATAGATGAGCGGCAGCTCGATCTTGTTGAGAAAGTTGATGAAGATCTTGCCCGCGTGTCCTTGCTTGGCGAGCCACACTTCGGCAAACCCGGTGGCGATCAGGAGTTCGACAATGCTGTCGTCCAGCTTGAGCGGAATCGAGACCGGGCTGCCCGTCGCCGCGGCAAACGTGGTCTTGCCATCCTGGGCGTGGGGGATCTGCATGGGCGCGCTTTTGAAATAGGCATCCGGAGCTTTCCCTCCCTCAATGTAATAGCGCTGGATTATCCTTTGGCCGATATCTGTTGCGCACCTGGCGTCGAATTCCTGTAACGCACGGCGCACATGGCCGCCCGGATCGCCCAGCTGCAGCAGCCGCACGTAGATTACATCCAGCGCTGTCCCGGAGACTGTACCGGCCGTCTCGCCCGGTCTCTCCATCGCAACCGCTCGCGCCAGCCGCCAGTTCGACACATAGGCGCCCATGCCGCCCTGGATGAGTTTCACACTTTCTAAAAATTCCATACCTGGTTTCCCATCATGGTCTAGTCAGTCATTCCCTGGATGCCATCCATTCGGGGCACTGGCAAGTCCTACCATTCGGCAGCCGATGTGAAACAGAATCTATGCGCAAAGGTTGATTGGTCACGGTCCATGGTGGTTTCACACTCAACGACCTTGTCTCCTACAACGACAACCACAACGAAGAGAACGGCGAAGAGAACCGCGATCGCCGCTAATTTTTATGGCTTTCATGGCCGCAACCAGAGTGGGTTAAGGGGACGGAATCGCTGTGGCGGGGTTGGCCGGGATTTCGCAGCGCCTTACCAGAACGGTGGTACGGCGGGTTAGTTGGCGGACGAGCGCGTCGGCCGCTTGATCTTCGAGCAGAACGGCAAGGATGTAGCTGGCGGGGGGTAAATCGCGAGTGACGGCAGCGATCTGGCTGGGTGTTACCAAAGTGTGCAGGCCGGTCAGCCCGCGGAATTCGGTGCCCGGCAGGAGGCTGTCGGTGCGGAGACTGTCAACCTGGCCATCGGCTGTTTTCTGCAACACGTCTGTTGCCAGCACGTCAATCTCGCCGTTGGTGACCATCGTGCGGAAAGTGTGGAAATCCGTGGCAATAAGCGCGAGGTCGGACGCTGCAAATGCGAGCAGTTCTTCGCCGCCGGCTGTGGGTGCCGGCGCAGGCAGCGCACTCACCGTGGCGGTAGGT
This sequence comes from uncultured Coriobacteriia bacterium, assembly GCA_963726345.1. GTDB lineage: Bacteria > Actinomycetota > Coriobacteriia > Anaerosomatales > JAAXUF01 > JBAXEO01. Next base: position 195,545 of record CAVSCC010000006.1, on the reverse strand, counting down.
GGTGGCTGCATGCCGAAGCGCTTACGGACACGCTCTAGCAGGCGCGCGCTGCCGGTGGCGCGCCAGGCGTAGATAACGCTTGTGTTGGCCAGCCGATCATGGAAACCTTGCTGGCGGTTGTCGACGATGATCCAGAAGAACCCCAGTCCGAGCGGGATCGCAGAGACAAAATAGCCCAGCCAGCGCACGGTGCTCGTCTTGACGGTCATGGCACGGCCTTCCAGGCGCACGACGCGTACACCCATCACGTACTTGCCGATCGTTTGACCTGTGGTCGTGAAGAGGGTAATGAAATAGAGTGGGCTGGCCAGCAGCGCCACGCCGACCCAGATGAGATTAATCGTGGTGCAGATGACTTTAGCGCTTGCACGTGGATCGGTGTTTTGGGCGCAGTTGTTGAGATTGATGCCGGTGAAAAACGCGACCGGCAGTCCAATCAAGGCATTGATGACGAGGACCGCGACGACGATCAGCACGATGTCCAGCATCAATGCCGACGCGCGGGTCACGAAGCCGGCGTACATGCCCATGTTGCCGGCCTTGGGCGTAGCGGCCGGAACCGCCGGCGGTGCAGGATCAAATGTGGCCATTGTGCGGCTCCTCCTGATCATCAGCCGGCAAATGGGCTGACAGCGCACGACGCTGCACTTCCAGCGGTGGCGGCGGCAGTTCTTCGCGCGGTTTCAGGCGCAGCAGGTTGCGCACAATCGTATCGACCAGGCCGTCGGCAGTCACGGTTCGCTCGCGGATTTCGTCGCGCACCTGGCTGGCAAGACCCAGACTCTGGCCCTGCAATAGCGTCTGGACCTGGGCTGGATGTGCGTTGAGATAGTCGATATAGACGTCACCCTGGGTGCGAATGAGCGTCTGCACTTCATCCGGGTGCTCATTCAGGTAGGTCAAATAGCTCGAGACTTGCGCCCGGATTAGCTGCTGTACGGCGGCGTCATTGGCCATGGTGGGCAAAATGGCGGCGAGTTGGCCCCGAATCAGGTCTGCCACTGCGGAATCAGTGGCGAGTTCGGGCAGGATGGCGGCTACCTGGTTGCGCACCAGATCTTTCACCGCCTGCACTTCGCCCAGCTTTGGCAGGATCCAATCGAGCTGTGCAAAGAGTAGTGCCAGCAGCTCCGGGTCAGCGCGCAGTTGACGCAGGATGCTGTCAACCGTGTCGATTAGAACCCGGTTGGTGACCTTGGCGCTTTCTACTCCCCCATGCCTGCCGCGCAGCTCAAGCTCTTGCACAGCCGTGTTGGCTTGTGCGGAGATGGTGTTTATCCGCTGCGTCAACGCCTCTGTCATGCCTAGCTTGTCCAGTGGCGCCCGCAGCGGCGCGGTGACCTGCATCAGCGATGCAAATACGCGTTGGCTGACGGCGTCGGCATTGGTCAGTGCCGTTTCGCCAAACTCGATGGTCGTGAAGGCGATGCCGAGCGAGACACCAAACCACTGGCCGATGGTTGACCGGCCGCGCGTCGATGAGCTAGCCATTGTTACTGCCCCTTTTTCAAACTAGCCGGACATTCCTCACTTGCGTAGAACACTGCAGACCAGCACCGCGCCAAGTAGACGAGCGGGCTGTGATCAACAGGCTTACCATTTAGGGCACGACCAACACGCTTACCTTTAGGTGTGTGAATGGTCTGAACGAATCGAGCAGCAATTTCTGGGCGTGGCCACGCGGGACTTCTACAAAATCGATGCAGCGCAGAGGGACATTACCTATAGCATCGCCAGTGATGGGCGCGTTGGTCATCAAGAGAGTCTGCCAAGGTACTCTACCAAGATATTATATGCGATAGCAACCCGCAAACATAATGGATGCCAGGATCACCTGGCCAAGCCGTCGGGGCTGAACTACTCCAACCCAGCAAGAAACGTCTCTGTGGCTCGGAGCACCGCCTGCGGACACTCCTCCTGGGGCACGTGGCCGCAGGCGGGTACCACCACAAGTTGGGCGTTGGGCAGCTCTTTTGCCAGCTTGACGCTCTGCTCTGTCGGCACAATGCGATCGTCGTCGCCGGTGATGACGAGTACGGGCAGCTTCAATTCTGCCAGCCGCGCGGGCAGGCCGCTGGGTGCGCTGGCGGCAGTCATCTCCCACAGCGCCCGATCCCAGTCCGCCGTCTGCAACGGCTTCTGGTACCCCGCCAGAACGTCGTCGCCGATCTTCGTTGGGTCATGCCAGGCAGAGCGAGCAAAATCAAGTCCCCAGCGCTCAATGAGGCGCGCGACCAGCGGCCCCAGGCGCTGCATCTGCGGTGTAGCCAGCAGCCAGCGCACGACCGGCGATGAGCTGCCACCACCGCCGTAGACCGAGGGATCAATCAGGATGAGCGCCTTGACTCGTTCCGGGTGCGCCAAGGCGGTCAACATGGCAACTGTGCCGCCGGCAGAGTTGCCGACGAGCACCGCATCGCCGATGCCAAGCTGGTCCATCAACCCGGTCGTGAGGTCGACCTGCGCGTCGAGCGTGTACGGGTTCTGGGTCTTCCACTGCCCCTGCCACGTCTCCGGCAGCGGGCGCTCGGTCAGGCCAAAGGCAGGCCGGTCGAAGGCCACGGTGCGTCCCCACTTTGCAAGCGAGGGCATGACCTCACGCCAGGAGAAGGTACTGGCGGCGAAGCCGTGGAGCAGGAGAAAGGCAGGCTTGTCTTCCCCCACTTCCTCATAGTGCACCGTGAGCGTGTCGCCGGCCAAGGGCACATCGACAAAGCGGCTGTTGGGCCCCGCCAGCTTCTTCAGCGGCGTCGCAGCGCCTAGGGAGCGCACGGGCACCAGGAACGGGCCAACGACCACCAGCACGGTCAGCACCAGCGCAAAAATGATAGCAAGCCACAAAGCTCGGCGACGTGTTGTCATGCTCACCAGTATGCTCGATACCGTGAGATTTTCCTAAACTGATTCCAAGGTGAGGTCTACATGGTTGGACTGAGCGAGCAATTGAGTGGATGCTTGCACGAGTGCGTCAGTGTCGAGGGCGGGCGGGAACCCCCGCTCTGTTCAAACGCAAGATCCGTGGGACCTTGCTGGCGCAATGCTTCCGCCCAATCCCCGATCATGTGCGCATCTACGCAGCGTGTAGACGTTGGGCATGTACGAGGTGGAGATGATCGCCTGACGGGCAATTCCACCCCCGCCGCAGGCGGTCATCGTGATTACCTGGGATGGAACTCACGAACTCTAGGATGGTTCGCTTTGTGTCCTTGTCATGCCAGGTTGAAAGAGGTGCTGACAGCGACTTGATGTTTTTCGTCTCCAGATTGGCTTTCATGCTGTGCCTAGTGTGGATTCTGGCTGTGGCATTGCTTGAACTTGCGCCCGCTGCCGCAGGGGCAGGGATCGTTGCGGCCGCGCTTGGCGTCTTCTGCCGCCACCCATTCCATGACGCGCGAGCGGGCTGGCGCCGCTGCACGAGCTGCGCCATCATGTTCATCGTCGGGCGCACGTGCGCGAAGAAATGATACAGACCTTCACAAAGGTAGTTGTGGCCCGGCTCCCCGTCGCGCGACTCTACGAAGCGATCCTTGGGACAGCCCCCATTGCAGAGCATGCGCACATCGCAGGCCTGGCACTGCCTAGTCAGAAGATCGCGCTTGTTGTCACCGAACTGGCGCATCTGGGGCGAGGACACGAGTTCGATCATGTGGGTATCGTGGATGTTGCCCAGCTTGAACGCCGGCTCGACAAAATGGTCGCAGGTGTAGAGATCGCCATTGTGTTCCAGTGCCGGCCCGTAGCCGCAGGTCGGCGCATGGATACAAAGCAAGTGCTCGCCAAAGTATGCATGCAGCGTCACATCAAACAACTGCACGTAGACCTTGCCTACGTCGCCGCGGATCCACTCTTCGTAGATGTCCACCAGGAAGCGGCCGTACTGCTCGCCGCCCACCGATCGCTCGGTGACTAACGAACCGGTCTGGGTGTAGAGCAACCGCTGCCCACCCGGCCGGTCGCTCCAGCCCAGGTTAGCGATCGGCAGCGTCTCGGCGGTGGCACGCTCGACGATGGGGATAAACTGCATCCATTCGGCGTGCAGTTCGTCACGGAAGAAGCGATAGACGCGGCGGCCATGGTGCTCATTGGCGGCATTCACTGTGCAGAGGATGTTGAAGTCAACGCCGTGCTTGCGCAGATGCTCCCAGCCGCGCAGCACCTGCTTGAACGTGCCCTGGCCACCCTTGTTGACGCGGTAAGTGTCATGGATCTCCTGCGGCCCATCCACGCTCAAGCCGACGAGGAAGTTGTGCTGCTTGAGAAACGCGCACCAGTCGTCGTCCAGCAGCACGCCATTGGTTTGAAAGGTGTATTCGATTTCCTGACCGGGTTGCCGATGTTTTTGCACAAACGCCACAGATCGGGCAAAAAAGTCCAGCCCCATCAACGTCGGCTCGCCACCCTGCCAGGCAACCGTTACCGTCGGCGTGCGGTGCGATTCGAGCAGCTGGCGAATGTAGGCCTCCAGCGTGGCCTCGGGCATGCGGCTCTTCTGGTTAGGGTAGAGCGCCTCTTTGGAGAGAAAAAAACAATACGTGCAGTCCAGGTTGCAGGTCGAGCCGCTGGGCTTGACCAATAGGTGAAAGCGGGGCGGGGCGTTCGTATAGGTTGCCTGACTGAGGCTTGGCGTCGTCTGCACCTGCATATCATTCTCCCTTTTCAAGTTATGCTCGATCCAAGACATGTGGCCAGCCTATGTCGTGTTGCAGGGGCTACGCACATGCCAGGTCAACTTCTGCTACTTGCATCGGGGTCGGCTTTGCCCAGGATGAGCACGCACAGGACAGGCATGCCCAAGCTATAGGCCAGGTTGAGAACGCCGTATAACGCGGCCTGGTCGACCAACTTGCCACTCAGCGTACTAATGATTTGGCCGTCGGCGCGGGTGTGCTCTATGGACAAGCCGCCAAATTCCTCGGACCAACTGTGGTCCAGTTCTCCTTGCAACACGATGTGATAGAGCACCGCTTCATGGCTCGAGATTGGCATGTCGCCAGAATACCAGTGTGCGCGGCCCATGGACAGGTCCAAGGAGGCGCAAATATGGGCTATACAACGCAAACGCCACCGTCTGCGCAGCAAGCGATGTTATGCGCGTGGCAGCAAGACTGTGCGACCATGACTCTCGACGGGCACGCCGGCCTTCTGCAGCGCTTCCAGGGCGTACTCGCGCAAGACGCGGGCCACGCTGCCTTGCTTGCCGGCAACAACTTTGGCCCGCAAGCGCACGGTCACGGACCAATCGCTAAAGTCATGCCAGCCGTAGATCTCCGGCTCGGCAAGCAAGTATGGCTTGGCACGCGGATCGTCGGCAAGGTCGGCCAGGGCCTGCTGCAATGCAGCCACAGCCTTGCGGATGTCGCTGTCGAAGGCAAAGTTTAATTCCACCAGCGCGCGCGCCCACTCGCGCGTTTCGTTGGCCACAGCGCGCACATCGCCGTTCGGCAGCATGTGCAGGCGGCCTTCACTGTCGCGCACGTCGGTGCGCCGCAACGTGATTCGCTCTATGTCGCCGCTTACGGACCCGATCTCGACCGTATCGCCCACGCGGAACTCGTCCTCGATTAGGATTGTCAGGCCGCCGATAATATCCTTGATCAGCGTTTGTGCGCCGAGCGATATAGCCAATCCGAAGATACCCGCCGCCGCTAAAGCTGGGGCGATGTCGATCCCGATCGTGCCCAATCCGATCAGCACGGAAGTGGCCAGGATTACCACGCGGGCGCCGTTCTTGGCTACCTTGCGCAGCGTGTACAGCCGCGCACGCCGATCGATGTCGTCAATCGGCGCAATGAAATGCTCGTCAACCTCGCGTGCAGCCACGTTCAACAGGCGCAACGCCACGAACGTCACCACGACAAGGGCGATTAGCGCCAGAATACTTCCTGTGACGCCCACAAGAGGCGTTATCCCCCACCAGTCTGACACGTGCGCCCTATATTGCTCCGTACTGAATGACTGCTATTCCGCCTAAGCGCTCTCTCAACTGTTGGATACACTGACCCCATCCGATCCTGTGCCCGCCCGCCGCTTCTGGTTAAGCAGCAGGATATAGAGGCTTATGCCCAACACCCATGTGGGAAAGACCAGCGCCGTCCACAGGCTTAGGTTGATGACAATGATCAAGATAAGCGCAACTCCAAGTGTTACGTAGGCGACTGCTCGCGGCATGACGCCGGTGCGCAACCAGATCGTGCTGAGCGACATCATGAAGACGCCGGCCATCTTGATCGCATAGACGTTCATCGTTTGGTACATTGCCGCGCGGGCAAACAGCAGCACTTGACCGGCCGCAACACCTTCAGTCGAGTTGTGAATAAACTGGATCGTGGAGTTCGTGCTGCTTGTCAATGCCGACGACGTGAACATCATGGCAACAAAGAGAAGGCCGCTGCCGAAGAAGACGGTCGAAAAAAACTGATCCTCCAGCTTCCCCAATCGATCGCGTATGACGCCGAGAAACCAGAGAAACGCAATACCGGCATAGGGCGCCAGCCCGGTCGCCCACGCGATCAAATTCATCTGCCGTTCCGACCAGGTGACGCCGGCGAATGAGCCACTTGGTATTGATAGGCGCGACAACACGATGCTCACGCCAAATAGAACTGCAAATAGAATTCCGGCGATTGCCGCCGCCCGGGGTGTCGTTAGCCGTCGCTCCACACGCTGCACAGTGGTTGTTGCCATAGGTCATGTCTCTTACAGGCGATGGAAGATAATGGTGGCGGCGAAGCTGCTCAGTGACTCCTGCAGCGCCACACCAAAGATGACCAGGACGATGCCGATGGTATAGATCAAGCTCGTCGTAGGTACGCTAGTCGACGGCGGCGGCAGGTGCGACAGGCGCAACCGCGGGGCTGCGCGCGCCCATGCGCTTGGCCGTCGGGAGCAGGATCAGCAGCAGCAGGATGGCGGCCACCAGCACAAAGGGCAGTGTGGCGGTGCCCGCAAAGTTTTGGGCCGTGACCAGAATCGCCGCGGATACGTTGCGCTGCGCTGTTCCCAAGCCCATCACGCTGCGCACCCCATTGTCGCGCCCTCCGAGCACAAACCCGATCAGGAGAGAGCCGACGATAAAGAGCAGCAGCGCCAGGATGCCCCAGGAACCGATAAGGTCGATGATGTTGGCGATGTTGAGCCCCAGCCCCACCACGAGCAGGATCAGGATCGAGATGCTCGACACCTTGTTCATCAGCGGCTGCCAATGGTCGGCGCTCTCGGGTGAGTGCGACTTGAACAGCAGCCCCAGCGCCAGCGGGATCAGCATCAGCACGATCAGCGACTTGGCGATGTCCCAAGGGTTGACCTCGACCCCCGGCAGCAGCAGCGGCAGCACCAGCGGCATGTAGATAATCGTCGTCACCATCAGCAGCGGGTAAATAACTCGTTTAGCGTCATGGTGTACCTCGCACTAGACTTTGGCTGATCTGGCTCAGGGGCCGGGCGGTGACCGGCGACTCTGTCGAAGTCGCCTTTGTCGACCAGGGCTACACCGGCCAACAAGCCGCCGACGATGCTGACCAGCACGGCATCCGCCTTGAGGTCGTCAAGCTGCCCACCACCAAGCGCGGCTTCGTGCTACTGCCCAGAGGTTGGGTCGTCGAACGCAGTTTCGCCTGGACGGCACGCTTCCGCCGCCTCGCCCGCGACTACGAACGCCTGGGTGAGACCCTTGTCGGTCTCCATTTCGCCGCTTTCGCCATCCTCATGGCTCATAGCTTCATTACCTTCATGGTCCAAAGTGCATAACAGACTCTAGTCAAGCAGATATAGCAATGAGCTTCTCTTGGGCGCCGCCCTGGCCAGTGCCATCATGTGACAGCATTGACCAGGGCGACGCCTGCAACGTTCGTCCCTTGCATACGGCTGAGAGCCGGCCTTGTCCGCAATACCTTAGTCAGTGTCGTGCGACAGCTGGTCAACGGCCACGGTGGCAGCCAGGATGAGGATATCGTCCTCGCCGGGCTCGATCTGGACGCCATAGGTGTCACGGATGCGGAACCATTTCTTTGAAACCTCGGCGATTTTGTCGCGGCCCTTGCTAAACGAATACTCGTGGTCGAGGATGTTGCCGCGGATGTCGATGTCTGCACCGCCGTCGACTTTCATGATGAAGTGGTCGTGCACGACGTTGATCAGATCCTTCTTGACGACGGCACCACGACCGCCCTTGCGCTCCAGCTTGACCTGGTCCTTAATCTGGATCAGCTTGGAGGCCATTTCGACCAGCACCTGGCCTCTGTCGTCTTCAAAGGCGAGGACGTCACGCACGCGCAACATCTTGCCGTCGACTTTGAATGCCTTGCGGCCACCCTCGTCCTCGATCCAGAAGTCATCGCCAAACGAAATGAGTTTCTCCTTCATCTTGTAGCGCGTAGAATTGCCGCCCACGCCAAACTCGTGCCGGTCCTCCTGCCGCTGTCCGCGCCGGGTTGTCGGCTCCCCTTGTTCCTGGCCGCCCGGGCCTCCTCTTCGACCTAGCATGATGGTATCTCCTTTACGAATGTCCCAGTATCGATCTAGCACGCACGCTTGCGCAGCGTGCGGGTGCCAGCAGTGTCGTTCGTTCTAGAGAATAGACTGTTGGAGGCCCGCGTTAAAGATCCAAAGAGGTGCAAGAATGGATCATTCTACGGCAGGGGACTTAGGCTGTGGGCATCAGCCCCAACGCCCTGGCGCGCGCGACGGCGGCCCGGCGGCTGTCCACCCCGAGCTTGCCATAGAGGGAGACGGTATGCCGCTTGACCGTGTGCGGCGAGACAAAGAGGAGTTCGGCAATTTCCTTGTTGCTGAGCCGCCGTTCGAGCAGCAGCAACACGTCCAGTTCGCGGTTGCTCAGCATATCCGGTCCCAACGCCGCATTGCCGTTGGCCTGCAGCAGTGCCATAGGTTTGTCCGGCGCCATCGTCTTGCTGTTTTCAGGCGCAAAGGCGGCGAGAATCCGGGCAATAAACTCGGGGGCAACTCCCTGGCCGGCAAGTTCGTGCAAGTATGGCGTCAAGTCGGGTCCCATGTCGACAAAGAAGCGCAACGAGTCGCCGGGTTCGGCGCTGGTGATGGCGCGGCGCACGGCGTCCAAGGCAGCACTGTGATTGCCCTGTGCTGCCTGCAGCAACGCTTCGAGCAGCTCGACCTCGAGCAGGCGGCGCGGTAGAGAAGCCGTCGCGAGCAGTGAGCGGAGTTCGGCTAGCTTGGCAGCAACCTTCGCTTGTTGGGAGCGCAGGCCGCTGCGAATGCTGCCGACCGCCCAGACGTGAAACGGCAGCACCCAAAAATCGAGGCCAAGCTGGCGCGGCAAATCCTCGGCATAGCTGTCGCTCAGGCGTACGAGTTGCCCAGCCAGCAAATCGAGATAGGCCGCCAATGCGTCCGCCACGAACGTTAGCTCGACCTGCCCGCCTTGCAGCAGGAAATGGCGCAGTTCGCCGGCCTGGTGGCTAGCGTCCTCGGGCTTGCCTTGCGCCTGGAGACACAAAGAAAGCCCCGTCCAGCTGTCGATGACTGTCCTGGTGTGCGCCTCGTATGGATGCCAGACTACCTCGGCAAAGTAAGCTTTGGCGGTCGCCAACTCATTGCGCTGATAGTGCGTGAAGCCGAGCACCCAACTGGCCCAGGCCACGCTCACCAAGCGCCCCGCCCGCTGCGCCAAGTGGCGATAGGACGTCGCCGTGGCGTGCAACTCGTTCAAGTCCAGCTGACCGAGGTAGACAGCACACAAAGCGAGCAGCAAGCGAAACGAACGCGCATCAGGCTTGTCACCATGTTGGCGCAGCCGATCCTGCGCTTGTTCCTTGGCCGCGACGGGCTGGCCAGAATGTTCGGTCGCGCGTAAAAGACTGAACTCGGCAATACCACGTACGAAGAGGCTTGTGGTGGGAATCACAGTGAGGGCGCTCTCGACAAAGCGCCGGCATTGCGCCCACTGACTCGTGTACATGAGGCCAAGCGCACGCAGCACGTCGATCTCGCCCCGGATGATGTCAGCCTCGCTTGCCGTGTACTGTTCGGCGTTACGCTCTAGCCTCTCCGCCGCTTTCTGGGCAAGCGCGAGGATAACGTATGGGCGATAGCGAAACTGTTCTACCCACCCCTTGGCTACCAGCACCCCAGGCCGTCTTGTCTCCGCTTCGGGCAGAAACGCAATCCAGCGCTCCAGCGTCCGCCAGTTCTCGCTGTTGAGCAAGCTATCAGAATGGATTTCGATCAGGCGCGCTGCGCGCACTGCATCGCCGGCACTCAGGGCGTGATTGAGCGCCTCGTCGATCAACCTTTGTGCTTCAAACCACTGGCTTGCCGCTATGTGCATCTCGGCAATCGTGGCCTCGTCCAGCGCCAGGCGCAAGCGGTGGCGCAAAATGTCGGCAAAAAGATGATGAAAACGATACCAGGTACCTTCGTCGTCCAGTGCAATCAGGAACAGGTTCATGCTGCACATGTGGTCCAGAAATGCCGCCCCGGTGAGTGCCTCTTCGCCTTGCGGCATGATGGCGTCGCACAGTGGCGCACAAATACGCGGTAGAATTGCCGTCCGCAGCAGCAAGGTTCGTTCCCGCTCGGAAAGATGCTCAAGCACCTCGCTGACCAGGTAGTCGGCGATCATCTTACTGCTGCTGCGGGCAAAGCCCAGCGCAAAAGCCTCGGCGTCACTGCTGTCGCGCATCGAGGTGGCGGCCAGATGAATGCCGGCGACCCAGCCCTCGGTGCGTTCCGTAAACAACGTAATGGTTTCGTCTGTCGCCAGCTCGCCCATGATGCGCCGCATGAGTTCGCGGATCTCGTCCGGCATAAAGCGCAGCTGCGCTGCGCGTACCTCAAGCACCTGCTGCCCGGCGCGCAGGCGCGCCAACTTGAGCGGCGGGTCCGACCGCACCAGCAGCACAAAGTGCACCCCGGCCGGCGCATTCTGAATCACCGCAGACATGAAACCGTGTATCTCCGGATTCGTGATGGCGTGATAATCGTCGAGCACCAGCACCAGCTCGCCAGGGAGATCGTCCAACTCACTAATAAAGACATCGGCCAGCCGCTGGGGCTGCGGTTCTCTCGGGCTCTGCAGCACTGACTGCATAACTATGCCAAAACCAGGGTAGGCAGTCGCCAACGCCGCCGCCAGGTAGGCGGCGAAGATGTCCAGCGAGTCGTCCTCCTCGCCGATCGAATACCAGGCCCAGGGGATGTCGATCTCACCCAGCCAGAGGCTGATCAGGGTCGTCTTGCCGTAGCCCGGGGGCGCCGAGACAATCGTCAGTGGCAGTAACACGCCACGGTGCAGGAGGTCCAGAAGCCGGGGTCTGCGCACCAGTTGGCCGACCGAGCGCGGGCGCCGCAACTTGGTGTGGACCAGGAGGGTTTGATTCTGGATTGCTTCCAGCAATTGCGACATATGGCGGTTTCGACTGAAAGCCGTGTTGCACACTCGTCCCGCACAAGTATAGCATGATATAGGTACAGGAGGAATCAACTCGGCCGTTGCGCGCCAGTAGTTCCCAGTTTGGCTAAGAAATAGGGCTGCATTTGTGGCAGAAGCGCGTATGCCGCAGCCGTTCCAGGTCGCAGCTTATGAAGAGAGGCACCTCGTCATATCAAATACCACCTGATCGTACCACCAGAGGCGCGCAAAGAAGGAGCGAGCGCGTTTGCGGTCGGGTTTTTGGGGTAAGGAACGTACGATCTGATCGACGCTGCGGCTGCCGTCGATTCCATCGTAGAGGCGCTTCTCATAGGGATCGATTGGCAGGAACAGGTCCCGAAAGGTATGGCCCTGATTGATCAATACTGCGGCCGCGCCGGGCGGGAGCTGCTTCTCGACACAGATGGTTTCGCTGCGCCTTAGCGGCACAAAGTTGGACCAGCAGTCCGCAGCGAAATCGATCGGATGGTGCACAGCCGCGGGATTGTCAGCGTAAGCGATCACACTGTGGCGCAGCATGACGCCACGAAAAAGTTCGACGGCGGCATATTGCTGGGCGAGTGGCAATTGCATGAGACGGGCGCCGTGTGGCGTTGTGGCCAAGGTCCCACACTGCGGCAAGTAGGGGGCCTGCCGCAGCCAACGTCCGAACACGAACCCACCGCGCTGCAGAAACTCAAACACCTCGGGCACCGTGTAAGCACGGTCTTGGGGGTGCAGCAGGGCATCGGCCAGCCCGGCCGGCGTGTAAAAGTCTGGCGATTGCTGAATCAGATGTGCCAGTGGATGTTCGTGCGGCAATGCTTTGAGCGTATCGGCAAGGTCTACGATCTCCGCATCGGTCAGTCCCACGCCCAGACGACGGCAGTAATCCTGCAGCATGTAGATGCCGGCACGACCGTAGGTGGCATAGACCATCAAATGCAGCGCCCCCTGGGGTTTCAACACAGCGCGTAGCGCGGCTAGTCCAGCGTCCGGATCAGGCAAATGGTGCAGCACGCCGGTACAGATGATTTGGTCAAAGCTCTGTCCCAACTCGGCGGCGCGCTCGACGGAAAGCTGGTGCACCTGAAGATTGTCCAAGCTGTACTTGCGCTTCAATGCTTCGGTATGGCTGACGCTCGTCGCGCTCACGTCAATGCCGATCACTTGCGCCTCGGGGCGGCGCAGCGCTTGCATGGCGGCTTGCGAGGTGCCGCAGCCTGCAACCAGCACGATCAGGTCCCTTCGATATGGCAGGTCCGGCCAGTACAAATGATAGTTGGCGCGGCGTGTTACCTCAGCCTGTCCCTGCTGACGAACCGTATCGAGATCATCAAGTGGTGGGGGATAGGGGTGAGCATCATAAAACCTACGCACCTTATCGGCCGTATTGTCATGTCTCAAACCTTGCGTTGCCACCTAGCCATTTTAACCCACGCGGCTGCAAAGATAAAACAGCCGCTGCCAGTTGGTCCTGCTGCGCCTAATGCGTACGCACCCTGCAGCGCGTTAACAAAGCGCTGCAGGGTGCGTGCTAACTTCTTGACGATTGGCCGAACTTAGCCGCCGAACAGCGAGGTCAAGCCGCGCTTGATGTCGTCGCTGATGCCGGGGGTGTTGTCCAGTACGTAATCCACCAGGCCCGCATCCTTCATCTGGCCCACACCTTCGGTGATGCCATTGGCGAGCTGGTCTGTGCTCCAGCCATTCTTCGCTTGCATGCCGCCGATACCGGCCAGCACCAGTGGGGCCACGCTGCCGAGGACGCCCGTCAGCTGCTTGGCATCGATCCCCGTCTTGCCGGACAGATTGTTGATGACGTTGTCCAGTGAGTTGCCGCCGGCGAGCTGGCCGAGCATGTCCATGCTCTTCTGCGGGTCAACATTCTTGATGAAATCCGCCGGGTCCGTCGAGCCGACGGCCTTGGTCGAGGTGTCGATCATGTCCTGCATCTTCTTTGAGCCGCCCTGCTGCTTGAGCATGCGGGCAATGCCGGCCACGACGAGGCCGACAATGACCGGCTTGAACTGGTTGACCAGCTCTTTCGGCGCGCCCACCTTGGCCGCCAACGCATCGATCACCGGACCGCCAACTGCGTTGACTGCACCACCAACCATATCTGCGCCCATGAGATAGCTCCCCTTTTGTGGTTCCTGTGAACCACGAATACTACTTTCCTCCCCCCCCCCCTCTGATTAGTGACCGCTCGTTGCGGCATCCGTCATCTTGGCGTCGGCCTTGTCCACGCTAAAGCTGGCTGCCTTCTGGCGCGGCGGGAACTCGGCAAACGTACTCATGAACTTCCGGACCACCGCCTGCGCCGGGACGAGCAGGAAGACGTGGTTGAACTGCCATACCTTATAGTTCATGGATTCATGGATCGCGCGCTCCAGCGGGTCCGTGCGCAGGTTGAAGATACGCGGCAGGCGCAGGGGAACAAACGGTTCCGCCCAGACATCGAACCCTTCGGCGCGCTGCTCGAGGAACAGGACTTTCCAGTTGTCCACGCGGAGCGCGGCCAGATCGCCGTCGTCGGTGAAGTAGAAGAACTCGCGGCGCGGCCACTTCTCATCCGGTTCGGTCAGGAACGGCACGAAGTTGTAGCCGTCGAGATGAACCTTGTAGGTGCGGTCGCCGAGCTTGTAACCCTTCTTGAGCTTCTCCTTGATCTCCGGCTCCCCTGCCACCGCCAGGAGGGTGGGCACGAATGACGATCCCGAGTCGTTCTTGCGCACCGATATCTTCGGCACGCACACGCTGCTCGAGACCACTCGCCAGTTCGGCATCGGCCGCATGGTCCAGGTCTCCACCGACGAGGTCTACGGCTCCATCGACGAGGGCTCCTTCTGCGAGACCGACTGCATCAACCCGTCGAGCCCCTACTCGGCGAGCAAGGCCGGCGGCGACCTGCAGGTGCTTGCGTACCACACCACGTTCGGCACGCCCGCGATCATCACGCGCGGCTCCAACACCTACGGGCCGTACCAGTATCCCGAGAAGCTGATTCCGCTGTTCGTGACCAACGCGCTCGAGGGCGGGCAACTGCCGCTCTACGGCGACGGCCTCAACGTGCGCGACTGGCTTCACGTCGACGACCATGCCGCCGGCATCGAGGCGGCGCTGCTCCACGGCTGCCCGGGCGAGGTCTACAACATCGGAGGCGGCAACGAGCGCACCAACCTCGAGATCACCCGGATCATCCTCGACGAGCTGAACCTCGACTTCGACACCACCGTCAAGCGCGTCGCCGACCGTCCGGGACACGACCGCCGCTACTCAATCGCCTGCGAGAAGGCGCGCGAGGACCTTGGTTGGCAGCCGTCCGTCGACTTCGAGACCGGCCTGCGCGACGCCATCAGCTGGTACAGCGCCAACGGCGAGTGGTGGGGCAAGCTCAAGCACCACGACGACTTCGCGGAGTGGCGCAGGCGCTGGTACGACGACCGTGCCTAACGCATACCTGATCGCGGGTGCGGGCGGCATGCTCGGAACCGCGCTCCAACGGGTCCTCGCCGAGCGCGGCCTGAGCTTCTCGGCGCCGGGCGAGGCCGAGTTCGACATCACCGACCCGGTCGCCGTGCGTCATCGGCTCGCCGAGTTCGCCGCCGGCCTGGCGCCCGACACGCGTGGCGTGGTCGTGAACGCCGCGGCCTACACCAACGTCGAGGCTGCCGAGGACAACTCCGATCTTGCCTACCTCGTCAACTCGCATGGTCCGGCGTTGCTCGCCCGCGAAGCGCGCGAGCAGGGACTGGCGTTCGCCCACGTCTCCACCGACTTCGTGTTCGACGGGCGCAAAGAGGGCGCGTACACCGAGGACGACGACACCAACCCGCTGTCCGTGTACGGCGCGTCCAAGCTCGCCGGCGAGATCGCCGTCGAGCAGGAGTATCCGGAGGCCGTCATCGTACGCACGGCCTGGGTCTTCGGCCCCGGCGGCGTGAACTTCCCGACGAAGATCGTCGCTGCGGCACGCACTCGGCCGTCGCTTTCCGTCGTGACCGACGAAGTCGGCTCGCCGACCTACACCATCGACTTGGCCGCAGGGCTGCTCGGCCTGGTCGATGCCGGCGCGAACGGGCTCTATCATCTCGCAGGCGCGGGCTCGTGCTCGCGCTTCGAGCTCGCGCGCGGACGCTCGAGCTGGCGGGGCTCGGCGAGGTCGCGCTCGAGCCGGTCACGAGCGACGCATTCCCCATGAAGGCCGCTCGGCCGATGAACTCGGTGCTCGACTGCTCGAAGGCCGCGAAGCTCGGCGTGACGATGCCCGAGTGGACCGACGCCCTCAAGCGCTTCGTCGCTTCCGGGGCGCTGGCGGGATAGACCGCCCGCTCGGCCCGGCAGGTCGAGTAGAATCAGCCCCATGAGTGAGCCGACAGATTCACAGGTAGACGTGGTCATCGTGGCCCACAACGCGGGGGACCTCCTGCAGGCCGCCGTTGACTCGGCAGTCGAGCAAGCTGGGGCGGATCACGTCTGGGTCATGGACGCCGAGACCACCGACGGCAGTACCTCGGCTCTCGCCAAGACCCTGCCCGACGGCCAGCTTCGTGCGGTGCCCAACGCTGGATTCTCGGCGAGCAACAACCGCGGTATCGAGCTGACCGACGGGAGGTTCGTGCTGCTGCTGAATCCGGATGCGGTGTTGGGCGAGGGCGCCTTGTCGGCGCTGCTCGAGAGCGCCGAACGCAGCCCGCGCGCCGGAATCATCGGCGCGGCCGTCTACAATCCCGACGGCTCGGCGCAGGCGAACTCGTTTGGCCGGTTTCCGACGCTTGCGTCGGCGGTCTCGCTGCGGCTCTGGCGCCTTGCGCAGCGCATCCGGGGAACCGGACGCTCTCGCCCAAGATCCCCGCGCGCACCACACCGGTGGACTGGGTGACGGGCGCCTGCATGCTCGTCCGCCGAGAAGCGATCGACGCCGTCGGCCCGATGGACGAGCGGTTCTTCCTCTACATGGAAGACGTCGAGTGGTGTCACCGCATGCGCGACGGAGGCTGGCAGGTGCTGATCGAGCCCGCGGCATCGGTGGTGCATCACCTGGGCGGGTCGACGTCGTCCGGCGTGGCCGCGCGCGCCTACCGTGATTCCTTCAATCGCTACTGCGAGCTCTACGGGCTCTGGGGCCTCCGGGCGGTTGCCGCTCTGGGGCAGACGCTGCGCGCTGCGATGGGCGGCGGCCGATGACGACCGCTCGTACTCGCGTGCTGCTCGATTGCCGCATGGCTACCTGGACTGGTGTCGGCCGCTACACGACCGGTCTCGCTCGCGCGCTCGCGCAGCGGGAGGACGTCCAGATCATCCAGGTCGTTGCCGCCGGGGAGGACCCGCCGGTAGCCGACGCGCGGAATCGGGTGCGGCTGCGGACGCTGGATCCGCCGCCGCGTCGCTCACGGCTTCGCGGCACCCGTTCTCGCTCGGCGGCGCTCGCGAACTCGCGCGTATCGCTCGCGATGTCGCCCCCGACGTCATCCACTGCCTGCATTTCCCCACGCCGATGCCAGCAGTGCACCCGCTCGTCGTGACGCTGCATGACCTGACGCCGCTCCGTGTGCCCGGCGTCATGAACTCGGCTTTCAAGCGCGGGGTCTACCGCTGGTGGAACCGCCGCGCGCTGCGCGTAGCCGATCACGTCATCACTGACGCCAGCTTCACGGTCGGCGAGATCGAGGCGGTCTTCCCGCATGCAGCCGGCCCCTTCACAACCATCCCGCTCGGTGTCGACGACTTCGCCTCCGGTCCGGTCGGACCGCTGCCCGGAGGCGCTGGTCCCGCTCGCCGCGGCGCCCTACCTGCTCTCGATGGGCTCGACGCGCGCGCACAAGGATCTGCCGACGCTGCTTGCTCGCGTTCGCGGCCATCGCGCCCTCGCGGCCCGAGCTGAGGCTGCTGCTGGTCGGCGCCGAGCAACCCGGCTATGTCGCGGCCACGATTCCCGACGCGCCGCCGGCGATTCGCGAGCGCATCGCCTTCACCGGCCGAGTCGACGACGACGTCCTGCGGGCACTCATGGCGGGAGCGGCCGTGTTCGCGTTTCCCTCTCGGTACGAGGGCTACGGCCTGCCGCCGCTCGAGGCGATGGCGCTCGGAACGCCCACGGTCGTAGCGGACGCCGCGTCGCTGCCCGAGGTCGTAGGCGACGCTGCGCTCACGTTCGCGCCCGGAGATGTGCCGGCACTTGCCGGCGCCCTCGACGCGACTGCTCGACGATGCTGGCCTGCGCGAGCGCATGAGTGCGGCAGGGCTCGTCCGCGCGAGCGAACTCACCTGGGAGAACACGGCGGCCGCGACCGTGGCCGTCTACCGCGAGGTGATCGCTCGTCGGAGCTGACCCAGGCGGCGGTTCGCGCGGCTGGTCGGATGCGCCTCCATGCGGCACTATTGACCCGACACAATCCTTAAGAAGGGGCACGACCCATGACTTCTGACATCCGCTTCGGCACTGATGGATGGCGCGCTGTCATCGGCGAGGACTTCACCTACGAGTCGCTTCGCCGTGTCGCCGACGCCGCTGCCCGCGTCTTCGCGTCCGACAACCCTGGCGGCACCATCCTGGTCGGCTACGACACGCGCTTCGAGGCCGGCAACTTCGCGGCCGCCGCAGCCGAGGTCATGGCCGGCCACGGCCTGACCGTGCAGCGTGAGCGACCGCTACCTGCCCACGCCGGCGCTGTGCTTCTCGGTCGCGCGCGACGAGGCGGCCGTCGGCGGCGTCATGCTGACCGCGAGCCACAACCCGGCCGAGTATCTCGGCTTCAAGCTGCGCATGGCCGACGGCGGCGCCTCGCCGGTCGAGTTCACCAACCGTGTCGAGGCCGAGCTGCGCGTCCGAGCCGCCCACGGCGCGCGGAGCCTTCGACCTCGTCGACCTCGTCGGACCGTATCTCGCGAACCTGCGCGGCATGGTCGACGCCGACGCGATCCGCGGCGCCAACCTGCGTGTCGTCATCGACCCGCTCTACGGAGCCGGCCAGACCTACCTCGCCGAGACGCTCCGCTCGCTCGGCGTCGACGTGCTCGAGGTCCACGGCGAGCGCAATCCCGGATTCGGCGGGCTGCACCCCGAGCCCATTCCGCCGTGGATCGACTCGACCGCCGAACTCGTCAAGGCCGAGGGCCGCGACGCCGCGTTCGTGACCGACGGCGACGCCGACCGTATCGGCGCGATCGACCGCCACGGCAACTTCGTGAGCCCGCACCGCATCATCGGGCTCGTCGCAGCGCACCTCGTGCAGGACAAGGGCCTCACCGGTCGCGTGGTCAAGACGCTCTCGACGTCGGTGCTCGTTGACCGCTACGCCGCCACGCTGGGGCTCGAGGTCACCACCACGCCCATCGGCTTCAAGTGGATCTACAACGAGATGGTCAAGGGCGACGTCCTGCTCGGCGGGGAAGAGAGCGGCGGCATCGGCATCCCGAGCCATGTTCGCGAGCGTGACGGGCTGCTCATGTCGCTCATGCTCACCGAGATGATGGCGCAGCGTGGCAAGGGCCTCGGCGAGCTGGTCGACGACATGCTCGCGATCACCGGCCCCATGGAGTACAGCCGCGTCGACCTCAAGCTCTCGCCGGAGGTCAAGGACGCGTTCCTGGCGCGCGCCTCCGAGATCGCCCCGACCGAGATCGCCGGCGTGCCGGTGCTCGACATCGTGCGTGCCGACGGCGTGAAGTTCCTGCTCGCTGACGACGCGTGGCTGCTGCTGCGGCCGTCGGGCACCGAGCCGCTCGTGCGCGTGTACGCCGAGGCCCCCTCGGCAGGCGTCGTCGACGACCTCCTGGCCGCCGGACGCGCGCTGGTCGAAGGCTAGGGGAGAGACGATCGCGCCGATGCCGCAGGACCGCCCCATGCGCGTGACCATGGTCAACAAGTACTACTACCCGCCGCACCTCGGCGGCGTGGAGACGGTCGTCCGCAACATGTCGGAGGGCCTCGTCGAGCATGCTGGCGCACAGGTGACCGCAGTGGTCTCCAACGAGGCCAAGACGCGTGTCGAGGAGACAATCGCCGGCGTCGACGTCATTCGGATGCCGCGCCAGTTCGCGCTCTCCTCGGCGCCCATCGCGCTGGGGATGGCGGGCGAGCTCACGAAGCAGATGCGGTCGCGAGACGCCGCCCGACGTCATCAACCTGCACAACCCCTACCCGTGGGGCGAGCTGTCGTGGCTGCAGGCTCATCCCGACGTGACCACGGTGCTGTCGCTACCACAGCGACATCGTGCGCCAGAAGCGCATGCTCGCGGCCTACAAGCCCTTCCTCGAGCGCGTGCTCGACCGGGTTGACCTCATCACGACCTCGAGTCCGAACCTGCGCGACAACTCGCCGTTCCTCGCGTCCGCGTGCCGACAAGGTCCGCATCGTCGACTACGGCCTGCACGTCGAGGACATCGCCGAGCCGCCCGCGTCGGTCATCGCACGCGCCGAGCAGATCCGCGCCGAGCACGCCGGGCGCAAGATCGTGCTGTTCGTCGGCCGGCTGGTCTACTACAAGGGCGCCGACGTGCTCGTTCGCGCCATGGCCGGTGTCGACGCCGACCTCGTCATTCTCGGCACCGGCCCGCTCGAGAGCGAGCTGCGCGAGATCGCCGTGGCCAACGGCCTCACCGAGCCGCATCAGCTTCCTGCCGCCCCAGGACGACGACGAGCTCTCGGCGTACTACCGCGCCGCCGACGTGTTCTGCCTGCCGAGCGTGGCCAACAGCGAGGCGTTCGGGCTCGTGCAGATCGAAGCGCACGCGGCCGGCACGCCCGCCATCTCGACCAACCTGCCCACGAGCGTGCCCTACGCCAACCTCGACGGCGTGACCGGCCTTACGGTCGAAGTGGGCGATGTGCCCGCACTCGCGGCAGCGCTCAACCGGCTGCTGACTGACGACGCGCTGCGTCAGCGCCTCGGCGCTCAGGCCCGGGAGCGTGCGCTCACGCAGTTCACGATCCCGCGGATGGTGCAGTCGATGCGCGCGGTCTACGACGAGGCCGCCGAGATCCACTCGGCGAAGAAGGGGAGGTCGTAGATGTCGCGAAACCGCTTCATCGCCCTCTCGATCGTGCTCGACGCGCTGCTCGTCAACGCAGGCTACGTCCTGGCGTTCCTCGTGCGTTTCGGCGGCAACCTCCCGGCGTTCAACTTCGGCGCCTATCTCGTGCTTTCGCCGATCATCACCGTGCTCTACATCGGCGGAGCCTGGACGTACGGCCTCTACGATCCCGAGCGCTCCGACACCGCGTGGCTGGTCGCGCGCGGAGTCGCTGCGGCCGTCACGGTCGGCGCGTTGACCACCACCGCCATCGCGTTCTTCGGTGGCGAACGCACCGCGTCGTTCGCGCGTACGACGATCCTCCTCGCGTGGGTCTTCGACCTCGCGCTGCTCATGGGCTGGCGCCTGGTCTTCCTGAGGTTCGGCCGGCTCTCCTGGCCCGAGCACCGGGTGCTCATCGTCGGCACCAACTCCGGCTCCGTCGAGCTCGCCGAGCAGGTCGCGCTCAGGGGCAAGTGGGGCTGGAAGGTCGCCGGCCTGATCGATCCGAGCGTCGAGTCGTGCTCGACCGCGGTCCACGACGCCGGCGGCTTCCCGGTGCTCGGCTGTGCGGCCGACATCGCGCGCATCGCCAGCGAGACCCGCGCACACCGCGTCATCGTCGTCAGCCCCATCGCGCTGCGCGAGCTCGTGGAGTCGCTGGTGCTCGCCGACGAGGTCAACGTGCGCGTCGACGTCGTCCCCGAGCTCTACGAGATCTTCATCGGCACCGTCGACGCCATCGTCGGCGACGTGCCGCTCATGGAGATCACGCGCTCCACCGTGCCCCGCTACTACGGCGCCGCCAAGCGGGCGATCGACCTCTGTCGGCGCGCTGTTCCTGCTCGTCATCACGAGCCCGATCCTGATCGGCGCGTCGCTCGCGATCCTGGTCACCGACGGATTCCCGCTGATCTTCGCCCAAGAGCGCAGCGGCAGGCACCGCAAGCCGTTCTCGGTCTACAAGCTGCGCACGATGGTCAAGGACGCCGAGAAGCTCACCGGTCCGGTTCTTGCCGAAGAAGATGACCCGCGCATCACCAAGGTGGGACGCTTCTTGCGTAGGTCTCGGATCGACGAGCTGCCGCAGATCTTCAACATCCTGGCCGGCGACATGAGCTTCGTGGGCCCCCGGCCCGAGCGGCCCTTCTTCGTCGAGCAGTTCGTCGCCGAGATACCCGGCTATCGCGAGCGTTTCAGCATCAAGCCGGGCGTCACGGGCCTCGCTCAGGTCAGCGGCGGTTATGCGACGACGCCCGAGAGAAAGCTCAAGTACGACCTCATCTACATGTATCATCAGAACCTCGCTATGGACCTTCAGATCGTCGCCGAGACTCTGCGTGTGGTGCTCACCGGGCGCGGAGCAAGATAAGGAGCACGTCGATATGGCGAAAGCCGCATCCAAGACGCCCGCCCGCAGGTCGCCGTCGAAGGCGACGTCGCCCGGCTCCAAGCGGAGCCGCCGCAGAAGCGCCGGATGACATGAGCCTTGCGCGAAGAATCGCGTGGTGGACGCTCCTGGCGATGGTCTTCATGGTCCCCGTGGCCATGAGCAACTTCACGTGGCTCGCCAAGATCGGCTTCCCGGCGTCGCTGCCCCTGACCTTCGACCAGTTCGACATTCTGAAGGTGTTCTTTCAGCGCACGCTGACCCTCGTGGCGCTTGGCGCATGGTCGTGGGACATGCTCACCAAGGGCGGCAAGATTCGTCGCACCCCGGTTGACTGGCTCATCCTCGCGTTCCTGGCTTGGGTGGCGCTGACCACGATCACGTCGATTCACCCGCCGACGGCGTTCTTCGGCAAGTACCGCCGGTTCGAGGGCCTCCTGTCGTTCATCAACTACGCGGTGATCTACTTCCTGGTTCTGCAGTTCGCCGACCGGCCCTCTCGCGTGAAGGCCCTCGCCCAGTCGCTCTTCTGGTCGAGCATCGTGGTGGCAGGCTACGGCGTCTTGCAGCGCGTCGGTCTCGACCCGATCTCCTGGGGTCAACTCCCCTTCGAGCAGTTCCGGCCGTTCTCGACCTACGGCAATCCGGACCTGCTCGGCGGCTACCTCATGTTCTCGCTCCCGGTCGCGCTCGGCCTCGCGCTCGCCGAGGAGAAGCTGTGGATGCGGCTCACGTATTGGGCGGGCTTCGGAATCAATGCGTTCGTGACCGTGGTGGCGTTCACCCGCGGGGCTTGGATCGGCGGTGCCTTCGGCATCGCGGTCATGATTGTGATCGCGTGGCGGCACTCGGCCAAGATGACCTGGGTCGACTGGGTACCCGTGGGTGTGACGGGTGCACTGGGGGCCTCGGCCATCGTTCGAAGCCTCTCGAACCCCAACGAGGTCATGAACTTCGGCAAGCGGTTCGCATCGATCACTGCAGTTCGACGCCGGCAGCGGCTTGACACGAACCGAGATCTGGCAGGCTGCTCTGGCGGCGATCAAGGCCAGGCCGATCTTCGGTTTCGGGGCCGACACCTTCCGCCTCGTGTTCCCCACATACAAGCCCATCGCGTACGTCAAGGACGCCGGCTACCTTTCGGTGGCCGACAACGTGCACAACTACCCGCTACAGCTTGCGACGGGTATCGGCGTCCCGGGCGTGCTGCTGATGTACGGCGTGTTCGGGTGGGCCGCGGTTCGCTCGTTCGGCACGGTCTTCGGCAAGAGCGACGACCGGAAGCGCATCCTGGTCGGCGCGTTTTGGGCCGCATCGGCGGGGTACCTCCTCCAGCTCATGGCCGGCCTGTCCGTCACCGGCAACACCTTCCTGCTCTGGACGGCCATGGCGGTTGTGCTGGCCCCCACGGCATCGGTCGTCGAGGTCAAGGCGCCGGCCTGGGGCAACATCGCTGCCGGCGTGCTGGTCTTCCTCCTCGCGGTCGGCATCAGCTATCAGTTCGTCATTCTCGCCGCCGACAGGGCGTACCTGACGGCCCGGATCGCATCGAGTGGGGCAGAGAGGACCGCCGCCGCTCGCAGGGCGGTCAACCTCAACCCCTTCAACGACATGTATCGCGCCGAGGTGGGTCTGGCGCTCACCGACGAGGTATTCGACGCCTTCACGGCTGTTCAGACCGCTCAGGCCCAAGGGCAGGACGCCTCCCAGGCGCTGTCAGACGCCCAGCAGAGGTTCCAGCAGGCCGAGGCCGCGCTACTCGAGACCATCGCCTTCGTGCCGTCTGAGTACGACAACTACGTGTTCCTCTCGAACCTCTACAACGTCGCCGGCCAGATCATCAACCCTTCGTACTACGAGAAGGCGGTCGCCATCGCCGACAAGGGCGTCAAGGTCGAGGAGTTCGGGCCGGCCCTCCGGGTACAGCGCGCACGGGCCCTTCTCGCCCTGAATCGAGTCGCGGAAGCGACGAAGGACGCCGAGTTCGCGGTGAAGATGGATCCCGCATACACGGAGGGCGTGCTGCTGCTCGCCAGGATCTACGACGATTCTGGCCGCTCAGCTGACGCGCTCACGGTGCTCAAGGAGTTCGAGGCCAGAGTCCCCGGGCAGGCCGGTGTCGCGGAGCTGATCAGCTCGATCGAGGGAAGCTCCTCGCCGGCGTCGACGACGGCACCGTAGCCGAGACGCCTGTGGACGCACCCGAGCGACATGACAGCAGCAGCCGGACGAGCCGGCGTCCGCCCCGGCCGAGACGGCCGAGGCTCCGCGGGCCTCGTCAGGCAGGCGTCGCGCGGCTGGCGAACCGGTCCCGACGTGGCTCGCCGTGCTCGTGCTTGGTGCTTCTGCTCGCGGTGGTGCTGGCGGGCGGCTTCGTGATCCGGGGGCTTCTCACGCGCAACCAACGGGCCTACTCGCCACAGGAGATCGAGATCAGGACATGGACCGCCCGAGTCAAAGCGAGCCCCAACGACCCCCAGGCGCACCTGGGGCTTGGCTATGCCTACCAGTCCGACGGACGCTACGACAAAGCGCTCGAGCAGTACGAGATCGTGCTGAAAGCCAATCCCCGGGACACGGCTGCGCTCTACAACCAGGGCACCGTGTATCTCAAGCTCGGCGTGGACGATCGTGCCGAGAAGTCGATGTGGGCGGTCTTGGACGTCGAGCCCACCCACGTGCTCGCAGCGAAGGCGCTCGGCGAGTACTACGCACGCAAGGGCGAGTTCAAGTCCCTCATCGTGGCCGTCAAGCCTGCGGCTGAAGCGCATCCCGAGTTGGCGGACCTGCAGTACCTGCTCGGCCTGGCGAACGAGAAGCTCGGTGACGCTGCCGCTGCGTCCGCGCTACTACCGGGCGGCGATCAAGTACGCGCCGGACTTGGCCGAGGCGCAAGAGGGACTCAAGCGAGTCGAGGCCGGCAAGTGAGCCGGCGCCGCACCGACACCGCTCGACGAGTCGACGTCCGCCCCCAGGAGACGGTCGATCTTCACCGCTCGGCGCGTCTACCTGCTTTCGGCTGCGGTGCTCTTCGTCATCCTGATCGCGCTCGTTCGCGCTGCTCTTCTGGTTGTTGCGGCCCGCCGACATCACGCAACGGGGAGGGGCCGAGCAGGCGGGCATCCAGCCGGTGTTCGCGCTGTACGGTCCCGGCAGCGGCAAGAAGCCGTACTTCGACAAGCCGATAGCGGCCGCGTGGGGGCCGGATGACTCGAATCTACGTCGCCGACTCGAAGAACAACCGCATCGTGGTATTCGACAGCAAGGGGCGCTACCTCAGCCAGTTCGGCGAGTTCGGGATTGCCAAGCCGCCGGCCGGGAGCATGCGTCACATGGAAGCCGGGGCAGCTCAACTACCCGACGGGCGTCGCGACCGACACCAACGGCGATGTCTACGTCGCGGACTTCAACAATGACTCGATCTCGGTCTTTCGGCCCGACGGCACGTTCCTGAGGCGGTTCCCCGATCCCTACACGTCCAACCGGCCGTGGGAGCTCGGGTGCGGGGAATGGCGGAATCGCCGTTGCCGCCCTCGCGGTCTCCGATGGCAAGGTCTACGCCGCCGATTCCTACCAGATCCTGGTGTTCGACACGCAGGGCAACCTGCTCAAGCAGTTTGGACGACCGGGAACCGGCCCCGATGGTCTCGACCACCCCAACGGCATCGCGGTCGACAAGCGAGGGCCGCATCTTCGTCAGCGACTCGAACCACAACCGGGTCACTGCCTTCTCTCCTGAGGGAACCGTGCTGTGGAACACCGGCAGCCAGATCACGTCGCTGACGGCGACCTCGACAAACCCGTTCGTGCTTCCGCGCGGCATCGCGGTCCTCCCGGACGGCGCGATCTTGGTCGCGGACCCCCTGGCGCACCAGCTCGTCAGGCTTACCTCGGCAGGCAAGTTCGTGGTCAACTACGGCGAACGGGGCCAGGAGCCCGGGCAGGCTCAACTTCCCGACCGGTCTAGCGAGTAGCGGCGGACTCGTTCTGATTGCCGACAAGGAGAACAACCGGGTCCAGGCCGTGAAGCTGGTCGGGCCCTAGCACCGCCCGGCGTCCCGCCGGGTAGTCTCGGACGCGTCCATCGGTCCGTCGATGAGGGGCGTTCGCGGCCCAGTTCCGACTCCCAAGACCCTGCTCAGCTAGGTTCAGGGAGCGTCCCGTGCATGGTAGACTGAGCGCGTGCCACGCGTGCCGCGCCGTAGTCAAAACGAGCCCACCTGCCAGCGGCGCGCCGAGGAGGATCTTTGTCCGATCCTGAGGACGTCGCAGGCGACGACGTCGAAGAAGTCGCGGATCTTGACTCCGTCGAAGAAGCGGATGAGCGCAGAAGGCCGTGGTACGGCCTTCTGGTCGTGATCCTGCTTCTTCTCCTGCTGCTGTGTTGCGGTGTCACGACAGCAGACATCCTCATCACCCGCGGGCCCGAGCAGGCGAGGTTCGTCGCGCGGAACCTCGCATGCCTCCAGTGCCACACCGAGCTGATCCCGGACTTCTCGCAGCCCGTGGTACACCAGCCGTTCGCACTCCGGGAATGCACGGTCTGCCACACTCCTCACGGCAAGCGGGTCACCGTGACCGTCACCCAGGGTGGCCAGGAGAGTGTGCAGCGCTTTCGGACGATGCTCCGGTGGCTGCCGCTGCGGGTGTGGTTCTCGGCTTGGGACTGGTTCTCGAACACCTCGAGCTCGATCTTGCGCATCAGCACGAGCGGTGGCACGACCATCTCAAAGACCACCAAGGACGATCAGGGCGGAACATCCACCCTCACCATGCCGGCCGACAAGCTCTGCTGGACGTGCCACGGCAGCATGGGAGAGTTGCTCGGAGACCAGTACCAGCATCAGCCTTTCAGTTCGGGACAGTGCATTTCCTGTCACAGCCCGCACGCCTCCAAGTACAAGGGGCTGCTCACCCAGGCTCCCAACCGGCTCTGCTTCACGTGCCACCCCATTGGCTCCCAGCTGAACCTCATGCAGGCACACCCGCCCGCCAAGGAGGGCTGGTGCACCGACTGTCACAGCCCTCACGCGTCGAACAATCAGGGGATTCTGGTCGCAAGGCAGCGCGAACTCTGCTTCCGATGCCACCCGTCCGTCGCGTCCCTCGCCGACATGCCGGTGCAGCACCAGCCGTTCCTTGAGGACAACTGCACCGGGTGTCACGAGCCGCATGGCTCGGACTACATCCCGCTGCTCGTCGAGGCCCAGCCGGCGCTCTGCTACAACTGCCATCCGGCCATCGAGAACCAGTTCGCACAGCCGAGCCGCCATCCCATCGGGGTCGACCTGCAGTGCGGCTCCTGCCACAACCCTCATGCGGCCCAGTATCAAGGCCTGATCAGCGCGCAGGACAACAGCTTCTGCTACCAGTGCCACGGCGACTCACAGCCGCTGTATGCCGATTCGAAGCACTCCGTTCTGCTGTGCATCCGGTGTCACACGCCGCACGGCTCCAAGTACTCCCCGATCCTGGTTGCCGAGAATCCTGACCTCTGTCTCTCGTGTCATCCCAGCTTCGAGGGGAAGAACAAACACCCGGTTCGGCAGGAATTCTTCGATGTTCACGCGAAAAAGGGACTCACGTGCTCATCTTCGTGTCACAATCCGCACGGGACTAATTCTGAATTCATGATTAGGAACTTTAATTCACCGCAAGATGGTCAGTGTCTCCAGTGCCACAAGTACGTCGGTGTCTACTTCTAGCGGCTAGTGAAAGGCGTCTCGATGGCTCGCATCTCGTTCCAGGGCTTCAAGGATCCCGTCTCTCGTCCCCGCTACATCATCTGGGCGCTCGTAGCGGTCCTGGTGATCGCCGGGGTCATGATTCCCGTGCTGGGGGTGACTTCCACCCGCTGGTTCTGTTCCGAGGGATGCCACAAGGTCCAGGACGACACGATCACCGCGTACGAGCATTCCGCGCACGCCGAGATCAGCTGCATGGCGTGTCACATGCCGGTCGCCGCCAACCCGGTCATCTTCCTCATCCACAAGGCCGAGGCGCTCGGCGAGCTGGCTCAGACGGTGACCAACAGCTACGAGCTGCCTCTCAATGCCGAGAGCGAAGTCGCGCTCACGATGACCGCGGACAAGTGCACCCAGTGCCATAGCCTCAAGACGCGCAACGTCACGCCGTCACCCGGCATCAAGATCGACCACCAGATCCACGAGGAGAACGAAGTCACCTGCCCGCTCTGCCACAACCGCACCGCGCACGTGGAGGACTTCGAACTCACGCTGAAGAATCCCAAGACGGGCGAGCCCAGCACCAAGCACGCCGACTTCATGACGATGACCGCCTGCTTCCGCTGCCACTCTCAGGCATCGTCTGGTGTCGCTTCGGGTACCCCGGCTGCGGAGAAGGTTCCCACCGGCAAGTGCGAGGCGTGCCACACGCCTGAGTTCAAGCTCAAGCCGCCGAGCCACGAGACCACCAGCTTCTACCCTGCCGGTCACGCGGAACTCGCGAAGGAAGCCGACAAGGAGGTCGTCAAGGCGGGCGGCCAGGCTTGGTACCAGTCTGCGTCCGGCGAGACCAGCGCCCAGGTCGAAGACGCCGAGAAGGAGAACGGCCCGGGCGCCGAGGAAGGCATCGGACCTTCGCTCAAGACCGTCGAGCAGGTCAACGAGTGCTCGACCTGTCACGCGAAGAAGTTCTGTAACGACTGTCACGGCCTGCCGATGCCGCACCCGCCGACCTTCAAGAAGGAGCACGGCAAGATGGGCAAGGCGGATCCGGACCTGTGCGCGAAGTGCCACGGCAACGCGACCACGTTCTGCGACGAATGCCACCACGGCAGCGCACTGAAGGTCCCGTACGACGCGTCACAAGAGTGGAGAACCTACCACCCGACCATCGTGAACCAGGTCGGCGCATCCGCTTGCTTCGAGTGCCACAACCCGACCTACTGCGCCAACTGCCACGTGAACGGCCCCGGCGCGGGCAAGCAGTAGCCTGCTAGAACCTGCGCGGCGCGGTGCGGACGATCAGTCCGCACCGCGCCGTTTCGTCTTCTGGCAGGAGCTCCGGCGGACCCGGAGAAACGACATATGAACGCCATTTTGAGGTGCTATACTCTCCCGTGCACTACTCGGCCTGCCCGGCTGGTAGGGCGGGGGAGCGGCAGCGGTGTCGTTCAGGGGTCGTACCCACGACCGAAAGGGCCTGGCTTTCCATGCAGAAGGTCGATCTCGTACTCCTGCACGCTCCAAGCGTCTACGACTTCCGCGAGCGCTCGATCATGTTCGGGCCCGTCTCGGACATGGTTCCGTCTTCGCCGATCTTCGAGATGTATCCTCTCGGCTTCACGACTATGGCCGAGTACATGGAGCGTCACGGCGTTCGCGTGCGTATCGTCAACCTCGCGGTTCTCATGCTCAACAAGCCCGACTTCGACGTCGAGGCATATCTCTCCAAGCTCGACCCCGTTGCGTTCGGGATCGACCTGCACTGGCTGCCGCACGCCCACGGTTCCATCGAGGTTGCGCGCGTCGTCAAGAAGCTGCATCCCAAGACGCCGGTGATCTTCGGCGGCCTCTCGTCGACGTACTTCCACGAGGAGCTCATCACCTACGACGCCGTCGACTTCGTGGTTCGAGGTGACTCGACCGAAGAGCCGATGACGCGCCTCATGAAGTCGCTGAAGGGCGGCGGCGGGTTCGCCGACATCCCCAACGTGACGTGGAAGGACGCCTCAGGAGCGGTCGTCGTCAACGACCTGTCCTGGGTTCCGAGAGACATGAACGCGATCTCGCTCGACTACTCGTTCGCCATGAAGTCGGTCATCCGCTACCGCGACATGATGGGTGCGATCCCGTTCAAGGACTGGCTGCAGTATCCGGTCTGCGCGTCGCTCACGTGTCGCGGGTGCACCCACGACTGCGTGACCTGTGGGGGCTCGGCGACGGCGTTTCGCAAGCATTTCGGCCGCGACAAGATCGCCTTCCGCGATCCCGAGCTTCTCGTGCGCGACATCGCCCACATCCAGAAGTACATTCCGGGACCGATGTTCGTGCTCAACGACTTCCTGCAGGCCGGCCGAGAGTACACGCGCGACTTCGTGCGGGGTCTGAAGAAGATCGACCTGAAGAACCCCATCGGCTTCGAGTTCTTCAAGCCGCCTGCCGAGGAGTTCTACGAGTTCCTGAACGAGAACCTCAACGACTACTCCGTCGAGATCTCTGTTGAGAGCCACGATGATGGCGTCCGTGCGGCGTTCGGCAAGAAGCACTACACCATGGAGCAGGTCGAGAAGACCGTCGTCTCGGCGCTCAAGAACGGTTGCAGCCGCTTCGACCTGTACTTCATGACGGGCATTCCCTCGCAGACCGCAGCATCCGTGCGCGAGACCACCGAGTACGTGCGCCACCTCTACGAGGTCGTCGGTCACGACAAGCGGCTTCTGTGCTTCACGAGCCCCATGGCACCGTTCCTCGACCCGGGTTCGATCGCGTTCGACAACCCCGAGGCACACGGCTACACCCTGCGCGCCAAGACGCTTGAAGAGCACCGCCAGCGATTGGTGCTGCCGTCGTGGAAGCACATCATGAACTACGAGAGCGCCTCCATGAGCCCCGACGAGATGGTGGAGTCGACCTACGACGCCGCGATCGGCATCAACCGGGTCAAAGCAGAGGCCGGCATCATCGATCTCGCCACCGCCAACCTCACCGAGACCCGCATCACCGAGGCCCGCTCGGCGATGGCCCGCATCGACTCCATCATGGCGGGGCCTGAAGCAGCGCGCGAGCCGGCGATCAAGGGCCTGAAGGACGAGTTCGACCGTCTCTCCCAGTCCACGGTCGCCGACAAGAACGAGCTGAACTGGCCGCGTTCGACTACCATCAAGCACGTTGCGGCGTGTGCCGGACTGTTCGTCCGAGAGAATGTCGCGAACATCTTGGCGGGAGGTCGGGGCGAGATGTCGCCGGCGACCTCCGACCAGCCGGCCGTCAAGACCTCGATCATTGAAGCCCCGGAGGCCTGAAGTCCGCATGACTGACACCCAGCCGACGCCCGGCCGTCCGACGACCGAGCGCGTGCAAGGCATCTTCTCGTCGATTGCCGACC
The DNA here is from genome assembly GCA_963726345.1 of uncultured Coriobacteriia bacterium. Taxonomy (GTDB): domain Bacteria; phylum Actinomycetota; class Coriobacteriia; order Anaerosomatales; family JAAXUF01; genus JBAXEO01. The sequence continues at coordinate 164,681 of CAVSCC010000006.1, read as the reverse complement.
GCTACGACGTCTTCAACGCGATGGCTTCGCTCGGCATCGACCGCGGTTGGCGCAAGCAGCTGGTGCGCGCGTGCGCGCTGGGTCCCGACTCGCGGGTCCTCGACCTGTGCTCCGGTACCGGTGACGTCGCGTTCGCTCTCGCCGAGCAGGGACGACCTGCCGAGGTCGTCGCAACCGACTTCGTCCCCGAGATGCTCGCCGTCGCCGAGAAGAAGGCTGCCGACCGCCGCACCGAGACCCCGGTGTTCTTCTCGGTGGCCGATGCTCAGGACTTGCCGTTTCCCGACGAGAGTTTCGACGTCGTCACCGTCGCCTTCGGCGTGCGCAACCTGCCCGAGAGGGAGCGCAACTTCACTGAGGTCCTTCGCGTACTGAAGCCGGGCGGGCGCTACGTGATCCTCGAGTTCTCGACGCCGGGGTTTGCCCCGTGGCGCGCGGTCTACCACGTGTACTTGCGTCAGGCGATTCCGGCGATCGGCGGGGTCCTCACCGGTGACCGGGCCGGATTCGTCTACCTCAACGACTCGATCCGGCAGTTCCCGACGCAACCGCAACTCGCCGCAGAGCTTCGCGCAGCGGGCTTCAGCGCGATCACCTGGAAGGACCTCACCGGCGGCATCGTGGCGCTACACACCGCGGTCAAGTAGTCCGGACTTCGTGGCCGGCGACGGACTCGGAACCTGTGGCTGCGGTAGAATCGGCACGATCCTGACAACCGGAGGAGTCCCATGCTGCTCACCGCACGCTACGTGCTGCCAGTCGCCGCCCCGCACATCGAGTACGGTGCGGTGCTGGTCAAGGGCGACCAGATCGTCGAGATCGGCGACTTCGCGCACTTGCGCAGCCTTCACCCAGACGAGCCGGTTCGCGACTTCGGTCTGGCCGCGATCATGCCGGGCTTCGTGGATCTGCACACGCATCTCGAGTACACGGCCATGCGGGGCCTCGTGGATGACCTCCCGTACTCGGAGTGGAAGCTCCAGCTCATGCAGAAGGAGCGGCTCTTCACGACCCAGGACTGGGACGACTCGGCGCTTCTCGGCGCGCTGGAGGCACTCCAGTCAGGCATCACCACCGTGGCCGACATCACCGAGACCGGCGCCTCCGGGCATGCGGCGCAGGCCAGCGGGCTTCGCGCGCACATCTATCGCGAAGTCGCGACGATGGAGAAGCATGCCGTCGATGGCGTCATGGACCGCGCCGCAGCGGACATCGATGCGTGGCGCGCGACGAGCGATCCGGCGCGACTCACGATCGGCATCGCCCCGCACGCGCCGTACTCCTGCCATCCGGAGCTGTTCCGCCGGGTCGCCGAGTACGCCCAGGACGGGACACCGGTGGCGATTCATCTCGCCGGGAGCTTCGAGGAGTACCAGTTCGTCAAGTACGGCTCGTCGATGCTGGCCACCGACGTGCGCGACACGTACGACGCACACGCGCCCGCCTGGCTGCCAACCGGAGTAAGTCCCGTACGCTACGTCCTGCAGTGGGGGCTCTACGATGTCCCGAATGTCATGGCGGTGCACTGCACGCAGGTCGACGATAGCGACATCGAGATTCTTGCGAGTCGCGACGTCGCGATAGCGCACTGCCCGCGCTGCGAGGCCAAGCTGGGGATGGGGACCGCGCCGGTCGAGAAGTTCCTCAGGGCAGGCCTGCGCGTGGGGCTGGGCACCGACTCGCCGGCGGCCTCCAACTCGATGGACGTGTTCGAGGAGATGCGTATCGGCCTGCTCGTCCGCCGAGCAACGCTTGGCGAGCATCACTTCATGAACGCTCGGCAGTTCGTCAAGATGGCGACGCTGGACGCCGCTCGCGCACTGGGTATCGACGATCGGCTCGGCTCGCTCGAGCCCGGCAAGCAGGCCGACCTCATCGCGGTCGATCTCTCCAAGTCGCACCAGATTCCCACGCACTACCCCTACAGCACGCTGGTCCACACCGCCAACCAGGAGAATGTCCTCGCCACGATGGTCGGCGGGCGAGATCGTCTACGAGAGCCGAGAGTGGCTCAACGTCGATCACGAGCGGGTGTTCTCGCGTGCCGAGGAGATGCGCATGAAGCTCCGCGCCTGATCGGGCTGGCGCTTCGGCCAGCACCGGCCCGAAGTCGCTCGGGGTCCGGGCCTGTTCACGATCGCTCAGGAATCTTGTGGACTTGGCGGGCGAGTTGCTGTTCGCACCACAGAATTGCACTACCTTAAGGCCGGAAACGCGTCTGGTATACTACGCGAGGTTCAGGCAGGCTCAGGCACGGGAGCAGCTGTTCCCGTTCCGCAATATCAGGAGGATCGCACGTGAGCGACGACAAGACTTCTTCTTTGACGAAGACGAGAAGCCGGCGAAGTCCGCCGGTACATCCGCTCCCAAGAAGGCAGCATCATCGTCTTCTCGCAGCGGTTCGGGTTCGACCGACAAGTCCGCAGCTGCTCCGGCGGCGACGCAGTCAGTCTCGATGACCGTCGCTGTTCTGATCGGCGTGATCGGCATGCTGCTGGGAGCTGTCATCGGGCTGTTCGTCGGCAAGAGCATGGCTGTCCCGACCGTGGCGGTCACGCCTGGCGCGGGAACCGGAACCGGCACCACGCAGCAGGCACCCCAGCTCACCCCCGAGCAGCTTCAGGGCGGCGAGCTGCCCGCAGGTCACCCCGTCCGTGGGTGGCGCGGCGACCAGCACGCCGGCACCCTAGGGACTCTGGAATCCAAGGGGCCCGGTGTTCGGCCACATCGGCTGACCCGGGCCCTTCTTATGGCAGCTTCGTCTGAGGGAGAGCGTAGTGGCGATCAACAAGGCAAAGACCTCACCGTGGATGAAGGGGTTCATCATCTTCCTCATCGTCGCATTCGTAGCGACGATCGGTGCGGCGAGTATCCCTAGTATCTTCCAGCTCTTCACCCAGCCGTCGACCAGCCAGACCACGACGCAGGCGACGCCCGCTGCGACGGTCGAACAGATCAACGCCCAGTTCCAGCCGGGTATCACCGCGTTGACCGCAGCTGCGGCGAGCGATCCGACCAGCTACACGGCGCACGTCAACCTCGGCAATGCGTACTTCGACTGGGCGCAGACGCTTTCCACTCCGGCCGAAGGTGCGAGCCAGATCTCGACGGCCGCGATGGCTGCGGTCGGGCCGCTCTGGCTCTCATCGAGGGACGCCTACGCCAAGGCCGTCAAGATCAAGGCCGGCGATCCTGCAGTCGAGACCGACTTCGCCATCGTGACCTTCTACAGCGGAGAGACCACATCGGCCATCGTCATCGGTGAGCGCGTGACGAAGACCAATCCGGACTTCTCGCAGGCATGGCTCAACCTCGGCGTCTTCTACGCGAACTCGGGCCAGAATGCCAAGGCGATCGCTGCGTTCGAGACGCTACGTCAAGCTCGATCCCAAGGGGCAGAACGTGTCGTTCGCGCAGGACCAGATCAAGTCGCTGAAGGCGCCTGCGACGACGCCGTAGCGCGCGGGCCGTTCGTTGGCCACACCGTGCTGAACAACGAAGGCGGGCACCCATTCGGTGTCCGCCTTCTCTGTTGTGTCGGGTCGGGATGCTCTCAGGTCGCGTGCGCTATCCGCTCGCCGTTTGGTGACCAAGGACCTGGACGGCCTCGTCCATGGTCGAGGCTGTGGCGAAGATGCCGTTGAGCCGCGTGAGGGACAAGATGTTGTCCACGGTCTCGTTGGTGACCAGTACGAGCCTTCCCCCGACGACCGCGTACTCCTTTGACATCGAGAGCAGCAGCCCCAGACCGGAACTGTCGAGGTACTCAAGTCCGCTCAGGTCGACAACTGCCGAGCGCGGCTCGGACTTGAGGATTCGGTCGATGCTCATCCGGAACTGCGAGCATTCTCCATAGTCCAAGTCACCGGCCAATGAAAGACGCCAGTAGTCCGGTTCCTGCTCAAGATCCAGCGTGAGCGCCATGCCTGACTCCTCCTCGGGAAGTTGCTCGATATGTTGTTACCCAGACGCGTTGCTCTTGGAGCGCGGTGATGCGAGCGCTACAATTCGACCATCGTCCTCCAACATCACAAGGAGCATCGGCATCCATGGAACTTGGAATCCGCACGGAACGGGATGGCGACGTAGCCACCGTGGCGCTCGAGGGCGAAGTCGACGTGTACACAGCTCCCCAGCTCAAGACACAGCTGGTGGAGCTCATCGACGATGGGTGCATCAGCATCATCCTCGATCTTGAGAAGGTTGCCTTCATCGACAGTTCGGGTCTGGGCGTCTTGGTGGGCATACTGCGCAGGGTCCGGGAGAAGGGCGGAGCGGTCCGCATCATCTGCACCCGCGACAGTGTCCTGAAGATCTTCCGGATCACGGGGCTCGACAAGGTCTTTCCAATCTTCCCCAACGCCGCGGAGGCGCTCGACTTCTAGAGCGCCCTCGATACGCGGCCGGCACCGCATCAACGGCACGGCGGTTGCGTGCGTCCGCATGGAGTCGTCGTGAAAGGGTGGGCTTGTGTTCGGAATCAGCGGGACGGAACTCGTCCTCATTGCGGTATTCGTACTCATAATCTTCGGGCCTGACAAGATCCCCGAGATCGCGCGCACGGTCGGCAAGGCCGTGGCGACGTTCAAGCGTGTGCAAGAAGACACGGAGCGACTGATCAAGGCCGAGATGTTCTCCTCAGACACGTCCGCGAGCAGCGACATCGCCGGATCGGCCGTGCCCAGCCCCTCGGACACCGCGGCCGCCGCGAGCATGGCCTCGACGCTCTACGCCGCCAATGATGACGACGACGAGGAGGAAGAGGAGTAGCCTCCTCTCGCACCCATGCCTATCACCCCCTCACGCATGCCCTTCTTCGATCACATCGCCGAACTGCGGCGACGCATCATCATCGTCGCGGTCACGATCATCGTTGGCTCGATGGCCCTCTACACGTGGGGCTGGGACATCTTCAACTTCATCATGCTCCCCATCACGCCGCTGCTCGAAGGGGAGAAGTGGCAGATATTCACCCCCTTCGGCCAGTTCGGCCTGCGTTTCACGGTGGCGTTCTACGCCTCGCTGGTCGTCGGCGGGCCGATCATCATCTGGCAAGTGATGGCGTTCTTCCTGCCGGCGCTCCGGCCCAAAGAGCGGCGCTACGTCGTTCCGACGTTCATAGCGCTCGTGGCGCTGTTCATTGCCGGCGTGACCTTCTGCTACACGATCATCCTGAAGACAGCGTTCACGTGGATCTTCGCGCAGGGTGCGGGATACATAGGTGTCACGCCGGACGCCGGGAAGTACTTCCACGGCGTGATCATGATGCTGCTCGGCTTTGGCATCGGCTTCGAGCTCCCGGTAATCGTCTTCTACCTGGTGATCTTCAACATCGTTCCCTACGCGAAGCTGCGATCGAGCTGGCGCGTCGTCTACGTCGTCCTGATGCTGGTCGCCTCGGCGGCGACTCCTGACTGGTCACCTTGGACGATGGGCGGCCTCTACCTGGCGCTCGTCGTGCTCTACGAGGCCAGCATGCTGCTCGCACGCGTCACTCTGCGCAAGCGGATCGCGGCGCAGAAGGCCGGCGAACTCGTGTTGGACGAAGACTAGGGCCCACGCTGCGCCAAGAAGGGTCGTCACGTGCATGAGATGGGGATCACCCAAGGCATCCTGGAGGCGTCGTTCGACGCCGCCGAGAAGGCCGGGGCGCAGCGCATCACCGAGATTCGGATCACCGTCGGCGAACTCACGGAGATCCAGGAGTTCGCGCTCGACTTCGCGTTCATGTCGCTGACCCCCGGCACGATGGCCGAAGGCGCCAAACTCGTCGTCACGACCGTTGCCCCCAGTTCCCGATGCCGGGAATGCGACCTGACGTATAGCCACGACCGGTTCGAGATGATCTGCCCGTCGTGCGGGAGCTTCAACGTCGAGCCGCTGACCGGCAGGGAGCTCAGAATCGACAGCATCGAGGCCGACGACGGCGCGGACTTGCTTGCCGACGAGGCCTCCGGCGACCCCGAACCTGCCACCGAAGCCCCCAAGGAGTGAGCGTGGAAATCGACCTGAGCAAGCCCATCCTGGACCGCAACGAACGCCTCGCCGCCGAGAACCGTGCGCGGTTCGATGACGCGGGCGTCTTCGTGCTCGACCTCATGGCCTCGCCGGGCGCCGGCAAGACGTCGACCATTCTCGCCACGATCGCTGCCCTGCGTGACCGCTACCGGATCGCCGTGATCGAGGGTGACATCGCGAGCAAGGTGGACGCCGAGAAGGTCAAGGCGCACGGGATTCCGGCCGTCCAGATAAACACCGGCGGCGCATGCCACCTGGAGAGCGACATGATCAAGCGCGCCGTCGACGCGCTGCCGCTCGAGGAGTTGGACCTCATCATCATCGAGAACGTCGGTAACCTGGTATGTCCGACCGACTTCAATCTCGGCGAGAACGCCAAGGTCATGATCTTGTCGGTCCCGGAGGGCCACGACAAACCGTACAAGTACCCCGGAATCTTCCAGGTGTCGGAGGCCGTCATCCTCAACAAGGTCGACACGATGCCGTACTTCGACTTCGATGAGGAGGAGTTCACCGGCGTCGTGAAGTCGCTCAATCCCACGGCGCCCATCTTCCGGATCGCTGCCACCAAGGGTGAGGGCGTCGCGGAGTGGGCCGAATGGCTCGCGGCGCGCATCGACGCTGCGAAGGCGCAGGCCGGGGCCGCGTCGTGATCGGGCGTGATGAGGCGTACGCGCTGGTCACCGAGCGCATCCCGCAGCGCAACCTCGTCAACCACTGCGTCGCGACCGAGATCATCATGCAGGCGCTCGCCGAGCGGCTGGCGCTCGACGGCTCCGACGCCGACCGTTGGGCGCTCGTCGGACTGCTCCACGACTTGGACTACGCCGAGACGGCCGATGACCCGGCGCGCCACGGGCTGGTCAGCGCTGAGGAGCTGCGCGGCACGGTCGACGACGAGATGCTTCACGCGATTCTTGCCCATGCCGGCCATGCGCCTCGCGAGACGCCGATGGACCACGCGCTTGTGGTGCGCGGATCCGACAACGGGCTTCATCGTCGCCGCCGCGCTCGTCAGGCCCGAGAAGGACATCGCAGGGGTTGCGCTCAAGAGTCTGACCAAGCGCTGGAAAGAGAAGGCGTTCGCCAAGGGCGCCTCTCGCGAGCAGATGTCGGGCTGCGCCGAGATCGGCCTCGAGCGCGACGAGTTCCTCGCGCTCGCGCTGGCCGCCATGCAGGCGCGGGCGTCCGAGATCGGCCTCTGACCCAGCCCTCAGTACGACACCTCCCACCTGCGAGTTCAGGTTCCGCATGGTTTCTCGGAAGGCCTCAGGGACTTCATGGGGGTTGACGGACCTGTGTATAGTCGTCTCCAAAACGCCGCCCTCGGGAAGGTCGTCTCGCGTTGAAGCTCATCGTTACCGAGAAGAACATAGCCGCCAAGAAGCTCGCTGAGATCCTCGCAGTGGGCAAGCCCAAGACCGAGAAGGTCTACAACACGCCGGTCTACACGTTTCGCGCCGACGGCGAGGACTGGATGACGATCGGCCTCAAGGGCCACATCCTCGGCGTGGACTTCCCTCCGCAGATGGTGTTCGCCGACGGCAAGTGGGAGGCCGTGTGGGAGGAAGATCACCGCGCGATGCCGGCGGCCATTCCGGCGTCGCTTCCAACTCCCCCGTGGGAGAAGCGAAAGAAGCCCTTCACCGTCGACGGGATCGACCTCAAGGGCTGGAAGCTGGCGGCGCTCCCGTATCTCGTGTGGGCGCCCGTCGGCAAGCTGCCCGCCGAGCGCGAACTCATCCGCGCGCTGAAGAGTGCAGCCAAGAAGGCCGACGAGATCGTCATCGCGACCGACTTCGACCGCGAGGGAGAGCTCATCGGCAGCGATGCCGCGGCGCTCGTCCGTGACGTGAACAAGAAGGCGCCGATCAAGCGCGCCCGGTTCTCGGCGATCACCAAGGACGAGGTGCAGCGCGCGTTTGCGGAACTCGTGGAGGTTGACGAGTGCCTCGCGCAGGCGGGTGAGTCGCGCCAGGACATCGATCTGGTGTGGGGCGCGGTCCTGACTCGGTACCTCACCATGGCCAAGTTCTCCGGCTACGGCAACGTCAAGTCCGCGGGGCGCGTTCAAACGCCGACGCTCGCACTGATCGTGGCGCGAGAACTCGAGCGGGAAGCGTTCGTGCCTGAGATCTACTGGACCGTGAAGGGCAAGTTCAGGTCCGCCGGTGGTGAGGCCGACGGGACCGAGTTCTCGGCAGGGCACGCCACCGATCGCTTCAAGAGCGAAGCCGAGGCGAAGCGCGTCATGGAGGCCATCTCGGCGGCCAAGACCGGCGTGGTCACCAAGGCCGAGAAGAAGAAGCGCAAGGTCTCGCCGCCCACGCCGTTCAACACCACCGCGCTGCAGGCCGCTGCCGCGGCCGAGGGCATCACGCCGGGCCGGACCATGCGCATCGCGGAGTCTCTCTATATGGATGGGCTCATCAGCTACCCGCGTGTCGACAACACCGTCTACCCGGCCTCCCTCGACCTGGGAGCGATCCTCTCGGCGCTGTCGGAGGTGCCGTTCTACCGCGAGCACATCGCGGGCATCAAGAAGGCCGGCGCGTTGCACCCCACGCGCGGCGCCAAGGAGACGACCGACCACCCGCCGATCCACCCGACGGCGGCCGCCGACCCGGACAAGCTGCGGCCCGAGGAGTGGAAGCTCTACAACCTCGTCGCGCGGCGGTTCCTGGCGACGCTGTCGGACGCGGCCATCATCGAGGGCACCAAGGTCACCATCGACGTGGCGAGCGAGCCGTTCGTGGCCAAGGGCGACATCCTCGCCTCGCCGGGCTTCCGCGCCATCTACCCGTACGGGCTGAAGAAGGACGAGCAGCTGCCGGCGCTTTCGGAGGGCGATTCCGTCGACTTCCTCGGCGCGGACTTCGCGCAGAAGCAGACCGAGCCGCCGTCCCGCTACAGTCAGGGCAAGCTCATCCAGGAGATGGAGAAGCGCGGCCTGGGCACCAAGGCGACGCGTCACGCCATCATCGAGCGGCTGATCGAAGTCCGCTACGCCGTCAACGAGCCGCTCGAGCCCACGAACCTCGGGCGCGCGGTCATCGAAGCGCTCTCCACGTTCGCCCCGCGCATCACCACGCCGGATATGACGTCAGAGCTTGAGGCCGAGATGGACGCGATAGCCAACGGGCGGACCGACCGTGCGACGGTGGTCGGCCACTCCCGACAGCTGCTCGCGAACGTCATGGACGCGCTCATCGAGCACGCGCCGGAACTCGGCGAGATACTCAAGACCGCCGGCGCTGACGACGCGAAGGTGGGCGTCTGTCCCAAGTCGGGACACGACCTACTCATCAAGACCGCCATCAAGACCCGCGGACAGTTCGTGGGTTGCTCGGGCTGGCCGGAGTGCGACGTCACCTACCCGCTGCCGCAGGGCAAGATCGAGGCCGTCGACGAGGTGTGTCCGGTATGTGGCACGCCACAGGTCAAGGTCATCCAGTTCCGGCAGAAGCCCATCACCATCTGCATCGATCCCAAGTGCTCCACCAACTACGAACCGGAGATCAGCATCGGCGCCTGCAAGACGTGCGCGGAGGCCGGTCGCGTCGGTGACCTGACCGTGCGCCGCGGGGCGACGCGCAAGCGCTACGTTCGCTGCACCAACTATGAGGAGTGCGGCGTGAGCTATCCGCTCCCTCAGCGTGGCGACCTCACCGCGACCGGCGAGACCTGCGAGGCGTGTGACGCACCGATGGTCGTCGTCAATACGGGACGTGGTCCGTGGCGCATCTGTGTGGACCCGAACTGTCCCGCGAAGGCAGAGAAGGCCGCCGCAGCTGCGGCGAGCGGCAAGAAGCCGGCCGGCAAGGGTCGCTCTCCCAAGAAGGCACCGCCCAAGCCGACGGTCGGCTAGCGGTAGGCTCGATGCGACGGCCGACCTCGGCCGCGGCACAGGTGACGGAAGCAGGGGGCGGCACAATGAAGATCGCGGTCATTCAGCATCGCCTGCGGGGCAGCATCGATGGAGATATCGAAGCGCTGCAGCGGGCGGCGGCGACGGCGGGTATCTGCGGCGCCGACGTGGTGTTCATGCCCGAACCGCTCTCGCTCGTGGGTGACGGGGCGGCGACCGAACGCTTCTACGCCGGCCTTGACGGCTTGCCGGGCGTCCGTCTGATCCCCAGTACGGCACCCGGAGTGGCGAGCTTCGCAGCGACCGCACCGCCCCTCGAGGGTCTCGAGGGCCTCGGCCGCATCGCGCTCCTCGCGGGCGACGCGTGCATGACGGGGCTCGAGCTCGTGCGCATCCTGGGCGACGCACCCAACGTGGCCGTGCTCGCGCCGCGGAGCGAGAACGACCTCCAGGCCGAGGCGGTCGCCGAGCTCGCCATAGGGCTCTCGGATTCGCTCGCCAGTCTCGTGGTCATCACGGAGTGTGCCGGAGCGGAACCCGGGACGGTCGGCCATGGCGGCTCGGCGATCATCTACTCGGGGGACGTTCTCGCCGAGGCGATGGGCCAGGACGACGAGACGCTCTACGCAGAGATCGAGCTGCCTCTCGGCAGACCTGAGCTACCTGCTCCGTTGCCGACGATCGCCCCGATCCTCTCGCAGCGTGTCGCCCACCACCGCGGTGAGCAGCCTCCGATGGACTACCCGGCCGAGCTCACCTAGGGGGTCGGCGCGCCCAGCGCGGCCGCGTTCGGACCCGACCGCCGCGAGCGCGACGCATGGTAGAATCACGCAGGCTCCACGCTCGCACCTGCAAGCTTTCGCGACGCCCTCGGGGCGCGCTTCTCGCACGGAAGAGGGGACTCATGCCTTACCCGAAGGTGACCGTCGTCGGCGCGGGTCAGGTCGGCGCGACCGCGGCGCAGCTGTTGCTGCTGCACGGCGTTGCCGACGTGGTGATGATCGACGTCGCCGAGGGGCTACCGCAGGGCAAAGCGCTCGACATGATGCACATGCGCTCGGTCGAGCGATTCGGCCCATCGGTGACCGGCACCAACGACTACGCCGATACCGCGGGCAGCGATGTGGTGGTCGTCACCGCTGGTCTCCCGCGTAAGCCCGGCATGACGCGTGACGACCTCCTCGCCGCGAACAAGGCGATCGTCGAGAGCGTGATCGGCAGGGTGGTGGCCGCCTCGCCGGACGCCATCATCGTGTGCGTCACCAACCCACTCGACGTGATGACCTACCTCGCCAAGAACGTCTCCGGGCTGCCGACGAGCCGCGTCTTCGGCATGGGCGGCGTCCTCGACTCGGCGCGTTTCGCCTATGCCATCGCCGAGAAGACCGGCGCGCACATCGGCGTCATCGACGCGATGGCGATCGGCGCGCACGGCGATGCGATGGTGCCGATGCCGCGCTTCTCCACAGTCGACGGGCGCTCGCTCTCGGACCTGCTGCCTGAGACCGAGGTCGACGAACTCGTCCGGCGCACGATCTTCGGTGGTGCCGAGGTGGTCGCGCTGCTCAAGACCGGCTCGGCCTTCTACGCGCCGGCGGCCAGCGTCGTGTCGATGGTGCGCGCCATCCTCGGCGACACCGGCGAGACGCTGCCGACCTGCGCGTACCTGTCCGGCGAGTACGGCATCTCCGACGTCTACGTGAGCGTTCCCGCCCGGCTCGGCCGCGCCGGCGTTGTCGAGGTCGTGGAGCTGCCCCTCAACGACCGTGAGCTCGACGCGCTGCAGGCCTCGGCCGAGACGGTCGCTGAGGCCGTCGATTCGCTCGGGCTCCGGGGCTAGCGTGCTGAACGCCTCACAGATTGCCGAGGCGGTCCGGGCCGCCATCCCGCGCGTCGCCTGCTCGCTTCGGCCGGATGCGCTCGTCGCGCTCAAGCGTGCCGCAACGGCCGAGCGCTCGGAACGTGGACGGGCGGTGCTCGAGCAGCTGCTCGTCAACGCCGACATCGCCGCGCGCGACGCTGTCCCGCTCTGCCAGGACACGGGCACGGTGTGGGTCCGTATCGAACTGGGCGCCGAGGAATGCCTGTGCGGCGACCTGCAGTCCGAGATCGACGCTGCAGTCGCGCTTGGCGTTCCGCGACGCGAAGCTCCGCATGAGCGTCGTGCGCGACGCGCTCTTCGATCGCACCAACACCGATACCAATACGCCGGCGTTCATCGAGATCGTGCACGCGGCGCGTCCCGGGATCGGTGCGACCGTCCACCTGATGCTCAAAGGCGGTGGTTCCGACAACGCGAGCCGCGTGCAGATGCTGCCGCCGGGCGCGGGCATCGACGGGGTTCGCCGAGTGGTCCTGGAGACCGTCGAGGCAGGCGCGACCGGCGCCTGTCCACCGCTGCTGGTCGGCGTCGGTGTCGGCGCGACCTTCGACAAGGTCGCGGGACTCGCGAAGCGCGCGCTCCTGCGGCCCATCGGACAACCGCCGGCGGGTCCGAGCATCGCCGCCCTTGAGGCCGAGCTGCTCGCCGCCATCAACGCCACCGGAATCGGTCCAGCAGGTCTCGGCGGCGACACGACCGCGCTCGCGGTGCACGTGCTGACGGCGCCGTGCCACATCGCGGCGCTTCCGGTCGCGGTCAACCTGGGGTGCTCGGCGGTTCGCTCGGCGACCTTCTCGGTGGGCGCGTGAGCGAGACGCGCGAGAACAACGAGCTGGGCGGCGTCCTCGAGGAGGCGACCCCGGCATCGACCGGGGCGTATCGGCGGATTCTGGCAAACCAGCAGTTCCGCCGGCTCTGGTACGCGCAGTTCGTCTCGGGAATAGGCGATTGGCTGGTCATCGGCTTCCTGATGCCGCTGGTGACCACGCTGTCCGGCGGGTCGTCGTTCGCTGTCGCCGGCATCCTGATCGCAAAGCTGATCCCCGCGCTGTTCTTCAGCTCGCTGACGGGCGTACTGGTCGACCGGTTCGATCGCCGCAAGGTCATGATCGCGGCCGACCTCACGCGTGCGGCACTGGCGCTCGTGCTCGTGACCACCAACTCGCTTGCGGTCATCTACCTGGTCGTCCTGCTCATGGAGACCGCGTCGCTCTTCTTCTGGCCGGCGCGCAACGCGCTGATTCCCTACCTGGTCGCCGAGGAGGACATCACCGCCGCCAACGGCCTGGCCTACACCACGCAGCAGGCGAGCATGCTGATCGGCCTGACCGCGGCCACGGCGATCCTCGCGGGATTCGAGGCGGCCGTCCACGCGCTCGTCGACGCGAATGTGCCGCTGGTGGGCAACTTCGTGGGGCTCTTCGCGCCGGCGCTGCTCGGGCCGCGCGCCGGCGTGATTCTCGACGTGTTCACGTTCCTGTTCTCGGCGCTGATGGTCTACTCGATCCACCTGAGTGCGCGTCCGCAACTCGCCGAGGGGGAGCGTGCCCTCGACCTCACGCTCATCGGCAAGGACGTGGTGGAGTCGTTCCGGTTCCTGGGCGAGCATGCGGAGCTGCGCGGGCTGCTCGTGACCATCGGGCTTGCAGTTCTCGGCGGTGGCGCGATCATCCCGGTCGGCTTCAACTACGTGCAGGACAACCTGATCGGCGCGCTACCCTTCGCCGACCGGGTGCAGTTGCTCCAGGAGCTGACGGCCTCTCCGGCGACGTTCATGCTCGTGTTCATGGCGCTCGGCATGGTGGTGGCCGCGCTCGGCGTGCCGAGGCTCGAACATGCCGTCAAGCTGCAGTTGCTCTTCGCGGGCAGTGTCGCCGGCTTCGGCTTCGCGATGCTCGGCTTCGCGAGTGTCAACTACTACTGGCTCGCGGGCATCTTCGCGATCGTCGCTGGCGCGTGCATCGCCACGGTGACCGTCGCCGGCAACAGCTACGTGGTGCGTACGACCGCCGACGAGCTGCGCGGCCGCGTCTTCACGGCGCTGGAGTCGGTCATCAAGGTCTCGCTGTTGCTCTCGATGGTAGTCATGGCGCCGCTCGCCGACTTCATCGGCAAGCTGGTGCAGGACTTCGTGGAGAAGAGCGGGCTCGCGCCAAGTTCGGTCACCCTCACCGGTTCACGCATCACGCTGCAGCTCTGCTCGCTGATCGTGCTCGGCGCGGCCGTCTACGCCTTCAGGACGCTCGAGTGGCGCGCGTGTGACGTGCCGCCGTGCGAGCCGTGCCGTCTCCGAGGTGGCGACCGATGCCTGATCCCCTTCGCATCGACCTGCCGGTCTCTCGCGAGCGGCTTGCCGAGCTGACCGTCGGCGATGAAGTGCGCCTCTTCGGGCCCGTCTACACGTCCCGGGACGCCGGACACGAGCTCCTGCTGGCCGAGCTGGCGACGAACGGCGTGCTTCCGTACGGCCTCGAGGGCGCGACGATCTTCTACGCTGGGCCGACCCCGCCTGCTGCCGGCAGGCCCGTCGGCGCCGTCGGTCCGACGACCGCCAAGCGCATGGACGAGGCGACCCCGGCCCTGCTGCGCGCCGGCATCGTCGCGACTATCGGCAAGGGAGCGCGGTGCGACACGGTCCGCGACGCGTTCGCCGAGACCGGCAGCGTCTACTTCGCCGCCGTCGGTGGCGCAGCGGCGCTGCTCGCCACGCACATCACCGCCGCCGAGCCGGTCGCCTGGCCGCATCTCGGCACCGAGCAGCTCATGCGCATGACGCTCGACGGCTTCCCGGCGTTCGTCGCAATCGACACGCGCGGCGGCGACCTGTACGCCGATGCCCCCGAGGCCTGGCGCGCGGCGTGTGCCGCCGCTGGCGACACCGACCCGGCGGGAGGCGGGGAATGAGCACCCCGGTCACGGCGGGCACCTTCATCACGTTCGAAGGCGGGGAGGGGACCGGCAAGTCGACGCAGATCCAACTCCTCGCCGAGAAGCTCGAGGCCGCGGGACTGACCGTGCGCGTGCTGCGCGAGCCGGGCGGCACCGTCGTCGGCGAGGCGATCCGCCGCATCCTTCTCGACCCTGACCACGCGGAGCTGGGCGTCTCGGCGGAGATCCTGCTCTACGAGGCAAGCCGAGCGCAGCTCGTCGACCAGGTGATCCGACCGGCGCTCGCGGCCGGCGAAGTCGTCCTGTGCGACCGCTTCTACGACTCCACGACCGCCTACCAAGGCTACGCGCGCGGCATCGATCTCGCGCGCATCGCCGAGCTCAACCGCGCGGCCACCGGTGGCCTGAGCCCCGACCGCACGCTCGTGCTCGACATCGATCCTGCCGTCGGCATCGCCCGCGCCACCGCGCAGAGCGCCGACCGCCTTGAGTCCGAGGACCTCGCGTTCCACCGCCGCGTCCGCGATGGATTCCTCGCCATCGCCGCCGAGGAGCCCGCCCGTGTTCGCGTCGTCGATGCTACCGGCTCGGCCGAGCAGGTCGCGGATCGCGTCGCCGACGCGCTGCAGGATCTGCCCGCACTAGCGCCGTGGTTGGGCCGCGCGTGATGACGCGCTGCGTCTGGGACGACATCGTCGGCCAGGAACGCGTCTCGAACTTCCTGCGCGCGGTGACCGACGGTGACCACGTCAGTCACGCCTACCTGTTCGTGGGCCCTCCGGGCTCCGGCAAGGCCACGGCGGCTCGCGCCTTGGCTTGCGCGCTTCTCTGCGACGACGACGGTTGCGGTGCGTGCGCCGAGTGCTATCGCGTGCGTCGTGGCGGCCACCCCGACGTTCACCTGATCGAGCCGGCGGGTGCCGCCGGCTACATCGTGGAGCAAGTCCGCGAGCTCACCCACGACGTGAGCCTCGCGCCCATCGACGGACGGCACAAGATCTACATCGTGTCCGACGCCGACCTCTTCAACGAGCAGTCCGGCAACGCGCTGCTCAAGACGCTCGAAGAGCCGCCCAGATGACGTGGTCATCATCCTGATGGCCCACAGCTTCGACGCCGTGATCCCGACGATCGCGTCACGCTGCCAGGTGGTCCGCTTTCGCCGCATCCCCGCCACCGATGCTGCCGCGATGCTCGTCTCGATCAGCGGCGCCGACCCGGCAGAGGCCGCCATGGCGCTGGCCGCCGCCGGGGGAGTGGTCGCCCGCGCCCGCGACTTCCTCGCCAGCTCTCCTCGCCGAGAAGCCCGCGCCATCATCCTGCGCACCCTGAAGGACCTGGCGAACGCCGACGAGCTCGAGGTGCTCATCGCCGCGAAGGAGCTGCTCGCCGCCGTCAAGGCCCCGCTTGAGGACGTGAAGGCGCTTCAGAGCGAGGAGGCGGCCGAACAGTCGGACTTTCTCGGCAAGTCGGGGAACAAGGCGTTGGAGGAGCGGCACAAGCGCGAGCTGACCAGCCGAGAGCGCGAGGGAATCAGCCGAGGTGCTCAACGTCGCCGAGAGCTGGCTTCGGGATTGCTTGGTACTGTCGCTCGGCGTCGACGATCTCGTGGTCAACACCGACGCTTTCGACGCCATCGCCGGAGTGGCGGCGATCATCACGCCGTCGGCGGCTGCGACCGCTCTGGGCGCGGTGAACGAGGCCCGGCGCCGCATATCGTACAATGTGAGCCCCCAGCTGGCCGTTGAGGCCATGCTCTTCGATATACGAGAGGTGTTGCGATGCCCACGGTAGTGGGAGTCAAACTCAGATTTGCACCGAAGACTCAATGGTTCGCCCCCGCCGGCACCGAGCCGGTCGAGGGCGATTCTGTGATTGTCGAAACCGACCGCGGGACCGAGATCGGCACCGTCACCAAGCCGCCTCACGAGGTTCCCAACTCCGAGATCCGCGGACCGCTCAAGCCGCTCACGCGTGTCGCGACGCCCGAGGACCTGGCGCGCAACGAGGAGTTCGCCGTCCAGGAGCGCGCCGCGATCCCGATCGTCCGCGAGCTCATCGCGCAGCACAAGCTCGACATGAAGCCGATCGAGGTCGAGTACCTCTTCGACGGCGAGAAGGTCGTCTTCTACTTCGTCGCCGAGGAGCGCGTGGACTTCCGCGAGCTCGTCAAGGACCTCGCGACCCGCTTCCGCGCTCGCATCGACATGCGCCAGGTCGGCGTGCGCGACGAGGCCCGCATCGTCGGTGGCCTCGGCCACTGCGGCGAGCAGCTGTGCTGCGTCCGCTTTGGCGGTGAGTTCCAGCCGGTCTCCATCCGCATGGCCAAGGAGCAAGATCTCCCGCTGAACCCCTTGAAAATCTCGGGACTCTGCGGCAGACTCATGTGCTGTTTGCGCTATGAGTACGAGGCCTACAAGGACTACAAGGGCCGCGCACCCAAGAAGGGCGCAATCGTCGAGACACCGTTGGGGCTGGCGAAGGTCGCCGAGCTCAACACCCCGCACGAAACCGTGGGACTGCGCTTCGAGGACGGCAGGCGCGTCAACGTACCGCTCGCCGAGATGAGCTGCAACAAGGGCACCGGATGCCCCTGCCAGGTCAGCCGAGAGGCGCTTGAGTCCACGGGCAACACGGCCACGGCACTGGCGTTCGCGGCGCTGGATCGTGAGACCGAGGCGGCGGCCAACCCGCAGCCTGCCGAGAAGCCCCGCGAGCAGCGGCGCGAGCGTTCGGAGCGGCGCGAGCCGCGCAAGGCGCAACCGCGGTCGGGCGAGAAGCCGGCAGCCGAGCAGGCCGCAGGTGGCGCAGCCGGCGGCCGGTCAGGCGCCGAAGGGCGAGGGCGGCGGCCGCAAGCGCCGCCGTCGTGGCGGCGGCAGAGGCGGCGGCGAGGGTGCGGCGGCGACGCAGGCGCCGGCGACGGCGACTGCCGGCACGACCGCGAGCCAGCCGCCGGCAGCCGGTGGCGGGAGCGCGGAGCAGGGCTCGGCCAAGCCGGGGCGCAAGCGCCGCAGGCGGCGTCCGGGAGCGGCGGCGGTAGCGGAGACGCTCCGCCAGCCTAGAGAACCGAATACGCCGACGTAGCTCAGCTGGTAGAGCACCGCACTCGTAATGCGGGGGTCAGGGGTTCGAATCCCCTCGTCGGCTCCATCGAACTCACCAGCGGGGACCTTCGGGTCCCCGCTTCTGCGTCACACCGATTCCCCTTTCGCGTAACCCCGCCGAAACACCAGCGCACCGCATAGCAGGGTTCGCTATGCACTGCGTCGTATAACCAAGCAAACCGGTACGAGTGGCTCTTGAACTCGCTCTCACTTCGGTCGGGGGTAGGGAATGGCGTTCGCCGCTTGGGTGTTCACGGGCTTTCTGCTCGTGGGCGCCGCGCTCGCGTACATCCTGGTGACGCTTCCTCGGTTCCTCGCGCCCCACAGCTCCTCGGCAGCCAAGGACAGCGCCTACGAGTGTGGCGAGCTGCCCGTCGGCGAGCCGTGGGTGCGCTACCGGGTCGCCTACTACATCTTCGCGATCATCTTCGTGGTCTTCGACGTTGAGACCGTCTTTCTCTATCCGTGGGCCGTCATCATGCGCAAGCTCGGCTTCTACGGGTTCGTCGAGATGGTCGTCTTCGTCGCCATCCTGGTCCTGGGACTCGCCTACGCGTGGCGCAAGGGAGCGCTGAAGTGGTCGTGAGCAACGTCCGCGTCGACGAAGAGACCAAGGTCCTCATCGCGCCGCTGCAGTTCCTCATGAACTGGGCGCGGGGACACTCGATGTGGCCGCTGACCTTTGGCACCGCCTGCTGCGCGATCGAGATGATGACGGTGGGCTCGGCGCGCTACGACACCGAGCGCTACGGCATCTTCTTCCGCAACTCGCCGCGCCAGGCCGACTGCATGATCGTCGCCGGCACCATCAACCTGAAGATGGCTCCGCGCATCAAGCTCCTGTACGAGCAGATGTCGCTCCCCAAGTACGTCATCGCGATGGGATCGTGCGCGGTGAGCGCCGGCCCCTTCGCCGACGGCTACAACGTGGTGCAGGGCGTCGACCAGATCATCCCGGTCGACGTCTACGTGCCCGGCTGCCCTCCGCGCCCCGAGGCGCTCATGAACGCCCTGCTCATGGTCATGGAGCGGAACTCGGCAGGCGTTCTCTCGGCCGCCGAGGACTTCGCCGCCGAGCAGCACGCCGCCGAGCGAGCACCGACGAGGCGGCCCTGTGACGACCCCGGTGGCGCACGGTCCTCGGCAGCCGCACCTTCGAGGGAATATCGGGCGTCTTCGAAGTCGGCGCGCTCGGACCGGGCGGTCTGCCGCAGCGCGACACACGATGCCTCGCCACCTGATCGACGTGCTGACCGCCCTCAAGGAGGAGCGCGGCTTCACGCACCTCTCGCTCCTGACCGCCGCCGAGCGGCCCGCAGAGACGCCGGGCGTCAAGGTCGTCTACGCACTGACTCGCCGCGCCGACCACACGACGGTCATGCTCTCCGTCGAGCTGTCCGAGGAGTCACTTCGCGTGCCGACGATCGTCGCGCTCTGGCCGGGCGCCTCGCCGCTCGAGCGCGAGGTCTACGACCTGTTCGGCGTCGTCTTCGAGGGCCACCCCAACCTGCGCCGCATCGTGCTGCGCGACGACTTCGAGGGCCACCCGCTGCGCAAGGGTTTCGTCATGACGCCCGGCGGCGTGGACGCCGAGGACCTCGCGTGGGCCCTCTCGAGTCACGGTGACGACGGGCCCGCGCTCCAGCCGGAGAACAGCGACCCCGCTCGCACCGTGCCGCTTCCGTTCCCGTCGGTCGCCGAGCAGCTGGCGCGAGCCGGGCGATCCGGTCCTGCGCTCCGAGCGGACCCTGCTGCACATGGGACCGCAGCACCCGAGCATGCACGGCGTGCTCCACCTGTGGCTCGCGCTCGAGGGCGAGCAGGTGCTGGCGTCCGAGGTGACCCACGGCTACCTGCACCGTTGCATCGAGAAGCTCGCCGAGACGCGCTCGTACCGGGCGTGCACCGCGCTTGTCGACCGCGCTGACTACGTCTCGGGCTTCCACACCGAGCTCGCGCTGCTCTCGGCCGCCGAGGAACTCGCCGAGATCGAGGTGCCGCCCAAGGCGCAGTACCTGCGCGTGCTGATGAGCGAGCTCGTGCGCCTCACGAGCCACACCACCTGGTTCGCCGCGTGCGGCATCGACGTGGGCGCGTTCACGCCCATGCTGTTCTCGTTCCGCGACCGCGAGGCGATCCTGGACTTCTTCGAGGAGATCACCGGCGGCCGCATGATGTTCAACTACTTCCGCCCGGGCGGCGTGAAGGACGACCTGCCGCCCGGATGTGCCGATCGGCTGCACGCGTACCTCGAGACCGTCTCGGCGTCGATTGACGGCTACGAGGCGCTGCTCACGACCAACGAGATCTTCCGCAACCGGACCTGCGGCATCGGCGTCATCTCCCCGCAGACCATTCTCGACTACGGCGTCACCGGGCCGATGGCGCGCGCGTCGGGTGTCGACATCGACCTTCGCCGAGACGAACCCTACGCCGCCTACGCCGACTTCGACGTGCACGTGCCGCTCGGCAAGACCGGCGACTCCTTCGATCGCTACGCCGTCCGCATCGCCGAGATGCGGGAGTCCGCGCGGCTTGCGATGCTCGCGCTCGAGGGCATGCCGGAGGGCGACTTCGTGACCCCGGGCGTGCCACGCGCGCTCAAGCCGCCCGCCGGATGCGCGTATCGGCGCGTCGAGAGTCCCCGCGGCGAGCTCGGCGTGTACCTGGAGAGCGACGGCACCGCACAGCCCTGGCGGATGAAGATTCGCTCGCCTGCCTTCTCCAACCTCCACGTCACGAATGCTGTGCTGCCCGGTCGCCGCGTGAGCGACATCATCGCGATCGTCAGCTCGGTCGACGTCGTGATGGGGGAGATCGACCGATGATGCTGGTGCTCAAGACACTCCTGGGCGTGGTGGTGATCGCAGTCGTCGTGCTGCTCAACACCGTGGTCGTGATGTGGTGCGAGCGGAAGTGGGCCGGCCACCTGCAGTCGCGTCGCGGTCCGATGCGAACCGGCTGGCACGGCGTGCTCCAGCCCTTCGCCGATGCGCTCAAGATGCTGGGCAAGGAAGACTTCATGCCCGCGGGTGCCGACAGGCGGATGTTCGTCCTCGCTCCGGTCCTCGCCTATGCGCCTTCGATCGTCATCTACTGCGGGACACCGTGGATCGCCGAGTTCGTCGGCTACAGCTTCGACGTGGGCATCTTCATGGTCTTCGCCGTAGCCGCCCTGTTCCCCGTCGCGATACTGCTGGCCGGCTGGGCATCTCACAACAAGTACGCGCTGATGGGCGGGTTCCGGTCGGCCGCGCAGCAGATCAGCTACGAAGTCCCCATGATCCTCTCGGTGCTCGGCGTCATCATGCTTGCGGGCTCGATGAAGCTGTCGACGATCGTCGATGCGCAGTCGCAGGTGTGGAACGTCGTCACGCAGCCCTTCGCGTTCCTGCTGTTCTTCATCGGCATGCTCGCCGAGCTCAACCGCACTCCGTTCGACCTGCCCGAGGCCGAGTCCGAGCTCGTCGCCGGCTACATGACCGAGTACTCGGGTATGCGGTTCGCGATGTTCTTCCTCGCCGAGTACACGAACATGTTCACCTGGTCGCTCTTCGCATCGCTGCTCTTCTTGGGCGGATGGGGCGGCCCGGGCTCGGCCCTTCTCGGCGTCGTGTGGCTGACGCTCAAGACCTACGCGGTGGTCTTCATGGTTGTCTGGGTTCGGTGGGCGCTTCCCCGCTTGCGCGTCGATCAGCTCATGTCCTTCAGCTGGAAGATCCTCATTCCCGCAGCCTTGCTCAACATGTTCTTCACCGCGCTCGGGATCGTCACCAACGTCGTCGTGCTGGTAGGGCTACAAGTCGTGCTCCTGGTCGGTTTCGTGTGGCTCGTCTCGCGGATCGGCATCACCGCCGGTCTCCGCTCGCCCGATGTGCCCACAGGCACGGGTCGCGTCTCCGCGTCGTCGGAGGTGACGCCGTGATCGGCATCAGCAAGGGGATGGCGACGATCTTCGGCCGCATGCTGCGCCCGGCGGTGACCGAGAACTACCCGGCCGAGAAGCGTCAGCTTCCCGAGCGCGCACGCATGTCGTTCGCGATGGCCGCCGACGAGAGCGGTCAGCCGCGGTGCAAGGCGTGCATGCTCTGCGAGCGCAGCTGTCCGGACGAAGCCATCAAGATCGAGTCCGAGAAGCGGGCCGACGGCCCCGGCCGGGTGCTCACCAAGTTCACCATCGACCTCGGCAGGTGCATGTACTGCGGGCTGTGTGTCGAGCAGTGTTCGACCGATGGCCTGCATCACACCGGTGAGTTCGAGAACAACTCGACCGAGCGCTCCGCAGATGATGCTCGTGCTCTACGAGGCCGAACCCGGGACGGTCGCTCCACCGGCCATGGACGAATCGACACCCGAGGAGCTCGCCGAGGTCACCGACACCTTCGGCGCGGTTGTGCCCGAGCGAGGGGGGCGCCTCGTGAGCCAGGCGGTCCTCTTCTACATCTACGCCATCATCGCCATCGCGGGCGCCGTCGTTCTCGTGACTGCGAAGAACCTCATCCACGGCGCCGTTGGCCTGCTGGCGACGCTTGTGGCGATCGGCGCGCTGTTCCTGCTGCTTGGCAGCGAGTTCTTGGCCGCGATGCAGCTCTTCGTCTACGGCGGCGCGATCACGGTGCTCGTCATGTTCGGGCTCATGCTGGCCGGGCCGCGGCTTGACGAAGACCGGCCGCCGAGGCGGGCCGTCCTGTGGGTCGGCGGCGCGGTGTCAGCGCTGTTCTTCGCCGCTGTCGCCGTCGTGCTCCTGCAGACCGATTGGCACGTCACCGCGCCGATCGTGCATACCACCGCATCCATCGCCGAGATCCTCTTCTCGCGCTACGTGCTGCCCTTCGAGATCGCCGGGCTATCGCTGACCATCGCACTGATCGGCGCCATCGTGATCGCGCGCGAGGACGACGTGCGCGACGGCGGAGCCCCGGTCGCCGAGTCGCCTGTCGCTCTCACGGATGACGAGGGAGGGCCGGCGTGATCGGGCTGAACCACTACCTGCTCCTCGGCGCCGCGCTCTTCGTCATCGGTCTCTTTGGCGCGCTCACCGCCAAGAGCGCACTGCGCGTCGTCATCTGCGTCGAACTCATCTTCAACGCCGTGAACCTGAATCTCGCGGCCTTCTCGGCGTACGTCGCGCCCAAGCAGGCGGTCGGCATGAACTTCGTCATCTTCCTGATGGTCATCGCCGCGGCTGAAGTCGGGCTTGCGCTGGCGCTCATCATCTCGCTGAACCGCTCCAACGACATCAATGCCATCGACACGATCAGGAGGTTGAAGGGATGACGAGTCTGCTCGCCAACGCCTGGATGCTTCCGATTCTGCCGCTCGTGCGCCTTCGCGATCATCCTTGCGACCGGCCGAAAGCTGCCCCGCAACGTCGCTGCCGGTTTGGGTATCGCCGCGATGTTCGTGGTATTCGCGGCGTCGATGGCGATCCTGTGGGCGGTCGCCCGAGGCGCCCACTTCGAGGCCTCGGTGCCCTGGATCGAGATGAAGGGCATCGTGATCGAGGTCGGCTTCCTGATCGACCCGCTCTCGGCGCTGATGCTGGTCATCGTGTCGTTCGTGAGCCTGCTGGTGCAGGTGTACTCGCTCGGCTACATGGCCGACGAGGAGCGTTTCCGCTGGTACTACGGGGCCATCTCGCTGTTCACGACGGCGATGCTCGGCGTCGTACTCTCCAACGGCTGGCTTCTCATGTACCTGTGCTGGGAGGTCATGGGGCTCGCGTCGTATCTGCTCATCGGCTTCTGGTATGAGACCGAGACCGCCTCCAAGGCCGCGACCAAGGCCTTCATGGTGACGCGCTTCGGCGACGTGGGATTCGGTCTCGCGCTCGCGATCATGTGGCTCGCGGCCGGGACGTTCACGTTTGAGGCCGTGTTCAAGCTCGTGGAGTCCGGCGGTTGGGTGGGCCCGTCACTGGTGGCGGCGACGCTGCTGCTGTTCATGGGCGCGATGGGGAAGAGCGCGCAGTTCCCCTTGCACGTGTGGCTCCCCGACGCGATGGCGGGTCCGACGCCCGGCTCGGCGCTGATCCACGCAGCGACGATGGTCGCCGCCGGCGTCTACCTGGTCGCGCGTTCCTTCCCGCTGTTCGAGGCGAACCCGCAGACGCTCACCGTGGTCGCAACCATCGGCACCATCACGGCGCTGATGGCTGCGCTCATCGCGATGGCGCAATACGACATCAAGAAGGTGCTCGCGTACTCCACGATCTCGCAGCTTGGGCTCATGATGCTCGCCCTCGGCGTCGGCAGTTGGGTCGCCGCGGTGTTCCACCTGATGACCCACGCGTTCTTCAAGGCGCTGCTGTTCCTGGCGGCGGGGAGCGCCATTCACGGCACGCACACCCAGGACGTCCGAGAGATGGGCGGGCTGTGGCGCAAGATGCCGTGGACCACGGCGACCTGGGTGATCGGCGCGCTGTCGCTTGCCGGCATCCCGCCGCTCGCCGGCTTCTGGAGCAAGGACGAGATCCTGCTCGCCGCCCTTCACTCGGGGCAGAAGGTGTTCCTTGTCGCCGGTGTGTTGGTCGCGGCGCTCACTGCCTTCTACATGGGTCGGATCACGTTCCTCGCCTTCTTCGTCACCCCGGGTGCTCAGAGCAAGAGCGAGCACGCGCATGAGTCGCACTGGGTGATGACCGCGCCGCTCGTGATCCTCGCGACGCTCGCCGTCGTGGTCGGTCTGGTCGGCTCCCCGCTGACTGACTACGCGCTTGGCAAGTTCCTCGGCGAGCACGCCGCGGGCGAGATGAACTACGTGCTCGCAGCCATAGCCGTCGGTGCGGCACTCGCGGGTATCGGGTACGCGTGGCTGATGTACCAGCGCGGCAAGGCCAACCCGGACTGGTACATGCGCAACCGCAGCATCGCGACGGTTCTCAGCCGGCACTTCTGGATCGACGAAGTCTACACGCGCGTCATCGTCACCCCGACGATGGCGATCGCCGGCGTGTTCCGCAGGATCGAGGCGGAAGTGATCGACGCGATCGTCGGGGCTTTCGGCAGGCTGGGGCTGTTCACGAGTTCGCACCTCGCCTCATTTGACCGGAACGTGGTGGATGGCGCCGTCGACGGTCTGGGCAACGCCGTTGTCGAAGGCGGCCGAGAGACTCGCAAGATCGAGACCGGAAACGTGCAGACGTATCTGCTCCTCCTGGCCGCCTCCATCGTCGTGCTGCTGCTGGTGTTCGCACGATGAGCGGCATCCCGGTCCTCGCCATCATCGTGCTCGCCCCGGTCACCGGTGCGCTGCTCATCATGCTGTTCGGTCGCGGGCAGAGTGCGCCCAAAGGAATCGCGCTGGTCGCGGGGGCCATCAGTCTCGCAACCTCGCTGTGGGTCTTCGCCGCCTACGATCGAGTTGCGGCCGGATACCAGTTCGTCACATCCGTTCCCTGGATCCCGTCGCTCGGCATCACCTTCACCCTGGGCGTGGATGGCATCTCGGCGCCCATGCTCGTGTTGACCTCGCTCATCGTCTTCACGGGCGTGCTCGTCTCGTGGAACGTCACCGAACGCCCGCGTGAGTACTTCGCGCTGCTTCTGCTGCTCGTGACCGGGGTCTTCGGCGTGTTCGCCGCGATCGACGCCTTCCTGCTGTTCTTCTCCTACGAGATGGCCGTTCTGCCCATGTACCTGCTCATCGCGATCTGGGGCAGCACGCGCAAGGACTACTCGGCGATGAAGCTGACGCTCTTCCTGTTCGCAGGAAGCGCGATCCTGATCGTGGTGCTCGTCCTGACGTACTGGGCGGTGGGTGCCGGCACGTTCGACATGCGGGTATGGGCCGAGCATTCCTTCGGCGAGGTGTTCCAGAAGTGGGTCTTCCTGCTGACGCTGATCGGTTTCGGCACGCTCATCCCGATCTGGCCGCTGCACACGTGGTCCCCCGACGGCCACGTCGCGGCCCCGACGGCCGTCTCGATGCTTCACGCGGGCGTGCTGCTCAAGATCGGCGCCTACGGCCTGATCCGACTCGGCCTGGTGCTCTTCCCGCTCGGATGGGCGGACTGGCGCCTGGCGCTCGCGGTGATCGGCGTCATCAACGTGGTCTACGGTGCGTTCTGCGCGATGAGCCAGACGGACCTGAAGTACGTCATCGGCTACTCGAGTGTCAGCCACATGGGCTACGTCATCCTCGGCTTGGCCATGGGGGACAAGTTCGCCCTGAGCGGCGCAGTGTTCCAGATGTTCGCGCACGGCATCATGACGGGGCTGTTCTTCGCGCTCATCGGGTTCGTCTACGAGCAGACGCACACCCGAGTGATCGCCGACATCACCGGGCTGATGCGCCGCACGCCGCTGGTCGCCGCGTGCTTCGTGATCGCCGGTGCGTCGAGCATGGGACTTCCCTCGACGGCAGGGTTCGTCGCCGAGCTGCTCGTGTACGTCGGGCTGGTCATTCAGTCGCCGTGGCTGGCGGCCGCGGCGTTCGTCGGCGTGGTCGTGACCGCCGCCTACGTCTTGCGCATGCTCAGCCACATCCTTCTCGGCGAGCCCTCGGCCGTGGTCGAGCCGATTCACGACGCACCGCCGCTTCGCTTCGCGCCGATGGCGATTCTCGCCGGAACCATCATGCTCGTCGGCATTCTGCCGGCGTCGCTCTACACCATCATCAACGTGAGCGTCATGCCCATCGTCACCAAGCTGGCAGGGGGGTAGAGCGATGACCCTCGTGCCTGCATCCGAGTACGCCTACCTTCTGCCCGAGATCATCGTCGCGATTCTCGGCGGGCTGCTCATCGTCGTCGATCTGATCTGGCCGGCGTACGACCCAGAGACCGACCGGTCGAGGACGTGGCCGGCCTACCTCGCCATCGCCGGGTTGCTCGCGGCGGCTGTGCCCGTCGTGCAGCTTGCGGGCGTCACCAAGACGCTCTTCAACGGCATCATCCAGATCGACCCGCTCGGCGCCTTCTTCAAGCTGATCTTCCTGGCGATCGGCGTTCTGGTGATCCTGATGTCGGTCAACGCGGTCCCCAAGTTCACGCGCTGGACCGCCGAGTTCTACGCGCTCATGGTGTGGACGATCCTCGGCAGCATGCTCCTTGCCTCGGCTGCCGAGCTGTTCACGATCTTCCTCTCGCTCCAGCTGACGAGTCTCCCGCTCATCGCACTCGTGGGCTACGCGAAGCGCGACCCGAGGTCGGGCGAGGCGGCGCTCAAGTACCTGCTCCTGGTGCTGGTCTCCACGGCCGTGCTGCTCTACGGCATGAGTCTGATCTACGGGGCGCTCGGCACGAGCACGCTCTCCGAGATCGCAACCAGCCTCGCCGCCGAGAAGACCATCGATCCGGTCGTCGCCATGGGGCTCGTGCTGCTGCTCACCGGCTTCGCGTTCAAGATCACGGCCGCTCCGTTCCACTACTGGGTCCCGGACGCCTACGAAGGCGCGCCAACGCCCGTCACCGCGTTCCTGTCCGTCGGCTCCAAGTTCGCCGGCTTCGCGCTCGCGCTTCGCATCATCGTCGCCGCCGAGGCAGTCCCGCTCAACTGGCATCTGATCTTCGGCGTCATGGCAGCGATCTCGATGACGCTCGGCAATCTGGGCGCGATCCGGCAGAAGAACATCAAGCGCATGCTTGCGTACTCCGGCATCGCGCAGGCCGGCTACCTGCTCGTCGGGGTTGCGGCCTTCAGCAGTTGGGGCATCGCCTCGCTGCTCTTCTACACGCTCGCCTACGGCGCCGCGAACCTCGCCGCGTTCGCCGTCGTGATCATCGTGGCGAACGCGACGGGGAGCGAGCTGATCGAAGACTATGCCGGGCTTTCGCGGCGAAACCCGCTGCTGGCCCTCGTCGCTCATGGTCGCCCTGCTCTCGCTCGCCGGCTTCCCGCTCATGGCAGGCTTCATGGCCAAGTTCTTCGTCTTCCTCTCGGCGGCTCAGGCTGGGCTCATCTGGCTCGTGGCGATCGGCGTCGTGAACAGCGTCATCTCGGCGTACTACTACTTGCGCGTGGCGTTCGTGATGTACGTGCGCGAAGGGTCGAGTGAGCCGATGAGGATCGACCCGCAGGCGGCGATCGCGCTCGTCGATCACGGTTGCCGGCGTCTTCGTGCTCGGCATCGTCCCGGAGGCCGCGATGGCCGCCGCGGCGCGGGCGGCAGCGGCACTCTTCGGCGGATAGGAGGCGACAGGGATGCAGTGGCTCTTGGCAGCGATGATCGTGGTGCCGCTCGTGGGCGGCATCTCGCTGTCGCTCATCCCCGGTACGCTGACCCGGTTTGCCCGACCCGCCGCTCTCGTGCTGACCGGCGGGATACTGGCGGCCTCGGCGTGGCTGTGGATGTCGTTCGATGCGCGCGTCAGGCATGCAGTTCGAGCTGGATCTGCCCTGGATCCCGGGCCTCAACACGGCGTTTCACCTCGGCGTGGACGGGCTGGCGCTGCCGATGGTGTTCCTCACCGCGCTGCTGACCGTGCTCGCGGTGATCGCGTCGCGCAGCATCGAGGACCGCGTGTGCCAGTACTTCACGCTGCTGCTCCTGCTCGAGGCCGGGCTCATCGGCGTGTTCGTCTCGCTCGACCTCATCCTGTTCTACCTGTTCTGGGAGGTCGTGCTGGTCCCGATGTACTTCCTCATCAGCATCTGGGGTGGCGCCAACCGCTCGTACGCGGCGCTGAAGTTCTTCATCTACACCCTCGCGGGCAGCCTCGCCATGCTCGGCGGCATCATCGCCCTCTACCTCGCGACGGGCGCCAAGACGTTCGACATGCTCGAGATCGCGAAGCAGTCGGCGGCCCTGCCGCGTGAGGTGCAGATCGCGATCTTCGTCGCCATCGCCATCGGGCTTGCGGTCAAGGTCCCGATCTTCCCGCTGCACACCTGGCTTCCCGACGCGCACGTCGAGGCGCCGACAGCCGTGTCGGTGCTGCTGGCGGGCGTGCTGCTCAAGATGGGGTCGTACGGCTTCATGCGCCTGGGGCCGACGCTTCTGCCCGAAGGCTTCAAGGCGCTGCTACCGCTGATCGCCGTGCTCGCGGTCATCTCGATCGTGTACGGCGCGGCGGTCGCGCTGATGCAGACCGACATGAAGAAGCTCGTCGCCTACTCATCGATCTCGCACATGGGCTACGTGATGCTCGGCATCGCCGCCGGGACGAGCGCCGGGTTCCTGGGTGCGCAGGTTCAGATGTTCTCCCATGGGCTGATCGCCGGGCTGCTCTTCCTGCTCGTCGGATCCGTCTACGAGCGCACGCACACCCGCGAGATCTCCGCGTACGGCGGCATCGCCAAGGTGGTGCCCGTCTTCGCGGGCACGCTGGTGTTCGCCGCGTTCGCGTCACTGGGCCTGCCCGGCATGAGCGGGTTCATCGGCGAGTTCATGGTCATCGTCGGCGCGCTGCCGGCCTACACCGCCTACGCGGTCATCGCGGCGCTTGGCGGTCATGCTCACCGTCGGGCTACCTGCTGTGGATGGTCAGGCGCGTGGTGTTCGGGCCGCTCAACGAGGAGCGCGCCGACATGAAGGACCTGACGCTGAGCGAGGGACTGTCGATGGCGCCGCTCTGCGTGCTCATCGTCTTCGTGGGCGTCTACCCGCAGGCGCTCGTGGGCGTCATGTCCACGAGCGTCGAGGTGCTCGTTCGGCTCGTTGGGCGATAGCGCGCGTTGCGGCAGGAACGCGCAACGCGCCAGTCGCCGCCCGTGCGCGACCGTTCACCCTGCGAATCGCCTGCTGGGGACGTGCCTCGGCTGTGGTCGTATGATAGAGTCCGACAACCGCTGACTCGGCCGGATGCTGTCTTCGCGACGGCTGGGATAGCGGTAGCGGGCCATCTGCTGTGACGCAGAAGGGGCGTCTGAGTGCCGTACGACCGGATCATCATGGCGGTGTTCTTACGTCCTCGGGACGGCGTTCGTCGCTCGTCACGCTTGCCGCGTCGTGGCTGCTCAGCCCCAAGAAGCCCTCTGCCGAGAAGGCCGAGACGTACGAGTGCGGCGTCGAGCCGGTCGGCCCGCCTTGGGTGCAGTTCCACGCCGGCTACTACGTCTACGCGCTGCTCTTCGTGATCTTCGATATCGAGACGGTGTTCCTCTATCCGTGGGCCCTCGTGTTCGGCCTGCGCGGATGGTTCATCTTCGCCGAGATGGTCGTGTTCGTGATCATTCTCGTCGGCGGGCTCGCCTACGCCTGGAAGGAAGGGGCGCTCTCTTGGCGATAGACAAGCTGACAGGCGAGCACTCGGCGATCTTCATCCGGAGCGAGCAGCTCTTCGACGTCGCCCGTCGCAAGTCGCTCTGGTACATGGCGTTCGGGATCGCGTGCTGCGCCATCGAGGGCCTCATGCACGCGTCCGGCCCCCGGTTCGACTTCGACCGGATGGGCGTCTTCTTCCGAGCAAGTCCGCGGCAGGCCGACGTGATGATCGTCGCCGGCACCGTGAACTGGAAGATGGCGGCGACGGTGCGCCGGCTCTACGACGAGATGCCCGAGCCCAAGTGGGTCGTGGCCATGGGCGCGTGCGCCTGCACCGGCGGGCCGTTTCGCGAGTATCCCAACGTGATGATGGGCGTGGACAAGATCGTCCCCGTCGACGTGTACATTCCCGGGTGCCCTCCTCGGCCCGAGTCGGTTCAGTACGGCTTCATCACCCTGATGGACAAGATCAAGGCGAAGACGGAGGAGCGGCTTGCAGCAGCTCGACACAACGGTCGCTAGCGGCGTGCTCGAGCGCGCCGCTGTGGCGGCGTCGTTCGAGTCGGTCGCGGGCCTCGGCGTGGTGTGTCGCGTCGCGGCCTCTGACGCGCGCAAGGCCCTGATCGCGCTGCGCGACTCCGACCTGTCGATGGCGTTCCTGGTCGACTTCTTCGGCATCGACACGGGCGAAGCGGTCGACATCGTCTACCATCTCCGCTCGTTCGCGCGCGACGAGGAGCTCATCCTCAAGGCCGCGCACGACTACGACTCCACGCTGGAGAGCGTCTGGGACATCTTCCCGGCGGCGCTCATGCCCGAACGCGAGACCGCCGAGCTGTTCGGCCTCAAGCTCGCGGGACATCCCAACCCCAAGCGGCTGCTCACGACCGACGGCTGCCCGCCGTACCTGCGCAAGACCCTCGAGATCCGCGAGCCCGACGAGGTCCGCAATCGCGCGGCCCAGCACGTCGACCCGACGTCGCTCGACCGCGCGGTCGGCAGCCTCGCCGAGCCTGTCGTCGAAGAGGCGCGGTCGCCCTTCGACACGACCCCGATCCCGCAGCCCGAGCCGCTGCCGATCCCTGTCGGGGCTCACGCGCGCGCCCACCGGCGTCGACGTCGAGCACTCCGAGCACCTCATCCTCAACATGGGCCCGCAGCACCCCTCGACGCACGGCGTGCTGCGGCTCATCCTCGAGCTCGACGGCGAGACGATCGTCTCGGGCGAGGCGGTCATCGGCTATCTGCACCGCGGCATCGAGAAGCTCGCCGAGTCGCGCCGCTACTCGGCGGTCGGCACGCTCCTGGACCGGGGCGACTACGTCTCCGGCATCCACTCCGAGCTCGCCTTCGCGCTGGCCACCGAGAAGGTCGCCGAGATCGAGGTGCCGCGCCGGGCGAGCTACCTGCGCTGTCTTCTCGGCGAGCTGAACCGCATCGCGAGCCACATCACCTGGTACGGCCCGATGGGGCTCGACTCCGGCGCGATGGGGCAGTTCCTCTACACGTTCAGAGACCGCGAGGCGCTGCTCGACATCCTCGAGGACATCACCGGACAGCGCATGATGTTCAACTACGTCCGGCCCGGTGGCGTGGTCAACGACATCACGACCACCGCCGAGGCGAAGATACGCACCTTCCTCGACGCGTTCGCGATCCACGTCGAGGAGAACGCCGAGCTGCTCATGGGCAACGAGATCTTCCAGCGAGGACGCAGGGCGTCGGCGTCTTCAGCCGAGAAGCCGCGCTCGGCTTCGGCCTGACCGGTGCGTGCCTGCGCGGGTCGGGCGTCAACTGGGACATCCGGCGCGACCGGCCCTACGCCGCCTACCCGGAGCTTGAGTTCGACGTCCCGGTCGTCGAAGCGGGCGACGTGTACGCGCGCTGCGCCGTCCGTCTCGAGGAGATGCGCCAGTCGGCCCGGATCATCCGCCAGTGCATCGACGGGCTGCCGGAAGGCGAGCACACCGCCAAGGTCGCCAAGGTGCTGCGTCCGCCGGTCGGCGAGGCGTACGCGGCCGTCGAGTCGCCGCGGGGCGAGCTCGGGATCCACCTGGTCTCCGACGGCACCGACACTCCCTACCGCATGCGCTATCGTCCGCCGGCGCTCTACGCGCTCCAGGCCGGCGAGGCGTTGCTGCCCGGGCCTCCTCATCGCCGACGCGGTCGTGCTGATGGGCAGCATGGACCTGATCTTGGGCGAGGTGGACCGATGAACCCCTGGTTGACCGCCGTCCTCGGCTTCCTCGCTGCTCTCGGACTGATGCTGCTCAACGGCGTCGTGATGATCTACATGCTGCGCAAGGTGCTCGCTCGGCTTCACATCCGTCTCGGCCCGATGGACAACGGGCCCTGGGGCATGTTCCAGACCGTCTTCGACGTGCTGAAGCTGCTGACCAAGGAGGACCCGACTCCGCGCGCCGCCGACAAGGCGCTGTTCTTCCTCGCGCCGGTGATCGTGTTCGTCCCGTCGCTCATGGCCTACATGGTGCTGCCGTTCTCGCAGACCTGGGTGATCGCCGACCTGCCGTACGGTCTGCTGTTCATCTTCGCGGTCATGTCGATCGTCCCGCTGGGCATCCTCGCGGCCGGATGGTCGTCGAACAACAAGTGGTCGATCATCGGCGCGATGCGCGTGGTCGGTTCGCAGGTGACCTACGAGGTGCCGATGCTGCTTGCGGCGCTGCCAATCGTGATGATGGCCGGGTCGCTCAGCCTGAGCGACATCGTGGCGGCGCAGTCGGGAACGGTTCTGTGGATCCTGCCTCGCTGGTTCGCGTGGAACATCCCGTCGTTGGTCCTGTTCTTCATCGCCGGCCTCATCGAGGCCGGGCAGACGCCGTTCGACCTGGCCGAGGGCGAGTCCGAGCTCGTCGCCGGCTTCTCCACCGAGTACGCGGCCATGAAGTTCGGCCTGCTCTACCTCGCCGAGTTCAGCAACGTGTTCCTCTTCTCGGCGCTGCTGGTCACGCTCTTCTTCGGCGGCTGGCAGGTTCCGTGGGTGCCCGCCGAGATCACCCAGCCCATCGCGCCGATCGTCTTCATGATCAAGACCTATCTCGGAATCTTCTTCATCTTCACCGTCCGGGGAACGCTTCCCCGACTGCGCGTCGACCAGATGCTTGCGACGGGCTGGAAGGTCCTGCTTCCCGCGTCGCTCGCGTGGGTCATGGTCACCGGCTTCATCATCAAGCTCGGCCAAGTGCTGGCGGGGCCGAGATGAGAATCTACGGCACCGGCATCCTCAAGAGCATGCTCATCGCCTACCGCAACATGCTCCGCAAGCCGATCACCGTGCAGTATCCGCACGAGAAGGTCGAGCTGCCCGAACGCGCGCGCTGGGCCGTCGCGCCGAAGTACGACGAGAACGGCGACATCAAGTGCACGGGCTGTCTGGCGTGCGAGCGTGCGTGCCCCGACTACATCATCGAGATGCAGATGACCACCGCCGAGGATCGCAGCAAGCACATCGACCACTACCGCTACGAGATCGGCGCGTGCATGATGTGCGGCCTGTGCGTCGAGGCGTGCCCGTTCGACGCGATCGAGATGAGCCACGACTACGAGCTTGCGCGCATCGACCCGGAGTCACTGACGATCGACCTCATCACCGACACGCCGGCAGCGGTCGCCAAGCGCAAGACGCCGCCGCCGCCGCGCTGCAGCCGCCGAGACGCCTCGCCGCGCCGGAAGGAGGCGCCGATGTCTGAGACCGTCAACGGCGTCGCCTTCGGCGTGCTTGCCTTCATGTGCGTGGGCGGTGCCGTCGGCATGCTCTTCACCAAGAACATCGTGCATGCCGCGTTCTGGCTGCTCGAAGTCTCGATCGCCGCCGCGGGCGTGTTCTTCCTCCTGAACGCCGACTACGTCGCGCTCGTCCAGCTGCTCGTCTACGCCGTGGCGGTGGCGGTCCTGATGGTCTTCTCGATCATGATCACGCTGCGGCGACTCGAAGATGCGATCCGGCCGAGGGACTTCTCGGCGCTTGCCGCGGCCCTCGCCGTCGTGTTCTGCAGCGGTCATGATCTTCGTGCTGCAGGGGACCACGATCGCCGCGGTGCAGCGGCCGCCGGCGGTCGCCCCGAGCGTCGCCGCGTTCGGCAAGCTGCTCTTCGCCGTCAACGGGTGGGCGCTGCCCTTCGAGATCGCGTCGCTGATTCTGGTCGTCGCCCTCGTCGGCGCCGTCTGGTGGACCAAGGAGGGGGACGACTGATGCGAGTCGGACTCGAGCCGTTCCTCATCCTCGCGGCGGTGCTCTTCGCCCTGGGCCTCTACGGTGCCGTGTCGAAGAAGGCGACCGTCCAGCTGCTCATGTCGCTCGAGCTGATGGCGATTGCGATCAACATCAATCTCGTCGCGCTCTCGCGCTTCGTCACGCCGCGCACGATGGACGGCATGTTCTTCGCCGTCTTCACCATGGTGGTCTCGGCCGCCGAGGTCGGCCTGGGGCTCGCGCTCGTCCTGGCGATCTATCGCCGTTCGCGCCAGAGCGAAGTCACCGGCCTCTCAGAGTTGAAGGGCTAGCGGATGGCCTGGCTGCTCTCAAACTGGCTGCTCGCCATACCGGGGCTTCCGATGCTGGCTTTCGTTGTGATGGTCGCGCTCCCGCGGAAGCTGAAGAACCGCATCCTCTGGCTGCCGATCGGGGCGATCATCGGGTCGACGGTGCTGTCTTGGGCGGCGTTCGCCAAGGTGTGGCCCGGGGGCAGCGAGCTGACCTCGGTCCACTGGAACTTCTCGTGGGTTCTCGCCACGGTGGGCGGCCGCCCGCTCGAACTGGGACAGCAACTCGATGCGGTCGGCGCGATCCTGCTCGTGACCGTGACGTTCGTCGCGACCTGCGTGCAGATCTACTCGGTCGGCTACATGCACAACGACGACCGGATCGGCTGGTACTACGCGGTGCTCTCGCTGTTCACCTCGGCGATGCTGGGGCTCGTGCTCGCCGACAACCTGCTGCTGGCCTTCGTGGCATGGGAGATCATGGGCCTGTGCTCGTACCTGCTGATCGGCTTCTGGTACCAGCTCGAGGCGCCGAGAAAGGCGTCGCAGAAGGCGTTTCTGACGACGCGCGTCGGTGACGTGGGCTTCCTCTTCGCGCTGTTCGTCATCTACAACGCGGTCGGCACGTGGGAGATTCACGACGTCCTGAGTTCGATTCCGACGTGGGCGCCGGGCGTGGCGACCGCGGCCGCGATCGGTCTCCTGGTCGCGGCGATGGGCAAGTCCGCCCAGGTGCCGCTCCACGTGTGGCTTCCCGACGCGATGGCCGGGCCCACGCCGGCGTCCGCGCTCATCCACGCCGCCACGATGGTCGCGGCCGGCGTCTACCTGGTCGCTCGCATGATGCCGGTCTTCGAGGCTGCGCCGGCGGTGCTCCACGCCACGCTCATCATCGGGTCGATCACGGCGATCGTCGGCGGGCTGCTCGCCGCGGTCCAGCACGACGTCAAGAAGGTGCTCGCGTACTCGACCATCTCGCAGCTCGGGCTCATGTTCATGGCGCTCGGCGCGGCGAGCGTGGGGGCGGCGCTCTTCCACCTGGTCACGCACGCGTTCTTCAAGTCGCTGCTCTTCCTGGGCGCCGGAGTCATCATCCACTCGGCCAAGACGCAGGACATGCGTGAGATGGGCGGGCTGCGCCGGCACATGCCGGTGACGTGGGCGACGTTCCTCATCGGCTCGCTCGCGCTTGCCGGCGTCATGCCGTTCTCGGGATTCTTCAGCAAGGACGAGATTCTCGCGGTCTTGCTGCACGAACAGAACTTCTGGGCGTTCGGCGTCGTGATAGCTGCATCGCTCATCACCGCGTTCTACATGACGCGCCTCTACTTCCGCGTGTTCGAGGGTCCGGAGCAGAACGAGCACCTTCACGAGGGGCACATCTCGATGGTCGCGCCGATGGTGGCGCTCGCCGCGGTGACCTGCGTGATCGGCTTCGCCTCGGTCCGCTTCGCCGAGTTCCTCGGCCACGAAGGGGAGTGGCCGTCGCTGCTGCTCATCGCGTATCTCGGCGGGTGTGGCGGCCGTCGGCATCGGAACCGGCTGGTGGGTCTACGGCCGACGCTCGGTCGTCGTCAACACGCGCGTCTACAAGGACCGCATGGGCGTCGTCTACGGGGCGCTGCGGCAGAAGCTCTACTTCGACGCGGCCTACGAGTACCTCTTCATCAAGCCGTTCATCTACTGGTCCGGCATGCTCGGGATCTTCGACAACCGCATCGTCGATGGCGCGGTCAACGGCGTCTCGAAGGGATGGATCCTCGCGAGTTCGGCGAGCTGGACCTTCGACGGCCGCGTCATCGACGGTGCCGTCAACGGCATCGCGTCGCTCTCTCGGAGCGCGGGCACCAACCTGCGCAAGCTGCAATCCGGACGGCTCCAGAGCTACCAGCGCCTGGTGCTCTCGGCGCTCGTCGCTCTGATGCTCTGTCTCGTGATCTACGTCGTGGTGAAAGGGGCCTGACGCGTGCTGACCCTCATTGTGTTCCTGCCATTGCTCGGAGCGGCGACCGTCGCGCTCCTGCCCAACGAGCCGGCCCGAGTGGCCGAAGTGGGTCGCCGCGGCCTTCTCGGCGGTCGACCTCGCGCTCGTCGCGTGGGTCGTCTACAGCTTCGTGCCCGGCGGTGGTCGTCAGTTCGCCGAGAAGGTGGCGTGGATCCCGCAGTTCCATATCAACTACTCGATGGCGGTCGATGGCATCTCGCTGCCGATGCTCGTGCTCTCGGCGCTGCTCACGTTCCTCGCGGTGGTCGCGTCGTGGAAGATCGACTCGAAGCCGAAGTTCTACTTCGCGATGCTGCTCCTGCTCCAGGTCGGCACGAACGGCGTGTTCCTGGCCCTGGACTTCGTGCTCTTCTACGTGTTCTGGGAGCTCGTGCTCATCCCGATGTACTTCCTCATCGCCCAGTGGGGCGGCCCGAGACGCGAGTACGCGGCGATCAAGTTCTTCCTCTACACGTTGCTGGGTTCGGTGTTCATGCTCGTCGGCATCGTGGCGCTGTTCCTCAAGACCGGTTCGTTCGACATGATCCGGCTTGCCGTCATCGGGCACCTGCTGCCCGCCGAGCTGCAGTGGTGGCTGTTCCTGCTCTTCTTCCTGGGCTTCGCGGTCAAGGTCCCGGTCTGGCCGCTGCACACGTGGCTGCCTGACGCGCACGTCGAGGCGCCCACCGCAGCGTCGGCGATCCTGGCCGGCACGCTGCTGAAGATGGGCACGTACGGCTTCTTGCGGGTCTCGCTCCCGATCCTGCCCGCCGGCTTCCTGGCGTGGCAGTGGTTCATCGCGCTGCTGGCGATGATCTCGATCGTCTACGGCGCCGCTGTCGCGTTCGCGCAGACCGACATCAAGAAGCTGGTCGCGTACTCGTCGGTGTCGCACATGGGCTTTGCGATGCTCGGCATCGCCGCCGCCAACGTCATCGGCATCGACGGCGCGGTCGCCGTGAGCTTCAGCCACGGCCTGATCGCCGGCATGCTCTTCCTCATGGTCGGCATGGTCTACGACCGCGCCCACACCCGGCAGATCTCCGAGCTCTCCGGGCTTGCCGGCCAGATGCCGGTGATCGCGGGCCTGCTCGCGTTCGCGTCCTTCGCGTCGCTGGGCATCCCGGGCCTGTCCGGGTTCGTCGGCGAGTTCCTGTCGCTGCTCGGCGCGTGGCAGTCCGCATTGCCGCGTCTGGATCGTGTTCGTCTCCGCGCTCGGCGTGCTGCTCGGGGCGGCCTACATGCTCTGGATGATCCAGCGCGTCATCATGGGCACTGCCGTCGCACGTCATCGCCGACTGCCCGGACGCGTCGCCGCGAGAGATCTTCGTGGTGGCTCCGCTGGTCATCCTGATCGTCGCCATCGGGCTGAACTGGAACCTGCTCCTGCAGTACGTCGATCCGGCTGCGCGCGGCCTCGTGAAGCTCATGGGGGTCTAGCGTGACCGGCTACTCACAGCTGATACCCGAGCTCCTCGTGCTGCTGGCGGCGTTCTGGGCGCTCTTCGCCGAGAAGCTGCCCGGCGCCGACCGCGGCGCGGCCTGGGTGGGCGGCCTCGCGAGCCTCGCCGCCGCAGTCGTCGCGGCCTTCACGCCGCTCGCCGTCACCGGGGGCCCGTTCGCCCGGATGCTCGCCTTCGATGGCCCGGCCCGGCTCGCCCGCGTCGTCATGTGCGTGCTCGCCGCGGTCTGGATGCTGTGGACGGCAGGCCGTGGGCAGGGCCGCGTGCGGGAGGCGGTCGCGCTCGCGCTGTTCGCGCTTCTCGGCGGCATGCTGGTCGCCGAGGCCCGTGAGCTCGTCACGCTCATGCTCGCGATCGAGCTGGCGACGATGCCCGCGTACGTCCTGATCGGCTACCGCCGGGGCGACTCGAAGGGGCTCGAGGGCGCGCTGAAGTACTTCCTGCTCTCGATGCTCACGACGCTGATCATGCTCTACGGCTTCTCGTTCCTCTACGGCCTCACCGGCACCACACGCTTCAGCGGGCTGGACCTCAAGGGCGCCGGGATGCTCGGCGTGCTCGCGGTCGCTGTTCTCCCTCGTCGGACTGCTCGCCAAGCTCTCGGCTGCACCGTTCCACTTCTGGGCACCCGACTCCTACGCCGGCGCGACGCCGTGGGCGGTCGCGTTCGTGTCGACGGTCCCCAAGGTCGCGGGCGCTGTCGCCATCGTCCGGCTGGTCTCGGCGGTCACCCCGGGCGCCGGGCTTGCGGGGACGGTGCTGCTGGTCATCGCGGCGCTATCGATGGTGCTCGGCAACCTCGGCGCGCTCACGCAGACCGACGTCCGGCGCATGATGGCGTACTCCGGCGTCGCGCACAGCGGCTACCTGCTTCTCGGCGTGGCGGCGCTTTCGCGGCCCGGCTCGGCAGCGGCGATCTTCTACGCGATGGCCTACGCGATCCCATCGATGGGAATCATGCTGGTCACCGCCGAGGAGGGCTTCGAGGTCCGCGACTTCGGCGGCCTGATGCAGCGTCGTCCCGCGACCGCGTGGGCGACGGCGATCATGCTGTTCTCGCTCATCGGCATTCCGCCGCTCGTCGGCTTCTTCGGCAAGCTGTCGCTCTTCACGGCTGCGCTGCAGCGCGGCTTCACCGCGGCGGTCGTCCTGGCGGTGGTCATGAGCGTCGTCTCGGCGGCCTACTACCTGCGGATCGTGCGGGCGATGTTCTTCGCCGAGGAGCCTGCCGGACACGTGGGTGTTGCGCGCAACGTGCCCGCGGCGACCGCCATCGCGGCGTGCGTCGCCGCCGTGGTGCTGCTGGGCCTCTCGGCGGGCCCGGTGCTCGGCTCGATCGGCAAGGTGCTGCGCTAGGCGTCCCGGTCAGCGCGGTATGTGCTTTGTGTGATTGACGCTGCAAACTCGTCGGCATCGGCAGTATCGTTGCTGTGAGCAGGGCCGAACACACGTACCCTCCGAGACTCGAGGTGCAGCATGTACGACGAGCCGACCAACCCGACACCGCCGCCGCCCCCGTGGCACCCGGCGCCCGAGCCCAACGGAGCCGAGGCACGAGTGGGCGGACTCCGACGAGCCGCTTCCGGTCTGCGACTACACGGGAGAGGACGACGAGCCGTGCGAGGAGCCTGCGCGGCAGAAGCGCTGGTCGAGTGCGGCCGTCGTGACCGCGGCATCCCTCGGCGCGCTCGCGGGCGGGCTGCTGGTGGCTGCGGCCGCAGCGTGGGCGTTCGGCATGATGCCCGGTGGTCGCGCGTCGGCGCCCTCGGTCGCGCAGAACGCAACACAGGGCGTGGCGCAGAAGATATCGATCGTCCCCAACGCACAGAACCTCGACGTCGCCACGGCCGTCGCGAAGAAGGTCGTCCCGTCGGTCGTCAGCGTGACCATCCAGCAGCCCGTGACGGACTTCAGCGGCAACCAGTCGTACCAGAAGGTGGGCACCGGCTCGGGTGTCATCATCCGCGCAGACGGCTACATCCTGACCAACAACCACGTGGTCGAAGGCGCCGAGCGGGTCATCGTCACCGTGGGGCTCGAGGACAAGGTCGCCACGGTGGTCGGAACCGACCCGTCGACCGACCTCGCCGTCCTCAAGATCGAGGGCAGCGGCTACCCCGCCGTCGAGGCCGGCTCCTCGAAGGACCTTCAGGTCGGGCAGTTCGTCATGGCGGTCGGCAGTCCGTTCGGGCTTGAGAAGACGGTGACGAGCGGCATCATCTCGGCGCTGCAGCGCTCCGAGCAGGCGCAGGGGCAGACCGCGAACGACATCACGACCTACACCAACCTGATCCAGACCGACGCGGCCATCAACCCGGGCAACTCCGGCGGCGCGCTCGTCGACGCTCAGGGCAAGCTCGTCGGCATCAACTCGCTGATCCAGTCGCCGTCAGGCGGAGTGGGAGCGGCGCAGTCGGCAGGCATCGGCTTCGCCATCCCGGTCGACTTCGCCATCGACATCGCCAACCAGCTCATCGAGAGCGGCAAGGCGACCCACTCCTACGTGGGCATCTCGACCGAGACGGTCGACGAGAACCTGGCCGCCCAGTTCGGCCTGCCCATGAAGAGCGGTGCGCTCGTCCGGTTCGTCGCCCCTGGCGCGCCTGCGGAGGCCGCAGGGATCAAGCGCGGTGACGTCATCGTCAAGATCGGCGATGCGCGCGTGACCAGCGTTGCCGACGTGTTCGCCGCGATTCGGGAGCACAAGGTCGGCGACACCGTGCCCTTCGAGGTGGTTCGCAGCGGCCAGTCGACGGTCGATCGACGTGACGCTCGGCTCGGACTCCAGCCGCCAGTGAAGCTCACCGTCGTTGCGGTCGGCCGCCTCAAGGAGCGCTACTGGCGCGAGGCCGCCGACGAGTACCTCAAGCGGCTCAAGCCGTACGCCGACGTGCGCGTGGTCGAGGTCGCGGACCGCGACTCCGGTCGAAACGCTGCTCGCGCGCTCGCCGATGAGGGCGCCGACGTGCTGCGCGCCATCCCGGCCGCAGCCGTACGTTGTGGCGCTCGACGTCGCCGGCCGGCAGCTCTCGAGCGAGGGGCTGTCGGCGAACATCGACGAGCTGGCGCTGCACGGCTCGAGCCATCTCGTCTTCGTGATCGGCGGCTCCGTGGGCATGTCGGCCGACGTGCTCGCGCGGGCCGACGCGCGGCTGTCGCTCGGACCGATGACGTTGCCCCACAACCTCGCTCGCGTCGTGCTGCTCGAGCAGCTCTACCGCGCGTTCCGCATCAGCCGAGGCGAGCCGTACCACAAGTAGCCTCTCGGGCAGCCGCGCCTACTCCACCCACATCTCCGGGTGCATGAGCGCGTCGGCGCAGATCACCGTGCCCTGTACCTTGCCGAGAAGTCCCGGCTTCGTCTCGAGCACCATCCACGCGTCGGCGACCTTGGGGTCGATCGGATACGGCGCGGCGAGCCCGAGGGGCGATGCCGGCGTGAAGCCGAGCCGCGGATAGTAGCCGATGTGGCCGAGGACGAAGACGAGTCCGACACCGAGCTGCTCGGCGGCCGCGATCCCTGCGGTGCAGAGCGCCTGCCCGATGCCCGTTCCTTGCACAGGCGGAGCCACGGCCAGGGGTGCGAGGCAGGACGCCGCGACGTCGGCGTGCGGGGTCCTCACGACGGCATGGGTGAACAGCACGTGCCCGACGATCTCCCCGGCTTCCTCGGCGACGAGGTTGATGGTCGGGACCGCGGTAGGGTCGGCGAGCAGTGCGGCCACGAGGTTCGCCTCGTCGTCGCCGCCGAACGCCGCACGCTCCACGGCGAGCAGGGCGGGCGTGTCTTCGGGGAGTGCAGGTCTGATGAGCATGCGAACTCCTCGCGGGGCTGGCGCGTCGACTTCACCGACGAACATACCGCTCCCGGGCCGCAGGCGTCTGCGACTGCGGTCGTACGCTTTGCCCGCCACTTCGCGCATCGGGTATCCTTGGCTGCCACACACCGACCCGATCCGCGGAGGCCTCCAATCACCGTGAGAGACGCAATCTCCCAGCTCGTCAGCGATGCGCTTGCCGCCGCGATCGAGGCGGGCGAACTGCCGCTCGCCGAGGCGCCCGACCCCGCGCTCGAGCGTCCGCGCGACCCGTCGCACGGTGACTGGGCGACCTCGGTGGCGCTGCGCTCGGCGAAGGCCGCGGGCATGAACCCGCGTGCGGTCGCCGAGATCGTCTCGGCGAGGATCGCGGGGCATGCGGACATCGACGCGGTCGAGATCGCGGGACCGGGCTTCATCAACATCCGGCTGTCGGCCGCTGCGCTCCAGCGCGTGCTTCGCGACGCCCGGGTCAGCGGGCTCGAGTACGGCCGCAGCGACGGTGGTGCGGGCAAGCGCGTGCAGGTCGAGTTCGTCTCGGCGAACCCGGTGGGGCCGATGCACGTCGGCCACGGACGTTGGGCGGCGCTCGGCGACAGCATGGCGCGGATCCTGGCGCACGCGGGCTGGAGCGTGGAGCGCGAGTTCTACGTCAACGACGCCGGCGTGCAGATGGACATCTTCGCCAAGTCGGTCGCCGCCCGCTACCTCGAGCTCTGCGGCCGCACGGTCACGTTCGAGCCGGAGTGGTACCAGGGCTCCTACATCGCCGAGATCGCGCGCGAGATCTTCTCGGCGGAGGGCGACGTGTGGGCGGACCGTCCGGCGGTCGAGCGCGAGTCGCACTTCAAGGAGACGGCGTACGTCGCGGTGCTCGAGCATCTCAAGCACGTGCTGCACGGCATGGGCGTGGACTTCGACGTGTGGTTCTCGGAGCGCACGCTGCACGAGCCGGTTGCCGGCGGCCCGACGGCGATCGAGCGCGGGATCGAGACGCTTGCGCGCGGCCGGCTACATCTACGAGCTCGACGGCGCGCTGTGGTTCCGCTCGACCGACTTCGCCGACGACAAGGACCGCGTGCTGGTCAAGGCCGACGGCGACTACACGTACTTCGCCGCCGACATCGCGTATCACAAGAACAAGTTCGACCGCGGCTTCGACCGCGTGATCAACATCTGGGGCGCCGACCATCACGGCTACGTCGCGCGCATGAAGGCGGCCGCCGCCGCGCTCGGGCACGAGGGCCAGCTCGACGTGGTCATCGGCCAGCTCGTGAACCTCTTCCGCAACGGCGAGGCCGTTCGCATGAGCAAGCGCACCGGCGAGATGGTCACGTTCGAGGAGCTGCTCGACGAGGTGGGCGCCGACGCCGCGCGCTACTGGTTCCTGCGCCGCAACACCGACCAGCCGGTCGACTTCGACATCGAGCTGGCGCGCACCCAGTCGGCCGACAACCCCGTCTTCTACGTGCAGTACGCGCATGCGCGCATCTGCTCGATCCTGCGCAAGGCGGCGGGCGACGAGCTCGCCGCGCGCTACGCGACCGCCGCGGCGCTCTCGGCCGAGTTCGTGCCCGGCGACGCGGATCTGTCGCTGCTCGTCGAGCCCGCCGAGCTCGCGCTCATGCGCAAGCTGTCAGAGTTCTCAGAGGTGGCCGAGGGCGCGGCGACGGACCTGGCGCCGTACCGCCTCACTCGCTACGCCGAGGACCTGGCAGCCGGCTTCCACCAGTTCTACACCCTGTGCCGCGTCATGACCGATGATCCCGCGCTGACCACCGCGCGCCTCTATGCGGTCGACGCGACCCGAAGCGTGCTCGAGACCGTCCTCGCGCTTCTCGGCGTGAGTGCGCCGGAACGGATGTAGCGGCGGTCGGTCGTGCATCCGCGGGTGCAGTCTCGGGCTCCCGCATTCCCCACGCGGCCCAGGCGATCGAGGCCAGTGCGATCGTCTGCATCGCGGCGAAGAAGATGTAGTGCGGCATCGCAACCATTCCGCCCCAGATGTAGATGACCGTGTAGATCGCCACGACGATGTTGGCCCACCGGTTGATGCGCGTCGGGAGCAGCCGAGACGCGACGACCATCGCGATGGGTATCTCCGTCGCAATCGCCGCAATCAGGATGAACGTGGGCGTGATCGTGATCTGGTCGGCGGTGCCTGCGAGGTACTGCTTGAGGATGCTGGCGTCCATCGCTGAGAGTATGTCGGCGAAGATCATGTTGAGCATGACGAACACCCACATGGTCGAAATCCCCGAACGCGTGCGTAGTACTGACATGGTCGAGACCCCCTCGGTGCAGATCATCAGCGAGACGTCGCATGACGTGCGCTGCGAGCTGCGTCGTCGGAACTAACAACGTTAGTCTATGACTAACAGTGTTAGTATGTCAAGGGATCGCAGTGGTGTGACCTGCCGACAGAAGCCAGGAGGGTGACGACAGGTGGACCGAGACTCTCCTGCGGAGAAGCCGGGTCGCCCGGCAAGGCGAGCGGCGACAAGCCGCGAACCCCGCTCACGCGCGAGCGAGTCGTGCTTGCCGCGATCGACCTCGCGGATGCGCAAGGCATCGACGCTCTCACTATGCGTGAGCTCGCAGGATCTCTCGGCGTGGAGGCGGCGTCGCTCTACAACCACGTATCGGGCAAGGACGACATCCTGGATGGCATGGCCGACTGGGCCGCCGAGCAGATCGACCTCCCGGCGCCCGGGGTTCACTGGAAGGAGGCCATGCGCACGAGGGCTGAGTCCGCCCGAGAGGTCTTCGCACGCCACCGTTGGGCCGCCGCGCTGATGGACTCCGTCGAGCGGAACAGCCCCGCCCGATGGGCGTACACCGACAGTGTCCTCGGCACGTTGCTCGACGCCGGCTTCTCGCCGGCGCTCGCGGCCAAAGCCTTCTTCTCGCTTGACAGCTACGTCTACGGCTTCGAGCGACAGGCCATGAGCC
This sequence comes from uncultured Coriobacteriia bacterium, assembly GCA_963726345.1. Classification (GTDB taxonomy): domain Bacteria; phylum Actinomycetota; class Coriobacteriia; order Anaerosomatales; family JAAXUF01; genus JBAXEO01. The sequence goes on along the minus strand of CAVSCC010000006.1, from coordinate 120,056 downwards.
TGTCGTTTGGGGAAGACATCGACCCGGCCGAGGCGAGCGAGCAGATTCTCGAGGCACTGCCGCCGGAGCAGTATCCGAACCTGTCGAGGGTGCTCGTCGAGTACGCGATGACCGAATGCCGATGATGACGACGCTTTGTTCGGGTTCGGGCTCGAGCTCATCCTCGACGGCCTGGAGCGGCTGCTGGTCTGAGTCTGGACGCCCGCCACTCCTCTCACGCGCCCGGAATAGTAGATACTGAACCACCACGAACCGCAGCCACCTGAGGGGACTCGTCATGGGCAAGCCGAGCACACCGCGTCCGCCGGCCACGCCGGACCTGAAGACCGCCGCCGACCTCATGTCCGTGCTGCCGATGACCGCCGAGGTCAAGGACGGCCACCTCTGGATCGGCGGCCTCGACACCGTCGCACTCGCCGCCGAGACGGGCACCGCCGTCTACGTGATGGACGAGGCCACCATCCGCCACCAGCTGCGCGAGTACCGGACCTGGACCACCTACCACTGGCCCGACGTCGACACCGTCTACGCCGGCAAGGCGTTCATGTCGCTCGCGATGCTCAAGATCGTCGCCGAGGAGGGCTGCTGCCTGGACGTCTCCAGCGGCGGTGAGCTCGCCTTCGCGCTGCGCGCGGGCTTCCCGATGGAGCGCATCTACGTCCACGGCAACAACAAGACGCCGCTCGAACTCGCCGAGTGCCTCGACGCCGGCGTCGGGCGCATCGTGGTCGACAGCTTCGAGGAGATGGACCGCCTCAGCGCGCTGGCCGCCGAGCGCGGCGTCTCGCAGAAGATCCTGCTCCGCGTGACGCCGGGCGTCGAGGCCGACACCCACGACTTCATCATGACCGGCGCCGAGGACTCGAAGTTCGGCTTCGGCCGCAACCAGGGCCTCGCGATGCAGGCGGTCAAGCGCGCCATCGAGCTGCCGGGCATCGACTTCGACGGCCTGCACATGCACATCGGCAGCCAGATCTTCGCGCTGCACAGCTTCGCGAAGGCCATCGAGGTCATCGTCGAGTTCATCGCCGAGATCAAGGCCGAGACCGGCGTCGAGGTGCGCATGCTCGACACGGGCGGCGGTCTCGGCATCGCGTACGGCCTGCCCGACGAGCCGTCCACGGTGAAGGACTACGGCAAGGTCGTCGTCGACGGCATCAAGGAGGAGTGCGAGAAGCACGGCCTCACGGTGCCGGCGATGGCGGTCGAGCCGGGCCGCTCGATCGTGGCGAACGCCGGCGTGACGCTCTACACCGTCGGCTCGATCAAGGAGATCCCCAACATCCGCACCTACGTCGCGGTCGATGGCGGCATGTCCGACAACATCCGCACGTCGCTCTACGACGCGCACTACGAGGCGCTTCTCGCGAACAAGGCCGACCAGCCGCGCGAGATGGTCGCGACGGTTGCCGGCAAGCACTGCGAGAGCGGCGACATCGTGGTCAACGACGCGCCGCTTCAGTGCCCGGAGGTCGGCGACATCCTGTGCGTGTGCGCGACCGGCGCCTACTGCCAGTCGATGAGCAGCAACTACAACAAGCAGGTGCGCCCGGGCGTGGTCTTGGTCGGCGACGGGCGAGTGGCGCTGGGTCGTCCGCCGAGAGACCTACGACGACTTGATGAAGTGCGAAGTGGAGTAGCCTCGGCGCTCAGGTCTGCGTCCAACTGAGGAAGCAAGAAGGGCGCTCCCGTTCGGGAGCGCCCTTCTGGTCGACGCGTCGGAATCCCTGTCGGTCAGCGCTGCGAGTCCGTACGTGATCGCGGTGCTAGGCGCGCGGGGCCCTGACCACGATCGTCCTGGCGCGGAACTTGACCCGCTTGCTGCCGGTGACCGTGAGCTTGTAGGTGCCGACAGGCACGTTGGTGAAGGTGACGTTGCCCTTGCGGTCGACCCTGGACTTGCGCTTGGCGCCGGTGGAGGTGTTGGTAGATCGTGGCGGTCAGTCTCCTGGCGTAGCGTGTGCTGACGTTGAGGTGCTTCTTCACCTTGGGAATGCGCGGTGGGCTTCGGCGTCGGCGGGGTGACGACCGTGTAGACGATCGTCGCGGCCGCGTAGGCGCTCGAGCCGCCGCGTTGGTGGCGCGCAGCTTGAACGCGGTGTTGCCGACGGCCAGGCCGGAGAGCGAGACCGAGGTGCCGGTGGTGGACAGCACCGCGCCGGTGCCGACCTGGTAGTCATAGCTCGTGGCGCCGGTCACGGCGGCCCACGTGATGGTCACGTTGCCGGTGGTCGTGTTGTAGGTGGCGTTGAGCAGCCGGGGCCGCGGGGGCGACGACCGGGGACCGTGTAGACGATCGTCGCGGCCGTGTAGGCGCTCGAGCCGCCGGAGTTGGTGGCGCGCAGCTTGAACGCGGTGTTGCCGACGGCCAGGCCGGAAAGCGAGACCGAGGTGCCGGTGGTGGACAGCACCGCGCCGGTGCCGACCTGGTAGTCATAGCTCGTGGCGCCGGTCACGGCGGCCCACGTGATGGTCACGTTGCCGGTGGTCGTGTTGTAGGTGGCGTTGAGCAGCGGGGGCCGCGGGGGCGACGACCGGGACCGTGTAGACGATCGTCGAGGCCGCGTAGGCGCTCGAGCCGCCGGAGTTGGTGGCGCGCAGCTTGAACGCGGTGTTGCCGACGGCCAGGCCGGAAAGCGAGACCGAGGTGCCGGTGGTGGACAGCACCGCGCCGGTGCCGACCTGGTAGTCATAGCTCGTGGCGCCGGTCACGGCGGCCCACGTGATGGTCACGTTGCCGGTGGTCGTGTTGTAGGTGGCGTTGAGCAGCGGGGGCCGCGGGGGCGACCACCGGGACCGTGTAGACGATCGTCGCGGCCGCGTAGGCGCTCGAGCCGCCGCGTTGGTGGCGCGCAGCTTGAACGCGGTGTTGCCGACGGCCAGGCCGGAAAGCGAGACCGAGGTGCCGGTGGTGGACAGCACCGCGCCGGTGCCGACCTGGTAGTCATAGCTCGTGGCGCCGGCCACGGCGGCCCACGTGATGGTCACGTTGCCGGTGGTCGTGTTGTAGGTGGCGTTGAGAGCGGGGGCCGCGGGGGCGACGACGGGAGCGGTCGGCGTGAACAGGGTGCTTCCGATGCCGTCACCCGTCGACGGGCCGGCGACCGCGTAGACGGCGTAGGGCTTGCCGACCGTGGCCGAGAACGCCCGGACGCGCCGAGCGTGGCGACCTTGGTGGCGCCGTCGAACACGGCGATGGCGTCTGCACCTGGGGCGCTAAGCGCGTACGTGACCGTCGTGCCGACGGTGGCGCCGGCCGTCGCGGTGACGGGGATGTTCGCCCCGCTGTGGCAGTTGTCACACGCAACCGTCTTCGAGGGGAATGCCTGTGCGACGGTAGCGAATCCGACCATGAGGCCGAATACCGCTACGGCAACTACAGGGACGATGATGCGTCTCTTCATGCAGCACCTCCGAGAGTGCGTCATGGCGGGTCGTGCTCTGTTGTGGGTGATCGTTCTGCCCGCCGTTTGTCTTGCATACCATCGGCACCGAACGTGAGCGGGGGTGAGAGCGGCGTAAGGCTTCTCTCATGCCCGGCGCGGTCTCGGACTAGCCGCGAGACGGTGTCCGGTCGCGCGCCGCCGGGCGGTCTGGGCTTCTCGGCTACAATGGTCGCCGGCAGCTGCGCGCTCCGTGCGCGGCCACGGAACGCGGAGGAATCGTCATGCGCACCATCAGAGTCGGCCTGGTCGGACTGGGAACCGTTGGATCCGGCGTCGTCGAGATTCTGACGCGCCACGGCGAGGACTTCCGCAGCCGCGCGGGCGTCGACATCGAGCTGGCGCGCTTCGCCGACCGCACCACCGAGCGCTTCGCCGATCTCGGCCTTCCCGCCGAGAAGTGCTCGGACGACTGGCACGACGTGATCGCCGACGACTCGCTCGACATCGTCATCGAGCTCATCGGCGGGACCGGTGTCGCGCGCGAGGTCGTGCTTGCGGCGCTGAACTCCGGCAAGAGCGTCGTCACCGCCAACAAGGCGCTGCTCGCGAGCCACGGCGAAGAGGTCATGCAGGCGGCCGAGGCCAACGGCGTCGACGTCCTCTTCGAGGCGAGCGTCGGCGGCGGCATCCCGATCATCGGCCCGCTCAAGCACTCGCTGACCAGCAACGAGATCCAGACGGTCATGGGCATCGTGAACGGCACCACCAACTACATGCTCACGCGCATGGCCTCCGACGGTCTCGACTACGCGACCGCGCTCGCCGAGGCGCAGGCCAAGGGCTTCGCGGAGGCCGACCCGACCGCCGACGTCGACGGCCTCGACGCCGCCGCCAAGATCGCGATCCTGTGCTCCATCGCGTTCAACAGCCGCGTGGTGATGAGCCAGGTCCCCGCCGAGGGAATCCGCGGACTCGCTCCCGAGGACATCGCCTACGCCGCCGAGATGGGCTACACCATCAAGCTTCTCGCGATCGGGCGTCGCACTCCCGAGGGCATCGACGTGCGCGTGCATCCCACCATGATCCCCAACGCCCACCCGCTCGCCAGCGTCAACGGCGTCTACAACGCCATCTACGTGGTCGGCGACGCGGTGGGCGAGACGATGTTCTTCGGCGAGGGCGCCGGCTCGCTGCCGGCCGCCTCGGCGGTCGTCGGCGACCTGATCGAGGAGGCGCGCCGCATCCAGACCGGGTGCGCGCCGCTCGTCGGCTGCACCTGCACCGAGACGCTCGCCGGTCCGCGACATCGCGCAGCTCGAGACCGAGTACTACGTGCGCCTCGCCGTCGCCGACCAGCCCGGCGTGCTCGCCGCGGTCGCCACGGTGTTCGGCGCGCACGGCGTCTCGATCGGCTCCGTCATCCAGAAGCGCGCCGAGGGCGGCGTCGCGCAGATCGTCTACGTGACGCACACCGCTCGCGAGGCCGACGTGCGCTCGGCGCTGGCCGAGATCGAGTCGCTCGACGTGGTGACGAGCATCGCCGCGGTCATCCGCGTCGAGGAGCTCTAGTCCGTGGGAGCCGGCGTCTCAGTACCCGCCACCTCGGCGAACCTCGGCCCGGGCTTCGACTCCTTCGGCCTGGCGCTCGACCTCCACAACGAGTTCGAGGCCGAGCTGGCCGAGCGCTGGAGCGTCGAGGTCGAGGGCGAGGGCGCGGGCGTGCTCGCCACCGACGAGCGCAACCAGGTCGTCCGCGCGATGAAGGTCGCCTTCGAGGTCGCCGGTCAGCCGGACGCAGCTGCGCGCGTGAAGTGCGTCAACCGCATCCCGCTCGGCAACGGGCTCGGCTCGTCGTCCTCGGCGATCGTCGGCGGGCTGCTGCTGGGGTTCCGGCTGCTCGCCGAGGACCCCGGGAGCGATCGCGTGCTGGAGCTCGCCGCGGGCATCGAGGGCCATCCCGACAACGCCGCCGCGGCGATTCTCGGCGGCTTCACGGTGTGCTGGACCGACGCCGGTCGGCCGAGAACCGCTCGCTTCGAGCCGGCTCGCGGACTGGCTGCGGTCGTGGTCGTCGGCGACCGGCGAGCTCGCGACCTCGAAGGCTCGCGCGATGCTGCCGACGGACGTTCCGCACGCGGACGCCGCCTTCAACGTCGCGCACGCCGGACTGCTGGCGGCGTCGATCGCGACCGGCCGGCCCGAGCTTCTCGGCGCGGCGCTCGCCGACCGCCTGCACGAGCCGTACCGCGCCTCGGCCGTCGGCGACCTGCGGGCCGTCCACGACATCCTGCGCAGCGCGGGCGCCGCCGGCGTGGCGCTCTCCGGTGCCGGGCCGACGGTCATCGGCCTGGTCGCCGCCGACACCGACGAGGCCGCCTACGCGCTCGCGGTCGAGGTCGCAGAGCGCGCGGCCGTGGGCGCGCGTGCGCTCCCGACGCGCCGCGCCCCGCAGGCGGTCCGCATCGATCGGCGAGGGCGCCCGACTCCTCTGACGCCGAACGCTCTGCCGCAGCCGGCGAGCAGCGAGTACTCTGCATGTTTGACCGACTTGGCCTCGCGAGGGGAAGATACCTCTCAATCCCTCGCTTTCCGCTTTCCGCATCTCACCCTCAACGCACGGAGGCACGCATGTCCTTCGAAGACCCGCAACTCCGCCCGGCCATCCCGCGCTCGTCGCGCCCGCCGCACCGTGCAGCTCCGCTCGCAAGTCACGTGCGTGGATATGGGTGCTCGTGATCTCGCTCAGCCTTGCCGCCATCATCGGCAGCTGCGGCTGGTCGGTGTCGCTTCTCGGCAGTGGTAACCCCGATCGGCTGATCTCCGGCAACGGTATCGCCGTCATCCCGATGGACGGAGCGATCGCGGGGAGCGGTTCGGCGGCAGGCGGCATCATCACGCCCGAGGAGTTCCTCGACAAGCTCAACCGTGCCGAGGATGACTCCGACGTCAAGGCGATCGTGCTGCGCGTCAACTCGCCCGGCGGCACCGTCGCCGCGAGCGAGGAGATCTCGGCGTACGTGAAGGCCGCCAAGAAGCCGGTCGTCGTCTCGGTGGGCGACGTCGACGCGTCGGGCGCCTACATGGTCTCTTCGCAGGCCGACACGATCATCGCGCTGCCCGGCTCGGCGGTGGGCAGCATCGGCGTCATCACCGAGATCCCCAACGTCAACGGGCTGCTCGAGAAGCTCGGCATCAAGTTCGTGACGATCACCGCGGGCGAGTACAAGGGCGCGGGCAGCCCGTTCGAGGCGCTCACCGCGACCGAGACGGCGCTCATCCAGACGTCGGTCGACGAGGTCTACGCCCAGTTCATCGACATCGTCGCCGAGGGCCGCAAGATGGAGCGCTCCGAGGTCGAGAGCCTGGCCACCGGCTGGGCCTGGAACGGCTCGGAGGCCAAGAAGCTCGGTCTGGTCGACGAGCTCGGCACGTATGAGGACGCGCTCAAAGCGGCGGCCAAGCTCGGCGGGATCAAGGGCGACTACGCAGGTGGTCCGCTACGACGAAGCGCGCTTCGACACGATCCTGAACACGCTGCTCGGTATCGAGAGGCAGCTTGGCAATCTCGATGCGGCGGGCAAGCTGACGGGGCAAGGCGGGGGCGTCGCGGTCCCCAAGTAGGCCGATGGTCCTCTGAACAAGGGTGGTCGATGGGCATGAGCAATCCCCTCGTGATCGCGCAGATCTCGGACCTGCACTGCGGGTCGCCAGTACCACATCCCCAGTCTTGCGAACCGCGTGGTCGACGAGCTCAACGAGCTTGCGCCCGACATCGTGATCGTGACCGGCGACCTGACCGACATGGGCTTTCGCGCCGAGTTCCGGCAGGCCCACCGCCTGCTGCAGCGCATCGAGTGCGCGCGCCAGGTGGTTCTCATCGGCAACCATGACGCCCGCAACGTGGGCGACGTGCACTTCGAGGAGCTCTTCGGCGCGCGACGCATCGAACTCGAACTCGCCGGGGTTGCGCGTCATCGGGCTGGACTCGAGCGAGCCCGACCTCGACTCCGGGCGCATCGGGCGCAACCTGTACCGCTGGCTCGAGGAGCGGTTCGCGATCGACCAGGAGGAGTTCAAGATCGTCGCGATGCACCACCACCTGGTGCCGGTGCCGGGCACCGGGCGCGAGCGCAACATCGTCCACGACGCGGGCGACCTGCTCCGCGTGCTCGCCGACAACGGCGTGGACCTCGTGCTCTGCGGCCACAAGCACGTCCCCAACGTCTGGCGCCTGGAGGACATGCTCATCGTCAACGCCGGGACCTGCTGCACGCACCGGCTGCGCGGCAAGGTGCGGCCTTCGTACAACATCATCGAGATCCGCGACAACACCAACGTCCGCATCCTTCGCAAGGAGCCCTACGTGGACGCCGAGATCGTCGGCGACTACCGGGGCCTTCACCAGCACGTCTGCGGCTGGCGGCCGGGCGCGAGCGTTTCCGACCCCGTCGCGCCGGACGTGACCGCCGAGGACGTGCGGATCGCCGAGGCCGAGGCATGAGCCGCGTCGTCGCGCTCATCGACGGCGAGCACTACCCGCCCGTCGTTCGCTTCGCGCTCGGGGAGCTCGCGCGCGAGCACGAGGTGCGTCGCGGCGGCGTTTCTCGGCGGGACCGAGAAGATCGACCTCGACGCGGGGTTCGGCGCCTACGGCGTGCCGCTCGTGACCGCACCCACCGCCGCCGAGGCGCTGTCGACGGCGCTTGAACGCTACCTGCCCGACGCCGTGGTCGACCTGTCCGACGAGCCGGTGCTGACCTCGGCCGAGCGCTTCGAACTCGCGTCCATCGCGCTGGCCGCCGGGTGCCGAGTACCGCGGCGCGGACTTCGTCTTCACGCCGCCCCGCGCGCAGGTGGTCACCGTGACGCCGGCGCTCGGGATCATCGGCACCGGCAAGCGCGTGGGCAAGACCGCCGTCAGCGCCTACATCGCTCGGCAGCTCAAGGCCGCAGGGATCGACGTCGCGGTGCTGGCGATGGGCCGAGGAGGTCCCGCCGAGCCCGAGCTGATCTTCGGCGAGCGCGTCGCGCTCACCACCCCCGACCTGCTCGCGCTCGCGCGCGAGGGCGTGCACGCGTCGAGCGACAACTACGAGGACGCGGTGATGAGCCGCGTCACGACCGTCGGCTGCCGGCGGTGCGGCGGCGGCATGGCCGGCGAGACGTTCTTCAGCAACGTGCCCGAAGGCGCGCTGCTCGCCGACACGCTCGGCAAGGAGCTCCTCATCCTCGAGGGCTCCGGCTCGGCGATTCCGCCGGTCGCGGCCGACGCGACCGTGCTCGTGATCGGCGCCGGCCGCGGCGAGACGTACGTGCGCGACTACTTCGGCCCGTACCGCCTCGCGCGCGCGGACCTCGCGATCATCGCCACCGCCGAGGAGCCCGTCGCCACGCCCGCCGAGATCGACGGCCATCCGCGCTGCGATCGCCTCGGCGCGGCCGGACCTGCCGGTGGTCGCCACGACGTTTCGCCCGGCGCCCATCGAGCCGGTCGCGGGCAAGCGCGTCTTCTTCGCGACGACCGCGCCCGCTGCGATGCTGCCGACGCTCGCGGCGCACCTCGAGGAGCGAGTACGGCTGCGAGGTCGTCGCGTCGAGCGCGCAACCTCTCGGACCGCTCGCTGCTGCGCGCGGACATGGCCGCCGTCGGCAGGCAGGTTCGACCTGCTGCTGACCGAGCTCAAGGCGGCCGCGATCGACGTGGTGGCGGCCGCGGGCGAGGAGTGGGGTGTGCCGACGGTGCTCTGCGACAACGTGCCGGTCGCCGTCGACGGCGCGGACCTGGAAGCAGCTATCGAGCTCGGTTGCCCGAACCGCGCTAGCTCGCGGGCGGACGCGTGGGGAGGGGGCGACGTGACAGACTCCAAGACGATCATCATCACCGACAAGGCGCACGGCCTGCCGTTCTCCAAGGGCCTGCTCGCCCAGTCGTTCACGGCGACCGGGCTGGTGCCCAACAAGGCCTGGACGATCGCCCAAGCCATCGAAGACGAGCTGCTCGAGCACGACGAGACACAGGATCTCCTCGGAGAGGGTTCGCACGATCGCCGATGGAGCATCTGGAGCGCTCGGCGGGGGAGCGGTACGCGACGCGCTACCGGAAGCTTCGCGAGGTGTCTCGCCAGCGACCGCCCGCTCATCGTGCTGATCGGCGGAACGACCGGCGTGGGCAAGTCGACGATCGCCACCGAGGTCGCCCACCGGCTGGGCATCAACCGCATTTCGTCGACGGATTCCATCCGAGAAGTCATGCGTGGTATATTCACCAAGGACCTCATGCCCGCGATTCATCAGAGTGCGTTCAACGCGTGGCGAGGTCTGCGAGTCCCGGTGCCGCAAGGCGCCAATCCCGTGATCGTCGGCTTTCGCGAGCAGACCGCCGTCGTAAGCACCGGAGTCAACGCGCTGATCAAGCGCGCGGTGCTCGAAGGCATGTCGATGGTGGTGGAGGGCATCCACATCGTCCCGGGATACCTTGACCCCCGAAAGTTCGGCACCGCTCGGGTGGTCCAGCTCGTCATCGGGGTGGATGACGAGGAATCCCATCTGAGCCACTTCTACATCCGAGAAGCCCAGACAGACGGCAATCGGCCGCACGCGCGCTACCGCGACAACTTCGCAAACATCCGCACGCTGGGTGGATACATCGAGGACCTTGCGCAGGAACACGACATCCCGGTGCATCTACAGCCACCAGCTCGACCGCACGGTGGCAGAAGTGCTCGAGCATCGTGGTGGCAAGCGCTCTCGATACCGACTAGAGCCGGATACTCGGCGCACAGAGAAGGTGGGAGGAAAGACGACGTGAAGTTCTTTCTGGACACGGCGGACATCGCCGAGATCGAAGAGGCGGCGAGTTGGGGTGTGCTCTCCGGAGTCACGACCAACCCCACGCTGTACTCGCGGGTCGGCGGTACGCTCGCGGGCTTCCACGACCACCTGAAGCGCATCTGCGACATCGTCGACGGCCCGGTGAGCGGCGAGACCGTCGGCCTGAAGCGTGACGAGATCGTGCGCGAGGGCGAGGAGCTCGCAGCCATCGCGCCGAACCTCATCGTGAAGGTCCCGACCATGCCCGAGGGCCTGGCCGCCACCAAGATCCTTCACGAGCGCGGCATCAAGGTGAACATGACGCTGTGCTTCACGGTGCCGCAGGCGATGCTGGCGGCCCGTTCGGGAGCTTCGTACATATCGCCGTTCGTCGGCAGGTTCGACGACATCAGCGAAGACGGTATCGCCCAGCTCGCCGACGTGGTCGTCGCGCTGGGCAACTACGACTTCGGTCACGAAGTCGAGGTCATCGCGGCCTCGATTCGCTCGGCGAACCACGTCACGCAGGCGGCCCTCATGGGCGCCGACATCGCGACGGTCCCGTTCTCCGTGCTCAAGAACCTGGTGAAGCATCCGCTCACCGATAGGGGCCTGGAGTCATTCCTGGCCGACTGGGAGAAAGTGAAGAACGCATGAGCGCACGTCCCCGCAAGCGCGGCCGCCGAGGTGGAAGCGGCGGTCAGCCGCCGCAAGAACAGGCTCCGCAGCCTTCGATCAAGCGCGAAGACCTCGCAGCCAAGACCGTCGCCGAACTCCGGGCCATGGCGACCGAGATCGGTCTCGACACCAAGCTGCTGAAGAAGAAGGACGAGATCATCGACGCCGTCCTCGAGGCCAAGATCAAGTCCGAGGGCTTCGTCGAGATCTCCGGAATCCTCGACGTCCTGCCCGAAGGCTACGGCTTCGTCCGCACCGGCGGCTACCTGCCCGGCGACCGCGACGTCTACGTGTCGATGTCGGTCGTTCGCCGCAACGAGCTTCGCCGAGGCGATCTCATCCGCGGGCAGGTCCGTCCGCCCAAGGAGTCCGAGAAGTACCCGGCGCTCCAGCGTCTCGACGCCGTCAACGGTCGGGATCCCGGCGCCTCGAAGGGCCGGCCCAAGTTCGCGGACCTCACGCCGATCTACCCTGAAGAGCGTCTGCGCATGGAGCACGGCAAGGACTTCCTGACGGCGCGGACCATCGACCTGGTCGCCCCGATCGGCAAGGGCCAGCGCGGGCTGATCGTCTCGCCGCCCAAGGCGGGCAAGACCACCGTGCTCAAGGACGTCGCCGCCGCCATCACGCGCGAACAACCCCGAGGTCTACCTCATGTGCCTGCTCGTCGACGAGCGTCCCGAGGAAGTCACGGACATGGAGCGCTCGATCCACGGCGAAGTCGTGAGCTCGACCTTCGACATGCCGTCCGAGCAGCACATCGCCGTCGCCGAGCTCGTGATGGAGCGCGCCAAGCGCCTCGTCGAGAGCGGCCGCGACGTCGTCATCCTGCTCGACTCGATCACGCGTCTTGCGCGCGCCTACAACCTGGCCAGTCCCGCATCCGGACGCATCCTGTCCGGCGGTGTCGACTCGGCCGCGCTCTACCCGCCCAAGAAGTTCTTCGGCGCTGCGCGCAACATCGAGTTCGGCGGATCGCTCACGATCCTCGCCACGGCGCTGGTGGACACCGGCTCCAAGATGGACGAGGTCATCTTCGAGGAGTTCAAGGGCACCGGTAACCTCGAGCTGCGGCTCGACCGCAGCCTGGCCGACCGCCGCATCTTCCCCGCCATCGACGTCATCACGTCCGGCACCCGCAAGGAAGAGCTCATCCTCGATCCGGCCGAGGCGCCGTTCGTGTGGGGCATCCGCCGCATCCTTCACGGCATCGACAACCCCGAGCGCGCCATGGACATGCTCATCAAGGGCCTCAAGCAGACCCCGAGCAACATGGAGTTCCTCGCGAAGATGGCGCGACGCGCCGGAGAGAAGGGCAACGGCGTCGAGTTCTAGCAGGCGCGGCATCCCTCGGGGGCGCCGTGCTCAGACATACTCGCAGAGCCGCCCGTGTGGGCGGCTCTGCTGCGTAACTGCGCGCGGCACCCCCAAGGGATGCCGCTCGCACAGCTCGACCCCGTTGCGAAGACCCTCAAACCCGTCCAGATTTCCTTTGCTGGTCGGCTGGTGCGGTGATACACTAGCTCGGCTGTCCTCAGGCCTGGTCGGAAACCAGGCCGTTATCGGAGGTGTTTGTAAGTGAAGCAGGGAATCCACCCGGAGTACGTGGAAGCAACCGTCCACTGCTCGTGCGGTAACACGTTCAAGACGCGTTCGACCAAGTCGGACCTGCACGTCGAGCTGTGCTCGGAGTGCCACCCGTTCTACACCGGCAAGCAGAAGTTCGTCGACACCGGTGGCCGTGTCCAGCGCTTCAGCGACAAGTTCGGCAACGCTGCCGCGACGGTTCGCGAGAAGGAAGCCGCCGACAAGGTCGCCCGCGTGAAGGCCGCCGACGAGGCCGCTGCCGCTGCGAAGGTCGCCAAGGAGGCCAAGGAAGCCGAGAAGGCCGCCAAGGCCAAGGAAGCCGAGAAGGTCAAGGCGACTCGCGAGGAGAAGGCCGCGCAGCGTGAGGCGCGCGCCGACAAGTTCGATGCCGAGGAGACCGTCAGTGAGGTCATCGAGGTTGACGAGGCCGACGGGCTCGTCGCCGACACCGTCATCGACGACGTCGTTGTCACCGACGAGGCGACCGGCGAGGTCGTCGAGGAGATCATCGTCACCGACACGGTCATCACCGACGAAGAGACCGGCGAGGTCGTGGCCGAGATCATCGAAGAGACCGACATCGAGGCCGCCGAGTAAGTTCGCGCATCGCCTACACGCTGTCTAGAATGGGGAGACGAGGCGACTCGTCTCCCCGTCTTCTTTCTCGCGCAGCTCGCGTGTCGCCCAGCCCCTAGGAGGCAGCTCGTACGTGGACGTCAAACTGCTCTCATGCACGCCTGATCCGGAGCGCGCGATCGCTGCTGCGGCGCGTCTGTGCTACGCGCCGGTCGGCGCGGCCGAGCTCATGGAGACGATGAGCGACGAGGCCGTCCGCAAGGTCCTCAAGGTCATCATCACCAGCGGCCATACCTCGGCGCTGGAGCATGCGAGCTTCACCTTCGCCATCGACGGCGTGTCGCGAGCGCTCACGCACCAGCTGGTCAGGCATCGGCTCGCGAGCTACAACCAGCAGTCCCAGCGCTACGTGTCCTACACCGATGAGCCCGCGTTCATCGTGCCTCCCGAGGTGGCCGCCGACGAACAGGCCGCCTCGGCGTTCCTCGACTCGTGCGCGGCGTCGTTCATCGCCTACCGGCAGCTCCTTGACTCGGGTGTCGCGCCCGAGGACGCGCGCTACCTGCTGCCCAACGCGATGGAGACCAAGATCGTCGTCACCATGAACATCCGCGAGCTTCTGCACTTCTTCGAGCTGCGCTGCTGCAAGCGCGCGCAGTGGGAGATCCGCGAGCTGGCACTCGTGATGCTGGACCTCATCGAGCCGGTGGCCCCGTACATCTTCATGGACGCTGGAGCATCCTGTCGGCGGGGCCCCTGCCGAGAAGGCAAGATGACCTGTGGCGAACCCTACGAGAAGGCACCCAAACGTGACTGACGCAACTGCCAAGCTGCCCGCGATCGACGGCCCGATCACGCACACGCACATCGGCGGTCAGGCGGTGCTCGAGGGCATCATGATGCGCGGCAGGTACAACTGGGCCGTCGCGGTCCGCACGCCTGACGGAAGCATCCACTTCGAAGAGCATGACCTGGAGTCCGGCAAGGCGAAGAAGAGCTGGATGCGCTGGCCGATCGTGCGAGGCTGCGTCGCGATGGTCGAGACGCTCTCGCTGGCCATGAAGGCCTTCTCGGTGTCCGCGTCACTTGCCGGCGACACCGAGGAGGAGCAGCTGTCCGCCAAGGAGATCAGCATCACCATGGTGCTGGGGGCCGGACTCGCGATCCTGTTCTTCATCGTCCTGCCGGCGGTGCTCACGACCTACGGCTTCCGCATCAAGGCCACCGAGCAGCCGTTCGCCTGGAACATGGTCGACGGCATCCTGCGCGTAGTGGCGTTCTTCGGCTACATCTGGGCGATCGGGCGCATGGAAGACATCAAGCGCGTGTTCGGCTACCACGGCGCCGAGCACAAGACCATCCACGCCTACGAGCACAACCTTCCGCTCGAGCCCGAGCTCATCCAGCGCTACGAGACGCTCCACGTGCGGTGCGGGACGTCATTCCTGCTGATGGTCATGATCCTCGCGATCCTGGTCTTCTCGCTCGTGCCGGTCAGGCTCATCGCCGAGAACCTCGGCGTGACCAGCCGAATCGGCATCACCATGATCGCCATCCTCGCTCGGCTGATCTTCCTGCCGCTCGTCGCTGGCCTCGCCTACGAGGTCACCGTGAAGTGGGCCGGCAACCACTCGGACCAACCCGTTCGTGAAGGTCCTCCTGTGGCCGGGGATGCAGCTGCAGCGCATGACCACGCGCGAGCCGACCGACGACATGGTCGAGGTCGCCGTGGCGGCCATGGTTCCGATCATCGCCCGCGAGGAGCGCGAGGAGCGCATCGCCAAGGGTGAGCCGCACCCCGGCGACCTTCCCGGAGACGTTCTCGAGGTACCTGACATGCCCGTCGAGGAGACCGTAAGCTAGACTCCTCGTTTGAGACACCACCGACGTAAGGACGCGTTACCTCCATGCGATCCAAGCTTCAGAACATGCTCGACACCTACACCGAGCTGACCGCCAAGCTCGGCGATCCGGCGGTCCTTGCCGACCAGAAGGAGTACACGCGGCTCGCCAAGGAGCAGGCAGCTCAGGCGCCTCTCGCCGAGAAGGCACGCGAGTTCCTCACCGCCTCGGCCCAGCTTGACGAGGCCAGAGAGCTCCTCAAGCAGGAGAGCGACCCTGAGATGAAGGAGTTCGCCGCCGAGGAGATCAAGGAGCTGGAGGCTCAGCTCCCGCTGCTCGAAGACGAGCTCAAGGTCATGCTTCTTCCCGGCGACCCCAACGACGACAAGGACATCATCGTCGAGATCCGAGCCGGAGCCGGGGGCGACGAGGCCGCGATCTTTGCGGGCGACCTCTACCGCATGTACACCCGCTACGCCGAGCTGCAGAAGTGGAAGGTCGACGAGATCGACTCGAGCCGAGAGCGATTCCGGCGGCTTCAAGGAAGTCTCGTTCCGTATTCGCGGCGCCAAGGTGTTCTCCAAGATGAAGTTCGAGTCCGGCGTCCACCGCGTGCAGCGCGTTCCCGCTACCGAGGCGCAGGGACGCATCCACACCTCGACGGCAACCGTCGCCGTGCTGCCTGAGGTCGAGGACGTCGAGATCGAGATCAAGCAGAACGAGATCCGCATCGACGTCTACCGCTCGAGCGGCCCGGGCGGCCAGTCGGTCAACACGACCGACTCGGCGGTGCGCATCACGCACCTGCCCTCCGGCGTCGTGGTTCAGTCGCAGAACCAGAAGTCGCAGCTCCAGAACCGCGAAGCGGCGATGCGCGTCTTGCGCGCCCGGCTCTACGAGTTCGAGCTCGAGAAGCAGCAGGCCGAGCTCGGCGACCAGCGACGCAGCCAGATCGGCTCGGGCGACCGCTCGGAGAAGATCCGCACCTACAACTACCCTCAGGACCGGATCACCGATCACCGCATCGGCCTGACCGTCCACAACATCCCGGCGGTCATGGCCGGCGAGATCGACTCGCTCGTCGACGGCCTTGTCGCCGCCGACCGCGCCGAGCGCCTCGCGGCCGCCGTCTAGCGGCCGGCAGCGGGACGCGATGGCCGCCGAGCAGGTCTGGAGCGTGAAAGCCGCGCTCGACTGGACCACCACGTTCCTCGCCGAGAAGGCCGACGAGCACCCGCGCCGCAGCGCCGAGTGGCTGCTCTCGGCGGCGACCGGGCTCTCGCGAGTCGAGCTCTACGCCTTCCACGATCGTCCGCTCTCGGACTACCGAGCGCGCGACGCTGCGCGAGGGCGTCCGCACGGCGGGCCGCGCGGCGAGCCGCTCCAGTACGTCACGGGCGAGGTCGCCTTCCGCCACCTGGTGCTCAAGGTGCGGCCCGGTGTGCTCATCCCGCGACCCGAGACCGAGGTGCTCGTCGACACCGTCCTCCCGGCGGTTCGCCGCGCGGTCGACGGAGCGCGGAGCGGCGGTCGTGGCCGACCTGTGCACGGGTTCGGGCTGCGTCGCACTTTCGATCGCCTCGGAGTGTCCGGGCAGCGACGGTCTTCGCGACCGACATCTCGCCGACAGCCGTCGCAGTCGACCGCCGAGAACGCCGCCCGTCTCGGCTTGGACGATGTCGTCACCACGCTGCCGGGCGACCTCTTCTCGGCGCTGCCGGAAGGCGAGCGGGGGACGCTGGACGTCATCGTCTCCAACCCGCCGTACATCCCTTCGGCCGACGTCCCGACGCTGCCGTGCCGAGGTTGTCGGGCTTTGAGCCGCGCCTCGCATTGGACGGCGGAACCGACGGCCTCGACGTCTACCGGCGGATTCTCGCAGGTGGACGCGGGTGGCTGCGGCCGGGCGGGCTTTTGGCGGTCGAACTCGACGAAAGAATGGTGCGGAAAGCGGCCGAGGAAGCGGTAGAGTGGTATGAAGATGTCACAGTCGTCTCAGACCTCACCGGTCGCGACCGTATCCTCAGCGCTCGGCTCGGCGGACGACTCTGACAACCATCCGGGCAGGGATGAACAGGGAGGCGTTCGCCATGTCAAAGACGTACCACATCGATTCGGAGAGCCCCAACGCAGAAGTGATAAACCTTGCCGCCACGGTACTCCGTGACGGCGGACTCGTCGTGTTTCCCACCGAGACGGTCTACGGAATCGGCGCGCTCGCTGACTCGAAGTTCGGTGCTCAGGAGATCTTCGAGGTCAAGGTCCGACCGCTCGACAAGCCGCTGCCCTGGCTCGTCGAGAACGAAGACGCGCTCGACACCTACGGTGTCGAGATTCCCGACTATGCACACCGACTGGCGCACGCCTACTGGCCGGGGCCGCTCACGCTGGTGGTCACGCGCCTCGGAGCGGGTCGGCCGGGACTTCCGCGCGCCCGACGGAACCGTCGCGCTGCGCTCCCCGGACCATGAAGTCATCATCGAGCTCATCCAGTCATCGGGCGGGCCGATCATCGCCACCAGTGCGAACACCCACGGCAACCCGGCGCCCGGCTCGTTCGAAGAGGTCGAGACCCGCATCCTGCACGCGGCCGACCTGTCCCTCGACGGCGGCGAGACCGCGCACCAGCAGGCATCCACGGTGGTGCTGTGCACGGGTGACGAGCCCGTGATCGTGCGCGAAGGAGCGATCCCTGCCGATCAGATCACGGCGACTGTGGCCGGCGGCAACTAGCATTCCGAGCACCACGAACCTCATCTCCAACTGGCTCATGACTCGTGCCCGGACCCCCTGCGGGGGCCGGGCACGAGTGCGGTACAATCACGACATTCACCGCCACCCAAGACCCGAGGGGCTGACTTCATGCGCGTCGTCATCGGTAGCGATCACGCGGGATTCGACCAGAAGCAGCGACTTGGCGCAGCACCTCACTGAAGCCGGGATGACCGTCACCGACGTCGGCACGCTCAACGGCGAGGACTCTGTCGACTACCCGGATTTCGCGATCGCCGCGGCGCGACTCGTAGCCGCCGGTGAGGCTGACCTCGGCGTTCTCGTGTGCGGAACGGGCATCGGCATGGCCATCGCCGCCAACAAGGTTCACGGCGTCCGCGCGGCCAACGTCACCACGCCGGAGTTCGCGCGGCTCGCCCGCGAGCACAACAACGCCAACATGGTGACCGTCTCGGCGCGCTTCGTGCCCGAGCAGGTCAACGAGGAGATCGTCGACGTGTTCCTCGCCACCCCGTTCGCGCAGGGGCGCCACGCCGATCGGGTCGCCAAGATCTCGGCGGCGGAAGACGCGATTGGCAGTTCTGACGAGTAGCCAGTGGTATTCGCTGACACGGCGGCTTCGGCCGCGCACAGCATGATCGGCAGGAGCCGCATCCGCGCGGCATCAGACGGAAGGACGCACAAGCGCATGTCAATGAAGCACATCGCCGCGCAGGATCCCGAGGTCGCCTCGGCGATCGACGCCGAACTTGAGCGCCAGCGCGGGACCATCGAGCTGATCGCCTCCGAGAACTTCGTGTCGATGGCGGTGCTTGAGGCCTCCGGTACCGTTCTGACCAACAAGTACGCCGAAGGGCTTCCGGGCAAGCGCTACTACGGCGGTTGCGAGAAGGTCGACATCGTCGAGAACCTCGCGCGCGATCGCGTCTGCGCGCTGTTCGGCGCCGATCACGCCAACGTGCAGCCGCACGCGGGCGCGCAGGCCAACCTCGCCGTCTACTACGCGGCGCTCGACCCGGGCGACACGGTGCTCGGGATGAGCCTTGCGATGGGCGGGCACCTGACGCACGGATCGCCGGTCAACTTCTCGGGCAAGTGGTTCAACGTGGTGCCGTACGGACTGGACATGGAGTCCGAGACGATCGACTACGACGAGATGGAGCGGCTCGCCAAGGAGCACCGCCCCAAGATGATCATCGCGGGGGCCTCGGCGTATCCTCGCATCATCGACTTCGAGCGCTTCGCCGACGTCGCCAAGCAGGTCGGCGCGGTGCTCATGGTGGACATGGCGCACATCGCCGGGCTGGTCGCGACGGGCGCGCATCCCTCGCCGGTTCCCTACGCCGACTTCGTGACCTCGACCTCGCACAAGACGCTGCGCGGTCCGCGCTCGGGCTTCGTGCTCTGCAAGGAGGAGTGGGCGGCCAAGCTCGACAAGGCGGTGTTCCCGGGCCTGCAGGGCGGCCCGCTCGAGCACGTCATCGCCGCCAAGGCGGTCGCGTTCAAAGAGGCGATGCAGCCGGAGTTCGCCGACTACATCGACCAGGTCGTGGTCAACGCTCGCGCGATGGGCGAGGCGATGGTCGAGAGCGGCCTGCGCCTGATCTCGGGCGGCACCGACAACCACCTCCTGCTCGTGGACCTGCGTCCGGCCGGAATCACCGGCAAGGACGCCGAGCGGCTCCTCGAGGACGTCGGCATCACCACCAACAAGAACTCGATCCCCAACGACCCGGAGAGCCCGTTCGTCACGAGCGGCATCCGCGTCGGCTCGCCCGCGATGACCACCCGCGGATTCACCGAGTCCGAGGCGCACACGGTCGGTCGCCTGATCGCGAGGACCGTCTTCAATCGCGACGACGAGCCCGAGTTGTCCGACGTCCGCGCCCAGGTCAAGACCCTGCTCGACGCTCACCCGCTCTACCCTGAGCTTCCGTAGTCGCAGCTGTCCGCATCTCTTCCGCCCGAGAGGAGCAACAGAACATGCCCCAGGCAAGCCCGTATCCCAACGTCACGGTGGTCGATCATCCGCTCGTCCAGCACAAGCTGACGATCCTGCGCGACCACAAGACCGGATCCAAGCAGTTCCGCGAGCTGGTCAAGGAACTCGCCATGCTCGAGGCCTACGAGGCGACTCGCGGCTTCCAGCTCGCTGAGACCTCGGTCACGACGCCCATCACCGAGACGACCTCGTACGTGCTCGCCGGCAAGAAGGTCGCGGTCATCCCGATCCTGCGCGCGGGGCTCGGCATGGTCGACGGCATCCTCGAGCTCATCCCTGCCGCGCGCGTCGGTCACGTCGGCCTGTACCGCGACCCGGTCACGCTGCGGCCCGTCGAGTACTACTGCAAGCTTCCCGAGGACATCGCCGAGCGCAGACGTCCTGATCGTCGATCCGATGCTCGCCACGGGCGGCTCGGCGGCCGCCGCGATCCAGCTGCTCCGCGAGAAGGGCGCCCGCCACATCGACCTGCTCGTCATCATCGCCGCGCCCGAGGGCATCGAAGAGGTCCTCAGCCACTGCGACGACATCCACATCTACACCTGCTCGATCGACTCGCACCTCAACGACCACGGCTACATCGTGCCCGGCCTCGGCGACGCGGGCGACCGCATCTTCGGCACCAAGTAGCCGCAACCGGAACGGGGGCCACGCGCACATGCCACGACCGTCCTGGGACGAGTACTTCATGTCGATCGCCGAGCAGGTCTCCGGCCGGTCGACCTGCCTGCGCCGCGCGACCGGCGCGGTGCTGGTCAAGGACAAGCGCATCCTCGCGACCGGCTACAACGGCGTTCCCAAGGGCCTCGCGCACTGCGAGGAGGTCGGCTGCCTCCGCGAGCAGCGCAACATCCCGTCGGGGAGTCATCACGAGCTCTGCCGAGGCATCCATGCCGAGCAGAACGCCGTGATCCAGGCGGCCAAGCACGGCATCGCCATGGACGGCGTCCACCGCCTACTGCACGCACCAGCCGTGCGTGCTTGTGCGCGAAGATCCTGCTGAACGCCGGGGTGGTCGACATCGTGTACCGCGACCCGTACCCGGACCCGCTCTCGGCGGAGCTCCTTGCCGAGGCGAACGTCGTTCCTCGGCAGCTCAAGGTCGCGACCGCGTGAGCCTGCGCCACTACCTGCTCATCGCGGCGGTCGGTGCGCTCGTGACCTACATCGTGACCCCGCTGGTGCGCCGGATCGCCATCGCGTACGGGCTGGTCGACACGCCCGGCGGCCGCAAGGTCCACAGCACGCCGATTCCGCGCCTGGGCGGCGTTGCCATCTTCGCGGGTGTGATGACGGCGATGGCGGTCCAGGCGGCGGGCGAGTACTACCTGGGCTGGGGAGGGACGCTCGTCGGCGGCGGGACCGCGCGCGTTCGGGTCCTCGGCGTGCTGGCTCGCGATGACCGTCATCTTCCTGGTCGGCCTCGTCGACGACCTCATGACGCTCTCGCCCGGGTTCAAGCTTCTCGGCCAGGTCGTGGCGGCTGCGAATCGCGATCGCCTCCGGGCTCAAGATCGCCTACGTGGGGAACCCCGTTCGGCGGGGGGCTCGTGTCGCTGGGCCTGCTCGCCGCGCCCGTCACGCTCGATCTACATCGTGGGGTTCACCAACGTCATCAACCTGATTGACGGGCTGGACGGGCTCGCAGCCGGTGTCACCGCATCGCGGCCATGAGCCTGCTGCTGCTCGCCGCGCAGGCGAACCGGCTCGATGCGGCGGCGCTCGCGGCGGCGGTCATCGGCGTCTGCGCGGCGTTCCTGCGCTACAACTTCCACCCGGCCTCGATCTTCATGGGGGACTCGGGCGCGCTGTTCCTCGGATTCACGCTCGCGGCGATCTCGCTCATGGGCGTGATGAAGTCCACAGCGACCATCGCGCTGGCCGTTCCGCTGCTCATCGTCGGGGTTCCCATCTTCGACACCGCATCGGCGATCGTGCGGCGCGTGCTGCACAGGCGACCCATCCAGGAGGCCGACCGGGGCCACATCCACCATCGGCTGCTCGGCCGCGGATTCGACCAGACGCAGACGGTGCTCATCATCTACGTGTGGTGCGCCGCGCTCGCGGTCGGCGGCTACACGGTGAGGTGGGTCGGCGGCCCGTTCAAGGTCGTGGCGTTCGCTGTCGCTCTTCGTCATCACCGGATTCATGGCCTACTGGCTGGGGCTCTTCGAGGCCGTGCACCGTCCCGAGGAGCTCCCTGAGCCCAAGTCCAGAGAAGGGAGACGACGACGGTCGTCGAAATAAACCTGAATGTAGGTTGTTGCCCTCCGAGCGGTCGTGTACGATGACCGTGCTTGTCAGCCGCAGTAGGCTGGTTCTGACCCCGAGGGGTCAGGGGACGAGGGTAAGGAACGGGGACCGCAAGAACCGTGCAGCTCTGCGAGAGATTCTTGCGACACCGGCAGTCGCAGTCTGTGCTCGGCTTCTTGATCGGTGCAGGCCTGATAGCGGCCACCGCGTGGAGCAGAACCATCTCCGCGTCCCGCGATGCGAGTGACAGCATCGCCGTCATGATGATGTTCATGATGGGCGGAATGCTGCTCTCGTCCGGGATTCTGATTGCCTATGTGTTCATTGCACCGAGCGCGTTCCTGTACTTCGGGCTGGCGCTCTCGGCTGGTTTTGTGATCGGGCTCGGCGTCATCAGCATCGTCTTGTGGCGGCAGTAGCACGCGACTAGCAAGGGAGATCTGAGGGTGGAGAATTTCGGCGCAGAGATCGAACACCTACTTCATTTCCTGGCTTCCAACGATCTTGAGACCGGCATCGCCAGCTGGCACCTCACCAACTACCTGGTCTTCCTCTTCATCGCCGTCGCCGTGATGCTTGTCATCACCCTCGTCGCCCGCACGAAGGCAGGCCTCATCCCCAAGGGCCGCTTCTACAACCTGATCGAGCTGCTGGTCGAGTTCGTTCGCAACGATGTCGCGGTCGCCAACATCGGCCCCGAGGGCACCAAGTACTTTCCTTTCCTGGGCACGGTGTTCTTCTTCATCCTCATCAACAACATCATCGGAACCCTTCCGGGCGGCAAGCCCGGCACCGGCACGATGGGCGTCACCGTGGCGCTCGCGCTCGTCGCGTTCGTCATGTTCAACGCAGCGGGCATGCAGAAGAAGGGCGTCGGCGGCTACATCAAGGGCATCGTGCCGCATGGCGTTCCCGGGGTCCTGTGGCCGGTCATCTGGGTCATCGAAGTCATCTCGCTCTTCGTGCGCCCGTTCACGCTCTCGATTCGTCTCTTCGCCAACATGTATGCCGGGCACATCGTGCTCGGCATCTTCTCGATTCTGACCTCGATCGCCGTGGAGCAGATCATCCACGGCATCGAAGGCTCCGGCGTCGCGAACATCGCTATCGGCGGAATCGGAATGTTGGCGTGGATGCTTCTGCTCACGGCCCTATACGTCCTGGAGATCGGCGTCGCGATCCTGCAGGCGTACATCTTCACGCTGCTGACGACGGTCTACATCTCGCTCGCCGTCGCGGAGCACTAGACACGGTTTCTGCCCGGCGAACAATCGCCGGCTGAAGTTGCAGGCGCGGTCCCCAAGAGTGGGGCCCACCACAACCAAGGAGGACTAAAGTGGAGTTTATCGGTATCGGTCTCATGTACGCGGTCGTCGTCGTCGGCGCGACCCTCGCGATCGCCATGGTTGCCCGTGGCACCACCGAGGCCATGGCTCGTCAGCCTGAGGTCGCCGGCAAGGTCCAGACGATCTTCTTCGTCGGCGCCGGTATGGCTGAGGCGCTCGGTATCCTCGGTTTCGTTATGGCGATCCTGCTCTGGACCAAGATCGGCGGCTAGTTCGCTTCGCTAAGCCGAATCGGAGGTACCAGGCGTGGAGCTACTCATACCCAAGCTTAATGAGCTGATCCCGGCTCTCATATCGTTCCTGATCATTCTCTTCATCTCGGCCAAGTTCGTCTGGCCGCCGATCACGAGCATCCTCGACGAGCGCGCGGTCAACATCCGCGAGTCGCTCGAGCGCGCCGAGGCCGCCAAGGTCGAGGCCGAGCGTCTGCTCGAGGAGTACAAGCACACCATGTCTGAGGCGCGCAAAGAGGCCGGCACGATCCTGCAGCAGGCCAAGCAGTCTGCCGAGTCGACCCGGTCCGAGGCCCAGGCCAAGGCCCTTGCGGATGCCGACGAGCTGATCGCCAAGGCGCGTGAGGCGATCGAGGGCGAGAAGCGTGCTGCGATCGCCGATCTGCAGAAGTCCGTCGCGGACCTGTCGATCGCCGTGGCCGGCAGGCTCATCGCCGGTGAACTCTCGCGAGATGACCAGCTCAAAGTCATCGAGAAGTACGTCAGCGAGGCGGGCAGCCTGAATGCCAACTAGCAGGATGCTCGCAAAGCAGGTCGTCGCGACGTACGCAGGCGTGCTCTTTGACGCAGCGGACTCCGCGGGCGCCGTGGATGACGTCTACACGCAGCTCGACGCTGCGCTGCGGCTGGTACGCAGTCACGCTCCTCTGCGCGACGCGATGGCAGACGACAGCGTTCCCGGCGCGCGCCGCGCAGGTGTCGCCCGCGAGGTCTTCGCAGGCCTGCAGCCATCGCTCGTCTCCACGCTCGCGGTCATGGTCGAGCGCAATGACTTCGGACTGCTCGCCAATCTTGTCGAGGCGTTCGACGAGATCTCCGAGGAACGGCGCGGCGTGGTTGCGGTCGACGTGACCACCGCTGTCGAGCTCTCGGATGCACTGCGCGAGTCAATCTCGGCAAAGCTCGCCGCGGATCTTGGGAAGGGCGTCGTCCTTCGGGAGACGGTCGACCCGTCGATCATCGGCGGAATCGTCATCAGCACGCACGGGCACCGTATCGACGCCAGTCTGGCGTCGCAGCTGGAGAACGCCCGTCTGGTGCTCAGTGCACATACTGGAGGTGAAGCGTAGATGGCGGAGATTACCGCCAGCAACATCGATGCGGTCCTGCGATCACAGCTGGACGCAATCAGCACGAGCGTTGAGTCCCGCGAGGTCGGCACGGTCGCTGAGGTCGGCGACGGTATCGCACGCGTTGAGGGTCTGCGAGGCGCGATGGCCGGCGAGCTTCTCGAGTTCGAGACGTCCGACGGCTCGAGCGTCATGGGCATGGCACTGAACCTCGACGAGCGCGAAGTCGGCGCGGTCCTTCTCGGCGACTTCATCAAGGTCAAAGAGAACGACACCGTCAAGACCACCGGGCGTATCGTCCGGGTCCCGGCGGGCAAGGGCTTCCTCGGCCGCATCGTTGGTCCGCTGGGCAACCCGCTCGACGGCAAGGGCCCGATCACTGCAGAGGGCTACCGCAACGTCGAGCACAAGGCGATCGGCGTCGTAGAGCGTCAGCACGTCCACGAGCCGATGCAGACCGGCATCATGGCCATCGACGCCATGGTCCCGATCGGGCGCGGTCAGCGCGAGCTCATCATCGGCGACCGCCAGACCGGCAAGACGGCCATCGCGATCGACACGATCATCAACCAGAAGGGCAAGGGCGTCATCTGCGTCTACGTCGCCATCGGCCAGAAGGCCTCAACCGTGGCGGCGGTCGTTCAGACGCTCGAGCAGTACGGCGCGATGGACTACACGATCATCGTGTCCGCTACCGCCGCCGACTCCGCACCGCTGCAGTACCTTGCTCCGATGTCGGGCGCTGCGATCGCCGAGTACTTCATGTACACCGGTGCCGACGGTCAGCCTGCGAGCAAGGACAACCCCGGTAGAGCCACGCTGCTGGTCTACGACGACCTCTCCAAGCAGGCCGTCGCCTACCGCCAGATGTCGCTCACGCTCCGCCGCCCGCCGGGTCGCGAAGCCTACCCGGGCGACGTCTTCTACCTGCACAGCCGTCTCCTTGAGCGCGCGGTCAAGATGAACGACGAGCTCGGCGGCGGTTCGATGACGGCGCTTCCGGTCATCGAGACGCAGGCCGGTGACGTTTCGGCCTACATCCCGACGAACGTCATCTCCATCACCGACGGTCAGATCTTCCTGACCTCGGACCTGTTCTTCAAGGGCGTTCGCCCCGCCATCAACGTCGGCATCTCGGTGTCGCGAGTCGGTGGTGACGCGCAGATCAAGGCGATGAAGCAGGTCGCGGGTACGCTGCGTCTGGACCTGGCGGCCTTCCGCTCGCTGGAGGCGTTCGCGCAGTTCGGCTCTGACCTCGACAAGGCGACCCAGTCGCAGCTCAACCGCGGCGTTCGTCTCATCGAGCTCCTCAAGCAGGGCCGCTTCGTTCCGGTTCCGGTCGAGAACCAGGTCATCGCGCTCTTCGCCGGTGGCAAGGGCTACCTCGACGACCTGGACGTGGACAAGGTCCAGGCCTTCCGCGACGGGCTCATCGAGTACGTTCACGGCTCGTACAGCGACGTCCTCAAGACGATCGCAGACGAGAAGAAGATCTCGGACGACACCGAGGCCAAGCTCAAGAAGGTCATCGAGGAGTACAAGGGCATCTTCTCCGAGGAGAGCCTCGGCGCGGACGCGCCTGCCGCAGATGCCGGCGCCGTCGACACCGACTCGGCCGAGTAGGGGAACTAGATGGCGACTCTGCGCGATATCAAGAACCGCATAGGGAGCGTCCAGTCGACGCGTCAGATCACCCGCACCATGGAGATGGTCTCGACCGCCAAGCTGAAGAAGGCGCAGACGCGCATCGAGAACGCACGGCCGTACGCCCTGGCGATGGCCGAGGTGCTCGGCAACGTCGTCCGCTACGTCGAAGACGTGAGTCACCCGCTGCTCGAGGTGCACCCTGAGCGCAGGCGCGTCGCCTTGATCTCCATCGTCTCCGACCGCGGCTTCGCGGGCGCGTTCAACAGCAACATCATCCGCCTGACCGAGCGCACCATGGCCGAGTTCGCCGCCGATGGTGTCGAGGTCGAGATGATCCTCGCGGGCAAGAAGGCGCTCGGCTACTTCCGCTATCGCGGTGTTGAGCCGTCCGTCTCGCTCGTCGGCAACTCCGACAAGCCCTCCTACGAGGAGGCTCGCTCGATTGCGGCGCACGTCATGAAGGAGTACGAGGACGGCGAGCTCGATGCGGTCTACGTCCTCTTCAACCGCTTCAAGAACATCGCCGACCAGGTTCCCGAGATGCACCAGCTTCTGCCGATCGAGCACGAGGTGCTCGACTCTGCCGAGGCGGGCGTCGAGGCCGCCGGTCGCAACCTCGAGTACCTCTTCGAGCCGTCGAGCAAGCAGGTGCTCGCTGACCTGCTCCCGACGTACGTCGAGGCACTCATCTACCGCTCGATGCTTGAGTCGGCCGCGGCCGAGCAGGGCGCGCGTCGTACCGCTATGAAGTCGGCCACCGACAACGCCTCCGAGATGATCACGACCCTGACGCGCAGCTACAACCGCGCTCGCCAGGACGCGATCTCCACCGAGATCGCCGAGATCGTCGGCGGTGCGGCAGCGCAGGAGGACAAGGGCTAGATGGCAGCTACAGAGAAGGATTCCGCTATGAACGTAGGACGCATCATTCGCGTTGTAGGTCCGGTCATCGACGCCGAGTTCCCGGCCGATGCGATGCCCTCCATCTACAACGCCTTGAAGGTCGACGGCACCACCGAGATGGGCGAGATCCATCTGGTGCTCGAGGTCGAGGCGCACCTCGAGGGCGGCGTCGTCCGTGCAGTCGCCATGGACTCCACCGACGGCGTGACCCGCGGCATGGAGGTCGTCGACACCGGCGCTCCCATGCAGATGCCGGTCGGTCCCGAGACGCTCGGCCACATCTGGTCGGTCACGGGCCACTGCATCGACGGCGAGACCGTCGAGGTCAAGCAGACCTATCCGATCCACCGCTCGGCGCCGAGCTATGACGAGCTCGAGCCCAAGACCGAGATCTTCGAGACCGGCATCAAGGTCGTCGACCTGCTCGAGCCCTACATCAAGGGCGGCAAGACGGGCCTGTTCGGCGGCGCCGGCGTCGGCAAGACGGTCATCATCATGGAGCTCATCAACAACCTCGCCATGGCGCACGGTGGTACCTCCGTGTTCACCGGCGTGGGCGAGCGCACCCGTGAGGGCACCGACCTCTGGATCGAGATGAAGGAGTCGGGCGTCATCGAGAAGACCGTGCTCGTGTACGGTCAGATGAACGAGCCTCCCGGAGCCCGTCTCCGCGTTGCGCTCGCCGGCCTCACCGCCGCCGAGTACTTCCGCGACCAGGGCCAGGACGTTCTCCTCTTCATCGACAACATCTTCCGCTTCACCCAGGCCGGCTCCGAGGTCTCCGCACTTCTCGGCCGCATGCCTTCCGCTGTCGGCTACCAGCCCACGCTGGCCACCGAGATGGGCGACCTGCAGGAGCGCATCACGTCGACCAAGACCGGTTCGATCACGTCGGTCCAGGCCATCTACGTCCCGGCCGACGACCTCACCGACCCGGCGCCCGCCACGGCGTTCACCCACCTCGACGCGACCACGGTTCTCTCGCGTGGCATCGCCGAGATGGGCATCTACCCGGCCGTCGACCCGCTCGAGTCCTCCTCGCGCGCGCTCGACCCGTCGGTCGTCGGCGAGGAGCACTACGGAGTCGCCCTGCAGGTCCAGCGGATTCTGCAGCGCAACAAGGACCTGCAGGACATCATCGCGATCCTCGGCATGGACGAGCTGTCCGAAGAGGACAAGCTCACCGTCGCCCGCGCGCGCAAGATGCAGCAGTTCCTCTCGCAGCCGTTCTTCGTCGCCGAGCAGTTCACGGGTATGGACGGCAAGTACGTCAAGCTCGAGGACACCATCAAGGGCTTCAAGATGATCGCCAACGGCGAGTGCGACGACATCCCCGAGCAGGCGTTCCGCTACGTCGGCCCCATCGAGGAGGCCCTCGCAAAGGCCGCCGAGATGGCCGCGACGGTCTAGGGGAGTCGACATATGGCCCGCACACTCCTCTGCGAGATAGTCACCCCCGAGTCGATCCTCTACACCAACGAGGTGCAGATGGTCGTCGCAACGACGCCCGAGGGCGAGATCGGCATCCTGCCGCTCCACGCCCCGATCGTCACGACGCTCGCGCCTGGAGAGGTCCGTCTGCGCTTTGGTGACTCCGCCGCCGACTGGGAGTTCTTCTCGATCAACGGCGGCTACCTGCAGGTGCACGAGGACAAGGTCATCGTCCTTGCTGACGCCGCCGTGCCGGTCTCGCAGATCGACGCGGATCGCGCCAAGGAGTCGGCCGACCTGATCAAGGAACGCCTCGGCGAGCTTCCTGCCGAGTGCGAGGAGCGCGACAATCTCCTGCGCGACCTGAACTGGACCGAGGTCCAGCTCCGCGTCGCCGAGAAGCGCGGCTAGCTCGAGCTTCAATCGTTTTCAACCGGGGGCGGACTCGCGGAAAGCGGGTCCGCCCCTGCTGCGTCCGGTTGCCGCTCCCGGTTCACGGGAACGTGACGGAGCAGCGTCCGCCACGGAGAGGTGCGCTATCCTGACACCCATGGAATCCATCACAGTCCGCGGAGGCCGCGCACTCTCCGGCCAAGTCCGCGTCGAGGGTGCGAAGAACTCCGCACTCAAACTCATGGCCGCGGCCCTGCTTGCTCCGGGGGTATCGCGGATCACAAACGTTCCCGACATCGCCGACGTCGAGGTGATGTCCGAGGTGCTGTCCGGCCTTGGCGCGACCGTAGTGCGCAGCGACCATTCGCTGACCGTGGACGCCACCGAGATCACGAGCTTCGAGGCGCCGTACGAGATGGTGGCCAAGATGCGCGCTTCGATCTCGGTGCTCGGACCGCTCGTCGCACGCTATGGGCAGGCGCACGTCGCGATGCCCGGCGGATGCAACATCGGGTCGCGCAAGATCGACATGCACATCCGCGGGCTCGCCGAGCTCGGAGTCGAGATTCGGACCGGTCACGGCTTCATCGACGCCGTCGCCCCCAAGGGCGGACTGCACGGCGCACACGTCGTCCTGGACTTCCCGAGCGTCGGCGCCACAGAGAATCTGCTCACTGCGTCGAGCGTAGCTCGCGGGACGACCGTGATCGAGAACGCGGCGCGCGAACCCGAGATCGTCGATCTCATCGACTTCCTCAATGGTATGGGTGCGCGCATCAGCGGGGGCGGTACCTCGACGGTGACCGTCGAGGGTGTTGAGGCGCTTCACGCCGTCGAGCACCGCGTAGTCGGCGACCGCATCGAGGCCGGCACGTTCGTCGTCGCGGGTGCGATTGCGGGGGGTCCGGTGACCGTGACCGGATTCGACCCGGCCCACCTTGAGCTCTTGCTCGCCAAACTGGAGCAGGCCGGATGTCGCATCGACATCAGTGGCGGACGGCGTGACCGTGCAACGGAGTGCGACCGCCAGGCCTGTAGACATCCAGACGCTTCCGTACCCGGGGTTCCCGACCGACATGCAGGCGCAGTTCATGGCGCTCATGGCGATCGCGGACGGCAACAGCATCATCACCGAGAACGTGTTCGAGAACCGCTTCATGTTCGCCGATGAACTCAGCCGCATGGGGGCCGACATCCGGATCGAGGGGCATCACGCCTTGGTCAAGGGCGTTGCACGGCTCTCGGCGGCGCCCGTGAAGTGCCCCGACCTTCGTGGCGGCGCGGCGCTTGTCCTCGCCGCACTCGTGGCCGACGGAGAGACGGTCATCGGGGACATCTACCACATCGATCGTGGCTACGAGTGCTTTGTCGACAAGCTCTCGTCACTCGGCGCCGACATCAAGCGCACACGATCCTAGACTTCAGCGCGTCTGGTCCGGAGAGGGGACACGAGCGACATGCTTGATCGCAAGGGAATCGAAGCCATCATCCCGCACCGCGCACCGTTCCTGCTCGTTGACCGCGTGCTTGAGATGGAGCAGGGTGTCTCGGCGGTGGGCGAACTCGACGTCGTGGAGTCCGCGTTCTGGGTCCCCGGCCACTTCCCCGAGTACGCCGTCATGCCCGGCGTTCTGATCGTCGAGGCGCTTGCGCAGGTCGGCGCCGTCGCCCTGCTCTCGCTGCCGGAGAACCGAGGCAAGCTCGCGTTCTTCGCCGGCATCGACAAGGTTCGGTTCAAGCGACAGGTGGTTCCGGGCGAGACGCTGCGGCTCGAATGCACGATCACCCGCATGCGAGGGCCCATCGGCTTCGGCGAAGCGCGGGCGAGCGTAGGTGGAGAACTCGCCTGCTCGGGCGAGCTCATGTTTGCGATAAAATAGCGGGATTTGTGATGCGGCACTTCCGCGCGGCGAGCGCCGGCAATCGTCGGCATCGGCAGCAGTGACTGATAGGGAGTACGTCGGACATGACCCTTCTTCAGCGTCTCAGTGATGGCACGGCCGTGTTCGGTGTAGTCGGCTTGGGCTACGTCGGCCTGCCGTTGGTGGTCGAGATGGCCCGATCGGAGCACCACGTGATCGGCATCGACATCGCCGCCGACAAGTGCGCCGAGATCACGGCCGGGCGCAGCTACATTCCGGACGTGCCGTCCGACGAGCTCGCCGGGATGGTCTCGGCGGGCCTCATCGAGGCCACGACCGACTTCTCGCGAGCAGGCGAGTGCGACGTCGTCGTGATCTGCGTCCCGACTCCGCTCGATTCGATGAAGGAGCCGGACACCTCGTTCATGGAGTCCGCTGCTCGGCAGATCGCCCCGTTCCTGCGTCCCGGAGATGCTGGTCACGCTCGAATCGACCACGTATCCCGGCACCACCGAGGAGATCGTCCAGCCGATCCTCGAGAGCTTCGATCTCAAGGTCGGGACCGACCTGCACCTCGCCTTCTCGCCGGAGCGCGTCGACCCGGGCAACCCGGTCTACCAGACCAAGAACACGCCCAAGGTCGTTGGCGGCGTGACCGCACAGTGCACGGAGGTCGCCGTCGCCTTCTACGAGCGCTTCCTGGACACCGTGGTCCCGGTCTCCTCGACGCGCACCGCCGAGATGACCAAGCTGCTCGAGAACATCTTCCGCTGCGTCAACATCGCGCTCATGAACGAGCTCCTGCTGGTCAGCGAGCGCATGGGCATCAACATCTGGGAGGTCGTCGACGCGGCCAAGACCAAGCCGTTCGGCTTCATGCCGTTCTATCCCGGCCCGGGTCTCGGCGGTCACTGCATTCCGATCGACCCGTTCTACCTGTCATGGAAGGCCCGCCAGTTCGACATGCACACGGAGTTCATCGAGCTGGCCGGCAAGACCAACGAGGCGATGCCGTACTACGTGGTCGAGCGGCTCATGAGCGCGCTGAACACGCATCGCAAGCCGCTCGCCGGCAGCAGGGTCCTGATTCTCGGCGTTGCCTACAAGGCCAATATCGACGACATGCGCGAGTCTCCGGCGATCAAGATCGCCGAGCTGCTTCGCGCCAAGGAGGCGGACGTGGTGTACCACGATCCGTTCGTCTCCGAGTTCATCGTCGAGGGCGAGCGCGTTCCCGCGCGTCGAGCTGACCGAGGAAGAGCTCGCCGCCGCCGATGCGGTACTCGTCGTGACCGACCACTCCAACGTCGACTACGAACTCGTCGTGCACTCCTCGCAGCTCGTCCTGGACACCCGCAACGCCCTCAAGGCGTTCCAAGACGAACGAATCGTAACGCTGTAGTCAGCCACTGCGGCCTCTGTCCACCTACGGAAGTAGCGACCTGTGACTGCATATGTGCACCCAACGGCGGTCGTCGGCGAGAACTTCAAGCCCGCGCCGTTCACTCTCATCGATGATGAGGTCCACGTCGGCGAGCACGTGATAGCAGGCCCCTTTCTCCACCTGCGCCATGCCGCGCGAATCGGCGACAACGTGCTTCTTGGAGACCATGTGACGGTGCATGACGACGCCGTGCTGGGAGAAGGATGTGTTCTGGGCGACGGAGTGGTGGTTGGCAAGCGTCCGGTTTCCAGGACTCGAGATTCCGACGAGCAGTGGTCGGGCCTCGAAGTAGGCGAGTGGTGCATCATAGGGAGCAACACGGTCATCGAAGGCAATGGGACCATCGGCGCGCGGAGTACCATAGGCCACGGTGTGATCGTGCGCGAGCGCTGCCGGATCGGCGTAGATGTCGTGCTGGGTGACGGGGTGCGGCTTGGTGCCGGCGTGTCGATCGGTGACGCCACGACGGTCCGTCCAGGCACAGTTGTGGAAGACGACGCGGTTGTCACGGCTTGATTGACGGGTGTACTCGCAAGGAACCGCGGTTGCGAAAGGTTGACGGCTTGATTGCGCCGCGGGCGCTGGCAGGGCGTTTGCACAAGCTCCGCGATGGCGCAGGCGCCGCGGGCCACGCATCCTTGGACTGAGTGCGTCACGGAGGTCCGCAGTGTTCACGGTGTAAGAGACAACGCAGGAGGCGTATGGGCAAGCACTCAAGTGGTCGGCCTCGACGGGAATCCGGTGGATCATCTCGCCGCGATTCGGGCGATGGCGCCAAGCGGCGGGTCCCGGCGGAGCGTCGCCGGACGCCGGGCGAGCGTTCGACCGCGGCGAAAATGAACGCACGCGGCGAGTCATACGTGCTTTCCGACCCGGGCTCACGCCGACGCGGTTCTCTTGAGCACGCGCCCGAGCGGCTGCGTGTCGAGAGAGAAGACGCCGCTCTCGAGGCAAGCGCATCGCGCTTGTGGTCTTCGGCGTGATAGCCGTGCTCCTGGTGACGGCCGGTGTGGGTGTAGCCGCGTTCGCGATGAAGATCCAGAACACGATGCAGGGCACCATCGTCAAGCAGGAGAAGCTCGACGTCGTACTGGTCCCGGCCAAGCCGATGGAGCCGTACAATCTACTGCTCCTGGGCGTCGATAGGCGTCCCAAAGAGAAGGCCTACCGCACCGACACCATGATCGTGGCGCATGTCGACCCGCAGAAGAAGGCTGTCTGGCTGCTGTCTATTCCGCGCGATACCAAGGTCTCTATTCCGGGTCATGGCGAGCGCAAGATCAACGATGCGCACTACTACGGTGGGCCCAAGCTCACGGTCCAGACGGTCCAGAAGTTCACGGGGCTCAAGATCAACCACTACATGGAAGTGGACTTCACGGCGTTTGAGAAGGCCGTCGATGCGCTGGGTGGCGTGTGGGTCGATGTGCCGCAGGCCATCAACGACCGCAAGGCCGACCGCAGCCCGCATCATCGCGCGGCGAAGGTGCCGGCCGGCTACCAGAAGCTCGACGGTGAACACGCGCTGACATTCGTTCGCAGCCGAGACTACCCCGACGCTGACTGGACTCGAATGAAGAACCAGCAGGCCTTCTTCAAGGCGCTGGCCGACCAGGTCTCAAAGGCGAGCAGTGTCTCCAAGATCCCGCGGTACCATCTCCGCCGTCGCTCCCCACGTGATGACCGACATGTCGCTCATGGACATGATCAGGACGGCACAGTCTCTTCGGGGCGCGAGCAGCGCGAACGTCTACACTGCGACGGTTCCGGGCACATGGAAGTCCCCATTCGTGTATCCGGACACTGAAGAAGCTCGCGCACTACATCGCGGACATCAAGGCAGGACGCTCCTTCGAGGGGACGAAGAGTGTGAGCCCCACCGCCACGGCCGACCCGGCGGGCACTCCCGCCGCCGCCCCTGCCAAGAAGCCGGCCCAGGTCACCGTGACGGTGCGGAACGGCTCCGGTATCTCGGGCGCGGCGAAGCAGGCTGCGGCGATCCTGAAGGCGCAGGGCTTCCGAGCGCCCTCGGTGGGCAACACCAATCAGAACGTCTACCAGAAGACCATGATCGTCTACAAGACTGACTCGGCGCCGGCGCAGCTCGTGGGGACCTACATGCCCCGGGCAACCAAGCTCGTTGCGAGTCGGGGAATGTACACGTTCACCACTGACGTGCTGGTGATCGTGGGCAAGGACTGGGACGTGAGCAAGGTGCCCGCGGCACCCGTTCAGACGCAGTAGCGCTTCACGCGTCACCTACGAGGCGACATCCTTGACGTCCGGTCGCGACGCGGCCGTCTGGGCGGTCCCGTTCCGTGCCCTCCTGCTCGGCGGCGGCTCTCGAGCACCCGAGCACCTGCTCGGCCAGGATGTCGCGCGCGAAGCGGCTCTCGGCCAGCGTCGAGGGCGTTGGCGCCCATCTGGCACGCAGCGGCGGGGTCGTCGGCCAGCCCCTCGATCGCTGTCGGCGAGCGCGACCCCGTCGCCGGCCGGGAAGTAGCGGCCCGCTCGGTGTTCCTCGACGAGCTCGCGCGTCCAGCCGGCGGAGTTCACGATCATCGGCTTGCCGCTGGCCAGCCCGTCGAAGAACTTGTTGGGCGAGTTCGTGGCCAGGATGGGCTTGTCGGCGAAGAGCACCATGAGCGCGTCGGCGGTGCGCGTGAAACGCGGGACCTCGGCCTTGGGCATCGCAGCCGGCGAGCCTGACGTTGGGCAGGTCCTCGCACCGCGTCCTCGAGCGCGGGCAGCGACTTGCCGTCGCCGGCGATGAGGAACACGATGTCGTCGCGGCCGCGCTCGAGCAGGATGCGCGCCGCTTGCGGGCACGTTGCCCTCGACCTCGTTGGACGGGCCGATCGCCCCCGCGTAGCCGACGACGAACTTGTCGGACAGGCCGAACCGCTCGACCAGTGCGGCGTCCTTGCGTCCCGGGGTAGAACAGGTCGAGGTCGCTCGAGTTCGGCACCATGTGCACGCGCTCGGGGGCGATGCCCTCGGCCACGACGCCGTCGGCCATGCCCGGCGAGAGCGCGATGACCTCGCGCGACGCGGCGGTAGAGGAAGCGCTCGAGCGCACTTCGCGCGACCGCCGATGAGTCCGTGGCGCCTGATCGCGCCCATCTGGATGGCGGCCTCGGGCCACAGGTCCCGCACCTCGAAGACGAACGGCACGCCGGCGCAGCTCGCGCGCGATGCAGCCCGGGGATGCCGACCGTGAGCGGCGTCGAGGTGGCGAAGACGACGTCAGGCTTGCCGGCGGTCGACGGCGAGCCAGGTCGCGCCGAACATGAACGCGACGAACGACCAGATGCGCCGCGCCGTAGCCCATGTAGTTGCTGTAGGCGACGCGCACGCTACCGCACGCGGATGCCGTCGATCTCGCCGTCGACGAACGCGCTTCGCCGAGAACTCCTCGGGAAGGCGCGACGACGCTCGTGACGACCGTGACCTCGTGCCCCTGCTCGACCCAGCGCCGCGAGAACTCGTAGCTGCGGATCAGCCCGAGCGCTGACTCCCGCGTGGCGAAGAACTGGTGGATGTAGAGGATCGCGCATTCCGGCTGCGCCGTCTAGCGCTTGCGCGGTGGTGCGCCGGGGCGGCCGACGCGCCATGTAGTCGAGTCCCGCGGCCTCGATGGCCGTGGCGTCCAGCGCGTTGCGGCCGTCGAAGACGATCGCGGGGCTCGGCCATCGACCGCGCGCACGCGCGCCCAGTCGAGCTCGATGAACTCCGGCCACTCGGTGATCAGCACGGCGGCCGAGGCGCCGTCGAGCGCCTCGCACACGCGTCGCACGCGCGTCGCGCCCGGGAGGTCGACCGGCGGCCGCGACCGGGTCGTAGGCGGCGACCTCGGCGCCCTCCTCGAGCAGCAGCGGGATGATGTCGAGCGCGGGAGACTCGCGCACGTCGTCGGTGTTCGGCTTGAAGGCCAGGCCCAGCACGGCGACCTTGCGGTCCTAGAGGTCCGGCAGCGCGCGCGTCAGGTGGATGAGCGGCAGCAGCCGCTGGCGGTTGTTGACGTCGATGACGGCCTTGAGCAGGTCGAACTGGTAGCCGTTCAGCGTCGCGATGAAGTCGAGCGCGCGCGTGTCCTTGGGGAAGCACGAGCCGCCGTAGCCGATGCCCGCCTTGAGGAACGCCGGGCCGATGCGGGTGTCCAGCCCGATGCCGTCGGCGACGGCGTCGATGTCGGCGCCGACCGCAGTCGCAGAGGTTCGCGATCTCGTTGATGAAGCTGATCTTGGTCGAGAGGAACGCGTTGCTCGCGTACTTGATGGTCTCGGCGCTCGCGACGTCGGTGACGACGATCGGCGCGTCGAGGCAGGAGTAGAGCTGCGGCGACCGCGTCGAGCGCGCGCGCGTCGTCGCCGCCGATCACGACGCGGTCGGTGTGGTACCAGTCGTGGATCGCGTGGCCCTCGCGCAGGAACTCGGGGTTGGAGACGTAGCCGATCTCGACCGCGGCCGTGGGCGAGGTGCCGGTCGCGCAGCGCCGGCGCCGGTCCCCGGCGGGACGGTCGACTTCATCACCAGCGTGAACGGGCGGTCGGCCTGCGCGGCGAGCGTGTCGGCGACGGCGCGCACGTACGAGAGGTCCGCGGCGCCGTTCTCGGCCATGGGCGTGCCCACGGCGACGAACACGACGTCGCCGATCAGGTCGGCCCAGCCGTCGTCGGGCGTCGCGAAGGTCAGGCGGCCCGAGTCGATGGTCGCGCTGCAGCAGTTCCTCGAGGCCGGGCTCGTAGATGGTCGGCTCGCCGGCCGAGACGCTCGACCTTGTCGGCATCGACGTCGACGCAGGTGACATCGTGGCCGACGTCGGCGAGGCAGACGCCCTGGATGAGTCCGACGTAGCCGGTGCCGACGACGGTGACGCTGGCCATGTGGGCCC
The DNA here is from genome assembly GCA_963726345.1 of uncultured Coriobacteriia bacterium. Taxonomy (GTDB): domain Bacteria; phylum Actinomycetota; class Coriobacteriia; order Anaerosomatales; family JAAXUF01; genus JBAXEO01. Next base: position 82,966 of record CAVSCC010000006.1, on the reverse strand, counting down.
CCTAGAGACGGTCTGAGCAGGTCGAAAGGCGTGTCGAACGCCTGCGACAGGGTAGCACAGGGGAGGCTCAGGCCGCAGGCGGCGACCGCTGCAAGCGCTTGCGGGGCCCTGCCGCACGGAGGCTCCGGGGTGCGCGGCATGCTATGCTTACCAGCCGCTGGGCTCGGCTGACGATGACCGAACGTCCCCGGCTGTCGCTGTTCTAGGAGACTATGATGTTCTTTCGCGAGGGCGCTTGGCGACTCCCCGCGGCACGTGTCGGGTTCGTTGGGAGCGGTCCATGCTGAAGAAGATCCTCAGGAGCGCCGGGACTGACGCCTTCAAGTACTTCCCGGTCCGGCTCGTGCCAGCGCTCACATCCCTTGTCACCGTCCCGGTGTTCACGCGGCTGATCAGCCGAGCCGACTACGGCGACTTCTACCTTGTCAGCTCCACGACTTCTCTTGCGGCGGCCCTACTCACGTCGTGGCTGACCGCCTCTATCGTCCGGTTCTACTGGGCCGAGGAGAAGCAGGGACGGCTCGACGAGTACGTCGCCACGGTGGTCTGGTCCTCGATCGCCTCGCTCTTCATCGGTTCGGTTCTGCTCGCGGCGGGGATGCTGCTGTTTGGGAGTTGGCTGTCCCCCGGCGTCCAGCGGCTGTTGCCCATCGGCATCGCCGGCCTTGCGGTCAGCCAGTTCGTCACGGTGCAACAGCAGGTGCTGCGGGCCGCGAACCGCGCGAACCGTTTCGCGATTCTCTCGGTGACCTCGACGATCCTGGCCACGATCCTCTCCGTCTACTTCGTGGCGGTACCGCGTTGGGGCGCCTACGGCATTCTCGCGGGCGTCGCGCTGGGCAACCTGGCCTTGGTTCCGGTTGCGCTGTACTTCATGCGCTCTGAGGGAAGCATCGCGCCCAGGCACTTCTCCGGCGGTACGGCGCGCCAGTTCGCCGTCTACGGCGTGCCCATGATTCCCGCAGCCGTGTCGTCCTGGGTGCTCATCCTGTCTGACCGCTACATCATCGGGCTGAGCCAGAGTGCTGACCAGGTCGGTTTGTATGGAACCGCCTACAGCCTCGGCGACAAGATCATGAACCTCGTCACCCTGCCGCTGCTCATGGCCATCGGGCCGGTCATGGTGCACACCTTCGAGAAGCAAGGGCAGAAGCTCGCCGAGCAGGTCCAAACGCAGCTCACGCGCTACTACGCGATGGCCACGGTGCCGATCGCCTTCGGATTGGCGGTGCTGGCCAAGCCGTTCATGCAGGTCTTCACCGGGCCCCAGTACCGTTCGGCCTACCGGGTGCTGCCGGTAGTGGCGGCCGGCGTGCTTCTGTACGGAATGTCGCAGATCGCGAGCAACGGTCTTGCGATGCACAAGAAGACCGTGATCATGATGCAGAACACCGCCATAGCGGCGGCGTTTCAGGTGACCATGAACCTGCTTCTGTTCCGAAGTTCGGGTACCCGGCCGCAGCATGGAACACGCTGGGATCGTACTTCCTGTTGCTCGTCCTTTCATGGCTGAGGAGCCGGCCGTACATGGAATGGCGCCTGCCATGGCCGGATCTCATGAGGATCCTCGTTGCCGCGGGGCTCATGGCGGCGGTCCTCATCGCTGGGTTCAGCTGGTTCGAGCGTCTTCTGGCTTCTCGGCATCGAGGTGGCCGTCGGCATCGTGGCCTACGCGGTCGCGCTCAGGCTCGTCCGCGAGCTGCGCCCGGATGAGATCGAGTTCTTCGGCGAGATGTGGCTCGGGCTCAAGCGGCGAATCGGTATCGCCAAGTCCGACTAGTTGCGAGCCCGGGAGAGCGCGCCTCGTAGAAGGCCTCGTAGTCGGCCATGCGCTCGGACCAGTCGTAGCTCAGAGCGAGCTGCCTGATCGCGTCCCGGTCCCAGTCTCGCTTGAGGGCTTCGCGTATCGCTTCGGCAAGGTCAGCCGGATCCTGCGAGGGAACGTAAATGCCCGCGAAGTCGGGAACAACCTCGGGCATGCACGCGAAGGTGCCGACGACGGGATCGCCCGAGAGCATGGCCTCGACGGCGGCGAGCCCCCACGTCTCCATCGTGCTCGGGAAGACGTAGACATCGGCCGCGGCGTAGTAGTCCATGATGCTCTCTTGGGGGACGTGCCCCTTGAGCTCGATCACGTCTCCGAGGCCAAGCTCGGCAATCAGCTGTTCGACCCGCTCCCTCTCCGGTCCCGCTCCGACCATGAACGCTCGGACTGCCACGCCCGACTGGGTGAGCAGGCCGACAGCGCGCACGAACTTCGTGGGGTCCTTGCGTGGGACGAGGTTGCCCAGTGTCAGGAGTAGCCGCTCTTCGGGCGCGACCCCGAGGCGCTGTCGCGCATCTTCGCGCGGAACCGGCACGTACTGCGATGTGTCGATCGGGTACGGGATCACTTTCACGCTGGCATGGTCGAGCGCTCCGGGGAAGATCTCGTCATGGTGGTGCCGGATCCACTCGCCGCCGAACAGGACGTTTTCGACGCTCGCCAAGTTGCGCAGCATGTGCGCGCGGTTGTTCTCCTTCACGTCGTCCTCCGCGTACTCCACGTAGTGGGTGGAGTGCGGGATGCCGACCATCGGGATGTGTTCAGTGTTCGCCTCAAACGTTACCGAGAAACGGCTCTCGAGCGCATGGACGTGGATGATGTCCGGCTTGAACTCCTCGATGACTTCGCGGGCCGCGCACACCGAGTTGATCACCCAGCGCAGTTTCCAACCGGGTCCGAGGCGGCGTCGGGCGGCGCGGATCGCCCCGACCGTCTTGGGGTCGGTGAGCTGCCGGAGACGGCGGGGACCCGAGAAGCTCCACCCGCCGAAGACCTGCACGCCGGATATGGTCTCCGGCCACGGCTCGCCGAACGGGCGATTGTGAGCGAGGATCGCCACCTCGTGGCCGCATTCGGCGAGGCGCACCGCAAGGCCCCAGGCGTGAGTGGTGACCCCGCCGGTGCTGTTACCGCCCTGAGCGCGAGGGACGGGGGCGATTTGAAGGATTCTCATGCCGGTCACCTTATCAGCACGTTCGGGCACGGGCAATCTGGGGAAAGGGCCGGTCGAGGTAGTCCCGAACGGGCGACGGCGGGACAGTGAAGAGCTCGCTACGACGAGGTCGTGCGCAGCCGCTCGTACAGTGCAACCAGCTTCTGTTGCTCGACTTCCCACGTGTAGCGCATCGCTGCGTCGCGCGCGTTCTTGCGCAGCTCGGCCGTTCGGCCGACGATCTCCATGATGCCGCGAGCGATGTCGCGCGGGTCGCTCACGTCACAAACCACGCCGGTCTTCTCGGATTCGGTTATCTGGCTGATGACCTTACCCTTCGACGCGATGGCCGGCGTGCCCGCCATCATCGAGTCGAACAGCTTGTTCGGGCTGGTGAGTTCGTAGCTCAGCGAGAGCGGTTCGATCAGGATCGCCGAGACGTCAGCGGTCGCGAGTCGCGGCACAACCTGTTCGGCGGGCACCGGTCCGGTGAACAGCACTCGATTCCCGAAGGGCTCCGCGGCATCACGCATGTGCTTCTCATAGTCGGGCTGAGGAATCGGGCCGACGAGCTCCACGATGAAGCTCTGCGGCAGGAAGGCGAGCGCCTCGATCAGCTTGACCGCACCGCGGCCGTGCTGGAAGACGCCGAGCGACATGATGCGCGTCAGCGGATCGGAGTCGCGCTGCGCCCAGAATGGCTCGAGCTCAGTGTCAGAGTAGGTTCTCGGAGTGTTGTTGATGGTCGCGAACGGACCCTTGTAGCGGTACTTCTCGATCATCAGCTCGGTGAAGGCGGGTGAGGCCGTCACGAGAGCGTCAGCCGCGCGCAGCATGGGCCCTTCGAAGCGAACGAGCATCCGGCGCTTCCGGTGGACCTTGTCGGCGGCATGCCCGCTCCACAGCTCATGGCTGTCGTACACGACTTTCGCCCCTCGGCGGCCGAGACGTGCCGCGGCCAAGCACGGGAACAGCGAGTCGATGTCGTTGGCGTGGTAGAAGTCAGCCTGCTCGGCCAGAAGGGGCTTGATGATGCTCCAGTAGGGAATCGAGCTCGATTTCGCGATCCGCTTGACGGTCAGGGCACCGACCATCTCCTCGGCGGGTAGGTCACCCTTCAAGTCGGCAAGAATCGTGACCTCGTAACCTGCGGCGACCAGCGCTTCGGCTTCGCGCTTGACTCGAGCGTCGTGGGTGAAGGCGTTGTTGACGCGACTGACGACACGCGGGCGCCGGGTACTCATCTGGCGTGGCTCGCTTCTTCGCTGAGGGCCTTCCGGGCGATGGAGTACCGCGAAAGGATTCGCCCGGATCGGCGGAACCGAGTGCGCCGGGACTGCTGGAGTGTGCGGAGATCCTTCGCGCCAAGAGCCCGCCGAGGCGTTCGGCAGGCAGAATCGTAGCACTCGGTCCTAAGCGCGTAAACGCACGCAAGAGCCGCAGCGAGGCGCCTTCCGACTGTCTGGACAGCGCGTAGGGGGGTTCGTATAGTTGAGCGCATGACATCAGAGTCCACCCCCAGGCGCCTCCTTGTGCTCGTGCATGAGTTCCCACCGGCAGGTGGTGCGGGGGTTCAGCGAATCGCGAAGTTCTGCAAGTACCTTCCAGAGTTCGGCTGGTCGCCTGAGGTCATTTCTACCGAGATGATCGAGGGCCGACCGACGGACCCTACTCTGGTTGCCGACGTGGAAGGCGTGCCGGTCACGCGGCTCGCCCATCGTGACGTCGCTACCAGTGTCGCTCGGGTCCTTGCACCGCTGAAGCGTCGCGGTGGAGACGCGAAGGGCGGTGGAGGGGTGACCGGGGCGGGGGCGGCGCCCGATCACGTCCGTCAGCCGATGAGCGCCCGCATCGCCCACTGGATCGCCGTTCCCGACGGGGCCTCGCGCTGGGCGAAGTCGGCGGCCCGAACCGCGCTCGACCCCCGGTTGCGGGTGTCGACGCCGTGCTCGCATCAGGCCCGCCGTTCTCGACGCTGGTCGCCGGTGCCCGCGCCGCCGAGAGCCTCGGCGTGCCGTTCATCGCCGATATGCGAGACCCGTGGCGCGATTCTCCCTCGCGCCCGACGCCGACCCCCGTGCACCGCCACCGACAGCGCGCGCTGGAGCGCAGGGTGATGACGGCCGCGTTTGCGGCCACTGCGACATCGGTGCCGATCAGCGAAGAGGCCCGGTCGATGGGCGCCCGCAGCGCGGTCGCGATCTTCAATGGATACGATCCGGACGACCTGCCGCCTCGCCCTCCCGAGCGTGCATCCCTCGAAAGGGGCCGCCTCGCGCTTGCATTCATGGGCCGCTTCTACTCGAGCCACAATCCAAGCACGGCACTTCGAGGAATCGCCCTGGCGCGCCAAGCCGGGGTCGATGTGACGCTCGACGTGGTCGGACCCGACGCCCCATGGGTTCGCCAGCTGGCCGAGAGCCTCGGGTTGTCCGATTCGGTGCGGTTCCTCGGCTACAAGCCACATACGGAGGCGCTGGAGATCGTCTCACGCAGTGACGTGGCCCTCGTGACGCTCGCCTCGGTCGCGGGCACGGAAGCGATCTACCCCGGCAAGCTCTTCGAGTATCTCGGAATGGGCATGCCGACGCTGCTCGTTGGACCAACCGACGGAGTCTCGGCCCAGCTGATTGCTGAGGCTCGCGCCGGCATGTCGGTGGATCCCGACGACCCCCAGGCAGTCGCTGACGCGCTCGTTCTTCTTGCCGATAGGGCCGGCGCCGGCTCCCTGCCGCACCCGGACATGACGGTTGCGGCGCGCTTCGAACGGAGATCGCTGACCGCTCGACTGGCCGAGGTGCTCGACGCAGCGGTGAGTCCACGCCGCCACCCGACGGAGCCCATGGGTCATAATGAGCGTGGCCTCCATGGAGTCATGCCCGTGACGCGGACGTGAAGTAGTTCACGCGTCTTGAGGTGGGTCCGAGCTGAATCGGAAGCGATGGTGGACTACGAGATGACCCGCGGCCACCGGCATGAGCGAGAATCTTCACCGTGCGCTTCTTCGACCCCCGCGGCGTATGCCCAAGCGACCCAGAGCAGCAGAGGGAGGTAGTGCGTGACCAGCTTGACCGGCGCGGCGCGACGATTCGTCCCTTCGCACGACTCGGCGTGGCCTTACGCACTGGCGGCGCTCGTGCTGGGCGCGATCGGCGGCGCGTGGACTGCAACAGGTGTGAGCGCGACGAGCACGCTGGTGCTGGCGGTCGGCCTGGTGTCCGCCGCGCTCGTGCTTTGGCGCTACCAGGTGGGGGCCGTTCTCATCGTGCTCACGCTCCCTCTCGACGAGTTCGGGCGCGTGCTCTCGTCGCCCGTCTCCGTAACGCTATTCCATCTGGCGCTCGTCTCGACCCTCGTGTCGTGGGGTCTAGCGGTGGTCAGACGCGATGCGCAGCTGCGGTTCTCGGCCGTCGACTGGGGATCGGAACGCTGATCCTCGCGGCACTCTGGTCGCTGCCGTTCTCGCTGTCGCGTTCGGCCACCGTCCTTGCGACGGTGCGCCTGGTGTTCCTCTGGGCCTTCACCTTGCTCTACGCCAACGTGCTCTCTTCGCGGAAGCTGACCGAGTGGGTCACCTGGACGCTGCTGGCGACCGGCTTTGCGACAGCGCTGCTCGCCCTTGCGCAGAAGTACGTTCCCGGATTCAACTACGGCAGCGTTCGCGTGGTCAGTGACCAGGGTGACTTGACCACACGCGTAGGCGGGTTCTTCTACGACCCCAACTACCTGGCCGGTTTCCTCTCGTGGCCCTGCTTTCGCGCTCGCGCTGGTCGTACACTCACGATCCTGGCGGCGGACCGTGTTGTGCCTCGGTGCTGCCGGCGTCATCGGACTCGGAGTGATCGCGACCTTGTCACGCACGGGGCTTGTCGGCGTCGCCGTCGGGGTGCTCGTTCTTATCGTGACGGCGCCTCGGAAACGTGTCCTTGCTCTTGGCGCTGCGGCCTTGGCGATCGTGCTGGTCGCGGCGCTCTCCAGCCCCGCTGCCATTGTCGAGCGCGTTCGCTCGATTGGTGAGGTGTCCACGGATCAGTCCAACGCGACACGCGTCTACATGGTGCCCGCGACATACCAGATGGCACGTGACAACTGGGTGTTCGGCACGGGGCTTGGCGGATTCCGGTACGCCTACCCGGATACCGACTCGTGAAGGCGGTTGCGCGGGTGGTGAAGCCACATGAGATCCCGCTTGCACTCTGGGCCGAGACGGGCGTGGCCGGCATCATCGCCCAGATCGTGTTGATCTGGGGACTCGTGGCGGTGTACTGGCGACGAAGGCCCAAAGGGTGGAGTGTGACCGAGGCCTTTGCGCTCGCAGGTATCTTGAGTCTCGGGGTGCAGTCTCTGTTCCAGTACTATCTCTACTTCGACTACTTGTGGCTGTTCATAGCTTTTGCGATCGCGGCCAACCGTATCGCGCGGCAGGAGGAGGCAGGGTGATGACGGCAGACTCCACATTCGACTTCTGGGGTGTCGTGCGCAGGAATTGGTGGATCGTGGTACTCGCTGCGCTGGCTGGAGCGGCGATAGCCGTGGTCGCCACCCTGGGAGCGAAGACGCTCTATACGGGGAAGACCTATCTCACGGTCAACAACGTGGCGGTCAACACGTTTCCGCAGATGCCGCGCCCGGACACGTTGATCGCTCAGTCAGGAGACGCCGCCTTCCTTGAAGGCGTCGCGAAACGCCTTGGGCTGTCGCCCAAGCAGGTCGCCGGCGCGTACAGGGTCTACAGCACCGGGAACCCCCAGAATCAGCTGTGGGTCTCCTTCTCCTCGCCGGATCGGGCTGCCGCTGAGAAGGGGGCCAATGCCGTTGCTGAGCAGCTGCAGACGGTCGTCGCGGAGTCCAGTCGCGCGCTCATGGAGCAGCTGCAGGGTTCAGTGACCGCCGACGAGGAGTCTCTCGCGCTGCTCGATAAGCCCAAGACCCAGATGGAGCAGTACTACCTGTGGAGCATCCGCCGGACCCTCTACGCCGATCGTGGCTCATTGAAGCTGGCCGAGAGTGGCTACCAGCTCGATGCACCGGTCACGGTCGCTTCGAGCTCCCGCCGCAACGCGGCTATTTCGGCGGCAGCCGGGGGACTTGTCGCGGGACTCTTCCTCGGCATCGCGCTCGTTGCGGTCCGCGAGACCGTCTCGCGGCGGCGCGGGTCGACCACGTCGGCGTAGCGTCGGAATGTCGACGCTGCCACACGATGACCGACTCAGCGGGCTGACGTTCACCCGGCAGCTGCCCAACCCCGCCGACCCCGTGCGCGGAACCTTCGTGGTCGAGCAGTTGCGTGCGACCGCCGAGGAGGTCGACTGGTCGGTGATCGCGCCGGTCGCTTGGCCCCTGCGTCATCGCCGTGCCCGCGTGCCCCACGTTGGCGAGATTGCGGGATTGCCGGCGCAGTGGCCTCGGTATCTCGTTCTGCCGCGCCGTGTTCTCTACACCACGGTGGCCCCGTCGATGGCGCGCGGCTCGCGCTCGGCGTTCGCGCGTGCGCTGGCAGACCGGTCGCCGCAGTTCGTTCACGCCCACGAGCTCTACCCGAGTGGCGCGGCAGCAGCGACGCTCGCAGGCAAAGCCGGGCTGCCCCTCGTCGTGACGATCCACGGCTCGGATCTGTACTCCAATCTCGTTCGCCCCGCGTGGGCTGAGGCGCTGCGGCACGTGGTCGCCGCGGCTGATGCGCTGGTATGCGTCAGCTCGCGCCTTGCCGACGACGCCGTTTCGCTTGTCGGCGCCGACCCCGCGCGCGTGCACGTCATCCCTGACGTCTTTGACGACGAGCTGTTCTCACTCGTGACTCGTGTCCCCCACGACGGACCGGTTCGTATGCTGAGCGTGGGGCGCCTTGTCGAGGTGAAGGGTTACGACGTGCTCATCAGCGCTCTCGCGGCGCTTGTGCGCGACGGAGTCGACGTCACCCTTCGTCTCGTCGGATCGGGTCCCCTGGCGTCTGTGTTGCGGGACGCGGCCGTTGCCGAGGGGGTCGCAGATCGCGTCGAGTTGGTTGGCGCGCGCTCGCCCGCGGCCCTGGCGCGCGAGATGGCCGAGGCGGACGTCTACGTTCAGCCGTCCCGCCGCGAAGGCTTCGGCGTGGCGCTCGTCGAGGCGTTGGCAACCGGCCTACCCGTGATCGCGACTGACTCCGGGGGTCCGGCCGACATCGTACTGCCGTCGTCGGGGATTCTTGTCAAGCCTGACGACGTCGGTTCGCTTGTCAAAGGGTTGCGCTTCGTTCTCGACCGGCTTGGCGCGTTCGATGCGCGTGTCATCGCCGACGACACCCGCGCGCGATTCGGGCGTTCGGCCGTGGCGCCCCGGTTGATCGCGCTCTATCGGGATGTCATCGCCCGGGGGGTGTCGGAGTGAGCCGCCCGCTCGTCGTCATGCTGCTCACCAACGACTTCGTCTCCGACCCGAGGGTGGAGAAGGAGGCAGTCGCGCTGATCGGCGCCGGCTGGGACGTCACCGTGCTGGCGTGGGACCGTGCCGGGACCGCCCCTGAGCGCGAGCGCCGGTCCGGAATCGCGATCGAACGCCTCGGCCCGCGGGCTACCCACGGATCGGGGCCCAAGGCGCTGCCGCTCTACCGCGAGTTCTGGCGGCTTGCGTCGAACAGGGCGGTCGCGCTGAAGCCGCGCGTCGTGCACTGCCACGACATGGACACCGTTCCCGCGGGGCTCTCGGCGGTCAAGGGGTCCTCCGCGAAGCTCGTGCTCGACTTCCACGAGCTGTATCGCGCCTCGCGCGTCGTGCCGCGGATACCGGTGGTCGGTAGCGTGGTCGCGGCGGGCGTCGACCGCGTCGAGGCGCGCGGCATGGCCCGCGCTGACTTGGTCGTGCTCGCGTGGCCGGGCATGGCCGAGCGCTACGAGGCTCGTTTCGACGGTCCCGTCGTGGTCGTTGACAACGCGCCCGACCTCGACCGGTTCTCGCCGGACCCTATGCCGCGAGGAAACCGTCCGTTCGACGTGTGCTACATCGGCCAGAAGCGGTACGTGGCGTCGCTCGAGCTGCTGATCGACATCGTCCAGCGACACGAAGACCTTTCGTGCTTCCTCGCTGGCGGCGGCGTGGGGGAGAAGCGCATCGCCGATTTCGCCGAGGGCAAGGACCGCGTCGACCGTGATCGGCCGAGTGCTCTACGAGGAGATACCTGCGCTCTATCGGGGTCGTGACTGCGTGTACACGCTCTACGACGCGGCGGTGGGCAATGCGCGCATCCACATGCCCGTCAAGGTGATGGAGGGCATGGCGTGCGGACTGCCGGTGATCGTGAGCGAGGGCACGTGGGTCGCCGGATACGTGGAGCGCGAGGGCATCGGCATCGCGGTCGACCCAGCGGACGCATCTGCCGTCGAGGCCGCGATCGTGCGACTGAAGGACGACCCGGCGCTAGCTGCGGCGATGGGTGCGCGAGGTCGCGCCATCGTCGAGGCATCGCTGAACTGGGAGGCAGCCGCCGGTCGGCTCGTCGCCGCCTACGAGGCGCTGCGCTAGAGGGCTCGGCGCTCTCGGGGTCTCGGTGCGGGTATCTACAGGGAACTGCATCCCACGACTCGAGGAGGACCCATCCATGACCGACGAGTTCGAGGTCGTACTCCCCGCGGCGCTTCAGGCGCTCGGTCCGGTCGAGGTGGCGCTCATTCTGGGCTCCGGTCTCTCCGACCTCGCTGACGGAATCGAAGCGTCGACGGTCGTCCCGTTCACCGAGATCCCGGGCTTCCCGCACGCCGAGCGAAACGTGGTCGGCCACCGCGGCCGACTGGTGGTCGGCACGCTCGCCGGCAGGCGCGTCGTGGCGTTCCAGGGCAGGATCCACTGCTACCAGGGATTCTCGGCGAGCGAGGTTTCGTTCCCGGTGCGCCTCGCGAAGGCCATGGGCGCCGACACGCTCATCGTCACCAACGCCGCGGGCGGCATCGCCCCCGAGCTTGCGGTCGGCGACCTCGTGCTGATCAGCGACCAGGTGAACATGATGGGCGACAACGCGCTCGTCGGCTGGCCCGGACCCGAGGGCGGCAACCCGTTCATCCCCATGCGCGACGCCTACGACCCCGAGCTGCGCGCGATCGCGCTTGAGGCGGCGCGCGAGACCGGCGTCGCGCTCGTGCCGCAGGGCGTCTACTTCGGGCTTCTCGGCCCGAGCTACGAGACGCCGGCCGAGGTCGCGATGTTCCGCGGGCTCGGCGCCGACGTCGTCGGCATGTCCACCGTCCCCGAGGTCATCGCGGCGCGAGCGCTGGGCATGCGGGTACTCGGGCTTTCGCTCGTCACGAACGCTGCTGCGGGTGTCGGGCTCGCGCACGCCGAGGTCCTCGAGGCCGGTGCCCGTGCCGCCGAGGGCATGCGGGCGCTCGCACTTGCTATACTTCCACGGTTGCCCTAACGCCTCGCGGGGAGTAGCCCCGGTCAGGCCCTGAGTTCAAGATGAAGGAGTCACCCATGAACTACGACGTCAAAGACCTCGCACTCGCCGACGCCGGCAAGGCGCGCATCGAGTGGGCCGACTGTCGACATGCCCGTGCTCGCGAGCATCCGCGAGCGCTTCGAGGCCGAGAAGCCGCTCGACGGCATTCGCATCTCGGCGTGCCTGCACGTGACCACCGAGACCGCGAACCTCATGCGCACCCTCAAGGCCGGTGGCGCCGACATCGTGCTGTGCGCGAGCAACCCGCTCTCGACGCAGGACGACACCGCCGCCGCGCTCGTCCAGCACTACGGGATCAGCACCTACGCCATCAAGGGCGAGGACACCGACACCTACTACAGCCACATCGACACCGCCATCGCGCACAAGCCGCAGATGACGATGGACGATGGCGCCGACGTCGTCGGCCGCATCCACGCCGAGCAGCCCGAGATGCTCGAGCACATCATCGGCGGCACCGAGGAGACCACGACCGGCGTCATCCGGCTCGCCGCGATGGCTGCCGACGGCGCGCTGAAGTACCCGATCATGGCCGTCAACGAGGCCAAGACCAAGCACCTCTTCGACAACCGCTACGGCACGGGCCAGTCGACGCTCGACGGCATCATCCGCGCGACCAACCGCCTGCTCGCCGGCCGCACCCTGGTCGTCTCGGGCTACGGCTGGTGCGGTCGCGGCATCGCGAGCCGTGCCGACGGCATGGGCGCCAGCGTCATCGTCCTCGAGGTCGACCCGATGAAGGCGCTCGAGGCGGTCATGGACGGCTTCCGCGTGATGCCGGCCGTCGAGGCCGCCAAGGAGTGCGACATCTGGGTCACGGTCACCGGTGACCTCAACGTCATCGACGAGGACTCGTTCAAGGCGATGAAGGACGGCGCCATCATCTGCAACTCCGGCCACTTCAACGCCGAGATCAACATCCCCAAGCTCCGTGAGCTTTCCGTCTCCGAGCGCGAGGTGCGCCCGCTGGTCGAGGAGTTCACGATGGCCGACGGCCGCGTGATCTACCTGCTCGCCGACGGCCGACTCGTCAACCTCTCCTGTGCCGAGGGCCATCCGGCGAACGTCATGGACATGAGCTTCGCCAACCAGGCGCTCGCTGCGGAGTACATGGTCGCCAACTGCAAGGACATGGCGCCGGGCGTCTACGACGTTCCCGCCGACATCGACGAAGGCATCGCCAAGCTCAAGCTCGAGACCCTCGGCGTCAAGATCGACACGCTGACCGCCGAGCAGGCCAAGTACCTCGCGAGCTGGCAGGAAGGCACGGTCTAGCGCCATGGCTGACGACAAGGCCCCGACTTCGGGCGTCGACAACATCCCCCGCACCATCTGGTGGGGCGAGGACGAGGCGAGCGGCCGACCGGCCGTCTTCCTGGTCGACCAGACGCGGCTGCCGCTTCAGGGCGACGTGCTGATGTGCAACGTCGCCGAAGGCGTGTGTCTGGCGATCCAGTCGCTCGGCGTTCGCGGCGCGCCCGCGCTGGGCGTGGCCGCGGCGCTGGCGCTCGCGCTCTGGACCGCCAACGAGACGGACGACATCGAGACCAGCGAGGACTACGTCGCCGGGCTTGACCGAGGTCGCGCAGGCCGTCATGTCCACTCGTCCCACGGCAGTCAACCTCTTCTGGGGCGCCGAGCGCATTCGCCGTGTGGCAGCGGACAACATCGACTTGCCGCTCGATCGAACTCAAGGCACTCGTCATCCAAGAGGCCCGCAACATGGAGGCCGAGGACGAGGAGCGCAACCGCCTGATCGGCGAGCACGGAGCGGCGCTCCTGCCCGACGAGGCCAAGGTGCTCACGCACTGCAACGCCGGCTCGCTCGCCACCGCCTACTTCGGCACCGCGCTGGGCGTCATCTTCACCGCGCACGAGCAGGGCAAGATCGCTCACGTCTGGGTCGACGAGACGCGCCCCGTCAACCAGGGTGGGCGTCTGACCACGTGGGAGCTCGGTCTGGCCGGCGTTCCGATCGGCGCTTATCGCCGACAGCATGGCCGGCTTCGTCATGAGCAAGGGCTGGGTCGACGCGATCATCGTCGGCGCCGACAGGATCGCCGCCAACGGCGACACCGCCAACAAGATCGGCACCTACGCGCTCGCGGTGCTCGCCAAGCATCACGGAATCCCGTTCTACGTCGCTGCGCCGACCTCGACGGTCGACCTCACCATCGGCTCAGGCGAAGACATCGTCATCGAGGAGCGCGATCCCGCGCGAGATGATGGGCTTCACGGTGTCGGGAACCTTCGAGCCGGACTCGGCCGACGCGAGCAAGGCGTTCGACGTGCTGACGAAGGACGGCTCGTACGACATGAAGCTGACCAAGGGCCACCGGATGGTCCTTGAGCGCAAGGGCGGCGGCTACAGCTTCGACGGGTGGTTCCGCATCACGCCTCCAAACGTGCAGGTCTTCAACCCGGCGTTCGACGTCACCCCCGGCGAACTGATCACGGCGATCATCACCGAGCGTGGCCCGATCCGCCCGGAGCCCGACTACGAGACTTCGCTCGCGCTGATGTGCATGATGTCCGGCGGCATGCACGAACTCACGATCGATGGCTTCACGGTCGCCAAGAACCTGCCTCCCGAGAACTTCGGCGAGGAGATACTCGAGGACGAGGCGCTCAGGCGGGCCTGCCCCCGAAGACTCCTAGCTCTCACGCATGAACGCATCCGCCCTCGCGTCGACGATCCTGACCTTCACGGCCATCGTCGGAGTGGGGGCGGCTCTGCGTGGTTTCGGGATACTTCGCCGCGAAGACGCTCGGCCGATCAACGCGATCATCATCTACGTGGGGCTTGCCCGCATTCATCTTCAACGCGGTGCACGGCGCCTCGCTCAAGGCCGGACCTCTGGCGCGTGGTGCTCATCGCGTGGCTCGTGTTCGGCGTCATGCTGCTGCTCGGATGGCTGGCGGCGCGCGCGCTCAGGCTCCCCGCCGAGATGGCCGGCGGCTTCATCGTCGCAACGGCGCTCGGCAACACGGGCTACATCGGCTATCCGATCACGGAGGCGTTTCTCGGCAAGGGGAGTCTGCCTCAGGCGATCTTCTACGACGTGTTCGGGACGGTGTGCGCGCTGGCCCTGGTCGGACTCCTCGTCGCGCAGCACTACGGCACCAACGCCGAGGCGCGCGTCAACCCGCTGCGCGAGCTGTTCACGTTCCCGGCGGTCATCGCCCTACTGGTGGCTCTCGTGCTGCGTTCGGTCCCGATTCCGACTCTGGTAAGCAGCGGGTTAGGCCTTCTTGCCAGCATGGTGGCGCCGCTGATCATGTTGTCGGTGGGACTGTCCCTTCGGGCGAGCACGATGGTTCGGGCCGCCGGACCGCTTGCGGTGCTTGCGACGCTGAGGTTGCTCGTGGCTCCGGTGGTCGCGATCGGTCTCGGGTGGGTGCTGTTCGGAGCTGCCGACCCGGCGATGCGGGTACTCGCCTTGGAGGCCGGCATGCCGGCGATGATGCTGACGCTGGTCGTGGGAGAGCGGTTTGGCCTGGACACCGACTTCATCGCGTCGGCGATCTTCGTGACGACGGCCGCCTCGGCCGTGACGCTGCCGCTCCTGCAGCTCCTGGCGTTCGGCTAGCCGGCGGATGTGCCGCCCGTCGCGATGGCCTGCTGCGTGGGCCGTCGACCGAACGGGGAGCGCTGTGGGGCTCATCGAGGGACTCGCCGAACTGCTGTTTCCGACGCGATGCGCGGGATGCGAGCTGCCGGGGGCGGTGCTCTGCGAGCGCTGCCGCGACAGCCTGCCCCGAGTCGACAAGGCGGGCGCATGCCCGCGATGCGGGGCACCGTTCGGCTACCTCGTGTGCACGGAGTGCTGGTCGCGCGAGTGGGCGTTCGAGGCGGCCCTCGCCGTCGGATCGCTGGAGGCGCCGCTCGCACGAGCGGTCGTGCTCCACAAGGACGCCGGCGAACGACGGCTTGCCGCCGTGTTCGGTCTGCTTGCTGGCCGAGCAGGTCGCCGCCGCCTGGCCCGGATGGGCGGAGTGCGTCGCCTACGTGCCTGCGACCAGGGCTGCGCTGCAGCGCCGCGGCTTCGACCACGGCCGCGCGAATCGCCGTGGCGCTCGCTGCGGAGCTCGAGCGTCCCGCTCGCTCGACGTCCTGCTGCGCACCGCCGCCCGCGACCAACGCGCGCTCGGACGAGCGGAGCGCGCGGCCAACGTCGTCCGGCACCTTCCGCGCGAGCGGCGAGCCGCCCGCATCGCGTGCTCCTGACCGACGACGTCTTCACGACGGGTGCGACGCTGGACGCAGCCGCCTCGGCGCTGCTCGCCGCGGGGGCGGAGGCGGTCCGCGTCGCGGCGGTTGCGCGGGCGTGGTGACGCCCGCCGACGGGCGGTTCGCAGCGCGCCGTTGTCCTGCGTGATAGAATCTTCCTCGCTCCCGCTCGGGTCTGTGGTTGCGGGCGCGAAAGCGTCCTAGTCCATGGTAGACGCGGCCGAAAGGATCCACGTAAGCCGGCGGATTCGTCCGTCGCGCGAGCATGGCGCGTCTTAGGGGTAAGTCGTACCGTCCGATGTAAGCCGCATACCGCGGCTTCGGGCGAGAGGGCCGGTAGTGAGATTGCATCAAGCGGAAGCCCCCGTATGCGAGTGTGGGGTCAAAGACCAGGTCAGCCGGGCGGGAGCGCCCACTTTCGCCGAGAGGGGCAGCGCGCAGCATGAGCGGTCGTTCTCGGCAGCACTCGCCAGGATCGCGACCGCGTGCGTCCGTGCTCGCGACGTGCGTGCTGCTCCTCGCCGGATGCACGCGCCGCGCCGTCGCCCAAGCTCGAGCCCAAGGTCGCCCCGCCTGCGATCAAAGAGGCGGGAACCCTGAAGGTGGGCGTGGACCTCGCGTACCCGCCCTTTGGTGGAACCGACGCCGGCAAGCAGGCCGGAATCGACCTCGACGTCGCGTCCGCGCTCGCAGCCAAGCTCGGATTGACCGCCACGTTCGTCGACGTGAAGCCGTCCGAGATGGCGACGGCGCTCGCCGAGGGCAAGGTCGACGTGGTCTTCTCGGTCCCGTACAACCAGGAGTCGCTCTCGCGCACCACCCTGGCCGGCTCCTACCTCTCCGACGGGCCCGCGTTCTTCATCGCGACCGAGAGCACTGCCGCCGTCGTCCCTTCGATGACGCTCGACTCGCTTCCGGCGATCAAGATCGGCGCGCAGGAGGGCTCGGCTGCTTTCTGGAAGCTCCAGTCGGAGTTCGGCGCCGAGAGCCTGGTGGGCTACCCGACCCTGCGTGACGCGCTCAACAGCCTCCGCGAGGGGCAGGTCCGGGTCGCCGCCGGCGATGCCTTGGTGGCGCGGCTACATCATCCGCGACATGCCGACCGTCCACTTGGCCGGCCAGCTTGAGCCGGCGGTGCCGCTCGGTGTCGCCGTCGCGCTCGACAACGTCGCGCTCGGCGACGCTCGTTCGCACGACGCTCGACGGGCTCTCGGCGGACGGCGTCCTCGAAGCGATACGGACCAAGTGGGTGGGGGAGTTCCCCAAGCTCAAGCTCGCCGAGAGCCTCGACGCAAGCGCGTCGGCCGAGGCAAGTGCCACAACCCTAGCCGACGGCCGGTTCTGCATCGCATAGACTCGGCGGCTATTCGTGGATGAGCGCACGATTCTGCATACGAGCGCGTCCGAGTACTGAATAGGCTCGAACTCACTCGCAAGTTTGCAGAAGCCGTGTATGATTATGCACTGTAGTTAACGGGAGCGCTGGGACTTCAGGTCTCGGCGCGGGGTCAAGTCGGAAACGACGAGGAGGAACGATGCAGAAGGCTCGCAGAATCACAGCGGTGCTGCTCGCTCTAGCCATGGTTGCCGCGGTTGTGGCACTCGCTGGCTGTGGCGGCACCAAGACGGAGACCACCACGAGACCAAGACGGAAACGGCCGCTCCCAAGCTGGTCAAGGAAGGCGTCCTGACGTCGGCTCCGACACGGCATTCCCGCCGTTCGAGTCGATGAACGGTGCGGTCGCCGAGGGCTTTGACGTCGACCTGGCCGACGCCATCGCCAAGGAGCTCGGCTACACGCATGAACTTCACCAGCCAGAAGTTCGACACGCTCATCCCGACGCTGAACGCCGGCGGCACGTACGACGTCATCATGTCGGGCATGACCATCACGCCTGAGCGCAAGCAGGAGATCCTGTTCTCCGAGCCCTACATCGACTCCAACCAGTCGATCGCGGTCGTCAAGGGCAAGTTCCCCAAGCTCGACGGCAACGATCCTGCCGCGATCAACACCGCCTTCACCGGCAAGATCATCGGCGTGCAGTCCGGCACCACGGGTGAGACGTGGGCCAAGGAGAACCTCAAGGGCGCAGCGCAGATCACCCCGTTCGACGACACCCTGGCCGCCTTCTCGGCGCTCAACGCCGGCAAGGTTGACGCGGTCGTCAACGACCTGCCTGTCTCGGCCTACCTGGTCAAGACCTCCTACACGGGCGACGAGCTTGTCGCTGAGATTCCCGACCGGTGAGCAGTACGGCATCGGTATCGCGAAGGCCAACCCCGAGCTGAAGACCGCCATCGACGAGGCGCTTCAGAAGATCACCGACTCGGGCGAGTACAAGACCATCTACATGAAGTGGTTCGGCGTGGAGCCCGCCACCAAGTAGAGGACCTTCCGAGCAAACCGCGGGCGTCGAACCTGGCGCGCGCGACTCACGAGCGACAGCGAGGCCCCCGGCGCCCGCCGGGGGCCTTCGCAGTCGGCCGACCTGTGAAGGATGCGAACGATGACCAAGAACCTCCGGCTCCGTGTCCGCGTAGCGGCCATCGTCGCGCTCATGCTGGTCGCGCTCGCGATCATTCCTGCAGCCGCCTCGGCGATGGACGTCACCGCGTCGACCACGCGGCCCAACGGCTTCGCCGGGCAGGACACCTACGGCGGCAAGCCCACTCGGCTGACGTGGGAGCTGCGCCTGAAGGACGGCGATCCCGCCGTGAGCGCGCTTGAGCTCGTGATGCCCGACGGGACCGACCTGTCCAAGGCCGGCGTCACCGTCATCACGCTCAAGGGGCTGCAGCGCACGTCGGTGAAGTCGGAGACCGAGATCGACGGTCAGACGATGGACATCACGTTCTCGGAGCCGGTCGAGCCCGCCGCGAACATCCGCGTCACCGTCGAGCAGCTGGTGCTTCCGGCTGAGGGCGGGACCTTCCAGATCACCGGCACCGCCACGACTCGCCACCGGCACCGTGCCGCTTCCGCCGGCGCCCACGGAGCTCGTCTTCAAGAAGATGACCGTTCGCCGAGAGCATGATCTTCTGGCTCGACCAGCAGCCGTGGGTGCAGGCGTGGAACTCGGTCAACTTCCTGAACATGTTCTTCAAGCCGCAGATCATCGTCGCGAGCATCTTCGTCGAGTTCAAGGGCTGGCTTGTGGCCATGGCGCTGGTCGCGATCGGCTTCCCGCTCGCCATTCCCATCGGCCTCGCGCTCGCGTTCGCGAAGATGTCGAAGATCGCGCCCGTCCGATGGCTCGCTTCGACCTACGTCAACGTGATTCGCGGCACGCCGCTCTTCCTGCAGATCTACATCGCATTCTTCGGTCTTCCGCTCATCGGTATCCAAGGCAACAAGTACGTCCTGGGCATCATCGTTCTCGCGCTGAACTCCTCGGCCTACCTGGCCGAGATCTTCCGCGCGGGCATCCAGTCGATATCTCGCGGCCAGTTCGAGGCCGCTTCTTCGCTCGGCATGACGTACTGGCAGGCGATGCAGAACGTCATCGTTCCGCAGACCGTCAAGCGCGTTCTGCCGACTATGACGTCGGAGTTCATCCTGCTCTACAAGGACACGGCGATGCTGTCGGCGGTCGGCGTCTTCGAGCTGATGATGTACTCGAAGAACCTCTCGGCGATCACCGGCAACGTCACGCCGTACGTGGTGGCTGCCGGCTTCTACCTGATCGTCACGACACCGCTCATCTACTACGTCCGCACGCTCGAGGAGCGCCTGGCGGTGGCCGAGGGCGGAGCGACGCCTCCAGCCCAAGAAGCCCAAGGGCTCGAAGCTGAAGTCCTCGCTATCCGAGGCGGCACACCCGATGTCCACACCAGTCGAGTCAGAGTAGGAGGCGACCCATGGACTCAGCCGATCGTACGCATCCAGCAGCTGCACAAGTACTTCGGATCCAACGAAGTGCTCAAGGGCATCGACCTCGACGTCAACAAGGGCGAGGTGGTCGTCATCTTGGGCCCGTCCGGCTCGGGCAAGTCGACGATGCTTCGCTGCATCAACAAGCTTGAAGAACCCACTGGCGGCAAGATCTTCTTCGAGGACACCGAGATCACCGACCCCGCGACCAACATCAACAAGATCCGCGAGAACATCGGGATGGTGTTCCAGAGCTTCAACCTGTTCCCGCACCTCACGGCAAAGGGCAACGTCATGCTCGCCCAGCAGAAGGTGCTGGGCCGCTCCAAGGCCGAGGCGGCGCGAGATCGCCGATGTACAGCTGGACAAGGTCGGCCTGGGCGACAAGATCGACTGCTTCCCGGCGCAGCTCTCCGGCGGCCAGCAGCAGCGCGTCGCCATCGCGCGTGCGCTGGCGATGGACCCGCACGTGATGCTGTTCGACGAGGCGACCTCGGCGCTCGACCCCGAGCTCGTCCGCGGCGTCCTCGACGTCATGAAGGATCTCGCCAAGGGCGGCATGACCATGATCGTCGTGACTCACGAGATGGGTTTCGCTCGTGACGTCGCCGACCGCGTCGTCTTCATGGACGAAGGCGTGGTCCACGAGCAGGGCACGCCGGAAGAAGTCTTCGACCATCCCAAGAGCGAGCGCACCAAGGACTTCCTGGGCCACATCACGTAGGCACATCCAGATTCACGGAACCGATACCCCTCATCGCGTGAGCGCGGCGCGGCGGGGGGTATCTTCTTCTTACACCCGATCCAAGGGAGGTTCGCGATGCAAGTAACCGTCACCGGACGCCACATGCATGTCACCGACCCGATCCGCTCCTACGCCGAGGAGAAGATCGGCCGCATCGCCAAAGTATTCGATGCCGAGCCAATGAACGCCGACTTGGTCATCCGCGTCGAGAAGAACCCTGCCAACCCGACACCCGCTGTCGCCGAGATCACCCTGCACATGAAGCGCGCTGTGGTGCGCGCCGAGGAGGCGGCCTCTGACATGTACGCCGCGATCGACTTGGCCGCCGACAAGGCCGAGCGGCAGATGCGCAAGTACAAGAAGCGCATCATCGACAAGCGCAACCACGGCCACCTGGTGGTCAAGACCGCGCCGGGCGACTCGCAGATCAGCGAACCGGCCGAGGAAGAGCGCGAGGTCGTTCGCACCAAGACGGTCGACGTTGAGCCGATGTCTGCAGAGGAAGCGATGCTGCAGCTCGAGCTGCTGGGGCACGACTTCTACGTGTTCACAGCACGCCGAGAGCAACGTGCTGAACGTCCTATACCGTCGCAACGACGGCGACTACGGGCTGATTCAGCCGCGCGTCTAGCCGCTCCGGCAACACGCCGAATTCGTCGAGGGGCGCCCGGTGCGCCCCTCGTCCTTTGGTGTGTCGTCAATCACGCTTGAAGCGCACTTGTTGACAGTGCTCTCGCGCGATGCCTACGATACATAGCGGTGCGATGGTTCTGCGCACCGTACACTTGGTAGAGTAGTCGCAGCCATCGTCGTAGCAGGGGAGCTCCCAAGTGGAACCCAACGCATCCCAAGTCCGAGTCGAGGACATTGAGGCCGCACTGTCGCAAGTGGGCGAGATCAAGGCCGCCCGGGTGGTGGTCGAGCCCGACGGAGCCATCTCCGAGATTCACGTCCTCGCGCTTCCGACCAAGGCCCCCAAGCAGCTGGTGCGCGACATCGAGTCGTGTCTCATGGCCACGTTTGGAATCCCGGTCGACCACAAGAAGATCTCCATCGCGCTTCTTGGCCGAGACGCGGTCAAGCCCGAGGGGGAGCCGCTCAGGCGCCCTTCGGCGATCCGTCCGCGGATCTGCTCGATCAACGCCACCGTGAGCGGCGTGCAGGCGTCGGCAAGTGTTTTGCTTGAGATCGGCGGGGCGGAGTACACAGGAACTGCGAGCGGCCCGGCGAGTCAGACCGGACGGCTTCGGCTGGTCGCGACCGCAACGCTCGATGCAGTGAGCCAGTACTCCGACGCCAAGACGTCGTTCGCTCTGGAAGACGTGGCAATCGTGAAGTTGGGGAGGGAGAAGGCGGCCGTCTCCTGCATCGCCCTGGTGAGCGGGCTGGGAGAGCAGACTTTCTCGGGTTCAGCGATGGTGCGCCAAAATGACAATGACTCGGTGGTGCGCGCCACACTGGACGCAATCAACCGCCGAATGGACTTCCTGACAACTGAATAATGAATCCCTCAGTTTGGACCGGCGCCATGAACCACCGTGCGAAAGACACTGTCAGCACTGAAATGAGCGGAGCGGACAGCGTTCTTCCATCACTAGCGGGATGGGAGAAGACCAAACCTGTACTGCGAAGGGGGTCTTCTCACCATGAAGCGTATCTACCTGGTTCTCGCGTCACTCGCATCCGTCGTGCTTATGGGCGGTGCCTGGATCAAGATTCGTTAGTATCGATGGCGCTCGGTCCAAATTGCGAAGGGGCGGGCGAGCCGCATGGAGCGAATCTAGTCGGCCTCCCGCCCCTTCCGCATTCTCTCGTACGCGGTCTCTCGTCCTGGGCGTGATCGCGCTGGTCGTTGTCATGGCGTGACGTTGCCGCCGCAGCCGTCATTCTCGTTGGCGCTGCTGGCGGTTGCGGCAGTGCTCGAGCGAGAACTACGCGCTGGCACTTGCCGACGTACACGATTTCGCTTGCGTATCCGCTGACCGTGGCGGCGATGGTTCTTGATGGTCCCACGAGCGCGGCGATCGTTGCTGCGCCTCACCGCTGTGAGTATCGCTGACATTCGAGACAAGACCTTCCCTAGCGTCATGCTGTTCAACCTCGGTGAGCTTCTCCTTGGTCACTCTGGCCGGCGGCTGGACTTACCTGGCCCTGTCGAAGTACTGGCTCGCGACTCGCTTCTGTGGGCTGCTGGTCACGGCGCGCCCTTCGCGTACGGCGATTTCCCGCGCGTGCTGGTGCCGCTGCTGGCGGTGGCGCTGATCTGCGCGCTCGGGAATGTCGCTGCTCACGGCGCTCGGCCATTGCTGCGATCGGGAGCAGAGTCACTTCGCAGCATCGCGTCCGCGGCTTGCTGTGGCTGGTGCCGTCTCAGCTCGCGCTGGCATTCGTTGGCTTCCTGATTGCCCAGGTGCTCGCCGTCAGTCCGCATCGCGCTTCCCGCTCTTCGTCGCGCCCCTGCTGGTCGCGCGGCAGCTGTACCAGCGCTACGCGGCCCTCAAGGAGGCATACGCGGACACGGTTCGCTCGCTCATCGGCGCGCTTGAGGCCAAGGACCCGTACACGCGTGGTCATTCCGAGCGTGTTGCCGGTATGCGCTGAAGCTCGGAGCGGCGGTCGGGCTGGACTCCAGGGACGCTCGAGCGGCTGGAGTACGCAGCGCTCCTGCACGACCTGGGCAAGCTCGCCGTGCCCGAGTGCAGCTGCTCACCAAGCCAGGTCGCTCACCGACGAGGAAATGGACTCGATTCGGCTTCATCCGACTCGTGGTGCGGAGATGGTTGCGAAGATCCCGCCGCTGAAGGACCTGGCTGACTTCGTCGGCAACCATCATGAGTGGTATGGCGGAGGCGGCTATCCGCTCGGGGAGAAGGCGCCGGCGATTCCTCAGCTCGCGCTATCCTGTGCGTGGCCGATTCCTACGACGCGATGACTACGACTCGCTCCTACCGTCCCGCACTCACCCACGAGCAGGCAATCGCCGAGCTCATCGGCGGAGCGGGTAGCCAGTTCGATCCGGAACTGGTCAGCGGCCTTCATCGGGGGAGGGGTTGGTGACCCAGAGCCACAGGCAAGCCGCCCGAGACTGGGCAAGGCCCTGCGGTATCTGAGCACGCTCAGGGGGGTGAGGCGTAGTGGACCTCGAGCCTCTCGCTCAGCAGTTCCTCCCCGATTCACGATGGTCCTACTGGACGCTCTGGTTCTTCTTGGCGATCTGTCGTGCTCGACTCGTTCGACATCTCCCTGCCGCGCGGCGACAGCATCGGAGTCAGTGGCGCGCTGACTGCGGCTGCAGTGGTTATACTGGGGCCGGTTTGGGCAGCGGTGATTTGCATCGGATCCGTCCTTGTCACTCATCTTGGCCCGTCATGGCACCGACATGCGCCGACGCGTGCATTAGCGCCGTGTTGCGCGGTGCGCGGCCTTGTGCGCAGCGCACTGACCGCGTGTTGTCTTGTCCCTCGACCGAGCGGCTCTACAACAGCTCTGCTCTGCGCCGCGCTGGTGCCTGCGGCATATCCTGATGACCGACCTTGTCGCTGCGCAGTTCGTTGCGGCTGTCGGAACAGGACGCCCGTTTGGCCGGCTGCTTCGGGGTAACTTGCGCGGGCAGGCTCCGCTGCTGGTGGCGCAGTGGTCCGCTTCAGTGCTCCTGCTCATCACCTTCAACGGATATGGGAGCTTGGAGTCTGATTCCCGTCGTTGCGCTGCTGTTCCTGATGCGACAGTCGTACGCGATGCTGCTTGACATTCGCGAGCTCTATCGCACGACGGTGGAGGTTCTCGTCGAGGCCGCTGAGGCCAAGATGCACGGACGCGTTGGTCATGCGGAGCGGACCGCCGCAGCGGCGCGAGCCATCGCCATGCGTATCGGCCTCTCGGCGCAGAGAGTCGAGCGCATCAGCTACGCTGCACTGCTGCATGATGTCGACGCCATCGGCAGCACATCGGACTACTGGCACTTCCGGAAGGCGGTGGCGGCCCAGTGATCGCTGTGGGAACCTCATCCGCGGTGTTTGAGGGCGTCCACTTCTTCGACGATGTTCTTCCTATCATTCGAATCTGTGACGGCTACTCTGCCTGAGGACCGCCTGCGGCGGACGATCTTGCTCGCGGGGCTCATTGTCGCGCTTGCCAGCGACGCGGATGCGGCTCGACATGCCGACGTCGCCGCGGCGCACGCGGGCAACGCCGTTGACCGTGTCGCCCCGTGGGTTTCTGCCTCAGTGAAGTCGTTGGTTGTCGGTGCGGCCCTCGCCTTGGGGTACCGGATCCCGGCGGTCAGATAGTGCCAGCGTTGGTTGCAGTCGTGGTCGGCGTTCTTCTTGGGGTTCGCAATTGGGGGATCCCTGACGGAGTCTCTCCCACCTGAGGCTCCGATGGGAGTGGTTGGTGCTCCTGCTCTTCGTTGTCCAGGCCGCTGCACGCGGCCGCATGATGGGAGCGCTATCTGCAACGAGATTGTCACTCCCTGTCTGGACGGTGGCATCCGTGGTCCTAATCGCGGTGATGCTACTCAACTCCGACACGCCCGGGATGCTGCTCGGCGCAGTGGGGATTCTGATGAATGTGAATGTTGTGCTCTTGAATGCCGGGATGCCTGTTGTCCTGGACAAGAGGGCGTCCGTACTAGCGTCTGTCG
This sequence comes from uncultured Coriobacteriia bacterium, assembly GCA_963726345.1. Classification (GTDB taxonomy): domain Bacteria; phylum Actinomycetota; class Coriobacteriia; order Anaerosomatales; family JAAXUF01; genus JBAXEO01. The sequence goes on along the minus strand of CAVSCC010000006.1, from coordinate 58,071 downwards.
CTTCGGCGATGGAAATCGCGAAGAGCACTGGAGGCTTCTACCGAGTGGCCATGCAAGGCGATCTCTTGGAGATGCTCGGGGATTCTATTCCGGTCACCTGGGGTAGTGCAGTGCTGCTGCTGAGTCCGGGCGATGTTGTACTCATGGTGGCGGTGATAGTTGTAATCGTCTTCGGCATGACGCAAGTAGCAGCGGGCCGACGATTCCTCTCTGAGTCTCCCAGGCAGTAGACTTGCCAGGTCGAGTCCCGAGCTGAGCCGGCGCCGGCGCGTGTAGCGTGCGAGCAACAGCTCGCCTTCGCTGGCGAGCAGGCCGACGTTCGCGGCCTCCCGTTGAACTCAGCGTTGCTTGCATGCCGTCGCGCTTTCTGGGTATTGTCTTGCTCCGCAAAGACTTGGGCACCCCTCGTCCCTGTTCCTTGGAGGCACGCTTATGTGTGCATTGTCTTGGGCCAGAGGGGTACCCGATGTGAGCCAGTGCGTAGACCGCGGCCGGATTGCTGCGCTCATTCAGCAGGGCGGCTCCAGAGTCTGCGTGCTCGTGGCTCCGTCCGGCTACGGCAAGTCGGTAGCCGCCGCGCAGTTCGCGCTCCGATGCCGGTTCAGTATTTGGATTGACGCATCGAACGGTTCCATTCGAGACGGCCGGAGCATTGCCCAAGAGGCCCTCAGGGCACTCCGCCTGGCGCTGCCAGACGCACCGCCCAATGGCGTTGAGGGGCTTGAAGCCATTCAGCTACCGGACCTGCTCGACGCGATCGAGTCGACCGCTGCGGAGCTGCCTCAGGGAAGCATCTGCATCGTTGTCGATGACGTTCCCACCGGCGGCATCGGCGATGCCGTGCTCGTGGCCCGGCGCATGGGGGCGTCCCTACGGGGGCGAGCCAGATTCGTGTTCACGGCGCGCCAAGTTGAGAGGCACTGAAGCCGAGATTGTTCGGGATTGCACTGTGCTCGGCGCAGATGAGCTTCGACTCACAGAGCCGGAGGCAGCCGAGCTGCTAGACCCGTCGCGTCGTGAAGGGTCTGCGCTCGACAGGGCCTTAGCGCTTCGTTCTGAGTGCAATGGGCACGTCGCTCTGTTTTCTGTCCTGTCGCGAAACCCGGGGATGAGCGGTGATCGCGACTCGGGTTCGGCCACCAATGCGAGTCTTGAGCTTTGGCTCGCGCATCTGCTGGACACCCAGTTGAGCGAAACGCAGAGGACGCTCGCCGCCGGGATGGCGTTGCTGAAGACTGGTACCAGCACAGACCTACACGCCATCGGCATCACCTTCACGGACAAGGACGTGCGGCGTATAGCGACAGTACTTCCTCTCATTGCGTTTGGCGATCCATCGCATCCCAGAACCGAGTTCATCGTTCATGACTCAGTCATCGAGTACTGGATGCACAATGAAGGCAAGTGGATCTCGACCTGTGGGCACGAGATGATTCGCAAGTCCGTCTCGGTCTTGACCGGCAGACGAAGCCTCGTGCGCGCGGCTCTGGTGCTGGCACGCATCGGTGATGCCGATCTGAGTGCGACATGGCTGCTCGAGAACGGCCCATCGCTTCTGGACGAGTCACATGCTGAGTCCCTGCATACGCTACTCGACATGATTCCGCTCTCGGTGCTGTTCTCCCAACCGAGGCTGCTGCTGCTGTCTGCGGCCGTGGCGGCGCAAGCCGAGCACTACGAAGACGCGCTCGCACGATCAAGAGCGGCGCTTTCGTTGGCGGAACACGGCGGTGACCTGGAGACCAAGATCGAGGCGCTCTCCAGGGCCGTGCATTGCCTGTGCAATCTGGGGCAGTTTGATCGCGCGTCGGAACTCTCGGCCGAGCTGATGAGGCAGCCCTTGGACGATATCGCTCAGGAGGCTTCTGCGTCCGCGCTGCTTGCGCTGGGGATTCAGGCTGCTGCGCGGGGTGAGTTCTCAGAGAGCGAAAGGGCACTCGCGCACGTCAGAGAGCTCGTCGGAGGGGATGGAAGGGATTCGCGAACAGGGATGCTGGCATGTCTGTTCGCATCGATTCTCCCCGGCTTGGCACAAGGCGATTTCTCGCAGTCGGCGCTTCTCCTCGCTCCCTTCCTCGACTGCCAACACCTATGGCTCACCGACCGACTGGGAGCTCGGGGGAATCTTGCAGTCTGCCTCTGCGAGACGGGCAAGCTGGAGCGCTCGCGGCTGATTCTTCGAGAGGTGCTCGACCAAGCGGCGCTCGCCGGGTCTGAAGACGATCTCCGGCTGTTTCCTGCCGACACTTGGAAGTGTTGAGGCAGGCCTCGGCTCGGTGGCGGAAGGACTGACTCTGATAAGAGACGGAATCCGGCTCAGCCTAGAGGCAGGCGATGAGCAGAGTGCCCAAGTCAACAGGATCTATCTGGCGACAGTTCTCAGGACGCACGGCGCAGTCGAGGAGTCGCTCATGCAAGCCGAGCGGGCTTTTGAGCATCTCTCGGTTGTCGACGTCTTCCGTTGCCGACGGCTCGCCGCGCTAGAAGTCGCGGCCGACTTCCTGGCGCTGGGCGACGTGTCCACGTCAGCGGCTTGGGCCCAAGTCGCAGTCGATGAGGGGCTTGGACGAGAACCGCTATCATCGACTCCGGGCCGACATGATTCTCGCGGAGATCGAGCGAATCGACGGGAACACAGAAGGGGCGGTGTCGCGGCTTGCCGAGTCACGCCGATACATCGAATCGGGTAGCTCGAACTGGCAGGTTGCGATGTACTGCCGGGCATTCCCGCATCTGCTTGCGCTGATTGCCGTCAGCAGTCGGTGTTGATAGGCTGCCTGGGCATCTGCTACGAATGATTCCATCGTGAGAACGCCGAGCGGGCGCTTGTGAGCTCTCGTTCCAGCATGGAGGAATCGGCCTGGCAAGCGCTAGGGCGGCGACTCCTTGATGACACGGCGCTCCGGCAACTGGACGAGACCGGCGGACGCCCGACGTGTCATGTGCGGGTGTTCGGCGGACTGGAAGTCAGCGTCGGAGGCCGAACAATCCGCGAGAGCGCGACTGGAGCAAGCGGAAAGCCAGAACGCTGTTCGCGATGCTTGTCATTCGACGAGGGCAGGATATCCCTCGCGAGCAGATACTCGAGCACCTTTGGCCGGACATGGATGAAGACCGCGCGAGGAACAACCTGTATGTGGCTTGGAGCACGATGAAGTCCGTCTTGGGAGGCGAGGGCTCTGCTGGTGCAAGGAGCCCGTACGTGGAGACGGCGCATGGGGTGTGCAAGGCACTAGATCGCACGGTGCGTTCAGACATCGATGACTTCGAGGAAGGTCTAGCTCGCGGTCGCAAGGCCGTGGCCGCTCATGACGTGGACGCGGTCTTGGCGGCATACGAGCAGGTTGCATCTACCTACCGTGGGGATCTGCTGCCGGGCGACCTCTACGATGACTGGTTCGACAGCATTCGCTCGCACTACCGATCCGCATACATCGATGCCATGCAGCGGGCTGCGACGTTCATGCTGTCGGAGGGCGATGGCCTGAACGCCCTCGTGTTTGCGCGTCGGGCGATACAGGCGGATCAGCTGCGAGAGGATCTCTACCAGATGCAGATGCGTTGCCAGATCCTGGCGTGTCAGCGCAGTTCCGCCATCGACACGTACTTCGTCATGCGTTCGCCTGCTCTCCGAGGAGCTGGGTCTGGATCCGTCAGCTGAGACCCGAGCGCTCTACGATCGAGATCCTCGCCATGGAGACCAGGCCGTCATCCGCCTACATCCTGACGGACCAACTACTGGGGTCGAGTCGCCACCGCTTGCGCGTTCGCTCTCGGTAAGGTCTCGGTAAGGTCCGCGGCCTACGCTCTTCGCAGGTCGGTTCGATTCTGCCGATCGGTGCGGGGCTTGTCGGGCTCCCGGACAACCGGGCGTCGCAAGCGGCGGCTGCAAGGCTCATTGAGGTGAGGAGCGGGAGTTCCTGAGGGGCACCGAAAACGAGCCGCCACAGCTGTCGGCTGGGCCCGATAGGTCCTCGCACGCGGGCCAGGCATCGGCACTTCTGTGCATTGTGTGAGCGTGCCTCGCTCGAGCGGGAAGCGGCACCCCCTGTGCTAGAATCGGGCTACTTCAGCCCCGTCAAAACCCACCATTCGAGGTGTAGATACTCATGGCCAATTTCCTCACGAAGCTCCTCACTATGGGTGAGGGCAAGCAGCTTCGTGTGTTCGAGAATCGCCTGGAAGGCATCAACGCACTTGAGCCCCAGATGCAGGCGCTCTCCGACACCCAGCTAGCCGCCAAGACCGTCGAGTTTCGGCAGCGTCTTGAAGACGGCGAAACGCTCGATGACCTGCTTCCCGAGGCCTTCGCCGTCACGCGTGAGGCGTCGGTACGAGTGCTGGGCATGCGTCACTTCGACGTGCAGCTCATCGGCGGCATGGTACTCAACGCGGGCCAGATCGCGGAGATGAAGACCGGCGAAGGCAAGACCCTCGTCTCCACGCTTGCGGGCTACCTCAACGCACTGCCCGGCGAGGGCGTCCACGTGGTCACGGTCAACGACTATCTGGCCAAGCGCGACAGCGAGTGGATGGGCCGGATCTACCGCTTCCTCGGCATGGAAGTCGGCATGATCCAGTCCCAGATGGACCCGTTCGAGCGCATCCCTGCCTACGCAGCCGACGTCACCTACGGCACCAACGCCGAGTTCGGCTTCGACTACCTGCGCGACAACATGGTGGTACGTCCCGAGGAGCGCGTGCAGCGCGGCCACCACTTCGCCATCGTCGACGAGGTGGACTCCATCCTGATCGACGAGGCCAGGACCCCGCTCATCATCTCGGGTGCCGGCACCAAGTCCGCCGACACCTACAAGCAGTTCGCCAAGGTCGTTCCGCGCCTGCGCCCCGACGATCGACTTCGAGCTCGACGAGTCCAAGCGCACCATTGCCGCCACCGAGGACGGCCTGCGCAAGCTCGAGGGGCTTCTCGGCATCGACAACATCTACGCCGACCCGTCGGGGCAGCTCGTCAACCACCTGCAGCAATCGCTCAAGGCCGAGTTCCTGTTCAAGCGCGACGTTGACTACGTGGTCAAAGACGGCGAAGTGATGATCGTCGACGAGTTCACCGGCCGCATGATGATCGGCCGTCGCTACTCAGAGGGCCTGCACCAGGCGATCGAGGCCAAGGAGCGCGTGCACGTCCGCGAGGAGAACCAGACGCTCGCGACCATCACGCTGCAGAACTACTTCCGTCTGTACGAGAAGCTCTCGGGCATGACCGGTACCGCCCTGACCGAAGACGCCGAGTTCCGCGACATCTACAAGCTTCCGGTCATGGTGGTTCCCACGAACCGGGACATGATCCGAGACGACCGCAACGACCTGATCTACCGCACCGTCGACGCCAAGTTCACGGCGGCGGCGGTAGAGATCGAGGAGTGCAACCAGATCGGGCGGCCGGTGCTGGTCGGTACCATCTCCATCGAGAACTCGGAGCGCCTGAGCCGCCTGCTCACCAAGCGCGGTATCAAGCACAACGTGCTCAACGCCAAGTTCCACGAGCGCGAGGCCGCGATCATCGCGCAGGCGGGACGCACCGGCGCCGTCACGATCGCGACCAACATGGCCGGCCGTGGTACCGACATCATCCTCGGTGGCAACGCCGAGATCCTGTGGGAGGACATCCTGCGCGGCCAGGGCGTCCAACTCGAGGACGCGACCGAGGAGCAGAAGGCGGCGGCACTCGCCGAGGCCAAGGCCATCACGCGCGCCGAGCATGTGGCCGTCGTCGAGGCCGGCGGGCTGGTCATTCTCGGCACGGAGCGTCACGAATCGCGTCGTATCGACAACCAGCTGCGTGGTCGTGCCGGTCGACAGGGCGACCCCGGCAAGTCCCAGTTCTACCTGTCGCTCGAAGACGACCTCATGCGCCTGTTCGGCGGCGACCGGATGGACCGCATCTCGTCGATGATGCAGCGCACCGACATCCCTGATGACATGCCGATCCAGGCGGGGCTCGTCAGCAAGGCGATTCTGAGCGCCCAGCGCCAGGTCGAGACGATGAACTTCGCCGCACGTAAGTACGTGCTCGAGTACGACGATGTCATGAACAAGCAGCGCTCCGTCATCTACGGCGAGCGCAACGCGATCCTCGACGGCAAGGACGTCCACGACCGCGTCGAACAGATGATGACCGACGCCATCACCAACGGCGTGCTCGAATTCGCTCCCGAGAAGGTCTACTCGGAAGAGTGGGACTGGGACGGGCTGGCGCTCTGGTACCGCGAACTCACCGGAATCGAGGGCGCTGTCGAGGAGCTTCGTGGCGAAGTCGACAACCCACACGAAGCGGCCGACGCTCTGACGGGCCGCGCTCTGGAGGCCTACGCGCGCAAGGAGGAGGACCTCGGCGCCGAAGGGCTCAGGGAGCTTGAGCGCCAGGTCATGCTGCGGGTCATCGACACCCGCTGGATGGACCACCTGCAGGAGATGGACTACCTCAAGGACGGCATCGGCCTGCGTGCCATGGGCCAGCGCGACCCCTTGGTCGAGTACAAGAGCGAGGCGTTCGAGATGTTCGGCGGCCTCGTGGCGGCCATCAACGAGGACTTCCTGCGCACGCTGCTGCATATCGAGGTCGTGTTCGAGCCCGAGCCGCAGATGCAGTCGTTCTCGGCGGCCAACTACTCGGCGCCGAGCGAGTCGTCGATCTTCGCGGGGGCTGCGGCTGCGGCCGACCAGTTCGGCGTCGGCGGTCCCTCGCCGGACCAGATAGCGGCCGCTTCCGCGGCTGCGGGCGGCAGCGGGAAGGCCGCGACCGTGGTCAAGGACAAGGAAGACCCGTGGTCCGACGTCGGGCGCAACGACCCGTGCCCGTGCGGCAGCGGCAAGAAGTACAAGCGGTGCCACGGCGCGAACGCCTAGACGACCGATGGCCGAGAACCGCACTCCAGAGATCGCTGCGCTTGGCCGAGCGAGTGGGCCAGATGGCGTCGTACCTGCACATCGACGCCAAGCGCGACGAGCTCGCCGCTCTTGAGGCCAAGGCAGCCGCGCCCGGGTTCTGGGACGACCAGACAACGGCGCAGGCGGTCATGGCGCAGTCGTCGCTGCTCCGAGACGAGATCTCGGCCTACGACGATGCGGTCACCGCGCTCGAAGACGTGCAGACCGCCAACGAGTTCGCCCTCGCCGACGACGACGAGGAGATGGCCGCCGAAGTCTCGGCCGGGCTCGTCTCAGCTCGCCAAGGCGATCGACTCGCTCGAGATCGGCTCTTGGTTCGCCGAGGAGTTCGACGCGGGCGACGCGATCCTCACGCATCACGCCAGGTCAGGGCGGCCTTGAGGCCCAGGACTGGACCGAGATGCTCTTCAAGATGTATCTCAAGTACGCCGAGAGCAAGAAGTGGAAGGTCGACGTCAACGACGCCACGCCCGGTGTCGAGCTCGGTCTCGACAGCGCGGTCTTCACCGTCCACGGGCGCAACGCCTACGGCATGCTCTCCTCGGAAGCGGGCGTGCACCGGCTCGTGCGCATCAGCCCGACCGACGAGAAGAAGCGCCGCCAGACCACGTTCGCGGGAGTCGAAGTGCTGCCCGTGCTCCCGGACGACATCGTCGTCGACATCCGCGACGAGGACCTGCGCATCGACGTCTACCGTTCCAGCGGCCCCGGCGGCCAGAGCGTCAACACGACCGACTCGGCGGTGCGCATCACGCACATCCCCACCAGCACGGTCGTGACCTGCCAGAACGAGAAGTCGCAGCACAAGAACAAGGACGCGGCGATGAAGATCCTCCGCTCGCGCCTCTACGAGGTCGAGAAGGCGAAGCGCGACGCCGAGCTCGACGAGCTGCGTGGTCCCAAGCGCGAGATCACCTTCGGCAGCCAGATCCGCAACTACGTGCTGTACCCGTACCAGCTGGTCAAGGACGTGCGCACCGGCATCGAGACCGGCAACGTCGACGCAGTGCTCGTCCGGCGATATCGACGAGTTCGTGGTCGGCTATCACCGCTGGCGCGTACACGCCGAGGGCGCGGGCGTGGCCGTCTCAGCCGACCGCCGGCACCGACGCGGGGGAGGAGTAGAGAATGCGCCTGCTCGCCGACCTCCACACACACAGCATCGCTTCCGGGCATGCCTACTCGACCATCACCGAGAACGTCCGGGCGGCGAGCCTCGCGGGTCTCGAGCTCATCGCTATCACCGACCATGGCCCGAGCGTCCCCCAAGGCGCGCACCCCTGGTACTTCTGGAACCTCAAGATGGTGCCCAGCGTGCTCAACGGAGTTCGCGTCCTCAAGGGGTGCGAGGCCAACGTATCTGCGGATTCTTCAAACAGCATCGACCTGCCCGATCTGATTCTCGAGGGGCTGGACTTCGTCGCGGTCGGATTCCATCCCACGACGGGCTTCGACATGCCGGATCGAGCGCGCAACACTGAGGTTCTACTTGAGGTCATGGCTAACCCGCTCGTCGACCAGATCACGCATCCGGGCAACGAGGACGAGTTCCCGCTCGACCTAGACGCGATCGTCTCGGCGGCACTTCGCCACAACGTGATCCTCGAGCTCAACGACCACAGCTTCGACCCGCACAGCTCGCGCTCGACCTCGACGGCGCGCGAGCGCGAGTTCGCGCAGGCCGCCCTTGCGGCCGGAGCGATCGTCTCAATCGGCTCCGACGCGCACTACGCCCTGCACGTTGGGCGCTTCGACAAGGCGCTCTCGGTGGCCGAGTCTCTGGGCTTCTCGGAGGACCGCATCGTGAATCGTTCCGCCGAGTCGGTGCTCGCCCATATTCTCGGCAAGCGGGAGCGGCCGCGGCTCGAGGCCGGCGGCGAGTGGGACTGGCCCGAATCAGGGGCCGAGGACGGCGCCGCGTGGTAGTCCGTCGCGTGCTCAGGAGTCGCCGGATTCGCGACTTCGCGCTGATGACGGTCGGCATCGTGATGACCGCATGGGCGCTCGACGCCTTCCTGATCCCCAACAAGATCGCGGCGGGCGGAGTCGCGGGTCTCTCGACCGTCATCTACTACTGGGCCAAGGCGACGTTCGGAATCGTCATCCCGGTCGGTACGCAGATGCTCGTGATGAACGCGGTGCTGCTCTTTATTGCGTGGAGGGTTCGCGGGCGCCACTACCTGGCCAAGACGCTCTACGGCGCGGTCACGCTTTCGATACTCGTCGACGTCATTGCGCCGTACACGCCGCACCTGGCCGGAGACGACCTGCTGCTCGCCGCGCTGTGGGGCGGCGCTATCACAGGCCTGGGCATGGGGCTCGTCTTCAAGGGCGGCGGCAACACCGGCGGCACGGACATCGTCGCTCAGCTGCTTTCCGCACGCGTGCCGTTCGGTGTCGGTCAGATCATGCTGGTCGTCGATGCATTCGTTACCGTGCTGGCCGCACTGCAGTTCGGTCCCAATCTCGCGCTCTACGGCGTCGTCGCCATCTTCGTTTCCACCGCCACGATCGACCTTGTCCTCGAGGGCGTCTCGGTGGAGAAGGCGGTATGGATCATCTCGGACTTCGCCGACGAGATCGGCGCGGCGATCAACAGCGACATGGGTCGGGGTGCCACGCGGCTCGAGGCCACCGGCGTGTACACGGGGGAGAAGCGCGGGACGCTGTTCGTGGTACTGGCGCGAAACGAGATCGACGACCTGAAGTTGCTCGTCGCCACCATCGACCCGACGGCGATGGTGATCATCTCCAACGTGCATGAGGCGATCGGCGAGGGCTTCAAAGAGATGGCCGGCTAGACGCCCATACAGCCCGGTGGGCCCGACTTTCGTCGAGCCCACCTACCCAGTCATCTCTATGTAGGAATCCCAGCTCACGTCTTCCCTTTCGTCTGCGAGTCGGGGAGCCACGGGGCCGCTAGGCCCGTGTGGCCTGATCGAGGTGCATGCGGCGAGCCTCGCTCGCTGTCGCCAGGTGCTCTTCGGGCTCAGCCACTTCCTCGGCGGCAAAGAAGCCGAGGCCGACCCCGCATCCCAGCAATCCGGCGAAGAGCACGATGCCCTGGAGCAAGCCGGTCATGCCGAGAGCCACCATGATTCCCGTGCTCGCCAACGCCAAGACCGTGGTGGCGATGGCGACGATGTCGAGCGGCACGGAGGTCGGTCCTGTCGAGCAGCCAGTCACGAATCGCTTCCACGACCGCGACCGCTGCGCTCACGAGCCACAACGTTCCGAAGACCACCCACATGAGGGGCACGCCACCCATCGGGATGACCATGACTCCGACGAGCAACGAAACCACGACCAGGGCGATCGTCCCGACGATGAGGATGCTCCCAATGACCGTCTCCGCGGTGTCCAGGTCAAACGATCCAAACCCGAGCCGCCAGACGACAAGCGCGGCAACCACTGCTGCCAGCAGCGGGATGCCCACCACTATCCATGCATTCGTTCCGATTCCGCTGAGCGACGCGACGATCGACGCCAAGGCGGCGACGATCATGAACACGCCGCCGACGATGGTGCATGCCTCAATGGCGAGTTCGCCGTAGGTCATGCCGTGTACGGCAAGCTTCGATCCTTCATTGTTCTCACCCCCTCTCACTTCCGGGTTCGACCTTGCAGCCGTCCGAACAGTGAGAGGTATGTGAGAACGAGCTATGGCAGGCTGTGCGGACAGCCTCTATCTAAGTATTTACCCTCCCCAAAACGCCGGCCTCGCCCGACGGCGTTTGCGCGTGTCAGCGCCCCGAGCGGAGCACCGTTCGGTGGGCGCGACGATCTCGTGGAGACCTCATGGAGCACGATTCTCAGCGTGCCCCACGCCTGCGGGATTGAAGCCGGGCATGCTTCAAGTATCTTGGGAGGGGCGACGCAAACCGCCGCCACGGTGCGCTCTTGAGCAACTCCGCCTGACGAGCGCAAGCGTCCAGGAAGGACTCCGCGAATGGCTCTCATCTCGATGCGTCAACTGCTCGACCATGCAGCCGAGAACGGCTATGGCCTGCCGGCGTTCAACGTGAACAACATGGAGCAGATCCAAGGCATCATGCAGGCCGCTGCCGAGACCGACAGCCCGGTCATCCTACAGGGCTCCGCGGGCGCTCGAACGTACGCTGGCGAACCGTTCCTCCGAAAGCTCGTTGAGGCTGCCGTCGAGCAATGGCCCGACATCCCGATCGCGATGCACCAGGATCACGGCTCGACCCCGGCGGTCTGCCAGAAGTCGATTCGCTCGGGATTCACCAGCGTGATGATGGACGGCTCGCTACTCGCCGATGCAAAGACCCCATCGAGCTACGAGTACAACGTGGACGTCACCAGCAGGGTCGTCGAGATGGCGCACGCGGTCGGCGTCTCAGTCGAGGGCGAACTCGGGGTCCTCGGTTCGCTGGAAACCGGGGATGCGGGCGAGGGGGAGGACGGCGTAGGAGCCGAAGGGGCGCTCACGCGCGAGCAGCTTCTCACCGACCCGGACCAGGCGGTCGACTTCGTCGCTCAGACCGGCTGCGATGCGCTCGCCATCGCGATAGGCACGAGCCACGGCGCGTACAAGTTCACCAAGCGCCCCACCGGCGACGTTCTTGCCATCGACCGCATCGTCGAGATCCACAGGCGCCTGCCCGAGACCCATCTCGTCATGCACGGGTCATCGAGTGTGCCGCAGGAGTGGCTTGCGGTCATCCGCGAGTTCGGCGGCGACATGAAGGAGACCTACGGCGTGCCATTCGACGAGATCCGTGAAGGCATCCGCCACGGCGTGCGCAAGGTCAACATCGACACCGACATCCGCCTCGCCATGACCGGCGCGATGCGTCGCACCATGGCCGAGGATCCGAGCGTCTTCGACCCGCGCGTGTTCCTGAAGGCGGCTCGGCAGGCGACACGCGAGCTCTGTGCGCGAGCGTTTCGTCGCGTTTGGCTCGGCAGGTTGGGCGAGTCGGATCAAGCCGGTCCCGCTTGAAGTGATGGCGCAGAAGTACGGCTACTGAGCGCCGCCCGCGCGCACGTCCGAATGGTATTCTTGCTGAGCCCCTTTCGGGCAGCCGCGCACGCGTAATCGCCGCCCGACAAGCGTAGCACACCCGTCCCCGTGATTGGAGCGCTGCCATGCCGGACTTCTCGGCTGTGAAGGCCAAGGCCGCCCGCATGCGAATCGACATCGTCGAGATGATCGCCGAGGCCGGAAGCGGCCATCCCGGCGGGTCGCTCTCGGCAGCCGACATCGTCGCAACGCTGTACTTCGGTGACGTGCTGCGCTACGACGCCGACCCAGCCGTTCTGGCCGGAGCGCGACCGCTTCATCCTCTCGAAGGGCCATGCCGCGCCCGGTGCTCTACGCAGCGCTTGCCGAGGCCGGCTACTTCGGCCGCGAGCACCTGGCGACGCTGCGCAAGCTCGGCTCGATGCTGCAGGGCCATCCCGACTCACGCAAGACGCCGGGCGTCGAGGTCTCGACCGGGTCGCTCGGCCAGGGGCTTTCGATCGCATCCGGCCTCGCAGCCGGACTGCGCGGAGGCGAGGTGCCCGAGCCGTCGCACGACGACCGCACGGTCTACTGCCTTCTCGGCGACGGGGAGCTGCAGGAGGGCCAGGTCTGGGAGGCGGCGATGTTCGCGGCGCACGAGGGACTCTCCAACCTCGTCGCGATCGTCGACCACAACGGGCTGCAGATCGACGGCGCGTGCAACGAGGTCATGTGCCTCGGCACCGTCGCCGACAAGTTCCGCGCGTTCAACTGGCACGTCACCGAGATCGACGGCCACGACGTCGAGGCGATCCGCGACGCGCTCTTGCCGGCAAGGCCCACGCGGGCGGCCCGGCGGTCATCGTCGCGCACACCGTGAAGGGCAAGGGCGTCTCGTTCATGGAGGGCGAGGCCGGCTGGCACGGCAAGGCGCCGTCGCCCGAGCAGGTCGCGATCGCCGTGGGCGAGCTTACGCCGCTGACCGAGGGGAGTGCCTCATGAGCAACAAGGCAACGCGTGAAGCACTCGGGGAGACGCTGGTCGAACTCGCCGATGAGGGTGTCGACGTCGTAGCGGTCGAGGCCGACCTCTCCAAGTCCACCACCACCTTCAAGCTCGCCGAGAAGTACGAGGAGCGCTTCTTCAACGTCGGAATCGCCGAGGCGAACATGATGGGCGTCGCCGCCGGCCTCGCGGTCGCCGGCAAGATCGCCTTCACCGGCTCGTTCGCCGTCTTCGGCACCGGCCGCGCCTACGACCAGATCCGCAACACCGTCTGCTACGCCGACCTCAACGTGAAGATCACGCCGACGCACGCGGGCATCACCGTGGGCCCTGACGGCGGCAGCCACCAGATGATCGAGGACCTCGCGCTCATGCGCGTGCTCCCGGGAATGCGCGTGCTGGTTCCCGCCGACTACCATTCGGCCAAGGCCGCCATTCGTCTGGCGGCGGCGACGCCCGGGCCGTTCTACGTACGGCTGGGCCGCGCGACGCTGCCCGAGGTCTACCCGGCCGAGGTGGAACTCGAGGTCGGCGGAGCCAATGTGCTGCGCGAGGGCACCGACGTCACGATCGTCGCGTGCGGCGTCATGGTCGCCCAGGCGCTTGCCGCCGCCGACCTGCTGGCAGCGTCCGACATCTCGGCCGAGGTCATCGACGCCTACTCGATCAAGCCCCTCGACGAGGACACGATCCTGCGGAGCGCGCGCAAGACCGGAGTCGTGGTGGCCTGCGAGGAGCACAGCATCATCGGCGGACTCGGCTCGGCGGTCGCCGAGCTGCTGTCGGAACACGCGCCGCGCAGGGTGATCCGGGTCGGCGTGCGGGATGTCTTCGGCACGTCGGGCGAACCGGACGAGCTCATGGCGCACTACGGTCTCACCGCGGCTGACATCGAGAAGACCGCGAAGGCGGTCGTGATCCGCTAGGCAGCCGCCTCGGGTAGCCGATGCGGCAGCCATCTCCACATGACCTCCACGCGCGGTGAGGGTGGCGCCGCACGCTCTTTGCTAAACTCACTTGAGGGAATCGTCGCAATCGAAATGGAGCATCCCTTTGACTGACATGAGCGACGCGTCCGCTCGAACGGGCACTCTTGCCCCGGACGCAGCGGTTCTGCCGCGCACGGGCCCTTCGATGATCAGCCTGAAGGGCGTCTCGAAGTACTACATCCCAGAGAAGCCGGCCCTCGATGATGTCAATGTCGACATCGGATCGGGTGAGTTCGTCTTCATCGTCGGACACTCGGGCTCCGGCAAGTCCACGTTCATTCGGATGCTTCTCAGGGAGCTCGCGCCGACGCGTGGCCAGATCATCGTCGCCGGCCAGGACCTCGGCAAGATGAAGAACTGGAAGGTGCCCTATCTGCGCCGCAACATCGGCTGCGTCTTCCAGGACTTCAAGCTGCTTCCCAACAAGACCTCGTTCGAGAACGTCGCATTCGCGCTCGAGGTCATCGGCAAGTCCAAGCACGTCATCCGCACGCAGGTGCCGGAGGTGCTGCGCCTCGTCGGGCTTGAGGACAAGATCGACAACTACCCCGACGAGCTCTCCGGCGGAGAGCAGCAGCGCGTCTCGATCGCGCGCGCCTTCGTCAACCGGCCGCCGCTGCTGCTCTGCGACGAGCCCACCGGTAACCTCGACCCGCAGACTTCGCTCGGCATCATGAAGCTGCTCGAGCGCATCAACAAGACCGGCACGACGGTGCTCGTGGCGACGCACGACCGCGACATGGTCGACAACATGCGTCGCCGCGTCATCGCCTTGGACAATGGCAAGATCATTCGAGACCAGGACCGAGGGGTGTACGGCTATGCCGATTAACATCGGGTACTTCGCCCGCGAGTCGTTCCAGAACTTCCGGCGCAACTGGGCCATCACCCTCGGCGCCGTCATCACCATCTACCTGTCGCTGCTGCTCGTCGGCGTGTTCCTCGTCACCGGCGTCATCGTCAACAGCGTCGTGAAGTCCGTCGAGGACAAGGTCACCATCCAGATATTCCTCAAGGACGGCGCCTCAACCGAGGACGTCAACTCGCTCCAGCAGTCGCTTCTGGCCGAGACCACGCTGGTCGAGGGCGTCTCCTACACGAACAAGGACCAGGCGCTCGCCAAGTTCAAGCAGTGACATGGCCCAGAGCCCCGAGATCATCCAGCAGCTCGAGGGCAACCCGCTGCCGGCTTCGCTCGACGTGACGCTCAAGGATCCGCGGACCGTCGAGCAGATGGTCGCCAAGATCAAGGCGAACGCGCTGTTCGTCAAGGTCGCCGACCGCCCGGACAACCCCGAGGAGTCGCTCAAGTACGGTCAGCAGATCGTGAAGAAGCTCTTCGCGTTCACGCGCGTGCTTCGCTGGCTCGAGATCGCCTTCGTTGCGATGCTCGCGGTTGTCTCGCTCATCCTCATCAACAACTCGATCCGGCTGGCGATCTACGCGCGGCGCAAGGAGATCGGCATCATGCGCCTCGTCGGCGCGAGCAACTGGTTCATCCGCACGCCGTTCCTGCTGGAGGGCCTGCTTCAGTCGCTGATTGGCGCAGGCCTTGCAATTCTGTCGATCGTAGGACTGCAAGCGCTTCTCATGCCTCGGCTTGGTGAGGCCCTTCCGTTCCTCCCCGTGGGGATGGACGGCGGCGCCACCTTCCAGATTTCCGCGGCGCTCATCGTCGCGGGAGTCGTCATCGGTCTGGCCGGATCGGGATTCGCGCTCAGCCGCTACCTGAAGGTCTAGATCGATCCGTCCCGCCGAGGGACAACAACACGAAAGCGGTAGCAGCTACATGAACAGGACCACCAAGGTCATCCTTGCCGTGGCGATGAGCGTCATCATCCTCTCGGTCGGGTTCATCGGCGGATTCGCCGTCTCCAAGCTTTCGCCGGCGCTGGGCGCGCTCTGCGCCCATACCGTCGCCTGACGGGACCGCCAGCAACGTGGGCTCGGCCGTCGATGAGATCAACCAGCTCCTCAAGCAGCGCGCGCTCGAGCCGCCGAGCGAGACATCGGCGACCGCCGGAGCGATTCAAGGACTGCTCGAGAGTGGCGGAGACAAGTACGCGAGCTACTTCAACCAGAAGCATTTCAAGGAGTTCAACGAGGAGACGCAGGGCGCCTTCGGCGGTATCGGAGTCGTTCTCGGCCAGAACAAGGACGGCCAGGCGTACGTGGTCGAGGTCTACAAGGACACCCCGGCCCAGCGCGCCGGCATGAAGGCCGGCGACGTCTTCGGTTCGATCGACGGCGTGAAGCGGGCCAAGTGGACGACCGAGGAAGTGGTCAAGCGCGTCCGCGGCGACGGAGGGCACCAAGGTCAAGCTCGTCATGTCGCGCCCGGCCAAGGACGCCGTCCACGATGAGCCCACCGACGTCCCCTTCGAGATCACGCGCGAGAAGATCAACTACCCCAACATCAAGTCCGAGAAGATCGGTGACGTCGGCTACATTCGGCTCGGGCAGTTCAACGCCAAGGCGGCCGACGACATCAAGAAGGCCGTCGAGGACCTCACCAAGCAGGGTGCGAAGGGTTTCGTGCTCGACCTGCGCGACGATCCCGGTGGGCTCCTCGACCAGGCCGTCGACGTCTCATCGCTCTTCGTCGCCGATGGCGCGATCGTGCGGGTCGACGAGCGCAACAAGCCCGAGCAGGTGCTCAACGCCACCGGCAACAAGATCACCGACGCGCCCATGGCGGTTCTGATCAACGGCAACTCGGCGTCGGCGAGCGAGATCGTCGCGGGTGCGCTGCAGGACTGGGGCCGCGCGGTGCTGGTCGGCGAGAAGTCGTTTGGCAAGGGGAGCGTGCAGACCATCGAGGAGCTACCCGATGGCGCCGCTGTGAAGTTCACCATCGCCCACTACCTCACGCCCAAGAAGCGCGTCATCAACGGCGTCGGGCTGACACCGGACGTCGTCGTGGTGATGGATCGCGAGAAGCAGATGGAGAAGGCAGACCGACACGCAGCTGCAGAAGGCGCTCGAGGTGGTCAAGGCGAAGCTGAAGGCCAGCAAGTAGGCGGCGACGCCCAAGAACCGCTAGCTACTCGTCGTCATCCTCGTCATCGAGCACGATGATCGACTCGAAGTCCGGGATCGTCTCCTCCAGCAGCAGGTGGGGACGCTTCGGTTCGTCGGCGTCGTCCTCGGCTTCAGGCAGCGAGACGAGCCGCAGCGTCGAGCCGTCGCCAAAGAGCGTGAAGCCCCAGCTCTCTGCGCTGATCTGCTCGAAGTCGAGGTAGCGGAAAGAGAGCACGTTGAGGAACAGGCAGTCGTTGACCACGATCGTCGACGACTCCGGGTCGGCCATCAGCTTGACCAGGGCAGCGTGGCCTTCGCTGACGACGTCTCCGTGCACGGTGAACGAGTACTCAAGGTTCTCGATGGTCTCGAGAGCCCTGAGCATGTCGCGGGGATGAGCGAGAGTGCCACTGCCGATCAGGCAGGGAGCGAGGTCGCGATGGGGATCCATGAGGCGGCTCCAGTGCGTACTGCGGGCGGTTCGTTTGGGGGATTGTAGCACCCCCCGTGCCGTCGGAGGACGAGCGCGGCCGCTGCGGTAGACTGAAGGCGGACGCAGAGACCGGCAAAGGGGGCGCTGTGGGCGGCAAGAGGCGCGGCGCAAAGGGCCGTCCGTCCGGACAGATCGTCGGCCGCCTTTCCATGACGCGCCACGGGTACGGCTTCGTCGAGGCGTCCGAGGGCGACTTCTTCATCCCCGCCAAAGACATCGGTGGCGCCATGCACGGCGACTTGGTCGCGGTTCGACCGGAGACTCACCGAGGTCGGCAGGGCCGCGCGGGCTCGATCGCCAAGATCGTCGAGCGGGCCAACTCCACACTGGTCGGCCGTTTCGACCGCCATGGGACCATCGGTATCGTCTCACCCGCCGACCGCCGCATCAGGCACGACGTGTTCGTCGCGCCGAGCGGGATGGGCGAGGCGGAGAGCGGCGACATCGTGGTGGTCCGAATCACCGCCTATCCGTCGCGGACATCCTCGACGCAGGGCTACGTCGAGGAGATCGTCGGTCGCGAGGGCGACCCGGGTATCCAGATCGAGATCATCATCCGGGAGCACGGCCTGAGGACCGAGTTCCCCGCGGCGGCCGCAGAGCAGGCCGCGGCCATCAAGCTCGACGTGGCCGAGGCGCTGGCTGCCGAGCCCGACCGCGTCGACATCCGGGAGCGGTTCACCTTCACCATCGACCCCGTCGACGCGCGCGACTTCGACGACGCGATCTCGATCGAACACGTCACTGACGGTCGCGTGAAGCTCGGCGTCCACATCGCGGATGTGAGCCACTACGTGCCGTGGGACTCTTCGATCGACTGCGAAGCGCGGATGCGCGCAACGAGCGTCTACCTGGTCGATCGCGTCCTGCCGATGCTGCCCGAGGAGCTCTCCAACGGCATCTGCTCGCTCAACCCGGGCGAGGACCGAGTGTCCTTCTCGGTGGACATGACGCTCTCCAAGGACGGCGCGGTCGACGAGTACCGGATCTTCCCCTCGGTGATGCGCTCCGACCGGCGGTTCACCTACGGCCAGGTGGATTCGTGGCTCTCGGGTGCTGAGCCGTTCCCCGACGAGGAGAGCGAGCGAGCGCTCAGGGAGTTCGCGCGAGTCTCGGCGAAGATCGGGGAGCGGCGCGTCGCTCGCGGCGGGCTGGACTTCGAGACGGTCGAGGCCAAGGTCAGGCTCGACGCCGAGGGGACGCCCCTCGAAGTAGTGCTGCGCGAGCGGACCGTCGCCACCAACTCGATCGAAGAGGCCATGATCGCTGCCAACGAGGTCGTCGCGCGCCACATGCGAGACGCCAAAGCGCCGATGGTCTATCGCATTCACGAGGACCCCGATCCGGAGGCGCTGGATCGGATTGCGCTCGTGTTGCGTGAGTTCGACTATCCGATCAAGGACATCCACGGCGCCTCACCCGCGACCTTCCAGCGCATCGTGAAGTTCGCACATGGGCGTCCCGAGAAGCTGCTGATCAACTCGCTGCTGCTGCGCGCGCTCGAACGCGCACGCTATGTCGACTACCTCGCACCGCACTTCGGCCTTGCCAGCGCGGCCTACACGCACTTCACGAGCCCCATCAGTCGCTACCCCGATCTCATCGTCCACCGGCTCCTGAAGGCCCAGCTCCGAGGCACGCTCGAGACCGAGCCGGACACCGCCGGGATGGTGCCCGAACTCACCTGGCTCGCGGAGCACTCCAGCCACATGGAGCGCGAGGCGGAGATGGCCGAGAACGACTCGGTGCGCTTCAAGCTCTGCGAGCTGATGGCGCAACACATCGACGACGTCTTCCCCGGCATCATCACGGGGGTCACGAACTTCGGGCTCTTCATCCAGCTCGCGAACACCGCGGAGGGGCTTGTCCACATCGACTCGCTCCCGGGCGATCACTATCGGTACGAGGCGACCAAGCACTGGCTGTTCGGCGAGAAGCACGGCGAGCGCTACCGGCTCGGGCAGGCGGTTGATGTTCGAATCGTCAACGTCTCGCTCGGCGACTCGCGCATCGACATGGAACTCGCATAGCGCCTGCACGACTCACATCGGTTCCGTTTCGCAGTAACGCCTCAGCAACCCTCTACCACCACTCGTGTAACGCAACCGCGGCGGCAGGGATTCCCGCGCCATGATCGGCATGTCTGAAGTCGACGTGCGGAGGCCGCGAATGTACGACATCGCGATTGTGGGAGCTGGTCCGGCGGGCGCCACCTTGGCGCGGCTGCTGGGTGAACGGTATCGCGTGCTACTCGTAGATCGGCGTCGCCTCGATCTGGATCCATCCGCTGAGCAGTTGAAGAAGCCGTGTGGAGGACTCTTGGCGCCCTCGGCGCAGCACGAGCTTGCGCGCCAGGGACTCGGCGTGCCTGCTCGAGTGGCCGTCGGGCCGCAGCTGTTCGCGGTGCGCACACTCGATCTCGCAGCTGACCTCGAGCGCCTCTACCAGCGCTTCTACGTGAACGTGGACCGCGAGGCGTTCGACCGCTGGCTCGTGTCGTTGGTGGGCGACGGAGTCGAGACCGGCTTTGGCTGGAGGGTCACCAACCTCGAGAAGGATCCCGATGGGTCGTTCCTTCGCTTCTCGACCGCCGAGGGCGGCTCAGCGGGTGTGCGGGCGCGCCTGGTGGTCGGCGCCGACGGCGCGGCTTCGCTCGTCAGGCGTCTCGCGTTTGGGGACACCCCCGCCCCGATCCGGTACTCGGCGATCCAAGCGGAGTACGAGACCGCCTCGGTCGATGCTTCGTACGGTGCGATCTTCGATGCGAGCCTGACGGACTTCTACGGCTGGACCATCCCGAAGGGGGACTCGCTTCTGATAGGTGCCGCTTTTCGTGCCGGTCGCGGTGCGGGCGTGAGCTTCGAGACGTTGGTGGAGCGACTGAGGGCGGCGGGGATGCGATTCGGGACGCGGCTCGGCCTGACATCGGCGATGATCTCGCGACCCACGAGCCTGCTCCAGTTGTGCCCGGGGGCCGACGGCGTGCTTCTGGTGGGCGAGGCAGCGGGGTTCATCAGCCCCAGCTCCGCCGAGGGCATAAGCTACGCGCTGAGGAGCGCCGCTGCGCTCGCCAGGGCCCTCGAGCCGGGATTGGGCGGTGCGGACGCGCGATACCGATCGGCCTCCTGGCCGCTCGCGCTCGACGTCGGAATGAAGGCGGTCAAGTCCTCTGCGATCTACGGAGCCGGTACGCGGCAGCTCATCATGCGCAGTGGACTGGGCTCGATTCCGGAGCGGCCGCGCGCACAGGCGGTGCCGACGACCCGCCTTGCCCGCTAGGGGCAGGGGCCGAAGAGTGTCGGCGGCGCGAGCCACATGAGCCGTCCCGCAGGCATCTTCGCATCAGTTATCTCCACCAAGGCGAAGGCGCCCTTGCGCAGGTCGAGGTCGGCGCCTCCGGTGATCTGAGACAGCACCTCGCACATGCTTGGGTTGTGTCCGACGATCGCCAGCGACTTCACTCGCGGCTTCTGTGCGAGCAACGCGCGCAGATCGTTCACGTCGAAGCTATGGCCCAGCCGCCACTCCTCCTCGATCGGGATGTTCCCGCCGAGCGCCTTGTTCAGAATCGCGGCTGATTGCGTCGCCCGCACCAGAGGGCTCGTCAGAATTCGATCAGGCACGAGCAGGCCGGTCGCGGCAAGGGACTCAGCGGCGGTCCGAAAACGGATCCGTCCCATTCGCGTAAGCGGACGCAGGTCGTCGTCCTTGCGCCAGGTACTCTTCCTGGCGGCGGTCGCGTGTCGCACGAAGTACAGCTTCATTCGATCCTCTCGGAACACGGGTGTTCAGGAACTCGGCGAACAATCCTGTTCGGCGTGGTCTCACCGGGGAATGTACCCGAAGCGTGCAACGGGGCTTCGGGTGGTGGCTCGCTCCCCGCACGGCTAGACTAGTCCTCACAGGGCATTCGATTCGGAGGTCGTTTGATGCAGAAGAAGGATCTGGAGTTTCTCTCGGCGCTGGTAGAGGCGCCGTCGCCATCGGGGTTCGAGCAGCCGGCTGCGCGCGTGTTTCGTGATCGCATGACCGGTGTAGCCGACGTCGTCGACACCAATGTGATGGGCTCCGTCCACGCGCTGCTCAAGGGTACCAAGAACGGCGTCTCGGTGATGCTGGCAGCTCACATCGACGAAATCGGCATGATGGTCAACTACGTGACCGACGACGGCTTCATCTCGTTTGCCGCGATCGGCGGCGTCGATGCCGCCATCCTTCCCGGCATGCGCGTCAAAGTGCACACCGCAACGGGCGAGCTCCTCGGCATCATGGGTCGCAAGCCGATTCACCTGATCGAGGAGGACGAGCGCAAGACGGTCACCAAGATCGACAAGCTCTTCATCGACATCGGATTCTCGGGCGACGAGGTCAAGAAGCGCGTACGTGTCGGTGACCCGATCACCTTCGATGTCGGGATGCAGACGTTCGGCGACCACCTCGCTGTCTCTCGCGCCTTCGACGACAAGATGGGTGCTTGGATCGCGGCCCGCGTGCTCGAAGAGGTGAAGAAGGCCGGTGGCGCACCCGGCGACCTGATCGCCGCCGCCACAGTGCAGGAGGAGATCGGCATGCGCGGAGGTATCACCTCGGCGTACGGAGTCGATCCTCAGGTCGGGATCGCCGTCGAGGTCGGCCACGCAACCGACTACCCCGACATCGACAAGCGCAAGCACGGCGAAGCCATCTGCGGTGACGGTCCGATCATCGCACGCGGGCCCAACATCAATCCCGCGCTGTTCGACCTGCTGGTCAAGGCGGCCGAGAAGGCCAAGGTCCCCTACCAGCTGGGCGCCGAGCCGCGCGGAACCGGCACCGATGCGAATGCGATCCAGCTGTCCCGAGGCGGCAAGGCCGCTGCCCTCATCTCGATTCCGCTGCGCTACATGCACACCCCGACCGAGGTTCTTTCGCTCAAGGATCTCGACCTGACGGTGAAGCTCCTGACGCGGTTCGTACTCGACTTGGGTCCGCAGACCAACTTCACGCCGTAGCGGCTCGCGACTGGGCGGTGGGTTTCTGGCCGTCCGGCTGTGGCGCCTCGTGGGGCCTAGGGCTTCGGCGCGTTCTCGGGCTTGTGCCGGAACAGAGCGATGAGCTTCTTGCCGAGTGTGTAGGCGCCGGCGACGAGGAACAGCGCGGCGATGCCCAGGGCGAAGAGGAGAAACATCGGCTCCTGGTACCCGACCATCGCCGATATGCCGACGTGCATCAGGACAGCGACCAAGAACAGCACCGCCATCCAGAAGGCGCCTCTCTTGGTGAGGGTGAGCAGGCTGTCGATCATCACGTCGGTCCCCTCGGTCAGGATGCCGTACCTCGAGTATAGTCCTCGCACTCGATCGCTTCCGCGCGGCTTGACGGGCGGTGACGACCGCGCCCGTGAGCTTCGCGGCCGGAGGCTGGTTCCACTCGGCTAGAATGGCCTTCATGTCCACGACTACAAGGATTCCGCTGCATGCCACGTGAAGAGAAGCTCATCGCCAACAACAAGAAGGCCTACCACGACTACTTCGTGGACGAGGTCTTCGAGTGCGGCATCGAACTCACCGGCAGTGAGGTCAAGTCGCTGAGGGACAACCGGGCGTCGCTTCGCGAGTCATACGCCACGATCCGCAAGGGCGAGATGTGGCTTCTCGGCGTGCACGTCGCTCCATACAGCCACGGCAACCGCTCCAACACCGACCCCGACCGCCAGCGCAAGCTCCTGCTGCACAAGAAGGAGATTCGCTACCTCCAAAGCAAGACGAAGGAACGCGGTTTCACGCTGGTGCCGCTGAAGATGTACTTCAACGCCAACAACCTGCTCAAAGTCGAGATCGGTTTGGCGCGCGGCAAGAAGAACTACGACAAGCGTGCCGATATCGCCGCCAAGGACCAGAAGCGCGATGTTGAGCGGGCGCTCCGCGACCGGCAGAAGGGCAAGTAGTGAAGCCCGGCAGCCGAGGGAGCACCGTGCTGGCGTGCGTTCTGGCACTGGTGATTGGCGGATTCGTGTCCCTGTTCACCGCCGGGCCGGCGCTCTTCGCCGACGGGCCTCTGGGCGAGCGCGTGACCGTGTTGGGGTTCTCGGCGCTGGCGTTCGCCCTGGTCGGCCTCGCCATCGGCTTCCTGTTCGCCGCCTCGTGGAAGCCGGCAGCAGTCTGCCTGGCCTGTTCGGCGCTGCCGGTGGTGCTCTTGTTCGGTCGGGACACGATGTCTCAGGTGCCGATGGCGCTTCTGAGTACCGGCTTCGTGCTCGGTGACTCAGCCGCGGGGATGTTCGGGGTCTGGGCCGGGGCGCGACTCAGCGCTCGTCGGGCGAGCAGGCGCGTTCGCGCGACCTAGTCCCTTGAGTCGTCGGATTCCTTGCGTCGGACCCAGGGCAGGAGCATCCTCGGCAGCGCGACCATCCTGCCGGTCAGATCGTTCGGCGTCGGAGACTCCCAGCCGAGCTTGATCGACAGCAGGCGCAGGCCGACGACGATGACGACGCAGGCCGTCATGGCCACCGGTTTGACGATTCCGAGCCATTCGACGAGCAGGACGTAGGTCGCCGCTCCCGCCACTGCAGCGCTCGCCGTCAGCGTTCCGGGCTTCAGCACGCCGGGGACTTCGTCGAGCAGCATCGACTGCACCACACTTCCGCCGATGGCGGTGATGGTCCCGAGCAGGATCACGGGGACCCAGGCCAGTCCGGACAGCATCGCCTTGTCGGTACCTGCTACGGCGAACAGACCCATCGACAGCGCTCCGGTGATCAGGAGTGTGCCGCGGAGCTTGTTCGCGAGTTCGTAGAAGAACGCCGCGACGATCGCGGCCGCGAGGCAGGCAAGCAGCGGTTGGGAGCTCGAGAGTGCCCAGATTCCGCGATTCTGAAGAAGAACGTCGCGCAGGATGCCGCCACCCAGTCCTCCGACAACAGCCAGGGTCACGACGCCGGTGACGTCGAAGTGTTTCTCGACGGCGGTCAGGCCGCCGACAAGCGCGCCTGCGAAGGCGGCAGACAGGTCGATATACGCGGGCATCACGATGGCCGAACTCGTCACCGGCGCCGTGGTCGTGACGCTGGAGGGCAGGGCGCTGGCTAGGAGACTCGGTACCGTCGTGGCGACGAGGCCCATCAACCCGCCCGAGTCGGTCGCTGCGGCGCTACTTGCCACAGCGCTTGCCGTCGCGCTCACTGAGGCTGCTGCTGCGAGCAGTGTGCCCATCGGCGGGTCCTCTCAGGTCGGCCGTGCTCTGGTGCCAGCCTACGCGATGTGCGCGGCACGCGCTTCGCTGCCAGGCAGGTTGTACCCGTGTCGTCAACGGCGGGTATACTCTCTCAGCGGTCCGGGTGGGCCGCGGGCACATTGACAGGCCGATACCACCCCATACGGGGGCGACTGGTTTCGACACGATAGTTCTTCTGTGAGGAAGCAGGTCGAGGTCGCCTCGCCTCGTTAAACAGGGGTAAAACGTCGATAACTGTCGACAACAACTACGCACTCGCTGCTTAATCCCAGCGACGCCAACCCGGTGCATGTCCCCGTCACCGGTACGGCGCCACTTAAGGGGACTGCCGCTCCGGACGTAATCGGTATGCCGTAGCGAAAGACTGAACCGACATGGGACGGGCGTGCTTGTCATCGTGTGTAGCCCCGACCGAGACCGTAACGATGACTGAGCCTGGAGATGCCTCACAGGGTGCTAGCGTGGACCGGAGTTCGATTCTCCGCGCCTCCACCAGCAATACACCGGCGCCGTACCAGCGGTGTCGTCCAGCCCGTCGGCTCCACGAGCCGGCGGGCTGTTGTCTTCTCGGACGCCGGGCCGTGCAGTGCGACCGGGCACCTTCGCTACAATCCTGGTACCAGCGAACGACGAGGAGGTGAGCCATGGGCGAGCGAAAGTGGGGGTTCTCGGCCGAGGAGTGGGCCGCTCGCCGCGGCGCACTCGAACGCCTCCTTGCCGAGACGGCCGCCGCGCGTTCGACCGTCACCTACGGCGAGGTCGCCAGGCGCGTGTTCGACGGCAGAGTCAGCGCGCGCTCCTCGGCGATCATGTCGCTGCTCGGCGAGGTCGACACGGCGGCGGAGGCAGGAGCGCGGCATCATGATCGCGTCGCTCGTGGTCCGGGCCGACACCGGAATGCCGGGCGAGGGCTACTTCCTGTTCGCGGCGGAGGAGCTGGGTCTTCCTGCCCTCGATGACCGCCGTGGATTCTGGGAGCGCGAAGTGGCCCGTGTGTGGGACGCCTACGCCATGCCCGGGCACGCTCCCGCGGCTCGAGCCGAAGCGTCTCCGTGAGCCGCGCCGCTGCCATGGCCGCCCTCGCTGGCGGCACCACCGGTACCGGCTTCGTGGCGGGAGTGTCCTGGGTGCCCGCGTCGGCGGTGCGTGATCTGGTCGTCTCGCTCGAGCTGGACTTCGCTTTCGTCCCCGCCGAGCAACCCGGCGCAGCCGAGCTCGTCGCCGAGCTCCACGCGCTCGATGCCGCTGCGGTGTGGGCGGTGTCGGGTGTGTTCGGTCGTGTCGCCGAACTCATCGGCTGGGGCGAGGCGCTGCGGCGCACCGCCGGAGAGCCCGGCGCCCTGGCCGCACAGCTCGCAGAAGCGCTGCACGCGGCGCTGGAGCCAGGCGCGCGCCGGAGTCGCTGCGGATGCCGACGTCGTGCTCGTGGCCGACGACCTGGCCGGCATCGTCGGGGCCGCTGCTCTCGCCCGACTTCGCGCTCGACGCACTCGTGCCCTGCTATCACGCGATCGCAGCCGAGGTGGTTGGTGGAGGCGCCCATGCGGCCTTCCACTCCGACGGTGACATCCGGGTGCTGATGCCCGCGCTCGCGCGCGCGGGGTTCTCGGCTGTGCATCTCGCGGGACTGCCCGCGACACGCTCGCGACATCAATCGATGCGGCGCGCGATGCCGGACTCGCATCCTTCGGGGGTATCGCCGCCGCCGAGCTTGGCGACGATCCTGCGGCGGTCGGTCGGAATGCCGGGCGACAGGCACGCCGACCGGGGGCTTGTGGTCTGTGACGACGGCGGGCTTGCCTCGGCGGCCGATATCGCCGCGTACCGGGTGGCCGTCGAAACCGCTCGCGAGGCGTTCGGCGGCGAGCAGAATCACGGGTGACGAACCGCGGTCGCCTCGTGGGGCGTGCGTGATACCCTCGGGCTGACCAGCCGCCCACCGGCGGAACAGCCCGACTCCGAGGAGACCGAAGCGATGGCCCACCCGATGCGCCGCACGGACCGCGAGATCACCGACGCCGCCGAGATCGATCGGCTTCTCAGCCAGGCGCGCTTCGCCACCATCGCGCTCGCAGACGGAGATGAGCCCTACGTCGTCACGCTGTCGTGTGGCTTCGATGCGGCGCAGCAGCCGGCTGTGCTTCCATGTCGCCACCGTGGGACGCAAACTCGATATCATCGCGCGCAATCCCAAGGCCTGCGCGACCGTCGTGTGCCGACCTCGGCTACAAGCGCGGCGAGTGTGCGCACCCGTTCGAGTCGGTGGTGATGACCGGCACCATGCGGCTGCTCGAAGACCCGGAGGAGATCCGCGCCGGCATGCGCGTCCTCATCGGCCAGCTCGAGTCCGCCGCGGACGCGGAGACCGTGTTCGCGCGCAACAAGCTGGATTCCGACGCCGCGCTCAAGCGGTTCCGCCTGCTGGTCTTCGAAATCGACGACCTGGTGGCGAAGCGCGGAGAGTAGCCGCTGGCGGGGACTGCGAACTAGTCCCGGATCGCCTCGGCGGGCATGTCGCAGAATCCCTCGGCGAACGCCATGAAGCGATGCACGTCGGCGAAGGTCGAAGCGAGCCCGAGCGAGACACGCATCGTGTTCGGCATCTTGCCGCTCGCGTCCCGGATGATGTCGTGGCATTCGGTGAACGTCACCGGGGCCTCATGCCCCACGAAGCACTCGGCCATGTCGTCGCGCGTGATGTGGTGTGCGACCTCGCCGTCGCCGGGGTTGCAGAAGCAGCCGGTTCGAAGCGAGATCCTTCTCGGCCGGCGAGCTCTTCCATGCGGTGCACGTCGTAGACGCTGCCGTCGGGTGCGAGCAAGTAGAACGCGACCGTACCGCCGCGGCAGTCCATGTCCGTCGGACCGAAGATGCGGACCATCGGCGCGCCGTTGCGAGTGCTTCAGGCGTCCCATCTCGCCGAGAAGCCAGCCGGTCAGCGCGACCACGCGGTCGTGGATCGAGTCGATGCCCACCGACGGCAAGGTGTGCGAGGCCGATCGTCACGGCGGGCAGTCCCAGGTAGTCGACGGTGCCGTCCTCGAAGCCGGTGTGGCCGGGCGCGAGGTGGTACCAGCCGTCGCCCTGGACCGAGGCGAGCGTGATGGTGCCGCCGGCGAACCACGGTCGGTTCAGCTTCGCGAGCGCGTCTCGGCGAGCGATGAGCGCACCGGCGCCGGTGGGGTAGCCGAACATCTTGTAGAACGAAAGCGGCACGAAGTCGGGCTTGACCGCCGAGAGGTCGAGCCGGTTGGTGGGCGCGAACGCGGCGCAGTCCAGCAGCGACGTCCCAGCCGAGCTCCTGCGCCTGCTCGACCCATTCGAGGGGGTGCTGCACGCCGCTGAAGTTGCTCTGCGCGGGAAACGCGAACAGGTTGTGCCCGCGCCGAGCCGCGCGTTCGAGTTCGGTGGTCACCATCTTGCAGTCCAGCCGCAGGTCGGGCTCGCCCACGGGCAGGTAGGTCACGCTCGCGCCACCCGGATCGGGCGAACTCGCGAATCCCGTTGACCGAGTTGTGGTTGTCGTAGGTCAGCAGGTACCGGTCGCCCTCGCCGAACGGGTACGACTCGCCGACGAGCTTCAGCGCGCCGCTCGCGTTGGACGTGAAGACGACGTCGTACTCCGCCGGGTCTGCCGAGAAGAACTCCAAGCACGGCCGCGCGCGCCTCCTCGACCAGCTGAGTGCTCGCAAGCGACGTCGGGTTCTTCGAGTGCGGATTGCCGAGCACCGAGTCGCTGAGCAGCTCGAGGTGTTCGCTGCACCTGCGACTCGGCGTAGAGTCCGCCGCCGGTGTAGTCGAGGTACACGTGGCCGAGTCGGTCGAGTCGCCCGTACTCGCGATCGCGCAACTGCGTCGACGGTCGGTCGCGTCGTAGCCGGGGTTCTCGGCGACGAACGAGGCGAGCGCGTCGGGATAGCTCGAGTCTGAGTATCGCGCGGTCATGGTGACCTCTCTGCGGGCGGCCGGTCCGAGGCGATCGGGCGTCCTGCGTAGTCTAGATGGATTCTCACACGAAACCAGATGGACGTTCACAGCTCGTTCACGCCCCGTGCGTATACCTCAATGGGTATCGTACTCAACTCGAGGAGTGATTGTGAGTCAGACCACGAACGTGCCGGCTTCTCCGAAACCGGACAGCACCAAGAGCGACCGCGCGACCCAGCGTCGCAACCGTACGGTCAGGCTGGTGGTACTTGGCCCTCGGGCTCGTGATCGTGACCGCCATCGGCACCGCGCACCGCTTCGGCGTTCCCGTTGTCGGCGTCGACGCTCTGTGCCCGTTCGGCGGCATCGAGACGTTCTGGTCGATGGTGGTGTCTGCGCAGCTCATCCAGCGAATCGCCGTCTCGAGCGTGATTCTGATGGGCATCGTGCTGGTGACCGCCGTGGTCTTCCGACGCTCGTTCTGCGGCTACATCTGCCCGCTGGGTGCGCTGCAGGAGTTCTTCGGCAAGATCGGGCTTGCCATCTTCCGTGGCAAGCGGCCCACGCTTCCGGCGGTGATCGACAAGCCCGCCCGCTATCTGAAGTACGTGGTGCTCGTCGTCTTCGTCGTCTGGACGTGGCAGGCCGCCAGCCTGATGATCCGGCCGTACGACCCCTGGGTCGCCTGGATGCACCTGACGTCGCCCGAGCTGTTCACCGAGTTCGGCATCGGTGCCGCCGTGCTCGGCATCTCGCTCGTGGGTTCGATCGTCTACGACCGCTTCTTCTGCAAGTACCTCTGTCCGATGGGCGGGTTCCTCGGCGCGATCTCGCGCTTCTCGATCTTCAAGGTCCGCCGCAACGAGAGCACGCTGCATCGACTGCAAGAAGTGCGACCACGTGTGCCCGGTCAACGTCGAGGTCTCCACGGTTCCCGTGGTCAACGACCCCGAGTGCATCGACTGCAGCGAGTGCGTCAACGTGTGCCCCGTCAAGGACACGCTTGAGGTCTCGACCTCCGGCTGGCCGCGCGGCGGCAAGGCCCTGCAGCCCATGGTCGTGCTCGGTATCGTGGTGGCGATCATCGCGGGCGGAATCGGCCTGACCACACTCACCGGCAGCTTCGCATGGACGATCCCGACGCTGTCCGAGACGGTCGAGAAGTCCGGCGGTTCGGTCAACGTCGAGGAGATCAAGGGAAGCATGACGTTCGCCGAGATCTCGAAGGCCACCGGCATTCCTGAGGCCAAGTTCCAGGAGAAGTTCGGCGTGAAGCCGAGCCGAGATGAAGGAAAGATCAAGGACCTCGCGCCGATCTACGGGTTCGACGTCCACACCGACGTCCGCGGGTTCATCGCGCAGGAGTTGGCCGAGAGCAAGTAGACGACCGCGTCGACTGCTTGCGGGGACAGTGAGAGAGGGCGGGGCCGTCGGCGGCCCCGCCCTTCTTTCTCGCTAGTTGAGGCTGATGCCGGCCGGTCCGTCGTGCCCCGAGCAGACGTGCGAACCATCGAATGCCGCGAGCCCGCCGCGCAGGATACGCCTCGACGGCAGCTCGCGGGGTGGGGGACTGTTCGTCGCGATAGGCCGCGATGCCCAGCCGGTTCATCGCCGAGAGCGGACCGCCGCCCATGCCGACGACGATCGCGACGCTGACGCCCTGCTCGGCGAGTCCGGCAACGGTCTGACCGCAGCCGCCCTGCACGTGCGGCGGATTCATGAACGATGAAGCCGCCGACGATCACTCCGTCAGCGACGTCCACGATGGTGAAGGAGTCGGCATGGCCGAAGTGGGCCGATCGGGGCGCATCGAGGCCGCCTGGCCCGCTGCTCGGAACGGCGACGCGCAATGACTTGGGACATGGAGGTTCCTTTCCAGCACGGACGGGTGGCGGCTTGCAGGTTCAGACGTGGCGGATGCCGGAGCCGCACACGGCGGCCTTGTGCGCAGTGATCAGGGTGTGTTTGGGGAGTCCCTCGTGCTCGACGATCTCACAGAACCCCACCGAAGTCAGAATCTCGTTGATCTGCTGGCCGTCGCGCGCACGGCCTGCGGCGGGCCCTTTCCCGTGTCACCGGGTCGCCAGTCAGCCAAGCAGCAGGGTGCCGCCGATCCTGAGGAGCCGCAGCGCTTCGCAGTAGCTCGATCGGGGGTCGGCAAGTTCGTGATGGACGTTGATCATCACCACGAGGTCGGCGTCGCCGGTAGGCAGCGGGACCTTGGTCTCCTCGGCGAGGAGGGGATGAAGTCGGCCGGACAGTGCGGCCGGACGATGCTGGAACATCCAGCGGACCATCACGGGCTCGATGTCGACGGCGTAGACCTCGGCCTCGGGGGCCATCTCGGCGAAACGGCAGGCGAACAGGCCGGTCCCGGCACCGATCTCAACGATGGTACGCGCGTCCGGCGTGTCGGCGGCGGCCCACATGACCTCAGGGATGAGGTCGTCGAAACGCCCGGTGTCGTTGAGCCGTTCCAACTTGGCGATGTCGAACTTCTGGTACGCCACCGGCAAGCTCCTCATCGTCTCGGTCTGGAAGTGAGTATACCCCATAGGGTATAAGGGCGCACCATCGCGATACCTGAAACGTCCATACCCGAGCCCAGCCATGGTGAGCGCGGGTGGCCGAGCGATGCTAGGGAAGGGCCGGGCCGGCGAGCAGCGGAAGCGAGAATCCGACGGTAGCGCCTTGACCCTCGACGCTCTCGGCGAAGACCTGTCCCTCCGTGGTCTTCGACGATCGTTCGAGAGATCGCGAGGCCGAGCCCGGCTCCGCCTGTCTTCGCGGCACGAGCGGAGTCGGCGCGGTAGAAGCGCTCGAAGATGTGGGGCAGGTCGGCTGGCGGGGATACCTTCGCCGGTGTCGGTGACGCGGACGACTGCGAGGCCATCGTCAGCGAGTCGACCGAGACGGTCACGGAACCATGCGTGGTGTGTCGCGTGGCGTTGGTCAGGAGGTTTCGCAGGACCTGGGAGAGCCTGCGCTCGTCGGCTCTGACCAGGAGCTCGCCCTCGGCAACCGTGACGATGACATCGACGCCCTCGCGGGCGGTCGCTCGAGCTCGTTCGGCCTCGCGGCGGGCGAGGTCGTTGAGGTCGACCGGAGCGAACTCGTAGTGCATTCGGCCCGCCTCAGCGACGGCGAGATCCTGAAGGTCGTCCACGAGACACCGACAGGTGCTGCAGGTCGTCGACCAGCGAGTCGAGCCGCGCGCTGTCGGCAACGAGCACGCCCTCGGCCATTCCCTCGGCTTGAGCTCGTGCCGCCGCGATGGGGTTGCGGAGCTCGTGCGCCACGTCGGCCACCAGCCGACGACGCAGGATCTCCGCCTGTTCGAGAGAGTCCGCCATCGAGTTGAACGCGTCGCCGAGGGCGGCGACCTCGGCGGGCCCGACGATCTCGACTCGGTGCGCGAGATCTCCGGCGGCGAGGTTCTCGGCAGCGGTCTCGAGCTCACGCATCGGCCGGCTGAGGTAGCGGGCCAGGAGCAGCGCGGCGACGCTCGCGATCAGGATCGCGACGAACGCGCCCAGGTAGACGCTGCGATCTACGGTCGCGACGAACGTCTGCTCGGCGGCGCCGAGCATGGCGCGACCGCGCCCCATGTGCATGCCGCCCGCGGGCGTGGGCAGCGTCGCGAGGTAGGTGTCGAACGCGCGGGCGAGTGCGTCGCGGGCGATCAGCCCGACCGCGAGCACGGCAGCCAGCGCGACCAGCAGGATCGAGATGAACATCTGGAAGACGAGGCTCAGTCTGCGCATCGCGCCTACGCCTCGACCTTGTAGCCGACGCCGAAGACGGTGCGGACGTGGCGCGGCTCTTTTGGGTCCTCGCCGAGCTTGCGCCGGATGTTCTTGATGTGGGCGTCGACCGTGCGCTCGTAGCCGTCGAACGCATCGCCCGATGCGGCCTCGAGCAGCTGGAGCCGCGTGTAGACGCGTCCCGGATGGGCGGCCATCGTCGCCAGGATGTCGAACTCCGAGCGCGTCAGGTCGACCACCTCGTCGCCGAGAAGGACTTCTCGGCGGTCGTGGTCGAGGGCCAGGTCGCCGACGCGCAGCACATTCGCGCTCGCCTTGTCGCGGGTGCAGCGGCGCAGGACGGCCTTGACTCGCGCGACCACCTCGCGCGGGCTGAACGGCTTGGTGATGTAGTCGTCGGCGCCGATCTCCAGGCCGACCAGCCGGTCGACCTCGTCGGTGCGGGCGGTCACGAGAATGACGGGGATGCCCTCGGCCTGGAAGCGGCGCGTCAGCTCGAGGCCGTCGATGCCGGGCAGCATGACGTCGACCAGCGCGAGGTCGATGCGGTGCTCGGCGGCCGCCGCCACCGCGGCGGGGCCGTCGGCGGCGGTGACGGCGGTGTAGCCGTCGGCGCGCAGGTACTCGGCGAGTACCGAGACGATCTTTTCGTTGTCGTCGACGACGAGGACGGTCGGCATCAGATTCCTCCAGAGCGCGGGTGTCTCACCAAAGAGCGCGGTCCCGACCGTGAGTATCCCACGGCCGGGACGCGCTTGTGCAGCTGAGGTCGGAGGCGGACCGTGGTCCGCGTTCGCTTCCGACCGAGACTCGCTACTGGGTCACGGTGCAGGTACCGCCGCCACCCATGCCGCGACCGCGCTCCACGGCCGCCAC
The DNA here is from genome assembly GCA_963726345.1 of uncultured Coriobacteriia bacterium. Lineage (GTDB taxonomy): Bacteria > Actinomycetota > Coriobacteriia > Anaerosomatales > JAAXUF01 > JBAXEO01. The sequence goes on along the minus strand of CAVSCC010000006.1, from coordinate 24,903 downwards.
CCATGCCGCCGCCCTTGCCGCCGCCGGCACCCGAGCCGTCGCAGGCGGTGTTGACCGAGTCGACGCGCGTGGTGAGGCGGGTCTTCATGTTCGCAGCCGCGGCGTCAGCCTGGGCCTGCGTGATCGCGCCGCTCTTGACCTTCTCGGCCAGTACGGCGGTGCGGACCTTGAGCGCCTCGTCGACGACCGTCGAGGACTTGATGTTCTTGGCCGCAGCGATCTGCGTGAAGGTCTTGCCGGCCTGGCGCTCGGCGACGACGGCCGCTGTGGTCGTGCCGGTCAGCTTGGCGACGATGTCGAGCAGACGCCCGCCGCTGTCGCGCATCGCAACGCCGAGCCGAAGCCCGGTGCCGGTGCCGGTGTTGGCGGGCGGTCGACGTCGCGGCGAAGCTCGAAGCCACGTTGCCGGCCACCAGTCCCATGACGAGTGCTGCTGCCACAAGGGCAGTGATCCGTCTTTGCGTTCATCGTGCGTACCTCCAATTGGTTCGTGCTGGTGTCTCTTCTGACAAGACCGACTATCCGAGGCGCGGGTGAACGCCCTGTGAACGCCAGACGCGCGGTTGGTGAACGATTCATCGCCGCCGATGCACCGACGGCCGTGGCACTACGAGCGGTGCGCCCGCGTGGGAGCCTGCACGGGTATCATCGGGGCGACAGGCGCTTGAGGACTTCGGAGGTTCGGCATGGCCGCAGATCGCCAGCACTACGCTCTTCAGACGATCTTCTCGTTCTTTCTCGGGCTGATGGTGCTCGCGTTCGTGGGCGTGGGGGTCAACACGTTCTATCCGCAGCCCGCCGAGACCAACCAGAAGGCGATGCAGGACCTCTCGCGCAAGATGGAGGCGCTCAACGCCAAGAGCTCCAACCGGACGCATGACCGCGACCGAGACAGGCGGAGCTGACTCGCCTGCAGGACCAGCAGAACGCCCTGCAGGACAAGATCGATGCGCTCATGAAGACGTGGGCGCGCAACACGAGCATCATCCTGGTGCTCTTCGCCACCCTGGTGATGGTGATCTCGCTCATGCTGAGCGACCAACTGCGAGTCATCTCGAACGGACTGCTTCTCGGCGGCCTGTTCACCATGGTCTACGGCGTGGGATGGGTGATCTTCAGCGGCAACTCCACGGCACGGTTCTTCGTCATCCTGTTCGCGCTGGCGATGACACTGGGTCTCGGCTACGTGAAGTTCGTCCGTCAGCGCAAGGAGGCCGCGGGCGCGGACTCCGGCGGCGGGAACGGCGGCGTTCGACGACGCCCAGTGGCCGGGCTGGCCGAGCGGGTCGCCGCGCTTGAGTCGCGCGCAGCCGCCGCTGCAGCCGCCCTGGGTGGCGAGGAGGTGCCCCCGCGATGACCGTCGTGCGCGCGGTTGCGGGGGTCTTCGCAAGCAGGCCGACGCTTGAGGGGGCCGGAGTGCACCTTCGGCGCGTCTTCGGCTACGACCAGGTGCCCCTCTTCGACCCGTTCCTGATGATGGACGACTTTCGCTCCGACGAACCGCAGCACTTCCGCAAGGGCTTTCCGTGGCACCCGCATCGCGGCATCGAGACCGTTACCTACCTGCTCCGGGGCGACGTCGAGCACGCCGACAGCATGGGCAACTCGGGCATCGATCGGCTCCGGCTGCGCGCAGTGGATGACGGCGGGGTGCGGCATCGTGCACCAGGAGATGCCGCTCGGGGATGAGGCCGGAGTCATCGAGGGCTTCCAGCTCTGGGTGAACCTGCCGGCCGCCGAGAAGATGATGCAGCCCCGCTATCAGGGCGTGTCCGACGGCGAGATCCCGCTCATCGCCGTCGAGGGCGGAGCGTTTGTCAGAGTCATCGCCGGGGAGGTGGACGGAGTGCGAGGCCCGGTGGAAGGCATCGTGACCGACCCGGAGTACCTCGACGTCACGCTGCCCGAGGGGACGCGTTTCGAGCACGTCACAACGCCGGGCCACACCGTCTTCGCGTACGTGATCGCAGGACGCGTCTGTTTCGCCGAGGAGATCGCCGCACAGCCCTGACGCCGATTGCGCGAGCGACGGGACGGCGGTGTTGTTCGGCGACGGTGAGCGTGTGCTTGCCCGTGCCGCCGAAGGTGGTGGCGCCCGATTCCTGCTTGTCTCGGGTCGCCCGCTGGGCGAACCGGTCGCTTGGGCCGGACCCATCGTCATGAACACGCAAGACGAGCTGCGTGCCGCATTCCGGGAACTCGAAGAAGGCACGTTCACGGAGCATGCGTCGGCGTAGGAGTAGGATTCGCGCCGCTAGTGCCGAATGCACTGTTGGCACGCTCAACCGGTGACGACCAATGGGGGTCCCATGCCTGTCAACGTAATCGTCGGCCTGCTTTCGCTGCTGGTCGCGTTCATCCTCTACACGGTCGGCACGTGGACTGCCTTTCGTCGAAAGGGGTTCGGTCCGCTCCAGGTCGTCACCTTGTGGTTGGGCTTCGTTCTGGACGTGACCGCCACGGTGTCCATGGCGTGGCGGATCGGTGGTCTGGACTTCGCGACCCCCGCCGGCACGCTGCACACGACATTGGCACTGGTGGTCATGGCGGGCATGGCGATCAGCGCGGCGGTCGGCACGTACGCGTGGGCCAAGGACGACGCGCAGCTGGGTGCCAAGATGGCTCTCTGGATCCCGGCGCCTTGGGCGCTGTGGCTTGTGATGTTCCTTTGGGGGCTCTCGAGCAAGCGCTAGGCTCAGTGCCGAAGACGGCGGATCAGGCTCGGCGGGCGCTGAGCGCACTCGCGATTCGCGCGGCCAACCGCACGTTGTTGTAGACCAGCTGCTTGTTGGCTTCCTCGCTCGCCCCGCCCGACAGCGCATGGATGCGGCCGAGCAGAAACGGCGTGACCGCCTTTCCGTGTACGCCCTGCTCCGCCGCCTGCGAAAGCGCTTCACTCGTCCACGATTCCACGTCTTCGGTGGCGAGTTCGTAGCGTGTCGGAATCGGGTTGGCGACCACCGTCCCGCCGCCGATCCCCAGTGTGCGCTTGCGCGTCGAGTACGGCGGCGATCTCGTCGGGCGAGTCCAGCCGCCAGTCCACCGGATACCCGCTGGATCGCGTGTAGAAGGCCGGGAACTCGTCGGTCTGGTAGCCGATGACCGGCACCCCGTGGGTCTCGAGCACCTCAAGCGTGCGGCCCAAGTCGAGTACCGACTTGGCGCCCGCGCAGACGACGGCCACCTCGGTACGTCCCAGCTCCAGCAGGTCGGCCGAGATGTCCATCGAGTCCTCGGCGCCGCGGTGGACGCCGCCCAGGCCGCCGGTCGCGAACACGCGAATCCCTGCGAGCGCCGCCACGAGCATGGTGCCGGCGACCGTCGTCGCGCCGCTGTCACCGGCTGCCAGGAGCACGGGGATGTCCCGACGGGAAGCCTTGGCGATGCCGGGCGTGCTTCCCAGGTACTCGATCTCGGACTCGGACAGCCCCACCTTCAGCCGCCCGCCGAGAACCGCGATCGTGGCGGGCGTGACGCCCTCCTCGCGCGCGATGCGCTCGCATCTCCGCTGGCGCACTCGACGTTGGCAGGGTAGGGGAAGCCGTGGCTGATGATCGTCGACTCGAGCGCGATGATCGGGCTCCCCGCATCCAGCGCCGTGCAGACCTCAGCCGAACAGGACAGGTACTCGTTCACGAGAGCAGCTCCTTCATCGCCGAGAGAATCTCGGATCGGTCGATCGACTCACTCACCGTCCGCTCGCTGGCCAGCGCGACCGCTGACATCGCCGAGCCGAACGCCGCCGTCTCCACCAGGGTCATTCCCGCGATCGTGGCGTAGGCGACGCCGGCGCAGAACGCGTCACCGGCACCGGTGGCGTTGGCCACGTCGACATCGGGCGCCGGAAGCCTGACGCTCTCGCGCTCGTCTTGTGCGTACGACGCCGCGCGCGCCCAGCGGTGATGAACACCCGTCGCACGCCCAGTTCGAGCAGGTCTCCGCAGCGGCCGACTCGACGTCGCGGTCGTCGGCGTCGCTCACGACACGGCCGAGCAGCGCGCCGGCCTCCGAGCGCATTGAGCTTGAGCGTGTGCACGTGGGCCAGCGCGGCGGTTGCTCGCACGGCCTTCGCAGCCGAAACGGTGTCGAGCAGCAGCGGTGCCGATGCTTCGCGCGCGAGCCACGACAGAGTGTCTGCGGGCAGGTTGGTGTCGGCGACGATGAGGTCCGCCGAGTCCAGCAGTGGACGGCGACCGGACAGGACTTCGGGCGTCAGGCTACTCCAAGGCGCGCATGTCCGAGACGGCGACCGCGAGGCCCCCCTCGTCATCGAGAATCGCCAGGTAGCGGGAGCCCGGGACGTGCTCGACGACGAATGCGGCGTCGGTCTTGATGCCGTCGGCTTGGCACTCCTCGGCGAGGCGACGGCCCGTCGGCGTCGGATCCGAAAGCGGTGATCAGGTGTGTGTCCACGCCGAGGCGCGCGAGGTTCTCGGCGATGTTTCGGGCGACCCCGCCAGGTGAGTCCTCGATGTGGCCGGGATTGGAGTCCTGAAGCGACGCATCGGGCCGGCCGAGAAGCCGAACACGTCGAGATTGGCTCCGCCGACAACCACGACGCGCCCGGCCGGCGTCGTCATCAGGTCTGGATCATGCGCGTCGCGCGCCGTCTTCATACACGGCATCCTCCCCGTATGCGGCCCGTGCTCAAGCATGGCATCGCTCAGAGCGGCGGCCGCCAGCGCGGTTCGTCGCCGCGCCGCGGATGCGCCGCCGCGCGGCCGAACGCGAGCGCGTGTGACGAACTGCTACCATGATGCCCGCATCATCTGACACACGCCTCGAATGGAGCCCTACATGAGCTAACGGTCCGGTCGGCGACCCCATCTTCCCCGGTCCTCCCGCTGTTCCGCCCGCAGAGGGCCATCCCCATCAAGGAGAAGCATCACGACGACGCGCACGACTGGGTCGTCATCCACCGCGGTGGCGAGGGCTCCAAGGCGCACGTCCAGTCGCTTGAGCACAAGCTGGTCAAGGCGAAGATCCCGGCGCGGGTCGAGCACGATGACGAGCACCGCGTCGTCCTCGAGGTTCCTCGCGATCACGAGGCCGAAGCCAAGAAGGTCATCGGCGCCGATCAGGTCTCCGGGGTGGGCGAGAAGCCGCACCAGACCAGCGAGGAGCGCATCGAGGCCGAGGAGCGCGTCGGAACTCAAGGGCCCGTTCAAGGCCGCTACCACGGGCTGGGTGCTCGTGGTGGTTGCCATCGCCGTGTCTGGCGCTGCTCGCGCTCTGGATGTTCCCGCTGCTGAAGTAGCGCTGCGCTCGGGCGTTCGCGGCGTCGATGGCGTGGCTTGCGCATCTCGCCAAAGATTCTGCTATACTGCGCCCGTGGGTCCGTAGGGGACCCGTTTTGCGGCGTGAATTCCGCAATGTGCGGTTTTCGCGTCGCTTGGTATTTTGCCCTGCGGGGCAGGAGAGTGAGTTTCAAATGGCTGAAGGTACCGTGAAGTGGTTCAACGCTGACAAGGGCTATGGCTTCATCTCGCGCGAGGATGGCGACGATCTGTTCGTCCACTTCTCCGAGATCCAGACCGATGGCTTCAAGACCCTCGACGAGGGCCAGGCCGTGACGTTCGACGTCACCACCGGTCAGAACGGCAAGCTGCAGGCCACGAAGGTCTACGCCAAGTAGAACCGCTTCGCTGCATAGCTTTACCGAGAGCGGCGGTCCCGAAAGGGACCGTCGCTTTGCGTTTCCCGAGGGTCCGCGCAACGCGTGCGATGGGCCAGGGGAATGGGCATAAGGAGCCATGGCTCTCAATCGCGACCGCGAAGGGATGGACATGAGCGACTTTGTGCGACTCACCAACATCGACGATCTCACCGACGGCACGATGAAGCAGGTCGACGTGGAGGGCCACGAGTTCCTGGTCGCACGTGTCGAAGGCGACTTCTACGTCTCAGACGCCCGCTGTCCACACCTGCACGGTCATCTTGCCAGGGGCACGCTCGACGGAACCGTACTGACGTGTCCGGTGCACCACTCGCAGTTCAACCTCATCGACGGTTCCGTTGTTCGCTGGACGGACTTCACCGGGGCGGTCAAGTCCGTTGCGGAGTTCGCGCGCCACCCACGGCCGCTGCGCGTCTACGAGTTCGAGCTGGATGGTTCTGAGCTCTCGGTCGGGCCGCAGAAGCCGCCTCCCGCCTGAGTCTGCGGCGGGCGCCCGTTCGCGGGCACGCCTGCGGGTCTACGGCCGGATCTCGACCTCGGTGCCCAGTGGGATGCAGCGGGTAGAGCTCGTCGATGTCGGCGTCGCTCAGGGCCAGGCAGCCCTCGGTCCAGTCGCTGTCGGGTCCCGCCGCCGTGGATCATGATCTCGCCGCCGAGCTTGGTGTTCCACGGCGGCTTCCGAAGTGGCGCACCGCTTCGATGATCGCGCGCTGCTCGCGCTTGCTGATGAGCTTCTCGGCGAGGCCCCGCTCGGCGTCCGACCTCGGCCGGATACGAGAGGCCGAGCGAGAGGTGGTAGCGGCTCTCGGGGTTCTTCGATGCACACGTAGTAGCTGCCCTCGGGGGTGCGCCCGTCGCCCTCGCGCTCCTTGGGTCGGACCGGGTCGGATCCCAGCGCGATGCGGTAGGTCTTGACCGGTCGGCCCGTCGGAGAAGACCGTGAGCGTGCGTCGGGACTTCTCGGCGAGGAGCCTGGGGTCGACGAGCGTCTCGGGCAGCGTTCCGCCGATGCGACCGAGTGTGGGGGCGGGCTTCTCGGCGGGCGCTCCGCGTTCGCGACGGGGCCAGGGCCGGAAGGGCCGGTCGCCTGGCGGCTGATCGAGCGCGGCGGACGACTCGGCGCCGACTGGTCGCGAGACGCGCGAGCCACAGCAGGCCGAGAGCCGGCCAGTACGATCGCCGCGACCCAGAAGATCCTGCGCACCCGCACTCCCTTCACCGAGTCCTCTCAGAGCGTATCAGTCTCGCGGTACGGCTGCCTGCCGATTCGGTGGCAGTGCACGGAGGCCGCGCGAGGCGCATTCGGGACCCCTGCGGTGCGCTGACCGCTACGGGTGGACGAGGAGTCTGCCGATATACCTGATGCTAGGATGGATGATGAAGCGAACGAGGCCGCCGCGCTCGGGCTCGGCACTCGGACACGCGTGCTCGTCTGGGGAGGTAGTCTGTGGCGCTCGAGGGCAACCTCAAGGACTTCTCGCTGGCCGACATGTTTCGGCTGCTCGCTTCCGGCTCCAGGTCCGGGGTGCTGCACGTCTCCAGCGGCAGACCGGGAGGGTCTCGTGTGCTTCAAGGAGCGGCGAGGTGTTCTTCGCGTCGTCGGGTGACACGGGGCGAGGCGGTCGGCAAGCGGCTTGTGAGCGCCGGGCGTCATCTCGGACAAGCAGCTGCGCCAGGCCAGCGGCCTGATGAAGATCCAGAAGAAGGACAAGGCCGACCGCAAGCTTGGTCAGATACTGGTCGACGAGGGCTACCTGGATGCCGACGTTCTCGAGAACGTTCGTGCGCGAGCTGATCGCCGACGCGCTCTTCGACCTGCTGCGGCTGGAAGAAGGCGAGCTGCGCTTCGAGTCCGACGCGACCTGTTCGCGAGGCCGACCTCGGCCTGTCGGTTCCGGTGGACACCGTGCTGGCCGATGCCGAGGAGCGGCTTCAGGTGTGGCGCCGCGATCCGGGAGAAGATCCCGTCGGGCGACACGCGTTTCGCGATGGCCTCGGAGCCGGGCGAGAAGCCGGCCGACATCCAACTGAAGCCGCGCGAGTGGATGCTGCTGTGCTTCCTCCATGACGGGCGCAGCGTCGATGAGCTTGTCGAGCAGACCGGCTACAACGACTTCGAGACGACTGCAGACCCTCTACGGCATGTACGCCGAGGGGCTGATCGTCAAAGTCGGTCCCGCCGGGGAGACTCTGGCGGACTAGGCGATGACGGTACCCGAGTCGAGCCCGAGCAAGGACCTCACCGCCGAGCAGCTTCGACGAGCTGCGCGACTGGATTCACCAACACTCCGGCATCTTCCTGGACTCCAGCCGACTGGACCCTCTGCGCATCTCGCTCGTGGCTCGTGCCACGCGGCTCGGGTTCTCGGACCATGCTGGACTACTTCCGACTGCTCAAGCGCGACGAGCGCGAGTTCAAAGAGCTCATGAACCTCGTCACCATCAACGAGACCTCGTTCTTCCGGTTTCCCGGGCAGTTCGATGCGCTCAGAACCAGCGTGGTGCCCGAGATCCTCGACGGCAAGTCGAAGATGAACCACACGTTTCGCGCTTGGTCGGCGGGATGCTCGACCGGCGAGGAGCCCTACACCATCGCGATGTCGCTGCTTGAGTCGCCGCTGGCGGAGGCCGGTTTCACCCCCGAGGTTCTCGGCACCGACGTCTCAACGCAGGCGCTGGACCGTGCGAGGGAGGCGGTCTACCGGGCGAAGACGCTCGCGAACCTTCCGCCGACGGTGGTCGAGAAGTGGTTCGAGCCGGTTGCCGGGGGGCTATCGACCCATTGCCGCCGTGCGCGACGCAGTCGAGTTCTCGTATCACAATCTCATCAAGGAGCCCTACCCGCTGTCGCTCATCGGGAACTGGGACGTCGATCTTCTGCCGAAACGTCACGATCTACTTCAAGTTCGAGTCGACCCGACGTGTCGTGAACAACTTCTACGAGGCCCTCAATCCCGGTGGGTACCTCTTCATCGGGCACTCCGAGTCGCTCACCTCGATCTGCGACCGGTTCGAGACCGTCGAGGTGGGCGGCGTGTTCCTCTACCGCAAACCACGTCCGCGACGGTACGTCACCTTCGACGAGGTGGTCGCCCAGCGTCGGCGCGACAGCCGCGAGGCGACCGGCAAGCCCCCGCGCCCGGTTGGAGCGGTGCCGCCGGTGTCGTCGGCTCCCGGGTCGTCCGCCGCTGCGAGCGCGGTCTCGATAGGTCCCCGCGCGACCGAGCGAGTCGACGAGTTCGTCGGCGAAGCGTACCCGCTCCTCGAGGAGGGCAGGCCGCTTGAGGCCCGGCAAGCTGCCGACTGCGCGCTCGCGATCGATCCGTCGAGCATCGAGGCCCTCATCGTCCGCGCCTACACGCACGCCGACGACGGTGACCTTGACGCGGCCATCGACGAAGCGCGCCGGGTGCTCGAGATCGACCCGCTGGTCGCCTCGGCGCACTACATTCTCGGCCTGATCTACCAGCGGCAGGGCGACCAGGACGCGGGCCCGGGATGCGTTCTTGCGCACGATCGAGGTCGACCGCGACTTCGTGCTGGCGCATTTCAACCTCGCCAACCTCTACAAGTCGCGGGGGATGCTCGAAGAGGCGTGCCGAGAATACCGCAGCACTTTGAGCGCGATGGAGGCCAGCGCGGAGGGTCCCTGGACGGCGTTTCTCGGCGGTTTCAGGCCCGACCTGCTGGCCCAGACGTGCGAGCGCAGTCTGATAGAGTGTGACAAGGGACCAAGTCGCTCCTAAAGGCGGTCCGTAAACGAGGGCGATAACAGGAGCGACACGTTCACTACGAGGGGAGTTCCTGCATGGCGAACGCGCGAATCCTCGCGGTCGACGACAGCCCGACCATCCTCGAGATGATCAAGGCGATCCTGGTCTCCGGCGGGTACGAGGTTCTCACTGCGGCCGACGGCGCCGAGGCGCTGGAGACGGCGCGCGCTGAGGTCCCCGACCTGATTCTCCTGGACGTGATGCTGCCCAAGCTCGACGGGTACCGCGTCTGCCGGCTGCTCAAGTTCGACCAGAAGTACAAGAACATCCCGATCATCATGCTCACGGCCAAGACCGAAGAGCAGGCGATGGTCACGGGCATCCGTACCGGCGCGAACCAGTACCTCACCAAGCCGATCGAACCCGAAACGCTGCTCTCGGCAGTGGCAGAGGAACTGAGCAAGGTCCAAGGCTAGCGAGCAGGGGACTCCATGTCTGAACCGATGACCATCGCGCGACGCGTCCTTGACGCGCTCGTCGCAGCGGGCTCAGTGACCGACGAGCAGGTCGCCGAGGTGCGCGAGGAATCACCCGATGACGGAGCGGTCGGCCTCGAGCTGCTCGAGCGTGGCCTGCTGACGAGTGCGCAGCTCTCGGAGGTACTCGAGGACGAGCTGGGGATTCCCCGCGTGGACATCGCGAGCTACGCGCCCGAGGACGAGGCGCTTGAGCTGCTGCCGGCCAGCATCGCGCGCAGCGGGAACCTGCTGCCGCTCTTCGAGATCGAGGGCATGCTCACGCTCGCCATCGGCGATCCCGCCGACGTCTTCGTGCTCGACGAGGTCGGGCCCAAGATCGGACTCGAGGTCGAGCCGGTGCTCGCCGAGCCGAGCGCGGTGGCGATGGCTATCGAGCAGTACTACGCAGCCGAGGAACTCGAGCAGCCTGAGGAGTCAGAGGAGCCCGAGGAATCAGAGGAGCCGGTCGAGGCCGAGGAGACCGAGGGCACCTCGGCTGCTGCTGAGCTCTGATGCGCGTGGCCGAGGCCGCGGAAGAGGATCTGGCGTGGGTCTCGGACGCCGAGGGCGATGAGGCGGAGCTCGAGTACGGCGAGTTGTCGGCAGCGGACTTCTTCGAGGTCGCGGACGACACCCGCGAAGTGGTCGACGCCCCGACCGACGTGACCGAGGCGCTCGGCGCGCAAGCTGCCGGGCCGACCGAGGTCTCGGATGAGCTGGCCGAGGCGGTCGGCGCTGTCCCCGACGACAGCGCGCCGGCTGACGAGCGCCCGCGGCAGACCGTCGAGGAGGTCGCCGAGTCGCAGGGCACGGCGGCGATCGACCTCGACGTGCTGGCCGTCGCCGACGACCGCAAGCTCGCGGTCCTGGTGTCCGACATCCTCGAGAGCGCGGTGGCGCGCGGCGCCAATCGCATCCACCTGTTCCCCTACAAGAGCGACTTCTTCCTGGTGTTCCGCATCGCGGGCCGGCTCGAGAAGGTGTCGAGCGCTCCGCTGTCACTCCAAGGCGCCCTGGTCGACGGCTTCAAGCACTACGCGAAGCTCGGCGGCGTGGGGTCCGACGCACCGGCGCTCGGCCGTCTTCACGCCGAGATAGGCGGCAAGCAGCTCGTGCTCACGGTCTCGTCGGTCCCCACGGTGGCGGGCCAGCGTCTCGTGATCTCCATCGCTCCGGCACGTCCGGAGCCTCGCGACTTCCTCGGCCTGGGCATGAGCGAGGCCGAGGCCCGCGCGCTGCGGGCGATGGCCGAGCGCGGCCGCGGGCTGCTGCTGGTTGCGGCGCCGGTCGCGGGCGGCCGGTCGAGCACCTACTACGCGCTGCTCTCGCACGCCGCCAACGCCGGCAAGACCGTCTACTCGGTCGAGCGCTCCATCGAACATGAGATTCCTGCGGTCGCGCAGGTCCTGGTCAACCCGGGTTCCCCCGTGGGCGCGGCCTCGTACTTCGCTGCGGGCATCCGTCAGGACACCGACGTGCTGGCCATCGACTCGATGCAGTCGGTCGAGGACGTGCACCTGGCCATCGAGGCCGCCGGCATGGGCAAGCTCGTGATCGCGACCTTCGCCGGGGCCGACATCGTCTCGGCGGTTCGCCGGATGCTCGACCTGGGCGCGGAGCCGGTCTCGCTGGCCAGCGCGCTCACCTTGGGAGTGGGGCAGCGCGTCGTGCGGACCACCTGCCCCCACTGCGCGCAGGACGAGAAGAACCCGCTTGCCGAGTTCATCCCCGGCGCCGAGAAGGGCCTGCTCACGCGCAAGGGAGCCGGCTGTCCGAACTGCGGCAAGAGCGGTTTCGCTGGCGCCACGGGCATCTTCGAGGTGCTGCCGTTCACCGAGCCGGTCCGCGCGCAGATCGCCCGCGATGCGTCGCGCTCCGAGCTTGAGACGGCCGCGCGAGCGGCCGGGATGCGTCCGATGATCGCCTCGGGGCTCGAGAAGGTACGCGACGGCGTGGTGAGCGTTGACGAGCTCGATCGCGTACTGAGGTTTCGCGCGTGAGTGCTCGGCAACATGAAGGCGGGTCCGCAGTCCCCGACCCTGAGAAACAGCACCAGGCGGACGGCGAGGCCATCAACGCGTGCGACTGGGTCGAGCGGGCCCTGGTGTTTCACCTGGGGAGCCAGCGCTACGGGATCCCGATCGAACAGGTCAACGAGATCCAGCAGATCGTCGCGTTCTCAGACGTTCCTTCCGGCGGATTCGGTGTGGTCGGCATGGTCAATCTGCGTGGAGACGTCGTGCCCGCAATCGATGTCCGGCGGCTCGTCGGCATGGATGAACTCGCCTACACGCTCGAGACGCCCATGATCATCGCGCGCTCGGGTGACCACGCCGTGGCGCTCATCGTCGACGAGGTCGAGGACGTCGTGAGGCTGCCCGAAGGCTGCCTGCAAGCTGCCTCGCCCATGCACGCGCTGTCGAACAAGATGATCGGCGTGGCGCGCCTGGACAGCGGGCTCGTCTACCTGCTCGACGTCGACCGTCTGCTGGCGCGCGAGCCTGTCGGCGAGGAGGACGATCGTGCCTGACGACTCCCGGGGGCAGCGATCTCGCTGCCCGTGCCGAGGACATCCTGCGGCGCAGGGCCGACGCGCTCGCGCTGTCGACTGACGAGGACGAGGCCGTCGAGGGGATGTCGCTGCTGCTCTTCCGCATCACCGACGAATGGTATGCGGTCGAGGCGGGCGACGTTCGCGAGATATTCCAGGACTACGTGGTGACGCCGATCCCCTGCGTGCCGGAGTTCGTGCTGGGCGTGGTCAACGTGCGCGGCGAGATCCTCTCGGTGACCGATCCGGCCCGCATGATGGGCATCGGCTCGGTTGGAGTCGGCGGGCAGGGCGCTGCCCGGCAGTCGTGATCGCCAACGACGAGGTGGCCACGGCCCTCGTGGTCGACGAGATCGGCGACATCGTGGAGGTGGCCGTCGGCGCCGTGGAGCCGCCGATCAGCGGCATCGACCGGGCGCAGGCGGAGTTCGTCGCGGGGTCGGTCTTCGTGAGCGATCGAATGGTCGGGCTGCTCAACGTGGCACAGATACTCCAGCCGATCGGCTCGCAGGGTATGCGCAACGGGAATGCCGCATCAGGAAAGGGCGGCATGAGATGAAGGTTTTCGAGATGTATCGGCGCAGCTTCGCGAGCCGTATCACGCTGGCAGTGGCTGCAGTCGGCGCGGTACTCAGCGTTGCCGAGCTCGTGCTCATCTACGCCCTCGTGGGAGCCGAAGCTGCGGCAGACCGCGGGTTTCGCGGTCGATGCCGGCATCATCGTGGCCGGCCTGGTGGCGATGCTCGCGGCCTTCGTCATCGTCACCAACATCATGGTGCGGCGGTTCGTCGCTCCCCTCAACGAAGTCGTCGATTCGATCAAGTCGGCCTGTGAGGGCGAGATCGGCCGGAAGGTCGAGATTCGCACCGAGGACGAGATCGGCACCCTCGCCATGTCCTACAACCAGCTGCTCGACCTGATCGTCTACCTGATCAGGCAGACGCACGAGTCCTCGCGACGCCTGGCGCAGTCATCGAGCGAGATCCTCGCCGCCACCGAGCAGCAGGCCTCCGGCTCCGCCGAGCAGGCCGCGTCGATCGCCGAGACCACCGCCACGATGGAGGAGCTCGCGAGCACCTATCGGCAGATCGCCGAGAACGCCGACCAGGTCGTCACCATGGCCGAGGCCTCGCTCGGAAGCGCCGGCTCGGGTCAGCAGGCGGTGCTCAACACGCTGACCGCCATGGAGGACATCAAGACGCGCACGCAGACCAGCGCCAACAAGATCCTCGCGCTGGGCGAGCGCAGCCAGCAGATCAGCCAGGTGCTCGTGATCATCAACTCCATCGCCGACCAGACCAAGATCCTCGCGCTCAACGCCGCCATCGAGGCGGCTCGCGCGGGTGACGCGGGCAAGGGGTTCTCGGTGGTCGCCATCGAGATCCGCAAGCTTGCCGAGTCGGTGGTCGACTCCACGCGCGAGATATCGAGCATCATGACCGAGATCCAGAGCTCGGCGAACGACCTGGTGCTCTCGACCGAGCAGGAGCTGCGGCAGGTACAGTCGGGCGTCGATCTCGCGCACACGACCGGCGGAAGCCTCGACCGCATCCTCGACCTGGTCGAGCAGACCACCGTCGCCGCCAAGGAGATCTCGGCGGCCACCCAGCAGCAGAAGAGCGCGACCGACCAGGTCGTTCGCGCGATGCGCGAAGTCGCGGCGGTGGCTCAGCAGACGGCGGCGGGTTCTCGGCAGGTCGCGTCGTCGGCCGAGGTCCTCTCGGGCATGGCGCGCGAGTCGAGCCAGGTGGGGGCGGCGTTCCACATCGTCGACGAGGGCTAGCGGCAGAACTCGACGGGGCAGGGGAGAGCGGCCATGGTCGAGTTCGACCGCAGCGCGTTCATAGTGAAGTTTCAGGAGGAGGCTGCCGATCTGCTGCAGCGCCTCAATGAAGGCGTGATCGCGCTCGAAGTCGACCCCGGCGACCGCGCGATCATCGACACGATGCTCCGAGACGCCCACACGCTCAAGGGCTCGTCGCGCATGGTCGGCCTCATCGAGGTCTCCGACGTGGCCCACTGGCTCGAGGACATCATGGTCCGCATCCGCGAGCGCGAGCTCGTGTACACGCCGGACATGTCGGACGCCTTCTTCGAGGCGCTCGACTCGATCGTGTACCTGACCGACAACGCCGGCGTGAACGTGGACGCGGCCATCGATCTGGAGGCGCTGAAGGCGCGGCTCGCGACCATCGCCGCATCCGGCTCGACCGCCGTGACCACCCGCCGATGAGCCGCCGAGCAGCCCTGCCGAGAACGCAGCGGACCGCCGAGGCGGCGCGCGCGCGCGGCGGCCGCATCGGTCGAGGAAGTCGCGAGCGCAGGGCCAAGGCGCCGCAGCGCGATGACGAACTGCGACCCAAGGTGCAGAACACCATCCGGATCAAGACCGCACAGGTCGACAACCTCCTCAACGTCATCAGCGAGGTCGTGATCGCGCAGATCAAGGACGAGCAGCGCATCGGCGCGCTCAAGGCCGCGCAGTCCTCGGCAGACGAGTCGTGGAAGGCCTGGCTGCGCATCCGGTCGATGCTCACGACGGTCGGTGACGACGCGATCATCGAGGCGCTCGGCGACGACCTGAGCGTTCTCGACACGCTGCTCGCCGAGCGCCGTCGGGACTCCTCGGCGTTCGCGAAAGGCTACGCCGAGGATGTGTCGCGCAGCTCGGTGATCGTCAACGACCTGCAGGAACAGGGCATGCGCCTGCGGATGCTCCCGGCCAACACGATCTTCCAGGCGTTCCCGCTCGCGGTGCGCGACCTGGCCAAGCAGTTCCGCAAGGACATCAACCTGGTCATCGAGGGCGGCGACACCGAGCTCGACAAGAAGGTGCTCGAGGAGATCAACGACCCGCTCGTCCACATCATGCGCAACGCCGTCGACCATGGCATCGAGGATCCCGCGACCCGGCTGGCGCTCGGCAAACCTGCCGAGGGGACGATCGTGCTCTCGGCGCGGCCCGAGGGCGACCGCATCGTCATCGAGGTCTCCGACGACGGCGCCGGCATCGACCCCGACAAGGTGCGGGAGAGCGCGGTGCGCAAGGGCTACATCACCGAGGTCGAGGCCAAGGTGATGTCCGACCGCGAGGCGCAGTACATGATCTTCGAGGCCGGCTTCTCGACCGCTTCGATCATCACCGAGATCTCAGGTCGCGGCGTCGGGATGGACGTGGTGCGCGAGTTCGTGGTCGAGAAGCTCAAGGGCTCGCTCGACCTGGATTCAGAGGTAGGCCGCGGCACCGTCTTCAAGCTCACGATCCCGCTGACACTCGCGATCATTCGTGCGCTCATGCTCCGTGTCGGCGGTCAGGTCTACGCGCTTCCGACCGCTTCGGTGGACGAGACGCTTCGCGTCGATCCGAGCGAGATCATCAAGGTCGAAGGCCGAGACGTCATCCGCCGGCAGCGGCGGACGATCCCGCTCGTGCGGCTCTCGGAGATCCTGGGCGTGGCGCCGGAGCCCGCTTCACGCAAGGTGTCCATCGCGACGATCGGCTACTCCGGCCACCGGATGGGCTTCGTGGTCGACGCGTTCGTCGGCGAGCAGCAGATCGTCATCAAGCCGCTCGGCAGCCATCTGCGCAAGGTGAGCAACGTCGCCGGCGTGACCATCCTCGGCGCCGGCGAGGTCGTGCCGATCCTCAACGTCCCCGACCTGATGACGCACGCGCGACATCGCTCGGGGCAGCGGGTCGGGATGGTCCACCGCGAGGAGCACGAGGGCCCGCGCTCGGTGCTCATCTGCGAGGACTCGTTCACCACGCGCGAGCTCGAACGCTCGATCTTCGAGGCGGCCGGCTACGTGGTCGAGACCGCCAACGACGGCGCCCAGGGGCTTGCCCTGCTCAAGGCCGGTCTGATCGTGGACGCCGTGATCACCGACGTCCAGATGCCCAACATGACCGGCTTCGAGCTCACGCGCGCCATCAAGGGCGACCCTGCGCTTGCCGAGACTCCGGTGATCATCGTGACCTCGCTCGAGCGCGACGAGGAGAAGGCCGAGGGCGTCGATTCGGGTGCCGATGCCTACATCACCAAGTCGGTCTTCAACCAAGACACCCTGCTCGACACCGTCGAGCGGCTGATCCGATGACCAGCGAAACGAGCGGCTGATGTCGGCGGCGAAGAACAAGATCCGCGTCGTCGTCGTCGATGACTCGCTGGTCGCGCGCGAGATGCTCACGCAGATCCTGTCGTCGGACCCCCAGATCGAAGTCGTGGGGCAGGCGCACGACGGCGGCGAAGCGGTCGAGATGGTCACGCGGCTCAAACCCGATCTGGTCACGATGGACATCCACATGCCCAAGATGGACGGGCTGGAGGCCACCGAGCGCATCATGGCGTTCACTCCCACGCCGATCCTCGTGGTCTCGTCGTCGGTGCACGGCGAGGGCATGGGGCGCGCGTTCGACGCGCTCACGCTCGGAGCGCTCGAAGTCATCAAGAAGCCCGAACCCAAAGACTGGGCGGACCTCGAGCGCATCGGCCGAGAACTCCAGCGCAAGGTCAAGATCCTGGCCAACGTCCGCGTCATCACCCACGTCCGCGGTCGCCGAGACCGTCGCGGCTACCGCGCCAAGCCGGCCGCAGGCGGGGGCAGCCGGTCGATCGATGGTGGCGATCGGGTCGTCCACCGGCGGCCCCTCGGCGCTGCTTTCGGTCTTCGAGCGTCTGCCGCGGGACTTCTCGGCGCCGATCCTGGTCGCGCAGCACATCGCCGAGGGCTTCGTGCCCGGCCTGGTCGAGTGGCTGGACGCTGCGTGCAAGGTGCGCGTCGTGCAGGCCGAGGCGGGCATGGTCCCGGACGCCGGTACCGTCTACATCGCGCCGACCGGGACCAACATGGTGCTCTCGGGCATGACGCTCGGACTGGAGCTGGCGAGCAGCGGCCAGCTCTACGTGCCCAGCGCCGACACGCTGTTCGAGTCGGTCGCCCACATCTGCGGCAAGAGCGCCGTCGGCGTGCTGCTGACCGGCATGGGCTCCGACGGCGCGCGGGGGCTCAAGCGGCTGCACGAGTCCGGCGCGGCGACGATCGCGCAAGACGAGGAGACCTCGACGGTGTTCGGCATGCCGAGGGCGGCGATCGAGCTCGGCGCGGTCGACCGCGTCGTCGCCATCAGACGACGTCGCCGCAGCCATCTGCGAGCTGCGTGGCTTCGGCGCCGAGCGACTGAACGAGCAGGGCTCGGCTGGCGATTGCTCGCAGGCGGCGGAGGATATACTGCCCTCATGGAACGCATGCCCATAGGCGTCTTCGACTCCGGCCTCGGCGGGCTCACGGTCGCGCGCGAGATCGCCGCGGTACTGCCGGGGGAGTCGCTGGTCTACCTGGGCGACACCGCGCGCTGCCCCTACGGTCCGCGCGACCGGGACGAGGTGCGGCGGTTCGTGCTCGAGATCGGCTCGTGGCTGGCCGCGCGGCCGGTCAAGCTCATCGTGGTCGCCTGCAACACCGCGACCGCCGCGGGCCTCGCGCTCGCGCAGCGCGCCTTCGACGTGCCGGTGATCGGCGTCATCGAGCCGGGCGCGCGCGCCGCGGTCATGGCGACCCGCAACCGCCGCGTCGGCGTCATCGGCACCGTCGGCACGATCGAGTCCGGCGCCTACAGTTCCGCGGTCCGAGCGCTCGACGCGGGCGTGACGGTCTTCTCGGCGGCCACTCCGCGCTTCGTCGACATCGTCGAGGAGGGGCTGCGGCTCGACCAGGGACCCATGGAGGGGCTGCTGGCCGACTCGGCCGACGTGTTCGTGCGGCCGTCGTTCCACCAGATCGCGCGCGACTACCTCGACCCGCTCAAGCGCAGCGGCATCGACACGCTGGTCCTGGGATGCACGCACTTCCCGCTGCTGGCTGCCGCGATCCAGCAGACCGTCGGCCCGCGCGTGACGCTGATCTCCTCGGCGCACGAGACCGCGTTCGAGGTCGCCGAGACGCTCGAGCGCCGAGGACACCTCGCCGATCCGGACGCACCCGCAGTCTACGAGTTCGCGACCACCGGCGACGTCGGCGAGTTCGAGCGGCTCGGCAGCCGCGTGTTCGGCCGACCGACGGGGCCGGTGCAGGCCGTGAGCCTCGACGAGCTCGCCGCGCTGCCGAGCGAGCAGCTCCTCGCGATGATCGACGACCCGGCAGTGGAGGAGACGACATGCGCCTGACCGTGCTGGGCAGCTCGGCGAGCTACGCCGGTCCGGGGCAAGCGTGCGCCGGGTACTACCTCGAGGCCGGCGGCGCGCGCGTGCTGCTTCGACTGCGGGAACGGGACGCTCGCCAACCTCGGTCGCGTCGCGGACCCGCTCGGGCTCGACGCCGTCTTCGTGACGCACGGCCACATCGACCACTTCGCCGACGTCTACTCGCTGCATGCGGCGCTTCGCTACGCGCCCGACGGCCCGCGCGCTCCGTTGCCGCTGTACCTGCCCGCAGGGCTGTTCGAGCGCATGAAGTGCCTGCTCTCCGAGCGCGGTGCCGCCGAGTTCGACGAGGCGTTCGTTCCCGTCGAACTCGAGTCGGGCGTAGCGGTCACGCTCGGCGGCCTCACGGTCACGCCGGTCGCGGTCGAGCACACCGACCCGACCTTCGCGCTGATCGCCGAGGCGGACGGCGCCCGGCTCGTCTACACGTCCGACACGCGGCCGTGCGGCGCGGTGCGCCAGGCCGCCGCCGGCGCCGACCTGCTGCTCGCCGAGGCGACCCTGCCCGAGCGCTTCGCGGACGCGGCCCCGCACCTGACCGCGTCGCAGGCGGGCGAGCTCGCGCGAACGGCGGGCGCGCGCTCGCTCGTGCTCACGCACGTCTGGCCGACCAACGACCGCGAGCTCATGGCGCGCATCGCCGCCGAAGCGTTCGGCGGTCCCGTCGTGGTAGCCTCCGAGCTCGACGCATTCGACATCGCCCCTAACGGCGGGAAGGACCACTAGATGAGCCCACGTCCAGAAGGACGCGCAAGCGACGCCCTGCGCCCTGTGCGCGTCACACGGCACTACCTGAAGCACGCCATGGGGAGCAACATCATCGAACTCGGCGACACGCGCGTGCTGTGCGCCGCCAACATCGAGACGGGCGTGTCCGGCTGGCGCCGCGGATCGGGTCTGGGCTGGGTCACCGCCGAGTACGCGATGCTGCCGGCCGCGACACACACGCGGTCCCGGCGTGAGAGCACCATCGAGCGGTCCCAAGGGCCGCACGCAGGAGATCCAGCGCCTTATCGGCCGGTCGCTGCGCTCGGTGGTCGACATGAGCGGGCTCGGTGGCGAAGTGACCGTCACGGTCGACTGCGACGTCATCCAGGCCGACGGCGGAACGCGCACGGCGGCGATCACCGGCGCCTGGCTGGCGCTCTACGACGCGCTCACGGTCTGGAAGGCAGCCGGCAAGATCACCGACATCCCGCTGACCGAGAAGCTCGCGGCCACCAGCGTCGGCATGGTCGACGGCGAGCTGCTCCTCGACCTCGAGTACGCCGAGGACTCCATCGCCGAGGTCGACATGAACGTGATCATGGACGGCAAGGGCCGCTTCATCGAGATCCAGGGCACCGGCGAGCAGACGCCGTTCGACCGCGCGCGGCTCGACGCGATGCTCGACCTCGCGGCCGGCGGCGTCGACTCGCTGCTCGCGATCCAGAACCGCATCATCGAGGAGGACCTGGATGTCTTCGAGTCCTGACGCCGGCCCGCAGGTCGTGGTCGCGAGCTCCAACCACGGCAAGCTCGCCGAGATTCGCTCGACGCTCGACTTCCCTGGCTGGCGGTTCACGGCCGCAGGCGAACTCGACGACGAGTGGCCGAGCCCCGAGGAGACCGGCGAGACCTTCGAGGCCAACGCGCGCATCAAGGCCGTCGCCGCGCGCGAGCGCTTCGGGTTCGCTGCGCTGGCCGACGACTCCGGGCTCGAGGTCGACGCGCTCGACGGCGAGCCGGGCGTGTACAGCTCGCGCTACGCCGGCCCCTGCGCCAACGACGCCGAGAACACCAGCCGCCTGCTGCTCGCGCTCCAGGACGTTCCCGAGGCCGAGCGCACCGCTCGCTTCCGCTGCACGATCGTCTTCATCGCCGAGGACGGCGTCGAGACCGTCGCCAGCGGCACCTGCGAGGGCCGCATCGGCTTCGAGCCGCGCGGCGAGCACGGCTTCGGCTACGACCCGGTCTTCCTGCCCGACGCGATGCCCGGCCGCACGATGGCCGAGCTCACCCTCGCCGAGAAGAACGCGATCAGCCACCGCGGCGCGGCGCTGCGCGAGCTGCGCGCGAAGCTGGCAGGGGAGTAGGGGCTTCTCGGCGGGCGCGTTCGAGCGCGGGCGCTGCAGCCCTGCAGGCCGCGCGTTTGCCCCGAGAGGGTTGCCTCGCTACACTGTCCCTTGCTCGTCAGCCCTGCAGGGCACGGCGTGGCAGCAGTGTCGGGCCGTAGCGCAGCTTGGTAGCGCATCTGCTTTGGGAGCAGAGGGTCGCAGGTTCGAATCCTGTCGGCCCGACCACGTGCGGTCGTAGTTCAATTGGTAGAGCATCAGCCTTCCAAGCTGATTGTTGCGGGTTCGAGTCCCGTCGACCGCTCCATTGACAACCATCGTCGCCGAAGGTACCGTACCGCTTCGCGGCACAAGCCTTCAGATGCGACGTCATATGCGCCCGTAGCTCAGCTGGATAGAGCGGGAGACTTCTAATCTCTAGGTCGGGGGTTCGAATCCCTCCGGGCGTGCCAAGCCATTACATGGTGGGTGTAGCTCAGTTGGTTAGAGCGCCGGACTGTGGCTCCGGAGGCCGCGGGTTCGAGTCCCGTTACCCACCCCAGTATGGGTTGATAATTCGCATCGCGCAGGTACACTGGCGAAGCGCCAAATATGGGCCGTTAGCTCAGCTGGTAGAGCAGGGGACTCTTAATCCCAAGGTCATAGGTTCGATCCCTATACGGCCCACCATGAACTTCACGAAAGCAGGTTCCGATTCCGGGGCCTGTTTTCTGCGTTGTGACCTGCAGTTTTGGAGTCCCCTGCTCGCCTTCGGCTGCGCTGCGCAACCACGAGATCGCTGGTTGCCGTGGCTCTACCAGCTCGGCGTGCGAGGCGAAGTCGGCGCATGTCTCTGCCATGCGGAGGGTATCTTGGTCTCGGCGGAGGCGAAATCAGGGGCGGCTTCGGTATGGGCAATGCGCCGCTACCCGGCCAGTTGGGATCGGCACACCAAGAGGAGGAGTCGTGGCCCACAACCAGATGCAGACCATGCTCATGTTCACCGGGCAGGCGGAGGAGGCCATCGGCTTCTACGTCGATCTCTTCGATGACTCCGGTATCGAGTCGGTCGAGTACTACGGTGATGACAATCCGGGCATGAGCGGCCAGGTGGTCCACGCCCGTGTGCGTATCGCCGGCCAGCTCGTGCTGGTGATGGACAGCCCGCCCGTGCACGATTTCACGTTCACGCCATCCACGTCGTTCTTCGTGTCGTGTGACAGCGGCTCCGAGGTCGATCGCCTCTTCGGTGCTCTGTCTGAGGGGGGCAGCGTCTTGATGGGTCTCGACTCCTACCCGTTCGCGAAGCGCTATGCCTGGGTCAACGACAGGTTCGGAGTCTCGTGGCAGCTGGTCTACCGGTAGCGATCGCCGGCCTCGAGCTGGCTGGGTAGACCGAAGGGGCAGAGCGAGCATCGGCAGGCCGGGCACCTTCTCACCGGAGTCGGAAAAGGGGCATCCGTGAGGTACGTTGCACTATTGCGTGGCATCAACGTGGGCAAGGGCGCACGCGTGTCCATGAAGGAACTCAAGGCTCTTCTCGAGGGTCTCGGGCTTGTTGATGTAGTCACCTATCTGAACTCAGGCAATGTGGTCTTCAGCTCGTCGATGGGCACCCTTGAACTCACGCGCTTGGTCGAGGATGCGCTTGCGCGTGCCTTTGGCGAACCAATCCCCACCCTGATCAAGACGTCGGCGGAGATGGTCTCGATCGCGGAATCGATACCCAGCGAATGGAAAAGCGACGCTGAACAGCAGACCTATGTCGCCTACCTGTTCAGTGATGTAGACAAGCAGGGTCTCGTGTCGGAGTTGCCGGTGCAGATGGAGTTCCTGAACATCTACTACACGCCTGGGGCCATCGTCTGGAACATCAAGCGGGAGAACTACAACCGCAGCCACATCACCAAGATCGCGGGACACAGCTCATACGCTCGGATGACCACGAGGAATGTCAACACGGCGAGGAAGCTCGCGGCCATGAGCGGTGAGGCCTGAGCGACGTAGTCTGCGAGGATCCCTAGGCCGCAGTGGCCCATGACTGTTGACCAGCGGCTCAACGGAGACTGCAGATACGTTGTTAGCACCATGACTGGAGGGAGACCGGCGATGCGCAAGAGCGCTGCCGCTTTCGTCTACTACGCGCTGATGGTCGCGCTATTCCCCGTCACGCTGATTGGCTTCGTGATCTGGATCGGCAAGCTCTTGATTGCTCGGACCCCGGGCGTCTCGACGACGGCGCAAGGCCCGCTCTCGGCGCGCTGGACGATGCACATGCTCGGTGTGCGCGAAGACGACGCGGCCAACAGGATGTTGCCCATGATGCCCGGCGTTCCTTGGCTTGGCATGCGCCTGGCGGCCTGGCCCATGGTGCTCGCCCACCGTGTGACGGGGTTCGTCCCGAAGACGTACCGGTATCCCTTCGAGGACGACGTAACTCCCGGCGTTGAGGCCGCGGCCAGGGTCACTTTCTTCGACGACGTGGTCGACCGGTACCTTCCGGGTATCGGACAGTTCGTCCTGCTTGGCGCCGGGTTCGACACTCGGCCCTACCGTCTCGCGACAAACACGACGGTCAGGTCGTTTGAGGTGGAGACTCCTCAGACACAAGCGGTCAAGCGGGAGATCCTCGCCAAAGCTGGGATCGAGACGAGCGGGGTCGGATTCGTCCCTGCGGACTTCGAGACGGAGGACTGGCTCGCCAAGCTCGTCGACGCGGGCTTCGATACCCGGAGTCCTGCGCTCTTCCTGTTGGAGGGCGTGATCATCTACCTGGATCACGACGCAGTAGGGGACACACTGGGCAAGGTCGCGAGCTGCGCCAAGGGCACGCTGCTCGCCTTCGACTACTACACGTCGGTCCCTCTGGAGTCGAACGCGATGTTCTGGCGAATGGCACGGGCTTCGACCAAGTCGGCCGGAGAGCCGCTGAAGTTCGGCGTGGACAGCACGCCTCCGTCGCGGGAACGCCTGTCTGAGCTTCTCCGTTCCTGTGGACTGACGCTGCTAGAACAGCGCACGTTCGGAAGCGAGACAGGGCCGGACCGCGCTTGGGGCGGCTTCGCGATAGCCGTCGTTGAGGAGCCTGCGGACTCGTCGGCCGCCTGCTCAGGTGCTAACAGAGGCATCGAGCAGAACGCCAGAAGGTAGACTGACCTGAGAGGGCACGCGCGTCTGCTCATGCCTAACACGTTAGGCAGAGAGAACCGCATCAGCAGAGTAATCTGGCACGAGTGATGATCTTCCATAAGACACCTGAAACGGGAGGCTACACGATGGGAGGCCTGAAGTCCGGCCCATTGGTACCTGGTGGTGTGGACGAATACATAGCGGATTGCCCGATTGAGGTGCAATCTCAACTGAATGGAATCAGGGCAGCAATCAGAGAGGTCGCACCTGATTCGATTGAGACAGTGAGCTACTTTCAGATACCGGGATACTCCTATCCGGGCTACGACTACAACGGGATGTTCGCCTGGTTCAGCTACAAGGAGCCCAACGTCAGACTTCACGTTCGTCCACCGGTGATCCAAGACCATGCGGGTGATCTCGAGGCCTTCACGACAACGAAATCCATTGTGAGTCTCCCGTCGAGCAAGGAGATTCCGGCGGCTCTCGTGAAGTTGCTGGTGCTGGCAAGTATCGAGGAAATGAAGAACAACAAGAGGTAGCTTCGGCGCTGCGACTCCCGCCAGCCAGAGGTATCCAGCAGCAAGCCATGAGCTAGATTGGTGAAGAGAGGCGTCAGCGCGTCTGCTGATACCTAACGCGTTAGAAGGAGGGCTCAGTGAGTTTCGAGCACAGGAGTACCGACGACCTGATTGGTATCTTGAAAGCCGGCGGCGGATTGAAGCTCACGGCGACCGACCGCTCCACCGAGGATCTCGTCCTCATCGCATCAGCCGCCGCGGACTGGGGGGTGGCCGTGACCTTCTCTGGACTTGAGGACCGCAGCACAGATGATCTGGTGCTCATCGCTGAGGCCGGTCAGGGCTCAGTTGTCTTGAAGGGCTGACCCCTTCTAACAAAGGTATGCAGCAGAACGCCAGAAGCTAGACTGGCCAACAGAGGCGTCGGCGCGTCCTAGACTGAGTCGCAGCGGGGCAGCTGCCGGCGCTCAGACCTAGGGGGATTCGTGTCTCGACTGACCAACCAGGAGCATCGGGAAGTCGTCCGGTTCCTCAAGGCCGCCACGCCGCTCCCCGACGGGT
>CAVSCC010000005.1:0-19017 GCA_963726345.1 uncultured Coriobacteriia bacterium | reverse complement strand
CTTGTCTGAGCCCATCAGACCCCACCTCGCACGTCGGAGATTCGGCTAGCAAGCTGTGCGTACACTGCGAGGAGTTTCGGCGCCTCGACCTCCCAGTTGTGGCGCGCGAGCGCCGCCTTGCGCGCCCGGGCCCCGATTGTCGTCAGCGGCTCGTCGCCGTCCAGGAGCGAACGTACGGCGGCCGCGATCGACGCAGGATCGGTCGGGTCCGCGATGAGCGCGCCGACCCTCTCGGCGGTCACGACCGCTGCCATATCCGGAAGATCGGTCGCTACGACCGGGACACCGACCATCATGTCCTCGAAGAGCTTGTTGGGTGCTGCGTACACGTACGATAGGCACGACCCCACGATAGGGATCACCCCGATGTCAGCGCTCGCCGTGTAGCGGAGCATCGTCTCTTGCGGGACCGCATCGAAGACCCGGACGCGGTCACCCAGCGAGCCAGCGTCGATGCGCCGCTCGATTTCGGGGCGCAGGTGCCCGTAGCCAACGAACGCGAGGGCGCAGTCGGTCAGCGACGTCATCGCATCGACGAGCTGGAGCAGGCCGCGGTTCGGCACGAGAATGCCCTGGTAGATAAGCAGGTACGAGCATCGCCGATAGCGGCAGCCCGGAACGAGTCATCCCGCTGCACGGACTCGATGCGCTCCGGGACGTTGCGGACCACCGTCGGGCGTGGGATGCCGTACGTCTCGACGAGGATGTCCGCTCGGCCCTCGTCGCTCGTGATGTTGGCTGCGGAACGCCGGATGAAATAGCCCTCGTACGATTTCGCGAGCAGCTTCCACCAGCGCCGCCTGGCCCACGGCCAGTTGCGGTAGAGATTCAGTTCGTCCGAGTCATAGACGTAGATGGATCGACGCATCTTCGCCGCTGCCCATGACACGAGGAGCGGATAGATGTCGCGAGGATTGTAGATGTCGGCGTCGCTCGAGACGGGCGGCCCTATAGGTCCTCCAGACCGCCTCGACGAAACGCGCAGGCCGCGTCCACCGAGGCCAGCGTCGGACTTCAACTCGACGCGGCGCACCGTGTATCCGGGACGCTGCTCGAACGCGGGAGTCTCGTCGTCCTTGATCGCCACGAGCACAACTTCGAAGCCTGCCGCCGACAGGGTGCGGGCGGCACGATCGACGCGAGAGAGGTAGCGCGAGGCGTTGTACTGCACCATGCAGACTTTCGGACGCTCATTGGGATGGGACGGCATGAGTCGCACGACCTCCGAAAGGCGCGGCCTCGGAACTGGGCTCCTACCTAGATTTTCGCCACCGTATCGTACACTAGCAGCGCATCATCTCCGGACGTCTCGACCACCCGCCCCTCTCGGAAGGCTGCCGTGTGCGCCATATCGTGATGATCAGCCAGATCCCACTCTGGTCGATGGACAAAGGAGTCGGCGGACCTGCGTTCGCGCAGACCGTCGGGCACTTGGCCGAGCGCTACAAGGTGTCGCTTGTGCAGCCGTCAACCGGCTACGTCGAGTCTCACGATCTTCCCGAGACGGTGACCCTGTATCCCTTCGAGCACCGGCTGCACGGTACGCTGCGCAGCGTACCCAAGCTTGGCTGGCTGACCGACACGGCCGCTTGGTACACGTTCCAGAGATCGGCGTGGCCGACCGTGAAGCGCCTCTGTCAGGAGGGCGACGTCGACCTCGTCTACGGATACGAGATCTATGGAACACCCGTCGCGCGGCGAGCCGCAGACGCGTTCGACCTGCCGATGGTCGCGCGGTACCAAGGCACGCTGATGAGCGAACGCCAACATATGCGCCTGTCGCGACTGCGGTTCTGGAAGCACGTTCGAGGCCTTTCCACGCCGGCGGACTTGGTCGTCATGACCAACGACGGTACGCTCGGCCGCGACTACCTGCTCTCGCTGGGGCACGCCGAAGACACCATCCGCTTCTGGATGAACGGGGTCGACCGAGACATCCTCGCTGCCCCCCGGAGGGACATCCGGCCGGAAGCTCCGCGCCGAGAATGACACGCCGGTGCTCCTGACTGTGTCCCGACTCTCCTTCTGGAAGCGTGTCGACCGCTCGATACGGCTGCTGGCCGAGCTTGCCGCGCGCGGATCGTCCGCTCGGCTCGTGATCGTCGGCGTCGGCCCTGAGGAGTCGCGGCTCCGAGAGCTCGCGGTCGCTCTGGGGATCATGGATCGCGTCACGTTCGTCGGGGGCGTGCCGCGCGACCAGCTCGCTTCCTACTACACGAGCGCGGACCTTCTGCTCTCCCTGTATGACTACAGCAACCTTGGAAACCCCGCGATCGAAGCCATGCTCTTGGGTGTTCCAGTGGTTGCATACGACGTGGGCGGGACGCGAGACCTCGTGATCGACGGCGTGAATGGGATTCTCGTTGCGGAGCCCGACAACGCGTCTGCGCTCGCCGACACGGTAGGCGCACTTCTGGACGAGCCGGAATCGGGCGCAAGCGCTTGGTGCGGCGGCGGCAACCTGGGCAGCCGAAAACCTCTGGACATGGGACGAGCGCATGATGGCCGAGCTTGGCGAACTCGACCGGCTCATGGAGACCCGGAGACCCGAGAGCACGGGTGGGCTCAGGTAGGCTGAGGTGCCATCGTCACAGGTATAGTCGTCGGACGAGTACGCGCGGTACAGACAAGTCCGAAGGTCGAATCGAATGGAAGGCACTCGATAGATGGAGAAAGGCCTCACGCGCCGTAACCAGCTCATCGTCGGCACCGTCATCGCGGTGACGATCGCCGCAGCGGCGTTGCTCACAAACCGGACTCTCGTCCTGATCAACTTGGGAGCGTTTCCTACGGGCGAGCTCGGGAACAAGGTCGCCCGCCTCCGTTGGGGCTATCTGCTGCCCTTCGTCGCTGGCATGGTGGCCTTGGCTCTCGATCCGAAGGTGCTCGGGAGACTGCGCTCCACCAAGTGGTGGTGGGTGCCTCTCGTGGTCATCGGAGCCGACACCGTGGTCGCCCTGATCACAGGTGCGGTCACGCACTCGTGGCTCGTCGGTCTGTCGGCGGCCATGCCCTCGATGGCAGCGCTCGGCGCCTTGTTCGCAGGCATCACGCTCATCACCTGGGATCGTCGGCTCGTGGACTACGCCGTGAGTGCGACGGCACTGGTCAGCGCGGCCGCCGGGGTCGAACAGATGCTGCGTCGGAACAACTACATAGTCCCCTACCTGGGCGAATGGTTTGCCGCATTCGACCGCTATGCGGTGAGAATCACCAGAGGGGCCCAGTTCGACCTCGTGCGCGCAGAGGGTCTGGACGTCAACCCGAACAACTACGCTCTTCTCGGCGTGGTGGCCCTCATTTGGGCGCTGTTCATCATGCGGAAAGGCTACCTACGAACCACCACTATCACCGCGGCGCTGCTCGTGGTCGTGCTTGCTCAATCGCGCACGATCTTCTTGGCGGTCCTCGCAGTCGGTCTGATCGCGCTCATCGACCTGAAGCGCAGGCGCACGACCATCCGAGAGTTTGCCCGCGTAGCCGGCACGGTTGCGGTCATCGTGGCGATCGTCGGGGTCAGCGCGGCAGCGCTCTTCGGTCGGGCCAGTCTGCTCACCTATGTCAGCCGCGTCAGTTCCGCCGCGGCCGTCGCGAGCAAGGGCTCCTCGGCTGATCCGAGCTTCCGTGGCCGGGTCCGAGTATGGAAGCGCGCGCTTCCGCTTATCGCCCGTCGTCCCCAGGGCTACTACTCAACGGCCGGCCTGAGACTGGGAGGATCGCTGGACAGCGAGTACGTGTGGCGCTTGATCATCGGAGGATGGCTGTACTTCGTCGTCTTCGGCGCCTTGCTTGCGTGGCTGGTCTTTGCGCTGCGCCCGCCATCCTCGCCGCTGTTCGGGGCGGCCTTGGCCGCCACGTTGGCGGTGGTCGGGATCACGCTGGTTCCCACGCAGATTCTCGGCTATGTGGTATTCGGGTGGTTCTGCATCGGTGCCGCGATCCTCTTCGTCGACTCCCCCACCGGCGCGGCGGCGCGGACTCGGCGCATGGGCGTGCGGGGCTAGGCAGCGACCTTCGCTTGGCGCCGCCGGTCCGCAAACCAGGCGACCGCCAAGCCCACCAGCAAACCGATGACTGCTCCTTGGAGTGCGGCCGTCACGTACGTGCCGAGAGGCGATACTCTTGCAACGACGGCGGCTGAGGGGTAGCTCGCGACGCCAAGCCAGAGCATCGCATTAAGGCTTGTTGAGTGTGGCGTTGTCCCTCGCGGCTTCCTGTTGCGCCTGCGCAGTCACTAAGGCCAACTGGATCGAAGCGTCCTTCGGGTTCTCGCTTGCCAAAGCCTGCAACTTCGCGATCTGCTGTTCGAACTTCTCGGCGACGGCCGAGTTGTGAGCGGCCACCGACTCGTACGCTCCGGCGACCGGGTCGAATGACTCCTGCTCCACGCGAACCGCTGTTCGAGCGAGCGCCTCAGCGAAGGCGCGCGTGCGCGAGGGATCGGCGCCCCTGACGACGACGCGTACGAGGGAGCCGTCCTTGGGATCGATTGCGCTTTTGATACTGTCGATTCCCGCAGCGGCCTCGGGGCCCATCGATTCGACAACCGCGGCCTTGGCCTCGCGGGAGATGGCCGCAGCGGCCAACCCATCCACGGTCGCCCCGCGCACGTTGTCTCCGAGTTCCACCAATCGCACGACGGCGGTGGCTTGATACAGTGTTCGCGGTGTCGTCATGTACGCGTAGCCGACTGCCAGGGCCGCCGCCACGATGACCGCAACGAGGACGACCGGCCAGTATTCGACTAGACGGCGCGCGGTCGCTTCGATCTCGCTTCGAGAGTCGGTCACAGGTTCTCCTCTTTGGATGTTGATCGCCAGATAGTGTAGACCGCCATACTCAGACCGATGGTGAGCCACAGGTACTTGCTTGTCTCCAGTGAATAGACGAATGACTGCGCGAAGACCACCGCGCCCGCTCCCAAAACGCCCGTCGCGAGGGCCTGGAGCAGCCCGAATTCTTGGCGCCAGGCGACCAGCGCGACTCGCGACACGGAACGCCACAGCAGCCACAGAAACGTGAGCAGTCCAAGCGCGCCGTACTCGACCAGCAGGGTCGCAAGCATCGTGTGCGACTCGACCAGGTTGAACCTGACGAAGTAGCTCCGATAGAGGGGATACACCTCGCGGAAGTTGCCGCCTCCGACGCCGAAGACGTTGTCGCTCGCCATCGCGAGGGCCGAACGCACGATACCGATGCGGTAGATCCATGACCGGTCCTGCGCCACGCCCAGCACCTTGAGCTGGATATAGGTCGGACTCACGAGCGACTCGACGCCAACAACGAGCAACAACGTCGCGGCTCCGACAAACAGCAGCTTCTGCCACACCGGGATGCGCAGGGCGAGCACCATCACCAGCGCGCCGATCACGAATCCGGCGAGAGCGCCACGCGACCCTGACAGCAGTATCGCCATCAAACACAGCCCGACTCCGCCGAGAATGGCGACCCGCTTCGACCAACTCTTCGCGACCGCGATCAGAGGGAGCGCCAGCGCGGCACTTACCGCAAGGAATCCTCCGAAGATGTTCGGGTCCTTGAATGTCATCTTTGGCCGGATCCCGGAGGCGAACGTACGGATCACCGGCCCGAAGTGAAGCACTCCCTGCTTCTCGAAGAACGCACCGATGGACCAGACCGTGGCAAGCAGCAGAATCCCGAGAACCACTGTCTCGGCGCGCTCGGGAGTGTCGACGAACACGCATACCAAGTAGACAAGTACGGCGCACGAGAGAAGCGAGATGAGTTGCACGACCGCGAGCGGTATCGAGATCGTGACGAAGATGGATGCGGCGGCCACGGCCAGAAACGCAAGCAGCGGCAGATCGACGGGTGTTCCGAGTAGCTGAGCCCGACCGCTCCGGATGCGCGCGATCGCGAAGAGCATGACCGCCACCATGACCAGCTGATACACCGTGATTCGCGCGCTCCCGATGACTGCGAGACGCCCGGTGGAATCAAGTCCCGCCGCGCCCACAAGCGCAACGATCGCAACTTCGGGGCGTCTCCGCGCCGCTGCCGCCACTGCAGCGATACCGAGCAGTGCGACGAGTACGATCAGCAGCATCGGGGCAAACTTGAAGGCTGCCCACGCCATTGCAGCGGCCGCGGCCGAGCCGGCGAGAAGCGCCGGGCTCGCCGGGCGATCGAGCATGCTGGATGCGGTCGTCACGATATGGCTGGCTCCATGAATGCCCACGGGAGTGATAGGGGAAGGCCCCCCGTATTCTACAAGTTCGGCTCATGCACGGCACAACGTCGGGTACCTGCCGTGCGCGTGGCACTAGCGAGGAGTCAGGCCCGCGTACAGGTCGGTAAGGTGAGCACCCTCGACACGCAGGTTGTACCGTCGGGCGACGGCCTCGACGCCCGCACGCGACGCCGCCTCCGCGGCTTCCCTATCGGCGAGCGCGATGATCGCCTCGGCTATCGATGCGGGATCACCGGCATGCGCCACCCGGCCCGAGCCGGTTTCGTCAACGATGCGCTTCAGAGGAGCGCAGTCGGTGACGACGAGCGGCAGACCCATGGCCATGTACTGGAACAACTTGTGCGGCACTGTCGAGTCCGTGTGTTCGTTGCGCTCGTGCGGCACGACGCCGACACTTGACGAAGCGAGCCGCCGACGCATCTCGCTGAGTCCGATCCATCCCGTGAACACAGTGGCGTCGGATATCCGAAGCGCCGTCACCAGCTCGCGCAATGCGCTCTCGCCATCGCCGGCGCCCATCAGCAAGAGGCGCGCGTAGGGGACGCGTGCGCGCACGGTCACGAACGCCCTGGCAAGCGTCTCGAGTCCCCTATGCGGACCGAAGCCACCAGCGTACGCAACCGTGAAGGTGTCTGGATTGGGCGTCCACCTCACGTCGGCTGGGATGTCCTCATCCACGTTGGTGAAGACGCTGACGCGTTCTGGCGACACGCCGAGGGCGATGATACGATCGCGCGCCTCATCGACGACGGTGACCACTCGTGTGCACTCGGGCAGGATCTGCCGCTCGTATCGGCGGTAGCGCGCGGGGGTCTGCAGGAGCTTGGGCAGCCCACGGCGATTCCAGAAGCTGACGGCCGCCGGGTAGTTCTCATGCAGGTCGGCCACGACCGGGATGCCAAGGCTCCGGCCCACCGCCACTGCCGACGCAACCGCGGGCAAGTCGTGCACGTGCAGGGCCTCGAGATGATTCTCGGAAACGAAGCTCCTGATGTCGCGCTCGGCTGCAGGCATCCGCCACGTGGTGTAGTTCACGACCGCCGATAGCTTCGACGCGACCAAGCCGGCGCGGGAATACCTCGTGACGCGAACGTCATCGATCATCTCTGCAGATGGCCGACCATCCTTGGCCGAGCACAGCAAGAAGACCTCATGACCCGCATCAAGAAGCACGTTCGCTTCCTTCGCGACGCGGATATCCGGCGGGTACGTTCCGCCGATCAGGAGCATGCCGATACGCACGCAGTTCCTTCCGTCGGGAGAGGCTCTATCGTAGCAGAAGGGCAACGCACCTTCCCTACCTTCGGAACCGGCAGACAGCTGCGGTACCCTAGAGCGGCAAAGACGACGGACTGCGGGGTTCAGTGGACGAAGAACGCATCGATACAAACCAGGCGGAGGAGATTGCCTCGATCGAGGCAGAGGCCGACGCCCCTCAACCCTCGGAAGTCGCCACCGACGAACCGCCGAGCAGCGATGAGACTGTGGAGGCGAGTCTTCTGCAGCGCGCGCTGCGGGCCGCCGGATCAGACGCGGCCCGGTACATACCGGTGCGCTTCGTGCCGGCAATCACGTCGCTGGCCACCGTCCCAATCTTCACGAACACGGCGCTCATCTCCCCCGCCGACTATGGCGCCTTCTTCCTCGTGTCCTCTGCGGCGAGCCTCGGTGCGGCATTCGCGACCAGCTGGATCCAGTCATCGCTGGTGCGTTTCTACTGGCCGTCCAAGCGCGAAGGCCGCATGGACGAGTTCACGTCGACCGTCGTGTGGGGCGCCACGGGCTCGCTACTCACGACGGCCCTGGTCGCTGCCATCGTCGTGTACTTCGCGCGGGACTCGCTCTCAAAGGAACTCCTGAATCTCGTTCCCGTCGGCATCGTGTATTTCGTGATGAACTTCCTGACCAACACGCTTGTACAGATCATGCGTGCCGCGAAACGAGCGAGCACGTTTGCGAAGCTGCAGGTCGGAGGCGTGTTGCTCACGACGGCACTCTCGATCGCCTTCGTGCTGTTCGGCAAGCTGGGATCGGCAGGCATACTCGCGGGTGCAGCGCTCGGCTGGGCGATCATGCTCGTGCCGATGCTGCGGGCCATCTCCAGGGAAGGTTCGCTCTCGCCGCGCAAGGTGAGCCGTCCCATGCTGAACGAGCTTCTCGCCTACGGCATGCCGCTCATCCCGGTGGGCATCTCGTCGTGGACGCTCGTCCTTCTGGACCGGTACGTCATCGCCGCATTCGGTGGCACGGCGCAGGTGGGCCTCTACTCGGTCGCCTACTCGCTCGGCGACAAGATCATGCAACTCGCGACAATGCCGTTGCTCCTCACCATGGCACCGTCGCTCGTCGAGACATTCGAGAAGCGTGGCCAGCCGCTCGCCGAGAAGGTCCAGACCCAGTTCGTGCGGTACTTCTCGATTCTCACGTTTCCGCTCGTCGTCGGCATGGCGGCTGCAGCGCAGCCGTTCATGCGCGTGTTCACAGGTGAGGCCTATTGGTCTGCGTGGCCGGTGCTGCCAATCGTGGCGGCCGCATCAATGCTCAACTCGTTCGCGAGCATTGCCGGCACGGGCCTCGGGCTTCACAAGAAGACGAAGCTCATCATGGTGCAGGCGCTCGCGGCAGCGTCGTTCAACCTCGTCGCGAACCTGCTACTGGTGCCGCGTTTCGGCTACGTGGCCGCGGCCTACAACACCCTTGCAGCCTATGTCTTGCTGGTCGGACTTGCCTGGTGGCAATCGAGACCTTACATGCGGCTGAACCTGCCCTGGTCGGAGCTTGCGCGCGTTGGATCAGCGAGTCTCATGATGGGGGTCGTGGTGTGGCTCCCATTCGCGCGAGCGATACCAAGCGCGACTCGGTCGGCCTCCCTTGTCATCTTGGGAGTACAGGCGGTTCTGGGGATCGTTGTCTACTTGGCCCTGCTGACGCTGCTTCGCGCCGTACGTCCCGACGAAGTCAGATTCCTGTCTCAGTTGTGGCGTTCAGCCTTTGCGCGCATTCGCAGGTAGTACGGTCGTGACAGACGGTTTCCTCGACGGTCTCGGGTCACCCGGCCAGAGTCGGCTGCTTGGAATCAGCAGATAGCCCGAACGCGGTCTCGGCGTAGGCAGCCTCCAGCTCGCCGATCCTGTTGGGCCAGTCGTACGAAAGTGCGTGCCTCCGGATTGCATCACGGTCCCAGTCTCGCTCCAGCGCATCGAAGATGGCGTCTGCAAGCGGCTCGACCCCCCGCTCTCTGACGAGGGTGCCGTACTGCGCGCTTGGCAGCGCCTCCGCAAGCGGGGGCGATGTGGACACGACGGGGCAGCCCTCGAGCATCGACTCGAGGAACACCAGCGGGAACCCTTCCATGCGGCTCGGCAGCACCATGACGTCAGCGGCTGCGTAGTAGTCGATCAGCTCCTCCGGAGTTCGCCTCCCGTCGAAACGCACCGCATCGCCGACACCCAGCGCCTGCGCACGACTACGCAGCTCGTCCGCCATCTCGCCGTCGCCGGCGACCAAGCCGGTGAGCGGCACCCCTCGCCGACGAACGGCGGCGACGGCATCGATGAACTCCTCGGGTGCCTTTCGTGCGATGAGCTGGCCGACAAAGAGCGCCACCGGCCCGTCGGTGGGCAGGTTGAGCGCGACCCTGGCGGCCCGGTGATCATGTAGGGGCCAACGAGCTGCTTCTATCGGATTGGTTATGACTCGAGTGGTGAGATCATCCAGCGCACCAGGGAACGCCTCCTCATACTGAGCGCGGACGAACTCGCTCACAAAGGTGATCTGACAAGCACTGCGAAGATTCGCGCGCACCACCGCCGCGCGTGCCGACATAAGCGCCTCGTCGGCGAAGTTGAAGAAGTTCGCGGAGTGTACGGTGACCATGATGGGCACCTTCGGCGCCGCTGCATGGGCGAGCGTGTACCGGACGTCGAGGGCGTGCACATGCACGACATCCGGATTCTCGGCCTCGATGACTGCGCGAAAGGTCGCGACCTTCGCCAACACCCAGCGTCGCCGCTTTATTGTTCCGAGAACCTCATGCGCTTCGTGTGCGCGCGTCCAGGTCGAAGGGCGCCGCAGCTGCACCCCGCGGGCACCACCGTTGAAGCTCTTGGAATCGTAGACCCGCAGCTGGTCTACCACCCTCGGCCAATCGCCGCCGTATACGCTGTTGTCCGAAAGCAGCGCGACCTCGTGTCCGCGCTCTTTCAGATGCATGGCCAGGCCCCAGGCGTGTGTGGCGATGCCGCCGGCAAAGGTGCCACCGACCTCCGGCGGCACGGGGGCCACCTGCAGAACCCTGAGCTTGGTCAACGGGTTTCCTGTTCTCGGGGCCGCGTTTGTCTGCGACCTCATTCGCATGCCCGAACGCGGGTTCGATGGTGCTATGCTACCCTGTCGAAGTCGCGAACGCGACCGATTCGTACGTTCGCAAACGGCTCCTGGGAGAAGCACTCCATGGCAAGAGTCACTGTTATCGGAACGGGATATGTGGGCCTTGTGCAGGGCGTATGCCTTGCAGATGTCGGTCATGAGGTTGTCTGCGTCGACATCGACGCAGACAAGGTCGAACAGCTCCGCCGAGGCGAACCCACCATCTACGAGCCCGGTCTCGAGGATCTCCTTCGGAGCGGCCTGGCCTCCGGACACCTCACGTTCGTGACCCCCGAGGACGGCTGGGACGAACTGCTGGGCGATGTGGTGTTCGTCGCCGTTGGAACACCGATGTCTGAGAATGGAGCGGCTGATCTCTCCTTCGTCCGCGAGGTCGCTACGGATCTGGCAAGAGAGGCGACTCGCCCGTTCACGATGGTGATGAAGTCGACCGTACCCCCCGGAACCGGCGATTCCATCGCCGCCCGGCATCTCGCAGGCTCCCGCGCCGAGATCGGATACGTATCGAACCCGGAGTTCCTTCGCGAAGGGCACGCAATCGCTGACTGGTACGGCACGGAACGGATCGTGATTGGCGGGGACGACGCTCGATCCATCGATCTGGTCGCCGAGGTGTATGCCGCGCTCGACTCGCCGATCGTCGTCACGGATGTGGCGAGCGCCGAGACGATCAAGTACGCGAGCAATGCGTTCCTTTCGACCAAGATCAGCTTCATCAACGAAATGGCGAATCTCTGCGATGCCGTCGGCGCAGACATTGACGACGTGGCCCGGGGAATGGGACTCGATAGCCGAATCGGACCGGCCTTCCTCAACGCGGGAATAGGCTATGGCGGTTCTTGCTTCCCCAAAGACACCCGCGCTCTGGATTTCATCTCCACGCTGAACGGCTACCAATTCGACCTGCTCAAGGCGGTCATCGACGTCAACAACCGTCAGCGGCTCCTTCCACTGATTCATCTCACGGAGGCATTGCCCGACATCTGGCGGCGCAAGATCGCCATCCTCGGCCTGTCGTTCAAGCCGATGACGGACGATGTGCGGGAGTCGCCGGCCGTCGATATCGTGCCCCTGTTGCTCGAGCAGGGCGCGTCGGTTGCAGCGTACGACCCTGTTGCGAGCGAGATCGATCTGGGTGGAGCGACCCGGTGCCTCAACATCTGGGACGCGTTCGAGGGCGCCTCGGCAGCCGTACTGATCACGGAATGGCAGGAGTTCGTCGATCTGGACTGGACTCGCGTGGCATCGGTCATGTCAGAGCCCCGCATCGTCTTTGACGGGCGCAACGCCTTGGACTCATCGGCGATCCGAGCCGCGGGTCTGAGCTACATGGGTGTCGGGCGCGACGGTCGACACCGCGACCACTAGGGACCCCGTGCGCATCCTCTACGTGCACCAGTTCTTCGCCACCAGGGAGTCGTCGCTCGGGCTGATTCGGTCGTACGAGTTCTCGCGACGCTGGGTGGAGCAGGGTCACCAGGTTACCGTCATCACATCGGCCTCTCGACTTCCGGATACCTTCTCCAAACACATCCTGTCTCGCGGCGTAATCGACGGCATCGATGTTCGCTCGGTGCGGGTGGGCTACAGCAACTACATGAGCCCGGTCCGTCGGATGCTCTCATTCGCAACGTTCGTCCTCGGTGCCACCTGGCTGGCAATCACCGCCGGCAGGCACGATGTCGTGTTCGCGACCTCGACTCCACTCACCGTAGGGGTCCCCGGCTACGCCGCGGCGTTCCTTCGCCGCATTCCCTTCGTGTTCGAGGTGCGCGACCTGTGGCCCGAGGCAGCCATCCAGATGGGTGCCATCAAGCGGCGCGGGCTCGCGGGGGTCCTCGGCAAGTGGCTGGAGCGCTTCCTGTACCGGCATGCGCGGCAGATCATCGCTCTTTCCCCTGGTATGGCCGACGGCGTCATCGCGGAGGGCGTGGATCCGAAGCGCGTCCACATGGTGCCGAACTCCTGCGATCTCGACCTGTTCTCGCCGGGGCCGAAGGACGCGGAGCTTGTCGAACGCTTCGGCCTCGCAGGGAAGTTCGTCGTTGGTTACGCGGGGGCGATCGGTCCGTCCAACGACGTGGAGCACAACGTCCCCGAAGCAGCCCGGACGTTGTTGGATCGAGGCCGAGAAGACATCATCTTCCTCATCGCTGGCGACGGGAAGTCCCGCCCGCAGCTCGAGACCATGACGCGCGACCTGCCGAACGTACGGCTCATCGGCACGCTGCCCAAAGCAGAGATCCCGCGGCTCACGCGCACGGCTGATGCGCTGCTGGTGCTCTTCGCCGACAAGCCCATCCTCGCGACGAACTCGCCCAACAAGTTCTTCGATGGGCTCGCCACGGGTAGACCGATGATCGTCAACTCCGACGGCTGGACAAGGGGCCTGGTCGAGGACTACGACGCGGGAGCCTACTTTCCGGCAACGAACGGGACGGCGCTTGCCGACGTGATCGAGCGGCTCGCCGACCACCCGGACGAGCGCGCGCGCATCGGCGTCAACGCCCGTGCGCTCGCCGAGACCCAGTTCTCCCGCGACCTATTGGCCGCCAAGG
Organism: uncultured Coriobacteriia bacterium; assembly: GCA_963726345.1. GTDB lineage: Bacteria > Actinomycetota > Coriobacteriia > Anaerosomatales > JAAXUF01 > JBAXEO01. Next base: position 5,859 of record CAVSCC010000005.1, on the reverse strand, counting down.
TCCTGAGGGTTCTGGCTGACGCACAGCGAGCCGGCCGCAGCGACCGACAAGTCCCCCCCGCCAAGGCCTGAGTTCCTTCCGTGCAGGCCCTGCCGCGCTACTCGGTCTTGACCGGCACTGTGGGGATGTCGTTGACATCCCAGTCCTTGCCGACCACGACGAGCAGGTCAGTCGTGAATGCGTACATGCCGCGACTCTGAACAATCTTGGATGCGGGTGGGAGGTACGACGCGAGCAGCTTCGCGGGGCCGGCGTCCGTCTTGTAGATGATCAGGGTCTGCTTGTAGACGCTCTGATTCGCGTTTGCCGTCTCCGCGATCTTGAATCCTTGGGTCTTGAGCACTGCCGCGGCCTGCTTGGCGCGCCCGGACACACCCGAGCCGTTTCGCACGATCACGGTGATCTGGGAAGGCTTCTTGGTGGTGGCCGGAGCGGCAGCGATGGCTGCGGCTGCATCAACAGTCGCCGTGGCGGTGACGGTCTTGGTGCCATCGAAACTGCGCTCGTTCTTGATAGCGGCAATCTGCTTCTTCATGGCCGCGGTATCCGGGTAGACGAAAGGAGACTTCCAAGTGCCGGGCACTGTGGCAGTGAACACGTTCCCGCTACCTGCGTCCTTGACCGCCATGGCCGTCTTGATCATGTCGACCAGGCGCATGTTGGTGACCACGTTGGGCGCGGCCGCATTCACGACCGAGGGAAGCTTGGCGACGTTCGTGGTCTTGGCCAACTGATCGGCGAGCGCCTTGAAGAACAACTGCTGGGTCTTCATCCGTGACCAGTCGGCGTCAGCGTAGTCACGACTTCGCACGAACGTGAGTGCATGCTCGCCGTCCAGCTTCTGGTATCCGGCGGGTATCTTCGCGGCCCTATGGCCCGGACTGCGATCGGCCTTCGGGTCGTTGATCGCTTGGGGCACGTTGACCCAGACGCCACCCAGCTCATCAACCGCACGCTGGAATGCCTTGAACTTGACCTCCATGTAGTAGTTGATCGGCAGGCCCGTGAACTGCTTCACCGTCTTGACCGCGAGCGGCGGGCCCCCGAAGTAGTGCGCGTTGTTGATCTTCGACTCGCCGTGGCCTGGGATGGCCACCTTCGTGTCGCGCGGAATGGACAGCATCCAGATCTGCTTCTTCTGTGGGTTCACGTGGACCAGGATCATGGTGTCGCTTCGATACGCCTTCTCGCCGGGGCGATAGTCCGATCCCAGCAGCAGTATGTTGAATGGTTGGAGTGGCTTGGCGGGAGTCAGCTCCACGTCAAGTTGCTTCTGGTCGATGACCGTGCGGGGCTGCATCGTATTCTCGATATGCTTGAAGTAGGCGAATGCCGACCCCACCGCCCCAAGTAAGACCACGCCGATGGTGACCGCGACGATTGCTGCCGTGCGCCGCCTGCGCGCACGGCGCCTGTCGCGCTCTACGCGAAGCCGCTCGGGCGCGCTCTCAAGCGAACCCGAGCGACGAGCCGCGGGGTCAGGCAGTCTGTAGCCCACGCCGGACCTGTGAACCTGATTGGCGGTGCTACGCTCTCCCGGCGTGCGGCGACGCTCGGCGGGGACCCGGCGAGAGGCGTCCGCCCGCTTTCGACGACGCTCGTCACCACCGGACCCTCCCGATGCCGCTCCTCGTGTGTGCTTGCCCATGATTCTCCTGTGCCGGTCTTGTTTGTCTACCTGATATAGCGCGCTTCGAGCACCCTGACAATCGCCTCGGCCGCGTGTCCGACCCCGTACACGTCCGGGTGTTCAGCGGGATGCTGCAGACCAACTGTGGCCGCGACGATTCTTGCCTCGTCAGCACCGACCAAGCGGTTCCAACCCAGCTCCACGGTCTCGACCCATTCGGTCTCCTCACGAAGCGTGATGCAGGGCACGCTGAAGAAGTAGGCTTCCTTCTGCATCCCGCCCGAGTCGGTCAGCAGCGCAGCTGCTCCCCTGAGAAGCGACACGGTCTCGACGTAGCTGACTGGAGGCACTGTTCGCACATTCCGTGCCGATTTGACGAGGCCGCCCAGCCCGAAGGTATCCAGGTTCTTCTGCGTTCGCGGGTGGACGGACCACAATACCGGCCGGTCGAGTCGGGAGAAGGCGCGTACGATCGACTCGAGCTTCGCGGGGTCGTCGCTGTTGCTGGCCCGATGCACGGTAGCGAGGTAGTAGCCGCCCGCATCCACGCCGAACTCGGCGAGCGTCTCGCCCGTTGCCGAGCGTTCCGCGAAGAACCGCGCCGTGTCGAGCATCACGTCACCCACCAGGTGGACGCCATCGCTCAGTCCCTCGGCCGCCAGATTGGCCACGGCGGTCTCTGTGGGGCACAGCAGAAGGTCCGAGATGTGATCGACCACGACGCGGTTGATCTCCTCAGGCATCGAGCGGTTGTAGGAGCGTAGGCCCGCCTCGACATGGGCGACGGGAACCCCCAGCTTGGAAGCCGCGAGTCCCGCTGCAAGCGTCGTATTGGTGTCGCCGTAGACCACGACGACGTCGGGATCCTTCTCGGCGAACAGCTCTTCGAGCATGCCGAGCATCTCTCCGGTCTGGCGACCGTGGCTGGCACTGCCGACAGCGAGGTTGTAGTCAGGCTTCGGGATGCCCAGCTGCTCGAAGAAGACATCCGACATCGCATAGTCGTAGTGCTGCCCGGAGTGCACGAGAATCTCCTCGTGGTGCTCTCGGAGCGCACGCGACAACGGGGCGGCCTTGATGAATTGGGGACGTGCCCCGACGACTGAGATGACCCTCATTGAGTCTATCCGAGCGCACTCTGCACGACTCGGACTACCTCCTCCTGCTGGGAGCGGGTGATGCCTGGGAAGCATGGAAGAGCGAAGGTGGAGCCATTGCATGACTCTGCGACAGGCAGCGTTGGCCGAACGTAACCATCCATCTGCGTGAAGGCCTCTTGCTCGTGCAGCGAGAGCGGGTAGTAGAGCGCCGTGCCGATACCCTCGGTGGAAAGCGCCGCCATGATCCGGTCAGCCGAGGAGGACTTCACGATGTAGAGGTGGTAGACCATCTCGCCGTAGTCACGCTCGATCGGAAGCTCAAGGCCCTCGACTCCCGCAAGCAGCTCGTCGTAGACGGCAGCGGCCGCGCGACGCTGGCCGTTCCACTCGTCAAGATGCGGCAGCTTCACCAGCAGAATCGCCGGCCTGCAGAGCGTCGAGGCGGGAGTTCACGCCGATCGCGTCGTGGTAGTACTTCTTGCTGGTTCCGTGCGCCGCGAGCTTGCGGGCGGCCGCGGCGAGCTCATCGTCATCGGTGGTGATGCAGCCGCCGTCACCGGCGCAACCCAGGTTCTTGCTCGGGAAGAACGAAAACGCAGCCGCTCGGGCGAGCGAGCCCGCCGGACGGCCGTGATACGTCGCGCCGATGGCTTGGCATGCATCCTCCACGACGATGAGCCCGTGCTTCTCGGCGATGGCGTTCAAGGCGTCCATGTCGACGCACTGGCCGAAGATATGGACCGGCATGATGGCCTTCGTCGCCGGAGTGATTGCGGCCTCGATCTTGGTGACGTCGATGTTGTAGGTGCCTGGCTCGATGTCGACGAAGACCGGGGTGGCGCCCACGTGCGCGATCGACTCGGCGGTCGCGAAGAAGGTGAACGGGGTGGTGATGACCTCGTCGCCCTTGCCGATGCCCAGCGCGCCCAGAATCAGAAACAGCGCGTCGGTGCCGTTGCCGCACGCTATGCAGTGCTTGGTGCCGCAGTAGGTTGCGATGGCCGCTTCCAGCGCCTTGACCTTCGGCCCACCGATGAAGCCTGCGGAGTTCATCGTGTCGAACCACGCACCGTCAAGTTCGTCTTTGAGCCCGCGTACTGCGCTTTGAGGTCGAGTAGAGGGATACCCATTCCTGGCTGTGCTCCTTGTCGTCTCGGCATGTCTGCGCCGTGTCTGGCGATCCACCGTCGTGCGGCCTTGGCGGAGCGGCCGCGCACCTTCGATCTGCGTCGCACCTACTGGTTCGAGAGCAGTTCCTCAGGCGATACCTCGCGGACGGGCTTGGCGGGCGCACCCATCACGAGCGTGCGGGGAGCCACATCGCGGGTGACGATCGACCCGGTGGCGACGAACGCCTCCTCGCCTATCTCGATGCCGGGCAGAATGTGGGCTCCGCCACCGACACGCGCACCTCGGCGAACGGTGCAGCCCTTGAGCTCAGCGAACCGCTTCTCGGTGCGCCCCATGTAGTTGTCGTTCGTGGTGACGACCATGGGCGCGATGAAGACGTCCTCCTCGAGCGTGACGTACGCGGTGATGTACGCGCCGGACTGAATCTTGGTGCGCGAGCCGATCGAGGTGTCATTCTCCACAGTGACCGAGCGGCCGACCACGACACCGTCCCCGATGGTGCAACGCTCACGGATGCCGGCGTTGTCTCCTACGATGCACTTCTCGCCGAGGGTAGAGCCAGCCATGATCACGGTGTGGCTGCCGATGCTCGACCCGGCGCCGATCACGGTACCTGGAAGCGGTCCGCCCTTGGCGGTGGAGTTGGGCCCCAGCTTCGGGCGCTTGCCGACTATCGCGAAGTCGGCCACTACCACGCCCTCACCTAGGTCGGCGTCTTCGCAGATCGTGACGTGGTCGCCGATGATGCACCCTTGGCGGATCTTCGCCCCGGCCTGCACCCGAACGAACGAGCCGATCTTGACGCCTTCGAAGACGGCGACGTTCTCATCGATGATGGTGAACGGCGCCGGCGTGAAGCCTGGGTTGATGAGCGCGCTGGGATGAACGTACGCGGTCATCGCCTACACCTCCGAGGTCGTCTGGATCGGGGCGCCGCCGGCGGCCATCGACTCGTTGACCGCCTCAAGCACGCTGACGACGCGAAGTCCGTCTCGGCCATCGCTCCTTGGCGTCTCGCCGGATTGGCAGCAGTCGAGGAAGTGCTGGACCTCGATGCCGAGCGGCTCCTTCAACGCAACCCACGGAACGGTGATGTCCCCGAACCGCAGCGTGAGGTCCTCGCCGTACGCCATCGCGTCCTTGGGCTCGCCTACGCCGCGGTCGTAGATCCAGATCTTCTCGGTGGCCTCCATGTCGTCGAAGACGAGCATCTTCTTGGTTCCGACGACGGTGAGCTTGCGCACCTTGTGCGGGTCGAGCCAGGAGACGTGGATGTTGGCCATCTTCCCGCTCGGGAAGTGCAGGTTCGCGAAGACCGTGTCCTGGATGCCCGGCGTGACGTACGATGCGCCGTTGGCCGAGACGTAGTCGGGCGACTCCCCCAGCAGATACAGCACGATCGAAACATCGTGAGGAGCGAGCGACCAGAAGGCGTTCTCCTCCTTGCGCACCTTGCCCAAGGTTCAGGCGCTGCATGTAGACGTAGAGCACCTCGCCGAGATCCCCGCCAGCGATGTAGTCCCGAATCCAGTTGATCGCCGAGTGATACTCCATGAGGTGGCCGACCATGAGCACGACGCCCTGCTCGTCGGCGAGCCGGACCAGCTCGGCCGAGTCCTCCGCACGGAGCGTCAGTGGCTTCTCGACGAAACAGTGCTTGCCCGCCTCAATAACCCGCTTCGCGACGGCGTGGTGGCTCGGGGCAGAGGTTGCTACGACGACCGCGTCGAGCGAGAAGTCGGACAGCATGAGATCCAGATCGTCGGTGGTATCGATGTACGGATAGAGCCCCTTGACCTTGGCTAAGTTGTCGTGCGAGAGGTCGCACGCAACAACCAGTTCGGCATCGCCCAGACGATCCAGGTTGCGGACGAGGTTCGGCCCCCAGTACCCGAACCCAACGACACCCACTCGGATTGGCTTCGTCATGCTACAGACGCACCACCTTGCTGTCGGCATACGCTTTCAGGGCATTGCGGGTGTCCAGGACGAGTTGCG
>CAVSCC010000004.1:0-9602 GCA_963726345.1 uncultured Coriobacteriia bacterium | reverse complement strand
CGAGCGCGTCGGTGAGCTGGATCTCGCCACCCTTGCCCGGAGGCGTCGCCGCGAGGATCCCCATGACCGCCGGGGTCAGCAGGTAGCGGCCGAAGATCGCGCAGGTTGCTCGGCGCCTCCCCGACGCAGGGCTTCTCGACGAGACCGGTCACCCTCCAGACGCCGTCTTCGACCGGCTCGCCGGCGATGACGCCGTAGCGGTCGACGTGGTCGTCGGGCACCGGCATCACCGCGATGACGCTCGCGCCGGTGCGGTCGTGGACCTCGCTTGCAGCCGCGGCAGGATGCCGCACTCCGGCACGAGCACGTCACCGAGCATCACGTAGAACGGCTCGTCGTCAGTGAACGGCGCCCCGCATCAGCACGGCGTGGCCGAGGCCGCGCGGCTGCTTCTGGCGCACGTAGAAGACCTCGGCGAGCGCGGAGATCGGCGGACGAGCTCGAGTTCGCTCGACTTGCCGTTGGCCTCGAGCAGCACCTCGAGTTCGACCGAGTGGTCGAAGTGGTCCTCGAGCGCCCGCTTGCCTCGGCCGGTGACCATGAGGATCTCGCTCGCGCCCGCCGAGACGGCCTCCTCGACCACGTACTGGATGACCGGCTTGTCGACGACCGGCAGCATCTCTTTGGGCTGGGACTTGGTCAGCGGCAGGAAGCGCGTACCCATGCCGGCGGCGGGGATGATCGCTTTCATTCGGCTAGCCCGCCATGCCTCGACGAGCACGTCGCCCGCAGCCGACGAGGAACGCGTCGATGTCCTCGTCGGTATGCGCGAGCGAGACGAAGCACGCCTCGAACTGGCTCGGCGCGATGGTGAAGCCGGCCTCGAGCATCCCGCGGAAGTAGGCGCCGTACAGCTCGGTGTTGCTCGTCGAGGCGCTCGCCCAGTTGGAGACCTCGAGGTGCGTGAAGAACATCGTCGACATCGAGCCGACGCGGTTGCAGGACGTGTGGATGGCCGCGTTTCCGGCCGCGCGGCACAGCCCGTCGGCGAGGCGCTTGCCCTTGCGGTCGAGCTCGTCGTAGACGCCCGGCTTGGACAGCTCGGCGATGAGCGCGAGGCCGGCCACCATCGCCACCGGGTTGCCCGACAGCGTGCCCGCCTGGTAGACGGGGCCCGACCGGCGCGAGCGAGCTCATGATCTCGGCCTTGCCGCCGAAGGCGCCCACCGGGAAGCCGCCGCCGATGATCTTGCCGAGCGTGGTCAGGTCCGGCGTGACGCCGTAGAGCTCCTGCGCGCCGCCGAGCGCCACGCGGAAGCCCGAGATGACCTCGTCGAAGATCAGGACGACGCCGTGCTCGTCGCAGGCGTCGCGCAGGCCCTGCAGGAAGCCGGGCTGCGGCGGGACGACGCCCATGTTGCCGGCGATCGGCTCGACGATGATGGCCGCGACCGTGCCCCGGTTGGCATCGAGGCACTCGCGCACCGCGTCGATGTCGTTGTACGGCAGCACGATCGTGTCGGCCGCCGCGCCCTTGGTGACGCCGGGCGTCGACGGGATGCCGAGCGTGAGCAGACCGCTTCCGGCGGCGACGAGCAGCGCGTCGGAGTGGCCGTGGTAGTTGCCGTCGAACTTGATGAACTTCTCGCGACCGGTGTGGCCGCGGGCGAGGCGGATCGCGCTCATCGTGGCCTCGGTGCCGCTGGAGACCATGCGGACCATCTCGATGGACGGCACGACCTCGACGAGCTTCTCGGCCATCTCGATCTCGACCATGGTCGGCGCGCCGTAGCTCGTGCCCTTCTCGAGCTGCGCGCGCACGGCGTCGAGAACGGCGTCGGGCGCGTGGCCGAGGATCATCGGGCCCCAGCTGCCGACGAAGTCGATGTACTCGTTGCCGTCGGCGTCCCAGACGCGGTCGCCCTTGGCGCGGTCGTAGAAGATCGGGTCGGTGCCGACGGACTTGAACGCGCGCACCGGCGAGTTGACGCCGCCCGGAATGACCTGCTGGGCGATGTTGAAGAACTCCGAGGACTTGGTGTGATGCATGGAATCGTCTCCGTTCGAGAGGGCGAGGCGCTTCAGGCGTCAGCGCAGCATGTCCGAGGTCATCATACCGTTTGGTCTGAAGCGACGCGGAGAATCGATGTGTGAGCCTGCGCTACTGGCCCTCGGCTGCTCGTTTCCCCGCGGGAGGCAAGAGCGCCCTGTCGTCCACACGCTCGGCGCCCTTGAGCTTGGGCAGGCGGCTCACGGCGATGTCTGAGAGCCGCAGGATCTGTTTGGCTCGCTCGTAGCGTGCGCGATCCGACGCGTCGATGCTGCGCGGACGATCCGCCGTAGCTGACGAACGTCGCGCCGTCCAAGCCCATACCGGGCCGCAGCAGGCCCGCTTCGGAGACGAACGAGCCGAGCGCGAGCCTCGACGCAGTCGGGATCACCGGGTCGTGCCGCTCGAGGAACGCGCTGCCGCCGAAGACGCGTGACTTGGTGAGCGGCACGCCCACCAGGTCAGCCACGGTCGCAGGAAGGTCGGCCTGAGAGAGAAGCGACAGCGTGGTCACGCCCTGTGTCTGGTTGGGCAGGTGGATGATGAGCGGGACGCGCAGTCGATCGATCGCCGTATACGGGCCCACGACCTCGTCGCGACCGGCGAGTTCCTTGGCGTTGCCATCGGAGAGACCGAAGTGGTCGCCGTAGATGATGACCACCGAGCGGTCGAGAATGCCGTCCTTCTCGAGGCTGCTGAGGAACTTGCCGACCTCGCGGTCAGTGTAGTTCTGAGCCTGCGCGTAGCGGCCCGCCACGGTGCCCTTCGCTGCCGGTGTGAGGGGAAGCGGACGCAGACTGGAAGGCAGCTGGGTGAACGGGTGGTGCGACGTCAGCGTTATCAGTTCGATGTAGGCGGGCTTCTTGGCCGCGTCGTACTTGCGCACGATGGGGAGTGCACTGCTGAAGAACCCCGCATCGGACTCGCCCATCCGCCGAGCGTGTGCTCCGCGCCAAAGTAGTCGCGGTCGTAGTAGCGCTGCCAGCCGATCGCGGGATAGAGCTTGGTCCGGTTCCAGAACCTCGCGTAGTTGGCGTGCATGGTGACCGTCTGCCAACCGGAGTCGGAGAGCGTGCGGACGATGCCCGAGAGCTTGCGGTCCGAGGCCATGACGGCCGCCGGCTTGCCCTTGGGCGGCAGGAGACCCGGTCGCCGTGACGAACTCGGTGTCGGCGGTCATGCCCTGGCCGGCCTGCGAGATCATGTTGGGGAAGTAGTAGCTCTCGGCGATGAGCTTGTCGAGCTGCGGCGTGACCGGCCTGCCGCCGAGCTGACGGCCGACGATCACACGTCTGCAGCGCCTCCCACTGGATGACGATCACGTTCATGCCCTTTGCGACGCCTGGCGCCGGCGCGCCGGGAATCCTGGTGGTGCCGATGCCGATGAGCGCGTCGACCGCCTCCTGGGCCGTCGGGGCGCGAGTCGCTTCGACGGCGGCCGTAGCCGCCACCGTCGCGGAGGCTGGCTGGGCGCTCACGATCTCGTCGCCGAGCGCGACGTCGGCCCCCGAGAGCGTGTCTGCGTCGGGGTCGGCGAAAGCGGATCCAAACGTCCAGCCGACGAGCCCGTAGCGCTTGGCAGCCTCGATGCTGTCGACCGCGCCGGCCGCGGCCACCGACGCGCTGACACCGACCACTACGACGAGGAGCGCGAGCGACGCCGCAAGGCCGCCGAGAAGCACCTTGCGAGTCGGTCGCTCGGTGAGCCCGGAGTAGCGCCAGTGCAGCGCCGCGAGGATCGGGATGCCCGCGAAGTAGAGAAGGAGTCGCGGAGCGAGAAGCTCGGCGATGCTGGCGTCGACGCCGCCAAGCTGTCCGCCGAGCTGCATCAGGGCCACGCGAGGAAGCTGGTTGAAGTACGACGAGGTAGGCGCCGGCAGCGACGAAGACGAGCGAGAGAACGAGATCGACGACGAGTGCCCAGAGGAACGGCCGCCGGGTCGAGGCGACGATCGTCGCAAGTACGAGGGCGAAGGCGACATCGGCAACGATCCCCAGCACGGATCCGAGACCGCCGAGCAGCATCCATCGCGCCGCGATCAGCGTCGCCGAGAAGATGGGTGCGCAGATGGCGAACACGAACCAAACGGACACCGTCTTCGGTGTTCGCGTACGTCGCGGGAGCGGGGCCTCTTCAAGGCCGGGCGTGTGTGTGGACTCTGCGCTCAGCATGACCTCGGATGAGTGTGGTGTCGGTCGATAGGGCTCCCGTCAGCGAGAACCGGCTTTCCAAGAAAGCGTCGCTCATGCCATGTGCTACGGCACAGCAGTATTCAGCCTACTGCGGTTCGAGAACCGAGGGAAGCAACAGGATGTTGACGCTCGCGCGACGCACCGCGGTCCGCCGGGCGTCCCGTGACTCGTCTCGCCCGCCTACGGGGCGGTCGTCGGCACGCCCGAGCGAGTGTAGTGGCGCAGGATGATGCCTCTGAGCCGCTTGGTCTCAGCAGCCCGAAAGCCGCTGGATTCGAGCGCCAAGTCGACCCTCGTGCTGTCGCCGACGACGAACGGGGCATGACCGATCACCACGTAGATCGAGTCACGCCCCCGGACGGCGGCCGAGACCTGCTCGGCGATCTGGGCGGGTGTGTCGCCTCGGCTGATACGCACGGCGCCCATGCTCTGGCTCTGCCCGAGGATCTTGGCGTACTCGTCGATGTTCTTGGCCATGTGCGAGTTGAACGCGATCACGCCGTCGCTCCGAGCGTCACGCGTCAATAAGGTACTGCGTCGCCTCGCGCCACTGCTCCTTGTGCGGCTGTGTGTAGTAGTTCCTGAGTCCGACTCCGGTGTAGAGGATGAAGGCGATCGCGATCGCCACGGCCACCGGCCGCCACAGCTTCGTCAGCCCGTTGCAGGCGAGCAGATAGAGCGCCGGCGCCGCCACGAGCGCCATCCGGACGTCGAAGATGGGCACCACGAACTTCGAGACCACGAGGCCTCCAACGAACACCGCGCCTGCCCACCCGCCGAGAATCGCGAGCCTGTCGACACCGTCCGAGACCGCGCATGCGCCCGTCGGGTTCGGCCCGAAACGCCTCGTCACCGCTGGCTCGCTCGCCGCTCGGCCGGATCCTCGGCGGCCTCGTTCGGCTGCCTGCCTGCGGCGCACGAAGTCGACTGCGGCGACCGCGCCGATGAGCACGAGCGCCAGAAACACCGGCTTGAGCAGCGCGTTGGTCTGCCCCCATGGCGTGTAGGCAGACACGGCGTGCGACCAAGGAATCGAAGATGTTGGCAGGCGGCTTGAGCACCCACTGCCCGTCGGTGGCGAATCCGGCGACCTTGCGCACCTGGCGGACCAACACCACGAGCCACGGCGAGAACGCGATCGCCGCCGCACCCAGTGCAGACCGCCCAGCCCCACGACAGCCGCCGCAGGAGCTTGGGTCGCAGCAGGACGCCGAGCACGATTCCGCCCGCCGCCACCAACGCGAACAGGTGGGTGTATGCGGCGACGATGATGGCGAGCGAGTGCAGCGTGAACCGGCCCGCGGTCGGGCGCTCGAGCGCGAGCAGCAACGTGAGAGCGACGAGCAGCGTCGCGAGTGCGGCCAGCGAGTACGCGCGCGACTCCTGGCTGTAGAACAGCGGCAACCTCGCCACCGCCATGACCAGCGCCGCTCCGAGCCCGATGTGGCGCCCGTACAGGCGGCGGCCGACGAGGTAGGTAACGTACACCGACAGCGTTCCGAAGACGGCCGGCAGGAACCGCATGCCCACCTCGCTCACGCCAAAGGCGCCGTTCACGAGGGCTCTGCAGCATGTAGAAGAGCGGCGGGCCCGTGTCCGAGGCTGCGGTCACGACCGCCCGAACAACGCCGCCCGTCGGTGAAGACGGCCGTCGAGAGCTCATCATTCCAGAGACTCTGCGAGCCGAGTTCCGCGAAGCGCAACACCGCTGCAAGCGCGACGACGGCGCCGACAAGCCACGCCCATCTCCGATCAGCGAACTCGCGCAGGTTGCTGGCGACATCGCCCATCGCTAGGCCGCCCCGGTGACCATGACCACGCCCGACACGAGCAGCACGATACCGAGCCACTGGGCGATCGTGAGTGACTCGCCGAGTACCAGGACGGCGGTCGCGGCGACACCGATGTATGAGAGCCCGAGGAACGGATACGCAGACGACGCCGGCACCCGGGAGAGCACGACGACCCACATGGCGGCCGAGAGCAGATACATGACGGCGCCGACCAGAACCTGCCAGTGTCGGACCACATCGAGCGCAAGGCGCCCGAACCCCCGGGCGCGCGTGCCGTCGACAGGACCGACAAGCGTCATGCCGCGCTTCAGCAACGTCTGCCCGGCAACGAGCAAGCTCACCGACGCGAGGATGGCGAACAGACTCCCCGTGCTCACGCACTCACCGGCTTCCTAGGCGACGCGCCGAGCCAACCAACAAGCAGCATCCCGAGCAAGATGAAGACGACGCCGAGCCAGTGCAGGCCCGAGACGGGCGAGCCGGCGCCCCAGGCAGACAGCGCGACGATGACGTAGCCGAAGGCGCCCAACGGGTATGCGACCGTCAGGTCGAGACGGGAAAGCACCACGAGCCACAGCACCGCTGCGACCGCGTAGAGGACAAGGCCTGCCAGGACTGCCGGACGGATCAGCGTCCGACAGCGGGCAGCTGAGGCAATGACGAGGCAAAACGTTCCAGTTCGCTCGGACCTACGAGCGACCTGCCGAATGCCCCGCAGACCACCGAAACCAACCCGAGCACGAACGGTGCGACCGGGACGTTGTCTCTGAGGGACACGGCGACCTTGGCGATGACACGGAAGTAGGCGCCGACTGTCGGCAGGATCTTGATCGCCGACTCCTTGCGCTTCGCATCGTAGCGGAGCACGAACGGCACCTCGGCGAAATCGGCGTGGCCACGCAGTCGCTCGGCGATCTCGACCATGCACCCGAACCCGCGCTCGCTCACGAAGTCGTCGCCGTCGCGCTCGAACGCCTCCCGCAGGGTGCTCGCGCGATAGGCTCGGAAGCCGCACGAGTAGTCGCGGACTCCCTGCACGGGGCGCACGACCGCGACGATCGCGCTTGCGCCGTAGCTGAGTGCGGTGCGGAACTTCGACAGGCCTTCGACCGCCGAGCCCGGACGGTAGCGCGACGCGATAACCACGTCGAATCCCTCGTCGAGCTTCGCCAGCATGGATGGCGCGTACCCCGGATCCTGCGTGAGGTCAGCATCGAGCGTCATCACGACGTCGTCAGGACCCGACTCCTCGGCTGCGAGTGCCAGTCCGCGGCGGATCGTGCGGCCGAGGCCTTGGTTGGGCTCGTTGCGCACGACCGTCACCGGGAGTGTTTCACCCTTGGCGCGGGACAGGTCGCCGGTGGCGTCTCGGCTGCCGTCATCGACGATGATGATGCGGTAGTTCCACCCACTCGCCGATGAGACCTCAGCGATCCGATCGATCAGGTCCTCGATCGAGGCCTCTTCGTTGTAGGCAGGCGCAACCCACAGTACGGTGCGATCGGCACTCGGGATTGGGCTCGGCGAGGCCGACGCTCGGGTCGCATGATCCACCAGTCTGAGGAACTCCCGGTTCAGGCGTCACTGTTCACGGGGGCGAACAGGCGCGTAGTCCGACGGTCGCGGCGCGATCAGCGCCAGACGACATGATACGCGAGCCGCCTGTGGCACGCGCGTGACGCGTGCGGCCCTCTACGCAGCGCGGGCGGCCACTCGAAGCACGGTTCCGTCGGCGATCCAGGCTCTCAGCCGCGCGAGCACCCAAGCGGTCGTCCGATCGACACCACGAAGCTGCAATTGCGCTGCGAGCTCGGCGTACGGGTGTTCTCCCGTGGGGAGGTCGGTGCTCACAAGCATCGCAAGATCCACCTCGTCCGCGGCGGCCATCGCCACAAAGCGCTCGAGGTCGGCGAACTCGGCGGCTACGCGCACGATGCGGCCGCACTCGCGCAGCTCAAGCATGGCGCCGAGCACGTCGATCTCGTTCGCGCCGAGCTCCTCGCCGAGGTCGCAGTACGGCGACTCCGACACAGGAAAGCCCGCGACCACACGTGCGAAGAGCTCCTCGATCAGTTCAGTGACTTCGTCGCTCATGGTTCCCCCTCAAGACAGAGCGTGCCCGGCAAGAGGGCCGGGCACGCGGCTGCAATCAGATGTCAGCGGTGTCGACCGCGCACTCGCCCTTCCAGGCGGGCGGTTCGTAGATGCAGTACGGCTCGGACTCCATGTAGTCGCCCGTGATCTCAAGCGCGCGGGCGCGGCAACCGCCGCACACGGCCTTGTACTCGCACGCGCCACACTTGCCCTTGAGAAGCGAGTAGTCGCGCAGGTCGTTGAAGACCTTGGACTCGGTCCAGATCTCCGAGAACGGCTTCTCCTTGACGTTGCCGAGCTGCATGTCGAAGTAGCCGCACGGCTGGATGTCGCCGGTGTGGCTGATGAAGCAGAAGGTGATGCCGCCCAGACAGCCGCGCGTCATCGCGTCGAGACCATACTCTTCGCGCGTGACCTTGCGGCCCTCTTCCTTGGCCATCTGCCGGATGATGCGGTAGTAGTGCGGCGCATCGGTGGGCTTGAAGTGCAGCGGGCTGGTCTTCTGACGCGTGTACGCCCAGCGCAGCACCTTCTCGTACTCCTCGGGCGGAAGCTCCTTGTCGAGCAGGTCGCTGCCTCGGCCGGTCGGAACGAGCATGAAGATGTGGAATGCGTCGATGCCGAGCTCCTCGGCGAGGTCGTGGACCGCCGCGACCTTGTCGGCGTTGAGCGTAGTGACGGTCATATTGATCTGCACGCCGACGCCGTGGCGTTTGGCCATCTTGATGCCTTCGATAGTGGCGTCGAAGCAGCCCGGCTGCCCGCGGAACTTGTCGTGCTCCTCGGCGGTCGGGAAGTCGACCGATACCGAGATGCGCGGGATGCCGTGGTCGGCCATCTGCTGCGCGATCTCCTCGGTGATGAGGGTGGCGTTGGTGCCGATGACCGGCATGGCGCCCTTCTCGTGCGCGTAGTCGACGATCTCCCAGATGTCGGGGCGCATCAGCGGCTCGCCGCCGGTGAGGATGATGATGGGGTTGGAGATCGTGACGATGTCGTCGATGGTGGCCTTGATCTGGTCGAGCGACAGCTCGCCGTGATAGTGGCCGAACTCGGCAGCCGCGCGGCAGTGCGCGCAACTCAGGTTGCAGCTCCGGGTGATCTCCCAGGCTATGATGCGCGGCGCCTTGATGCCGGTGACTTCCTGGTAGTGCAGGGCCTCCGGACCGCCGCCGGGACGGAAGCCGACCGACCTCGCGCCGCCGTGACGCTGGCGCTCCATGGGAACGCCAGCGGGATGTCCTCCCGGACCGCCAGGGACTCCTGCCGGATGCCCGCCGGGTCCGCCGGGCACGCCAGCGGGGTGGCCGCCAGGGTGGCCTCCGGGATGGCCGCCCGGACCGCCCGGCACGCCGACGGGGTGACCGCCGGAGAGCGGGATGCCCACACCGACGCCGCCGCAGGGCGCCTCGGCGTCTGCGATCTCCTGCTCGGTCAGCGTTCCCTCGTCCTCGCCGAACTCGTCCTCGAGATCGAGGTCCGGTCGACCGTCTGCGTTGCCAACGTTGTCAGCCATAGGTGGTCCTTTCGCG
>CAVSCC010000003.1:0-181755 GCA_963726345.1 uncultured Coriobacteriia bacterium | reverse complement strand
CGTCGTATGCCACGGCTCCTGTGGCGGCGGGGGCGGCGACGTTCGGCGTCGTATCGGCGTCGAATCCGGCGAGGCCTCGTGATGAGAGCACGGTTCCGAAGTTCGTCAGCGAGATTAGGCCGCCACCCACGAAGGCCCACCACCCGACCGTGAGCACAAGGATGGCGGCGAGGACTGCGAGGAACATGCTCTTCGACTCAGGTGGGCGCCTTGCCGGTGCGCTCGGCGACCCGTCGGGGTAACGCACTCCGCGGTGATAGATTGTCGGTGCGCCATAGGGGCTCGTGCCCCAGGAGGGGCTCGGAGACGGCCGGCCGCCCCGGAACCTGTCGCCGAAACGTCTCGTCGCTCGGCCCACGTTCTCGCGTGCAAGCGATCCGTCGGGATTGCTCGCTTGTTGGCCGAGTTCAGGAGAGAGATAAGGCCAGTGACCTGCTCGGCGTCGAGAGCTCCGGGATTGGGCGGGAAGTCGCCGCAGCGGGCGCGTAGGTAGTCGACGATCTCGCGGTCGGGGATGACGCGCATCGAATCCGCGTCGTCAAGGTTCAGCTGTGAGAGGTTGCCCCCTGCAAACACGACGAGATTCTGGAGGTAGCCCGAGGGCAGGTTGGTGCCGAATGCCCCGAGCACACGGTGGAGCATCTCCCGATGGCGGTCATTCTGGCGAAGCGGGTTCTGTAAGCGTTCCCGTCGGCGCTGTTTGCCGGAATAGCATGCGGTCCAGTACCGCTCTTCGGACTTCCCCTTGATGAGCGCGTGATAGTTCTTTGTCTCGACCACGAGGATTCCGAATCGGTCGACGACCACATGGTCGAGTTGAGCGGTGGTGTGATCGTCCACTAGCAACAGGTTGTCGATTAGTCGGTAGCCCAGGACCGCCGCTTCGGCTCGGAGCGAATCGCCAACGCGACGCTCCCCAACGTTTCGATTGCGCTCGCCCGGTCGTAGTTCAACACTTCCCCCTTGGAGCCGGAATGACCTGCCAATGGGTACATCGGCATATCTGAGCTGCGGGGGGAAGAGACTCCAGTAATTGCTCCACCCGGTGCACAGCGATCACTGGGTCTTGCACGAGTCTGTCTACGGGATTCCACTCAAGAGCGCCGGGATAGTCAAGCGGGGTGTCTGATTGAAGCGCACGCAAAGTGCGAGGCCGCCTGTCCCCCGAACGAACATCACCTTGCGGCTACTGCCCCTTCGAGTTCTCGACGACCTCGCAGGACCCATTCTGCCCGAACGGCGGGCGAATACAAGAGGCTTTCGGGTCGAAATCCTCGAACGGCGGAATCGATGCGACGGGCGGGCACCTGGAATGCTGGACGGACGCTTCCCAGCGATGGGCGGCTTTGCGCTCGGGTCGGCATGGCGCCAGTCTGCTGCGCCGCTCCGCACCCCGGCGAGGGGCGCGTTCCAGCGGCCATCGCGATGTCACCCGCGTGTGTGCTGAGCAGCCCAGGTGGGTAGCGTATCAGTGGCGGGCAACGTGGACGCCTGCGGAGTAGGGGGCCGTCCCGGCGCGCTTTGTGACGCTACGACGAGGGAGGGATCATGCTTGTAGGAAGACGGCGTGTTCTCGGCTTGATGCTGGTGCTCATACTCGGCTTCGCGCTCGCGCCGACGGTGGCTCCGGCCGTTCCGCCGACCGTGGTGTCTGGAGTCGTTGACGAGTGCGTCGACGGGTGTCCCGATCCCGTTCGCGCAGGTGGAGGTCTACCACGGGGTGAGCTACATCGGCATTGCGAACGCCAATTTCCAGGGCAGGTACTCCATCGCGCTGCCGTCGGACTCCTACTCGTTCGAGGTGGCCGCGCCGGGTTGGAGCCCGATCGGTCAAGGAGCCGTTGTCCCTGCCGCGCCGGCCCTCACACTGAACTTCCAACTGGTCGAACATCACGGCCAGCGGGTCTACCGCTTCTTCAACACGAGGACGGGCACGCACTTCTACTCGGCTTCCGACGCGGAGTTCATCAACGTCTACAGCAAACTCGCCAGCGTCTACCGCTACGACGGCGTCGCCTACAGTGTTGATCTCAACCCCGCGTATCCGACCAAGCCGCTCTACCGCTTCTTCAACGTCAAGAACGGCGTGCACTTCTATACGGCCAACGAGGCCGAAAGAGCCAACGTGCAGGCGAACCTTTCCCCCGAACGAACATTCACCTTGCGGCTACTGCCCCTTCGAGTTCTCGACGACCTCGCAGACCCATTCTGCCCGAACGGCGCGCGAAACAAGAGGCTTTCGGGTCTAAATCCTCGAACGGCGGAGATCGATGCGACGGGCGGGCACCTGGAATGCTGTGACGGCGCTTATCGGCGATGGGCGGCTTCTGCGCTCAGGCACGGCGCGGCGACCGAAAGGCAAGCGCCTTGAAGTCAGGGTCGCGGGGTAGAATCCACCAAAGAGCCCGAACGTCGCGACCACACGCAGACGCCGAGCGACGCCGTTGGAACCGAGCCATGCCATGACGCCGGAGCAGATCACGATTCGCGGTGCGGAGTCCCTCGGCGACCCGTGCCCTGATGCGCTCGCGGCAGGATGGTGCGTTCGGTATCCGGACTCACCCGAACGGGACGAGCAGGCCGATGAGCCCGATGTCGGACCCTGACGCGACGCTCTCAGCTCGTGCAAGCGTGTTCAGGGTCGTGGGAGTCCTGGTGCTGATCGTGGCTCTGATGGCGTACCTCGTCGTTCCGTTCAACACCTTCATCCGCGCCCGGATCCGGGAACAAACACCGACTCGGGTGCGACCGATACCCGTCTCACCGCAGCGCGAGAGTGTCAGGCTCGGCGCCTGAGGATCCCCGGGCGACCACGCGGACTGCCGCACGCTGGGCACATAACCCTGTGCCAGCCCCGATCAGGAGGTGCCATGGAACTCACATCAGTGCCCATCACCAAGCCCGAGACCGCGAGCGTGATCCTCGGCCAGTCTCACTTCATCAAGACCGTTGAAGACATCCACGAGGCGATGGTGAACTCGGTTCCGGGGATCCGGTTCGGAGTCGCGTTCTGTGAGGCGTCCGGCGCGCGGCTCGTCCGCGTGTCGGGCACCGACGATGAGATGCAGCGGCTTGCCACCGACAACGCGCTCGCCATCGGGGCGGGTCACACGTTCGTGCTCATGCTCGCCGAGGGCTTCTACCCGATCAACGTGCTCCCGGCGCTTCGCGCGGTGCCGGAGGTCGTCGGCATCTTCTGCGCGACCGCCAACCCTGTCGAGGTGATCGTGGCGCAGACCGATGGTGGCCGCGGGGTCCTCGGCGTGGTCGACGGTGCTTCGCCCCTCGGCGTGGAAGACGATGAAGCGGTGGCGTGGCGCAAAGGGCTTCTGCGGACGATCGGCTACAAGCTCTAGACCTGGTCGCTCAAGACTCGATGTGAAGGGAGTTCCACAGATGAACGAGGTGCAGAAGATCGTGCCGTGCCTCTGGTTCGACCAGAACGCCGAGGAGGCGATCGAGTACTACGTTGCCGCCTTCAACGGCTCGCCACACAAGCGGCGCGATTCCCGAATCGTCAGTCTGAGCCGCTACGAGAAGGGCATGGAGGCCCCGGGGACGGAGCAGATGCTGGGCAAGGTCATCACCGCCATCTTCGAGCTCGACGGCCAGCGGTTCATGGCTCTCGACGGCGGCCCCATCTTCAAGTTCACCGAGGCCGTGTCGTTCTACGTCGAGTGCGAGGACCAGGGCGAGGTCGACTACTTCTGGGAGTTGCTCTCGGCGGTGCCTGAGGCCGAGCAGTGCGGCTGGGTCAAGGACAAGTTCGGTCTCTCGTGGCAGATCGTGCCGCGGCAGCTTGGGGAGCTGATGGCCACCCCCGATCGGAAGAAGTCCCTCGCGGTCATGAACGCCATGCTGAAGATGAAGAAGATCGTGGTCTCGGATCTCCAGAGGGCCTTCGACGAAGCCTGACAATCACAACACCGCCGAGATGACTTCATCAAGTGGATGCACGCAGACCGTTTCGTCAGAGGAGCCTAGATGAGCAACAACATCGTGTGGGTCAGCATCCCTGTCACTGACCTTTCGCGCGCGATCAAGTTCTACACGCACGTCACCGGGGTGCGCATTGAGCTCATGCCGGGCACCGAAGACCGTGTCGCGGTGGCATTTGGCCCTGAGGGCGAGAACACGGTGAGTTTCGACCTCAGCACCTACGGTGTTCCAAGCATGGAGGGTGCGGCCCCCTACCTGAACTCGAACGGCGACATTCAGGGCATGGTCGCGCGAGTCGTCGAGGCCGGCGGCACGGTGCTTCAGGCGCCGGAGTACATGGGCGAGATGATCGGCTGGACCGCCTGGTTCGTCGACAGCGAGGGGAACCGCATCGGCATCGAGGAGATGGGTAGGCCGTCGTAATCGGGCGCCTTCCCTCGCGGTCCCACGCGCCTAGGTCCCTTGCGACTCGTCGAGCATCCGCTCGAGCCCGTCGAGGATGATCTCGAGCCCGAAGTCGAAGTCGGCCTCGGCGTCGTAGCCGACCTGCATGGCGTGCGACGCCATCCGATGCAGGTACGGGTACTGCTCGGCGGGGATCGACGCGAGGATAGCCTCGGCCCGCTCCTCGGGTGGGTCATCGCTCTCGGCCGAGAAGTTGAATTGCTCGATGCCGAAGCCGTAGATGTAGCTGTCGAGCAGCGAGAACGCCCGCGGCGCGTCGTCAATCGAGAAGCCGGCTTGCAGCAGCGTGCCGAACACCCAGTCGAGGTAGCGCAGTCGTGACGGACCGCTCGACTCGCGCGAGTCGAGCAGCAGCGGCGCCCAGGGATGGCGGCCGAAGACCTCGTGAGCCGAGACCGCTCGGCGGCGCATGGCCTCCCGCCAGTTGCTCGACGTCCAGAGGCAGGTCGAACTGCTCGACCACGAGATCGAGCATGCCGTCGAGGATGTCGTCCTTGTTGGCCACGTGGTTGTAGAGCGACATCGCCTCGACGCCGAGCCTCGACGCCACCTCGCGCATGGTGACCGCACCGACCCCGCGCTCGTCGGCGATCTCGACCGCCGTGACGAGGATCCGATCTCGATTCAGGGGAGGCGCGCGACTTGCGGCCGTCTCGGCGTCGCTGCCGAGTCTTCTTGGCCATTCTCGCTCCCAGGTGGTTGACATACTTACTAAGTAAGTGCAACACTGTCGTTGCTTACTAAGTAAGTATAGCGTTCGTGGCCCGGCGCGCAAGGGCGCCGCGGCCGATCGAAGGAGGGGACGGAAATGGAAACATTGACTCGTGCTGATGCCAGGCGGCAGAAGGCGGGCGGAGTGGCGGCGCTCTACATCGCGCTCGCGTTGCTCGCCGCGATGCCGTACTTCCTGCTCGTGGTCGACTACTTGGGCGCGGTGACCGCCGCCGAGAAGGTTGCACTCGTGGTCGCCAACTACGCGAGCTTGTACGCGATGTACCTCATCACCTACGTGTTCTACGGGATTGCGCTCGGCGTGCTGGCGTTCGCGCTCTACGACCGGCTGCAGGCTCGCGCGCCCGCCACGATGCGCATCGCCACAGCTATCGGCCTGCTGTGGTCGTTCGCGCTGGTGACGAGCGGGATGATCTTCAACTACGGGATGACCACCATCGTGCCCCTGGCCAAGACCGATCCGGCGCAGGCGCGAGCTGGTGTGGCAGTCGATTGAGCCGGTCGCGCAGGCGCTCGGTGGGGCCGGCGGCGAGATTCTCGGCGGGCTGTGGATCCTGCTGGTGAGCGTGGTGGCTCTGCGAAGCGGCGCACTCCCGAGAATCCTCGGCTGGTTCGGCGTCGTCATCGGCGTGGCCGGCCTCGCCTCGGTCATCCCGCCACTGAACGACGCCGCCATCGTGTTCGGCATGCTGCTGATCGCGTGGTTCGTGTGGGTTGGAGTGGCGCTCATCACCACCAAGGCAACGGCCGCCGAGTCCGACCGCCTCCAGCGGGCCGGTAGCGCGCAGACGGAGGGCCTCGGGGCAGGACTGCGTCCGGCGCCGGGAGACCCGGGTCTCGCGTAGTCAGCCGCTATTGCAGTTCAGCCGCGCCGGTGGGCGAATCGGTGGGCGAACGACAGATTGGCAGGTATCATCACCATTGTGTAACTCGCGGGCGGCGTGACCCCGATACCTCGACGGTGCCGGAAGGATCGAATGCGGGAGCAGGGCCGGCTGACCGAGTGGAACGACGAGCGGGGCTTCGGCTTCATCACGCCGCTAGAGGGCGGCGCCCGCGTGTTCGCTCACATCAGCCAGTTCCCGCCAGCCCTGCGCAGACCGATGGCAACCGACCTGGTCACCTACACCGTACGACTCGACGAGCGCAAGAGGCCCCAGGCCCACGAGGTGGCGTTCTTGGCGCCTGCGCACGCCCGACATCAGGAGTCGGCGTCGCTTGGCACGCTCGAAATCGCTGTGCCGGCGGCCTTCGCAGTCGTTCTGCTGGTGCTTGTCGCGGCGCGGATGATTCCGCCGCTGGCGCTCGCGTTCTATCTGCTTGTGAGCCTCATCGCCTTCGCGATGTACTGGCGAGACAAGGTGGCGGCGACGCGCGGTGAGTGGCGCACGTCTGAGTCCGCGCTGATCGGGATTGCGTTGATCGGGGGGTGGCCCGGCGCCTACGTGGCTCGGCATCTCTTTCGGCACAAGACGCACAAGCAGCCCTTTCGAACCGTCTTCTGGCTGGCCGTCGGCATGAACTGCGTGATGCTCGCGGCGGTCATCGCAGTGCGGACTCCGACTCCCGGCTAGCATCCGCAGGCCGAGACGACCGGACCCCACCCGCCTGCTGGCTTCCCGAGCGCGCGATGGCGGCGTAAAGTGTGGCGCACATCACACTCGGCTGTGGGAGGCCGCATGAGTGGCCCCGAAGTGGGGCACGGATAAGGGGGTTCAACGTGGGCAAGCGACTCTCGCTCGTGGTTGCGGTGGTCACCGCACTTCTGCTCGCAGCACCGGTCTTTGCGCATGCCGTGCCGCCCAACGAGGTGGCGCTCCGCAAGGCGCTTCTCAATCGCGGTGTCATTCCGAGAACCGCTGCTCCTGATCTGCAGGAGCTGTACTTCCAGAGTTACCTCGCTCGCAAGGCACGGAGCAACAACGACAAGCCGAATCCGATCGCCGCGCGAGGCCTGAAGGCCAAGGCCGACGGCGGTTCGGCCGCCGAGGGTGCGGCTTCCGCGGCAGGCACCACGCCGGACGACAACGTGCTCGTGCTGCTCGTCGAGTTCGCGGGGAACGATGCCGGCGGTGTCGGCCCGCTCCACGACGAGATCATCAATCCGAAGCTCGCCGACCCGAGCGACAACACCAGCTACTGGGTCCCGGAGTTCTCACCTGGGCACTACGAGAGCATGCTGTTCGGCAGGGCGACCAAGTCGTTCACGAACTACTTCCTGGAGCAGTCCGGTGGCACGTATCTGGTCGAGCGGCGAGGTGTCTACCGAATGGGTCCAGGTCCCGCACTCCGAGGCGTACTATGGCGCCGACCTGGAGTACGGCGATGACAATCTCAACGGCCCGGTCTGGCGAGTCGTGCAGGACGCCGTCGCGGCCGCGGGCAATAAGATCGACTGGGCCAAGTACGACGCTGACGGCGACCACTACGTCGACCACCTCATGGTGATTCACGCCGGCGCGGGCCAGGAGGCCGGCGGTGGCGCCCAGGGCGACAGCTCCATCTGGTCGCACTCGTGGTTCGTGAACGCGGGCTCCGGCGGTCCGAGCGGGCTGGGCGGCGTACAGACGAGCGATCCGAACATCTGGGTCGGCCCGTACACCATCGAGCCGGAAGACGGCACCGTCGGCGTGTTCACGCACGAGTTCACGCACGACCTCGGCGCTCCCGACCTCTACGACACCAACTACACCGGCGAGGCCTCGACCGGCTTCTGGACGCTGATGGCCTCCGGCAGCTGGCTCGGTGAAGCTGGCCAGCCGCTCGGCGTGAGCCCCTCGGCGGAGGACGCGTGGACCAAGTACTTCCTCGGCTGGGCCGATCCGGTCGTCGTCAAGGCTGGCGATCCCAAGGCCGAGCTCGAGCTCAAGCAGACCTCGGCGGAGGGCACGACCGGCAAGGTCGTCAAGGTCGAGCTGCCCGACTACCAGTACCAGATCAACCTCGCCGCTCCCAAGTCCGGCACCAAGATGTGGTGGTCGGACATGGGCGACGATCTGAACAACTCGCTCTCCAAGACGGTTGCCCTGCCGAGCGGCACGCCGCACCTGAAGTTCGCGACGTGGTACGACATCGAAGCGGGCTACGACTACGGCTACGTCGAGGTGAAGGATCCGGCGACCGGTCTGTGGAAGTCGCTGCCGGGCAACCTCACCAGCGCCGCGGGTACCGGCTACGGCATCACCGGCTCGTCAGGCTCGAAATGGGCGGCTGCCGACTACGATCTCACCGCCTATGCCGGCCAGACCGTGGAGTTGCGCTTCCGCTACTTCACCGACGGCGGCGTCGCGCAGAAGGGCTGGGCGATCGATGACGTGTCGATCGGTGGCTCGGCAGTCGACAACGCCGAGACCGACGATGGTGGCTGGGTCGCAGACCCGGCTTCCGGCGGCTGGGCCCGCACCGGCAACCCGGCCGTGAAGACGGGGTCTCGCTTCTACCTCGCCGAGTGGCGTCAGCCGGTCGGCTTCGATACCTCGATGAACGCCTGGTACAACTTCATCGGTGGCAACACCGCGGAGTTCGTCACGGCCTCGCCCGGCATGCTGCTGTGGTACGTCGACACGGGCTACCTGGACAACTGGGTCGGCGTCCACCCGTGGGCCGGCCGCACGCTGCTCGTCGATGCGCAGCCGGGGCTTGCGACGGTGCCGTACAAGAACGGCCCGATGGATCCGAAGACGCTGCCGCTTCGCACGCGCCTCCAGATCTTCGACGCGGCCTTCTCAACCGAGGTCCCGGCTCCGATCTCCTTGACGGCGTTCGGCGTGCCGACGACCGTCACGCCGCAGTTCGCGTCGCCGACCTTCGACGACTCGAAGAAGTGGTACGACGACACCTACGCGCGGTACTTCAAGTACAACCGCTGGGGCCAGACGATGCTGAACGCGATATCGAGCGTCAAGACGCCGAATGCGGGCGTCAAGATCTCGGTCAAGTCAGGCGACCAGGACTCGGCGAAGATCGAGGTCGACTACTCGAATCCGAAGTAGTCGCTTCGCACACAACGCAGGTCTGCGGGCGGGTGCTTCGGCATCCGCCCGCAGTATTTGTTGCGCTCAGCGCCACCTGCGCCGATGCGACGGCCGTCACAGTACTCGTTTGACCCCACCTCTTTATGCGCGTAGCGTCGGGAGTTCAGGAGGTGGTTCATGTGACCACTCCAAGCAAGACAGTCTCGAGACGATTTGGGTTCGGATTGGCTCGACCAATCCTGTGGGCTTCGCTCACCGCCGCTATCGTCGTCCTATCCTCGTTCGGCACCGCTTTCGGGGCCGACACTCCAGTAGCAACGGTGCCCGTCGGCAACAGCCCGGCCGTCGTCGCCGTAGACCCTCTGACGCACCACGTCTTCGTCGGCAACTACTACGGCGACAGCGTGAGCGTCATCGACGGAACCACGCGCAGCGCGGTCGCCACGATCCCGATGCCGACCGGTGGCAGCATCGCCGTTCCGATCACCGCGGTCGTCGACGGGTTGAGCGGCAAGGCGTACGTGGGCAACTTCTGGTCGAACTTCGTGTCGGTGATCGACGCCTCAACCCTCAGTGTCGTGGCGACGATCTCTCCGCCGGCATCGCACGGGAGTGGTGTCCGGGCCCTCGCCGCAGACCCGTCGGGAGCCAGTCCCAAGGTCTACGCGGCCATCTTCGGCAAGAACGTCGTCAGCGTGATCGATGGCTCCACCGACTCGGTCGTCAAGAACATTCCGGTCGGCGACTCCCCGCGGGCCATCGCGGTGTTCGCGAGCGGCTCGCACAGGCGCGTGTATGTGGCGAACCGCTACAGCAACGACGTGAGCATCATCGACGGGAACACAGACGAGGTGGTGGCAACGGTGCCGACCGGCGCCAGCCCCAAGGTGATCGCCGTCGATCCGAACCGCGGGTTCGCCTACGTCACCAGCACTGCCAGCGACACTGTCACCGTGATTGACGACAGCGACCGGGTCGCCGCCACGATTGCCGTCGGGGACAATCCGATAGGCGTGGCAGTCGACGCGGCGGGCAGGCGCGTATTCGTCGCCAACTATGCGAGCAACACCGTCTCGGTCATCGACGCCGACACCCTGTCGGTTGTGGGGACCGTTGCGACGGGCGTGCAGCCGATGGCCATCGCCGTCGACCGATCTTCTCGGAAGGTGTACGTCAGCTGCTACGGGAGTAGTTCGGTCACCATGATCGACAGCTCGCTGGTTGCGACATCCATCGCCACCGGCTATCGCCCGTACGCGCTGGGCATCGACGAGGCGCTCGCCTCGCACCAGGTCTACAGCGCGAACTGGGGCGCGAACAACGTGACCATCATCGACCCGCCCGGCGGAGACGCGGGCCCGGTCAGCGTGACGATCGACCCCCTGCCGGGCGACACCACCAGCTCGACGTCCCCGGTGTTCTCGGGCATAGCCGCCAGTTCCAGGGCGCCTCGACAGTCCAACATCGTCGCGGTGTTCTACCGGATCGGCGCCGATCAGACCTGGCGCCGCGCACAGATCACTGACGGAGCAGGTACGCCGTCGGTGAAGTGGCAGGCCGCCCCAAGCGGGTCGCTCTCCGAAGGCGCACACACCATCGAGGTCGCGGCAATGGACCAGGCGCTGGCCGTGTCGAGCAGCTCGGACCAGGGCGCCGGTGGCGACTCCGCCGCTCTCGGCGGTGCAGCGACATACCAGTTCGACGTCGGGTCGACGCAGACGGTCACCGACTGGTACGTGAACGCGTCGGTCGGCTCCGACAGCAACCCCGGAGACACCCCGGCGTCTCCGTTCAGGAGCGTCACGCGAGCCACGTTGGCCGCTGGGGCGGGCGACACGGTCCACGTCGCCGCTGGACTTTACGGGACAGCGACCACGGGCGAAGTCTTCCCGATCCACATGATCGACGGCGTGCTTCAGGGCGCGGGGTCCGGTTCGGTGACCCTTCTCGGCAACGGGCTTGTCCCGGTGATCGAGGCGACCGGCATCGGCTCGACCGCCAAGATCGACGGGTTCACCATCACCGGTGGTAGCCCGGGGCTTGATCTTTCTGGCTCGACGCTCACGATTTCGAACAACGTGATCAGCGGAAACACCGGGGACCTTGCAGGCGGAGGAATCCATTCCCTGTCCGGCAACGTGCACATCGTCAACAACGTGATCCGAGAGAACACCGCGACCTACGGTGGCGGCATCGTCATCGAGGGCGCCGACTCCTCCCGCATCGAGAGCAACACGATTGAGAACAACGTCGTGACCCAGGGCGGCGGCGGCATCGACGTCTACCTCAACGCGCGTCCGACGATCTCGCACAACATCATCCGCAACAACTCCGCTCGCATGGGCGGCGGGATCATGAGCGAGAGCGGCAGTCTGCCGCGCGTCACCGAAACGGTGATCCAGGGCAACTCGGCCGATCCGACAGGCGGAGGAAAGGGCGGCGCCATCGCGTGCTTCTCGGCCAGCGTCGTGCTCGAGAACTGCCTGATCACGGGCAACAACTCGAGCGACTACGCGATCTCCGGGATCAACAGCGCCGCGACCAGGATCGTCAACTGCACGATCGCCGACAACAGCTCGGCCGGCATCGGCCGCTTCAACACTGCGTGGTCGTTCAGCGTCGAAGTCAAGAACAGCATCCTGCGAAACGCCGGCGCCGAGATCGACAGCGGGACCGTCGCGACGATCAGCTACTCCGACGTCGAAGGCGGATACACCGGTGCCGGCAACATCGACGCCGATCCGCGGTTCGTCGATCCCCCGGCTGACTACCGCCTGGCGCCGGCCTCTCCGTGCATCGATGCAGGCGCGGCCGATACCACGGTCGTCAGCGACCTCGACGGCGTGGCGCGGCCGGTCGGTAGCGGCTGGGATATGGGCGCGTACGAGTCGACGGTCGTCACCCCGCCCGACATCACAGCGCCTGCGGTGCAGATCACGTCCCCCTCATCGGGGGCGGTCGTGAGTGGCGACGTCGCGATCACCGCGGTGGCCACCGACGAGCAGTCCGGCATCGCCCGCGTGGAGTTCAGGGTCGACGGCGCGTTGATCTCAAGCTCGGCGGCCGAGCCGTATGCAGCAACATGGGACGCCTCAGCGGCGACTGCCGGAAGTCATACCATCCAGGTGACTGCGTACGATGGCGCCGGCAACTCGGCGTCTGCGAGCGAGACGGTCACCATCCCGGCGCCGGACACGACTCCGCCGACCGTCAGCATCATGGTTCCGGATGACGGCACCGTGGTGTCGGGGATCGTGTGGTTCGGTGCGGGCGCCGGTGACACGGGCTCCGGGATCTCGCGGGTCGAGTTCCGTGCAGACGGTGACCTCTTCTACACAGCCTGGGGCGGCTACATGTATATCGCCGACTGGGACTCGACCGGTGCGGCGCCAGGACCGCACGTGATCGAGGTGACCGCGTACGATATCGCCGGCAATTCGGCCTCGACATCGATCACGGTGGTCACTCTCGACACGACGGCGCCGGTAGTGAGCATCACGTCGCCCAACGACAGCGCCGTGGTGGCCGGCCGCGTCTCGATCACAGCGGCAGCCGCCGATGCCGACTCGGACATCGTTCGGGTCGATTTCGCCGTCGATGGTGCCACCACGGCCTCGGATACGACCTCGCCCTACTCGGCTGACTGGAACGCCACGGGCGCTGCAGTCGGCGACCACATCATCTCGGCGACCGCCTACGACGGCGCCGGCAACTCGGCGGTCGCGACGTGCACCGTCTCCGTTGCAGCGAAGCAGCTGAAGAAGCCGAAGCGCACGCTCGGCACGGCAACCACGCTTGCGGGTCCATCCAGCATGAAGACGTACAGGGCGCTCCGGCTCACCGGAACGGTCTCACCGGGCGGGCCGGGCACGGTCAAGATCACGATGCAGCGCAGGGTCGGCACGAAGTGGAGGAGCGCGGGACACGTCCACGTCAACGTGCTGAACGGCAGGTACACCTACAGTCCCAGACTCAAGCACAGGGGAAGCTGGCGGTTCGTCGCCAGCTACTCCGGCGGCGTCAGCGACACGGACGAGTACGGTTCATCGAGGAGCCGAACGAAGACGGTCAGAGTGAGGTAGGGAACGCGGCGAGCGCAACGTCGGCCAGAGGTGCCCGCGCAACCTGCGCCGCCACCAGCCGAGGCGCCCAGCGGGCGCGATCAGCGAACCCCGCCCGGTGTTGGTCCGTGAATGGCCAGCGAGCCCTGCTTCTGCGGACGATCGGCTACAAGCTGTAGGCCCGGTCGCGGAGCCGATGCGCGTCTCGCCCTGCTGGGGGGTCCCCCTCAGGGGTACATTAGACGTGGCGAGGTCGAAGTCGGCGCAGGGGAGTCGCCGACCGGCCGAGACCCGAGCGGCAAGCGTGTCGACAGGCCGCGGCGAGGGGGACACCATGCAGGTGACCTTCATCAAGCCGACGCTGGGCTGCCTGGGTGACGGGGAGCGATTCGTCGACGAGGCACGCATGGAGCCGCTTTCTCTCGGCGTTTTGGCTGGACTGACCCCTCCGGGCGTGGACTGTCGGCTCGTCGACGACCGCATCGACGAGATCGACTACGACGAGCCGACCGACCTGGTCGCCATCAACATCGAGTCGTTCACCGCGCGGCGCGCCTACGAGATCGCGACCGAGTATCGCGCCAGGCGCATCCCTGTGGTGATGGGCGGTATGCACGCGACGCTCATACCCGACGAGGTGGCCGAGCACGCCGACTCGGTCTACACGGGCGACGCGGAGTCGCTGTGGGCACAGGTCGTCACGGACGCGCACGAGGGGTGTCTGCGCCCGCGCTATGACGGCGGGTTCGGCGTCCCGCAACCCGGGGTGATGCCGCGGCGAGACCTGTACGCCGGCAAGGGATACCTGCCGGTGAGCCTGCTGCAGTTCGGCCGCGGTTGCCGTCACCACTGCGAGTTCTGCGCGGTCGGAGAGTACTTCGGCCACCACAACTACACGCGGCCTATCGCCGACGTTGTCGCCGAGATCGCGCGCCAACCACGACGGAACCTCTTCTTCGTGGACGACAACTTCATCTCCAACCCCGCGGCGGCCAAGGAACTGCTCCGTGCGCTGGTCCCGCTCAGAATCCGGTGGGTCTCCCAGGCCAGTATCGAGCAGACCCGGGACCCCGAACTCATGGACCTGTTGGTGGCGAGCGGGTGTCTCGGCAACGTGATCGGCTTTGAGAGCCTCGATCCCGAGAACCTGCGCGAGATGCACAAGGCGCCCAACCTCGCGGGCTTCGACCGGTACGCCGCGGCCGTCACGACGCTGCGCAAACACCATCTACAGACGTGGGCGGCGTTCACCCTCGGCTACGACCACGACACGGCCGACTCGATCAGGGACACGTGCGAGTGGGGGATTCACAACCATTTCGCGTTCGCTGCGTTCAACGTGCTGATGCCGTATCCGTCCACGCCGTTCTACGAGCGCATGAAGGCCGAAGGGCGGTTGCTGTACGACGGGCGCTGGTGGCTCCATCCGGACTACCGGTTCAACTACGCTGCGTTCAAGCCGGCGCGGATGAGCGCCGACGACCTCACCGAGGCCGCGTGGGCGGCCCGTCAGATGTGGAGCAGCCGCGCGTCGATCGTGCGGCGGGCGTTCGACCCGCGCACCAACCTCGCCACGCCGTTTCGCTTCGCCACCTACTGGGCCTACAACCCGCTGTTTCGTCGCGAGGCGTTCAAGAAGCAGGGAATGCGGTTGGGGACAGGATGAGCGCGGGCCGATTCGAGTTGCGGTGGGCTACATCTGCCGATGAGCCCGACATTCGCGCGCTCGTAGGCGCTGTGGCGATGCCCGGGCGGTCGCCGTACGGTTCGCGCGCGAGCCGAACTATTTCCTCGGCACGACGATCATGGGCGACCCCTGCGACGTGCTCATCGCGAGGCACGAGCCCGACGGCCGGCTCGCCGGAATCGCCTGCCGAGCAGAGCACCGCGCGTTCGTGAACGGGCACGAGGCGTCGCTGGGCTACATCGGCCAGATTCGCGTCTCCGAAGGGTTCCGGGGGCACTGGCTCGTGCAGAGGGGCGCGCCGTTGTTCAGGGACGCAGGCCCTCGGGACCTGCTCTACTTCGGCGTGATCGCCGGCGAGAACGCCCGCGCTCGCGAACTCCTCGTGGGCGCGCGGCCGCCGGGAGGCCTGCATGCGGTTCGCGTGTGCGGGCTGACCACGTGCGCGATCCTGCTGCGCCCGAGGAGGGCGTACCACGCGCATGGGGTCGACGTGCGGTCCTGTTCGTCGGCGACGCTTCCCGCGGTAGTCAGCTTCCTGCGCGCGGTGCGGTCCGCGACGGCAGTTCTTCCCGGCGTACACGCTCGAGGACTTCTCCGGCGGCCGGACGCTGCGCGGGCTTCGGCCAGGCGACGTGATGGTCGCCTGGCGAAACGGTGACGTCGTGGGTGTGATGGCGGCGTGGGACCAGTCCTCGTACAAGCAGGACATCGTCGATGGCTACGGACCGACACTCAGCCGACTGCGACCGCTTTACGACGTCGGCGCGCGTCTTCTCGGCGCGCACCCGCTCGCGCCGCCTGGCGAGGAAATGCCTCTCGTCTTCGCCGCCTGCACGTGTGTGGCCGACGACGATCCCCGCGTGATGCACGCGCTGTTGTCCGCATGCGCTGTGCATGCGTACGACCGCGGGAAGGCGCTGTCTGATGGTCGGCCTCGCTGACGAAGACCCGCTGCTTGCCGTGGCGCGCAGGTACCTTCACGTGACCTACCGCAGCGACCTGTTCGCGCTGTCGTCGATCGATGATCCGCAAGCGTTCTGGACGGGCGTACGCCGTATGTCGAGATCGCGACGCTGTGAGGAGGCGGGCGGAATGAGGGAGCACCAGCTCACGCGATGGGAGGCGACCTCGCTGATGGTCGGCGCGGGCGTCGGCGCAGGCATCATGGCTGTGCCGTACCTCACCGTGCAGGTGGGCCTGGTTGGTCTGGCGCTCATCCTGCCCGTCGCATGGGCCGCCAGCACGCTCGTCCATCTCATGCTCGCCGAGGTGCTCTTCCGGACCGGCAAGGACCTGCAGATCGTTGAACTGATGCGCTACTACGTACTGAAAGGACGGGTCGGGCGCTGGATGCTCTGGGCGGTATTCGCGCTGCTCAGCGTCGCGTTCCTCGCGAACCTCGCGGCCTACGTCTCGGGTGCAGGTGAGATCGTGGCGCGGCTCGCGAGCATAGACCGCCACCTCGCCGAGTTCCTTGTCTACGTCGTCTCGGCGAGCGTGGTGTTCTTCGGGCTCAAGGCCATCGGCATCGCCGAGCGCTTCGGCGCGCTCGTGCTCGTTGGCCTGGTCGTGGCGATCGGGCTCGGAGCGATTCCGCTGCAGTTTCACCCGCCACTCGTCCCGTCGGCATCGGCATCCGAGTGGCTCGCGCTCTACGGGATGGTGATGTACGCGCTGCTGGACCTTCTACAGCGTACCGCAGGTCGTTCAGGGTCTTGGCCCCGACCGCCGCGGTGCCGTTGGGGCCATCGCGCTCGGGCTCGGCGATCAACGGCGTACTGACCGCAGCGGTGGCGCTCATTGCGCTCGGGGTCTCGGTGAGGGTCACGAAAGTCGCGATCATCGGCATCGCCGAGGTCGTGGGAGCGTGGGCGGGCACCGTCGGCTCGCTGTTCATCGTCGCCGCGCTGGTGACGAGCTACTGGTCGGTCTCGCTCGCCCTCGCGGACATCCTTCGTGAGCGCACCGGCATCTCGAGCCGGCTGGCGTGGTTGCTCGCCACGCTCCCGTCGTTGCTGCTGCTATGGGTGGGGGCGTGGCAGTTCCTCGAGTGGTTGAGGTTGGCTGCCGGCGCCACCGCGATCGTCGTGGCGCTCATCACCATACCGATGTACCGGCAGGCGCGGCGGGTCGGGCCCGTCAGCGACCCCGGCTGGACGCTCGGCCGATGGGGGAGCCCGGCCATGCTCGCGTTGGCGCTGCTCTCGCTCGTGCTCATGGCCGCCGGGTCGCTGGTCTCCGTGCGGTAGGGCTCGCGGTGCCGGTGTGGTACGACGCCCTGCCTACACCTCGTCGAAGAGCGCAGCGAAGCGCGTGAAGTTTAGGTAGGCGACCGAGGGTCGCCATCGCCTAGCCAGCGGCCTCTTGCAGCACCTCGAACAGGCGCACCATCGCGAGCGTGTCGGTGCCGCAGTACGCGCGCAGGTCCGCATAGACGGTCGCGCATTCTTCGGTGGTCAGCTGGCCGGTCGCCGCTTGGCAGTAGCGCATCGATGCGACGTTGCCGTCCGAGATGCCCAAGCCGTCATACGACAGGTCCTCGACCAGCGCCGGAAGGACGACCTTGATGCTCGAACTGCCCAGGCAATCCGGGTGGCGGACATGGGTCCTGACGGTGCGCAGCAGGTCGAAGATCCGCGACTGGATGGCAGCGATCGCCTTGGCGTGCTCGGGGAATGCGATAGCGAGCTCGTTCAGACGCGAGTTCTCGAAGGGCGAGTAGACGACCACGCTTCCTGCATCGCCGAGCGCCTCGATCAGGCTCTCTGTGAAACGCAGCCGCGGGTCACCGACGCCCTCGTGCAAGAACTCCCGGTGCTCGAGGTCGCCGTTCTCGTGGAGGATGTGGTCCGACCACTGGAATGTGATCATCTGCCACGGGCGGGTCCCCGGGTAGAGCGGCAGCGCCGTCATGAACGTCTCGAAGTCCAGGAAGTGGATCGGGTAGACGAGCCTCGCGAACGACCGGCCAACGTCCCCTACGATTCCCGGCTGTCCCGACCGCACGAGCTCGCAGACTTCGCGCTGAGCGCCA
Source organism: uncultured Coriobacteriia bacterium (assembly GCA_963726345.1). GTDB lineage: Bacteria > Actinomycetota > Coriobacteriia > Anaerosomatales > JAAXUF01 > JBAXEO01. The sequence goes on along the minus strand of CAVSCC010000003.1, from coordinate 163,863 downwards.
GTGAGATTCGGGTAGTCGAGCGGCACGTCCTCGATCGCCAAGATGCCGTCGGCGACGAGCGACTCCAAGAGCGGCCCCCTGATTCCCGGCAGCTCGGTGACCGGGCGCTCGGGGAGGAACGCGTGGCAGTGACCGTAGAAGGAGCAGGTGTAGGGGGTGTTGCAGTGCCTGCCTATGGAGACTGCCGGCGGTGTGTCGACGTCGAGCATGGCGAGCATCTGCTCGACCAGTTGGGGAACCAGCGGGAGGTAGGCTCGGGCATTGGCGGTCACGTCCTCGGCCACGAAGAGCCGTTCGAGGTCGTACCCTGTCGCCGTCGTAGACGTAGCTCCTGTCGAGGTGCATGAGATGGGCGCGGCGGATCGGCAGGCCGGCGCCCTCCAACACCCACATCTGCACGGCGACGTCGGTGATGTTGACGTCCTTGACCTTCGTGCCGGACTTGACCTCGTAGAGGTCCCAGAGGTTGTCGCCGACGCGCACGAGGGCGTCCGGGCGCACAAAGACGCCGCGGTGCTCGAGGGCGGCCTCGAAGATGGCGCTCGGCGGATCCTCGAGGAGCGTACGTGTGGTCTCGAGCGCCTGCGCTGATTGGGTGTAGTCCTCGGCGACGAGCACTCCGCCCGCGAACCGCTCGCGTGCCAGTTCTCCGACAGCGTTACCGGTATCGAAGATGTGCTGCTGCGTGTCCGGGGTGGGATCCGCCAGTTCGCGTGCGTGGGTGGAGAGCCACAGCGCCTTGGGGCACTGCAGGCCGGTCTGAAACCTCGATTTGGACAGGCGATTCGCCATGTCTCCCCACCTCCTGGGACGAGGATAGCGCAGGGGTCTGACACGGATGCGCTCAAGCGAGTCAGCGATGCCCGAGTCTACTGGCGCACAAGCGACACGTCGTCGAGCGTGACCGAGTTGCCCGGCGCAGTGGTGCTCTGGTCTTCGGTCGGCGCAGTGCCTGCGAGTCGTATGGTGACGAGCGCTCTGACCGCATCCGGCGGCGAAGCGAGCTGCACCGACATCGCCTTGAAGGTCGACCCGTCGACACCTGACTCGTCTCCGCTCGTGACGGTTCGCGCTACCGACTCTCCGGCCGCGTTGAGGTACTCGAGGCTGAGTTCCAGTGCACCGGGATCGCCGACGGTCGTTGCCCACACAGTGAGCTGATACGTTGCGCTCGGAAGCACGGGGACCGACTGAGACAGCTCGGCGTCGGCTTCGGGCAGACTTCCCTGGTTCCTGAGCAGCAGAGAGCTGCGTGCCGAGCGGAACAGGTCCTTGCGCTGCACGGCCGAGGCCGATGGCTGCCACCACGTCCCGCTCGTCTGCCACCAGACGGGACTGCCGCCGCCGCTCCACGACCGTGCCCAGACATCGAAGGAGCCGTTGTGCAGAAGGTTCGCCGAGGCCGGACTGTCGGTGATGCGCCGATAGCGTGTCGGCTTGTAGCCGGCGCGCAGATCCTCGGCGATCGAGTGGACGCGGCAGACGCCCACCAAGCCGCTACCGGCCTCGTAGGCGACGTACTGGGTGTGAGCCTCGTCGACCCAGCCGTAGAAGAGGCGGATGTGATAGCCCCTCTTGAGCAAGGCGTCGCCCGGTTTGAGTTGAGACACCGAGATGCGGCGGGTCACGCTCTTGAACGACCTGGTCGACCAGGAGGTCTTGGTCTTCCAGCACATCGAAACATAGCCTGAGCAATCAGTGCGGTAGCCGAGGTAGCGCCGCTTCTGGCTGTACTTCACCGGTGAGTCGATCCTGGTCTGAGCGCGCGCGAGTACGGAGTTGCGGCTGATTGCGAGGGCGCTCGCCGGGCCGAGTGCGACAAGCGAGAGCGTCATCGCCGTCACAAGAGCGAGCAGTGCGGATGCGTGCACTGTCGGGGCGCGCCCACGTCGCGACGCGGGTTCGCGCATGATTCGCCTGAGCCCGATGCATCCGAACACCTCCGTTCTCGGTATCGGCTGCGAGTCGGCAAGCTCGTGAGGGAAGGGGTCGGCCAGCGAGAACTGCTCGTGACGGTTGTCACGCGATGACGGGCGGCGCTTTGCCGAGGGAGCTGCTTGAGGCTCGCATGTCAGTGCTCGGCGATAGGCTGTGGCCGTCCACCGATGGGAGACGACGACAGTGCAGAACGACCGCGTCAAGACAGCGAGGATACCGAGAGTGTTCGCCGACGCGGACCCTGCGAACGCCGACTGGACCAAGCGGAGCTGGGACTTTCCCGGCATGACGTCGGAGCAGATCGCGCGGCTGCTGCTGCCAGCGGGTATGGCCGATGTGGACGCCATTGCGCGGCTTCCGGTCATGCTCTGGAATCCCGAGCAGGCCGGACCGGTGCTCGACGCGGCCCGGAGGATACTTGCCGACAGGGCGCACGCTGACGAAACCGAGTAGATCCGAAGAATGGAGATGGCCCCATGTTCGATGAGGAAATGCCGGAGTCGCAGATCATTCAACTCGACGTGAACCCGTCGCTTGCGGCGGGCATCCGGGTTCGAGTGGTGTCGGAGACCGGACTGGATAGCGATGAGAACCTCACGTTGTCGGCGACCTGCGGGTTCTTCTCGGAGGGCGAGACCTGGGAGCTGCCCCTGCAAGTCGAGGATGCGAGGGCCCTCTGGGACCTGCTGCACGGTTTCGAGTTCGAGGACGCTGAATCCGACCTCATCGGACTCGATGGGACCAGCTACTCGCTGACGATTCGGACGGATCGCATCGATGCCACGATGGACTGGTGGGAGACCATTCCTGAGGAGTGGGTCGGACCGCGGAAACTCGCCGACAGACTACTCTGCCTCGCGGGTCCGAAGGCAGACGAGTTTCGTCGCTAGGGCGCCGGTGCTCTACTCCTCGGGCAGCCTCACGTCCAACTCGTGAAGCAGACGGCGGGCCTCTCGGCTGATCGCGGGGTCCTCGTCGGCCACCAGACCGCGCAGCGTGCGAATCGCCTCGGCGGCCGAGTCGGCGAGCTGTTCGAGCGCGTGCAACCGCAGGTCCGCGATCGTCCGACCAGCGCGCGAGGTCGCGAGACGATCCTGACAGCTGGCGCGACAGGTTCGGGTAGGCGCGCCGGGTGTCCACAGCGCGCAAGTGGGACGGCTCCTCGCCAAAGAGGTCGCCGATCGGTCTTGCCGAGAAGGCCGTCTGCGGAGACGACGGGTTCGCATCCCAGCTGCCGGCGTGGCTTGCCGCCGGCGGTCGGTCGGCCGAGCTGCGGCGCCGGTGTGAGTGCTCGTCGTCGAGCGCGCGAAGCATCTCCTCGCGCGGCACGTTGAGCACCTCGGCGATCGCCACGGCGTTGTAGCTCTGCGGTAGGCGCCGGCCGCTCTCGATGTGGGAGAGGGCGCCAGGCGTTATGCCGACCTTCTCGGCGACGTCCTCGAGCGTCATCCCAGAGCGGTGGCGCGCGTCCCTGATGAGTTGTCCGAGTTCTGTGGCCACGACAAACGCCCCTTTCACCTGCGGACTATACCACTTCGTAGTTTGACTTGACAGTAAAGTATACAGAGTTGTATAGTACGGCTCGGGATGACGGAGACGACGCACGACGGCCGCGGGCGAGCTTCGATGTCAGACCCCCTTGCCACAATGGCGAGGTCGACTGAAAGGGGTTTCCCATGGTCAAGAAAGGCAAGAAGCCGAAGGCCGAAGGCGAGGGTCGCAGCATCCTCATCAACTTCGTGCTGGACAAGTCGGGCTCCATGGAAGCGATCCGGGACGCGACGATCTCAGGCTTCAACGAGTTCAAGAACACCCAGGCCGCCGAGGAGGGCGAGGCGTTCTTCACGCTCACGCTCTTCGACACGGAGTTCGATACCGTCTGCAAGGCGGTCCCCATGCGCGAAGTGCTGGACCTGGACTACACGTCATACGCTCCGGGTGGCATGACGGCGCTCTACGACGCGATCGGCTACACCATGCGGATCACCGACGACTTCGTGGCCGCCAACAAGCCCGACCAGGTGCTGTTCGTGATCATGACGGACGGCTACGAGAATGCGAGCCACGAATTCACCCGCGAACGGATCTTCGCGATGATCCAGGACCGTCAGAAGCTCGCTGAGTACGAGTTCATCTACCTCGGCGCGAACCAGGACAGCTACGAAGCGAGCCAGCAGATCGGGGTGCGCGCCGGCCACTCGGCCGACTACGCCGCCAGCGACGCCGGCTCACGCGAGGCGATGCTCAGGGCCTCGCACAACGTCACGGCTCACCGGCGCCACGGCACCAAGCTACGCGAGGACTTCTTCTCGGCAGAGGTCGAGTCACTGGGCGCGATTGCACCCGAGCACTGGAAGCAGATGAGTCCGGAGCAGCGCAAACGCCATCTCGGCGAGGACGAGCCGCAAGCCAAGGGCGCGTAGTCGCAAGGATCGGCCGGCAGGGGCGGAGGCCTTGGCGTGCAAACGCCATGGCCTCCGGGCCGGCAGTCGGCACAGCAGGGCAGATGAGTGATTGCCGCCGTACGGCGGCACGCGGGATTTGAAGAACAGCTTGCAGCCGCGAAACCAACTGCTAAAGCGTCATGGGGCAGCCCATGGCGAACGACTCAAGGAGGAGCCATGGGCAATCCAGAGCGCGAGGACATCACCAAGCAGCTGACGTTCGGGGTGCAGCATCTCGACGGCAGCCATGAGCGCAAGACCATCTACCCCATCGCCGACAACGAGCTCGCGGACTACACCTCGCTGGGTCGGGGGATCGCCGAGCCCGAGGTATTCCCAGCTCATGCACTCTACGAGGCCTTTCGGCATGTACCGGACTTCTTCCAGCGTGCGGCCGCGTACCGACTTGGGAGCCGGAGCGATACCGAGAGGCTCAGCAATGTCGCCGGCCGCTCGTTCCTCTCGATTGAGTTCTTCGAGCGGGTAGGTACCGATCACGATGTGTCGGGCGATCCACTCGAACAGTCATGAGCGGCGGAAGGTCGGGTCACATGCGAACAATCGTCTTCTCGGACATACACGGCGAACCCGCCATCATCGACCGGGTGTTGGAGCACAGCGGCTACCGCCCTGACGTCGACCATCTGCTCTTCGCCGGCGATGCCATCGACATCGGCCGCGATTCGTGGGGTTGTCTTTGAGCGGCTCGATGAGCTGGGCGCGCAGTGCTTGGTAGGCAATCACGAGTTCAGTGTGTGGCTTGGCGAGCCCCTCGAGCTGGTCGAGCCGGATCTCCACGTCCAAGTCGCAGTCGCTCAGCGCATCGACTCGCATGAATGGCAGCTCGCAACGAGCGTCGACGGCGTGCTCGTGACGCATGCTGGACTTTCAGAGGAGTACGCGAGGCGCTTCACGGCCCAGGAGCGAGGGAGCGCGGAGCAACTTGCCGTCGCGCTCAACGCCGAGTTCGCCGGGGTGGTTTCCCTCGGGCCGGACCGCGTTGATGAGGCGATCGACTGGGAGAGTCCCCTCTGGTATCGCCCGAGTGAGCGGACACCGTTGGCGCGGGGGATTCGCCAGGTCGCCGGGCACACGCCGCCCGAGATCGTCAGAGGCGATGGCGCGGCGGCCGAAACGTGGGCATCGCGCGGACTGCACTTGGTGGATCCGTTCGTGCGCCGATGGGTCCGCATCCACGAGTCCGGCCAGCCGGCGCCCTTGCGATACGCGGTGATCGATGAAGGCGTGGTGACGGTGGTGGATGCGGGCGTCGAATCGCTCAGGCGCCGTCCTGACGCTCCCTGAGCTTGAGCCAGTCTTCCATCTCGAGGAAGCTGCCCTCGACGTTGGATTCCATCTCGAGGAACAGCTTGAACGGCACCGTGAACGAGAGGGTCTCGCGATCGACCCGCATCCGCTGTGAGATGTCGAAGTAGCCGATGACCCCGCGAGGGCGCTCGCGCTTGGCCTCGTCGTAGGCGAAGAGGATCGGCTGGCATGCCGCAGCGAACCCCGCGATGACGCTGTCACCGGCACCGCGCTCGTAGTCGGTCATGGTCACGAGCGCCGAGAGCTGGTCGGGATTCACAAGGAAGAGGACCACCTCGGGACGCTCATCCTCGGTGACCTTCTCGAGGGGCTTGAGCACGACGTACTCAGCGGGCACCTCGGTGAAGGGGACGGTCTCAAGCCACGAGTGCACCTGCTCGGGCGACTTGAAGAACCGCTCGCCCTCGGCCATGTGTGAGCCACGCCGAGACTGCTCACCGCTGCCGGTCGAGAGGAGAAGGTCGATCTCAAGTCCGCACTGCTCGTACTGGTCGCCGAAGCCCAGTCCGGTGCCGCCACCGGCACACCCGAACGTCTTGCGGTTGTACACCGCGGTGCGGCCTTTGGAGACCGCGATGATGGTGGCCATGACGCATCCCCAGACGCCCTCTTTGAACTGGAGTGCGTCTGCCGGTGCCTCGTCGGCGAGGATGACTGCTACCGGTGATGAGGTGAGGCGAAGGGCCTCGACGAGCTTGCTCCGCATGCCTCGCGGCCTCCTTTGATTCGGTCGCGGGCAAGCATAGCAGCCCCCGGCCTCGGCGTACCGTGAACGTCGCTGGAGCCCGTTCTCTGACGGAGGGCCGCCTACTCGGAGAACAGCGGATTGTCGGCCCGCCAGGAGGGTGTGGGCAGCGGGGCCGGCAGCTCGGGTCGGCGGGCGATGGCCTCGCTCTCGAGGAGCCCGAGAAACGCATCTGCGACGACGGGGTCGAACTGGGTGCCCGAGTTCTCGCGCAGCTCGCGCATGGCCGCCTCAAGCGAGAGCCCTTCTCGGTAGGGGCGATCGGAGACCATGGCGTTGAACGCGTCGGCGACGGCGATGATGCGCGCACCGAACGGGATCGCCTCTCCGCAGATGCCGGACGGGTAGCCGCCCCCGCCGTAGCGCTCGTGGTGGAACAGTACGAGCGGCACCGTGTCTCGCAGGAAGTCGAGCGGCGCGAGAATGTCAGCGCCTATGGCAGGGTGGCGGTTGATGTGTTCCCGCTCGGCGTCGGTGAGACGGCCCGGCTTCAGCAGGACCGCGCCGTCGATGCCGATCTTGCCGATGTCGTGCAACGTCGCCGCGATCCTGATCGTCTGGATCTCCGAGGAGTCGAGCCCCAAGGCCTCTGCAAGCGAGACGGCGAGTGTGGTGACTTCGTTGGAGTGTCCGGCAGTGTAGGGGTCCTTGGCGTCGACGGCTGTCGCAAGGGCGCTGATGGTGCCGAGGAACGTGTTTTCCAGGTCCTTGTAGAGTCGCGCGTTCTCGATGGCCATGCCGAGTTGGCCAGCGATGGACGTGACGACGTGCATGTTCTCGGCCGTGAACGACTTCGAGGGCCGTCTGCGATTCACGCTGAGGACTCCGATCACGGAGTCCTTGGACGTGACCGGCGCGCAGATCGCTGATGCGACATCGTCGCGGAGGAGCTCGGCGACAAGCCCCGGCTGCGAGGCGCCTGGCAGCGAAAGCGGTTCGTTGCATGCCGCGACCCAGCCCGCGATACCCTCTCCGACTGGGATGCGAGTCGACGCGACGATCCCGGCTTCGATTCCTCTCGATGAGGCGATTGTCAGAACCTGTCCGGCGTCGTCGAGCAGCAGGATGGAGCCGGTGTCTGCGCCGGTGACCGCGACGACCTGCTCGAGCGATCGGTCGAGAACGTCGTCCAGTTCGATGCTGCTGCCCAACGCGAAGGCCAGCGTGTTCAGTGCCGTCAACTCACGAACGCGCTGGTTCTTCTCGTCGAAGAGGTGGGCGTTTCGCATTGCGATCGCGGCTTCCGCGACGACGACCTCGAGGAAGTTGTAGTCCTGCGTGGTGTAGGACTCTCCCGATTGCTTGGGGCCAAGAACGATGGCCCCGAGCGGGGTGTCTGCCGCCCAAAGCGGCGCCAGTACGCGTATGTCACGTTCCGCCAACTCAGGGTAGCCATCCGTGCCGGGCTCCGCTTCGTCGGCGAAGATCATGGTGTTGGTGTCGCTGAGATCCAGCAGTAGCTGGGCATCTTTCGAGGTGAACCTCGGCGTGCTGCCGATGATCTGCGGCGCGTCGACGCACGTGAACGCAACGGCCGCGAAGGTCAGCTTCATCCCCTGCGCGAGGTCGTTGGCGAGAGTCCTGGCGAGTCCCTCTTGGTCGAGTGTGGACGTCATGGAACTGCCGAGTTGATTGAGCAGCTCGGTGGGACGGTAGGCGCGCTGGTAGAAGAACCGATCGGTGAGCGTCTCGATTCCTCGACGTATCGGCTGGAAAGCAAACAACGCCGCGAGACTGCCGAGCACATAGAACATCTCGGATTGCACGTGCAGCGCTCCCGACAGGTTTTGCCCTGCGGTGAAGGCCAGCCAAACGAGGCAGACGCCCGCTGCGAAGACCAGGAGTGCGTAGGCGGCTCCGCGCATGACCACGAGGCGGACGTCCATGAGCCGGTGCTTGATCATCGCGTACGCGACCAAGGACACGAGCAGCAGAGTGGACACGTTGTTGAACCGGGCGAACTCGTAGGAGCCCGTGGCCGCAGGCAGGATCAGGCCGAGAAGAACGGAGCTGATGGCGAATGCCGTCATGCCGAGAACCAGGAACTTCAGCTGCGCCCGCTCACGTCCGCGGGCGCTCCCGTACTTCTGGATGAGGGCGAGCACGCACCCGACGACTCCGATGCAGGCCCAGGCGATGAGGAGCCCGAACCCACCTCCAGGCAGGACGTCTGTGCCGCCCGGGCGGAATCGCACTTCCGCCACGACCAGTGGGGTGACGAGGGTTGCCGTCGCGAGCAATGTCCCGACGACCATGTACGCGCGCCACCAGCCGCGCAGCCGAGCCTCCCTCGCGGGGAAGATCACCGCGAATCGCAGCAGGCACGCGCCCATGATCATGGCTGAGCCGAGCGTCAGCCGGTTCAGCAGCAGGGCGTACTTCGTCAGGAGTACCTGGTCTGACAGGTACGCGAAACTCAGCCAGCACACGATGGCCACAACGGCAGCGGCGAACGCCCGGTGCGAGGCGCTCCGCTTGTTGCGCAGATAGACGGCTATAGCGAGGCCCAGATTGACCATCGCCACGACGACGATTATTGCGAGTTGCGACATATCCATGTGGACCGCCATAGCGCTCGGGCCGAATCTCACGGTCGATGAATACGCTATCGGCATCACTGCGGCGTCGCTTGATGCTGTGAACTCGAATCAGTCGTGGTTCCGCCAAGCGGGAACACGCTGCCCCGGTGCGTGCGGGAACTAGCCTATGTAGCGGTTCTTGATTCCCGTGTGCCCCGCGAACGGTCCCGTACCGCGGGCATGAACGCGGACGACGGGGTCGGCGGCTTCGGGGTTCTCGTCGTGCGACTGTCGGAAGTCGGTGTTGACCTTCCTGAGGCCCTCGACGAGGAGCGCGTAGTAGTGCGCGGACGCCTCGGTCTCTTCGAGTTCGGTCAAAGATTCGGCTCTGTGTTCGAGTGAGATGACGAGGCGCTGGTTGAACTCGGCACCCGTCTCGACCTTGAGTTTGAAGGTCACCACGTCGCTGTCGTGTGCATCGGCGAGCACGGACTGAATGTTCTCGGGGAATACGTTGGCCCCCACGATCGACACGGTGCCGTCCGAGCGGCCGTACACGTAGAAGAACGGGAACTTCCAGACCTGCTCGGGGCCGTACCCGATCTTCTGAAGCATGGCGACCGGATCGAGGTCGTGGGTCTTGAGGACATCCATCATCTCGGCGAATGTGATGACGCCACCCTCGTCGCCGATGTTGTACCGCACGAGTGGGACGCCGGTCTTTACGCTGAACGCCAGCTGGTGGTCGATTGACTCGATGTAGCAGGTGGCCGGGTTGTACTGCAGCAGGCTCGGAAGTGTGGCGTGGTTGCCTCGGCTGTCTCTGAAGAGCGCTTGGGCAACCTCGGGGTTGTCGGTGCACATCTTGCGGATCATCACGGTTACCGGGTACTCGCGTCCGACCGTCATCCCGATGTCGGCAGCGCCGTAGCCGCCGCTGACAGCGAGCAGGTCGAGCCGGGAGTCGACGCCGATCATCGACGCGACATGCTCGCGCCACGGTTCCGAGTAGCCTTCGCCACCCAAACCGATCTTCACGCCGATGGCGGGCCAGTCGATGCCCCGACGGACCCCCTCGTCCAGGACGGTCTTCACAAAGGGCGGGTAGCCGACGATGACCATCTGATCGTAGAGCGGGCCAAGGTCCTCGGCGATCTCGAGAATCTCCTCGACGTTGGTTCCGGGGGCCATGACCGTCAGGGGGTACCTCCCGGTCGCGGCCACCTCGCGAAGCGCCTGGGCCATCTTCTCTCCGCTCGTCCACGTGCCGAGCGTGAGCGTGATCAGCACCAGGGTCGACTTCTTGTCCATGCCATAGAACTGCACGAATGCGTGCTCGAGGTAGTTGGGGAAGAGGGCGTCCTCCTCGGGGAGGCGCAGCCAGTAGTAGGAACCGCCGGAGTGGCCGGAGCTGCGCTCAATCGTGTAGGCACGGTCGAGCTTGCCATCGAGGCAGAGCTCGGCAAGGGGATAGCGGTCGATGTAGTCCTTCTTCGACGTGAGGGGCAGCCGCTCGAAGTCGGCCATGGTGGGGGTCGAGGACGGCTGGATTCCATGGGATGCGAGGAATGCAGGGTAGGCCCGTGTCCGGCTCATGGCTGTTTCGAGGACGCCGAGCGCGTTCCGCTCGCCACGCTTCGCGTGGGCGTCGCCGGAGATGCGCGACATCACGAAGTTCGTGAGCTTGCGATTCTTGAGCACGATGTTCTGCACACCCATTGCGCGGGCTCCCCTCGAGTCTCACATCACCGACAACTATCGAAGCCGCAGACTGGCCGCGGGCCCGACAAAGACACGCCTACGCGAACACGGCCTTGTTCGCGGTGGCCAGCAGGCTTTGCTCCGCCATCGCTTGGTCGATGCGGTAGCTGGTGACCCCGTCCGCCCTGCGCTGCTCGAGGAACGCCTCGAACTCCGGCTGGTCCATCGAGTGATACTCGCCGGAACGCTCGCGACGGTCGATCACCGCGGAGTTCAAGACGATTGCTGCCAGAGCCGTGGTCGCGAGTGTGCCCACGCTCGCGAGAAACGCCTTGGACCTGCGCGCGAAACCCCAGATGTTCCCGATGCGGCGGAAGTGGTCTGCCGCCAGCGGACCCCAGCTGAACTCCGGCTTGGGGTTGGCCAGCACGAGAATACCGTCGGGTTTGAGCACGCGCAGCAACTCGCGCATCGTGAAGTCCTGGTCGTCGAGTGCGTAGAGCACGTGGATGCTCACGATCCTGTCGAAGGTCGCGTCCTCGAAGGGAAGGCGCTCGCTGAGGTTCGCCTGCGTGAACCGAACGTAGTCCAGACCAGCGCATTTGGCGCGTGCGCGTTCGAGCATCCCCGAGGAGAAGTCGATGGCCTCGACTCGGATCGGCGGGTGGTTCTTCTGGGCGATGAAATGTTCGAGGTTCCCCGTGCCGCAGCCGGCGTCGAGCACGCGCAGACCAGGATTGAGTTCGAGCGCCTCGAAAGCGTCCCACAGCATCTTGCGGTACGGCATGAGTCGGTACAAGGAGTCGTAGTAGGTGCTGTAGCTGCTCCAGAAGCGGTCGGAACCCGCGGGAATCTCTGCGACCAGCTGGTCCGCGCCCACTGCCACTATCCCTCCGCCGCTCGCGCACGCGCGCAGGCGCGAGCGAGGTGTGATCTCCGTCACAAGTCAGCGTAGGGGGAGGTGCTCGCCTGCGCAAGGCACTTGGCCCGCTAGGCCGTCGCGCGTGGAGCGCGGGTCCAGGGAACGCGCTACGAGAGCCGGCTCGACAGCTCCACCCATGTGTCCTCGAGCTCGGAGATCTGCTGTTCCATGCTCGCGAGCCGCGCCTGGACGTCCAACAGAGCGACGTAGTCGGAAGGGTCGGTCTCCTTCGCCTCGGCACGGATCGCTTCGGCCTTCCCGCAGAGTGTCTCGAGCTTGCGCTCGGTAGACGCGAGTTCCTTCTTCAGGCTGTACTCTTCCGACCTCGACAGGGCTGGCGTGTGGTGCTGCGCGGACGCGTCGCCTGACCGGCCGGAGGAGGGCGGAATCCCGCCGCCGGTATGTGCCTCCGCAGCAGCTCGCTTCGGCGCCGCTTTCCCGGATTCCGCCGCGGCGCGGACGTGACCGCGTTCCTCCAGAAGCCGCAGGTACTCGTCGACACCGCCGGGGACGTGGCGGACCTTCCCGTCAAGGAGTGCGAACTGATCGTCGGTGACGCGTTCCATCAGGTGACGATCGTGGGTGATGAGGAGAAGCGTGCCGGGCCACGTATCCAGGAGGTTCTCGACCACCGCGAGCATGTCGATGTCCAGGTCGTTGTCCGGCTCGTCCAAGATCAGGACGTTCGGCTTGTCCAGGAGGATGAGCATCAGCTGGAGCCGGCGCTTCTGCCCGCCCGAGAGGTCCGAGACCGGCGTGGACAGCTGAACAGCGTCGAATCCGAGGCGCTCCAAGAGCTGGGCGGGCGTCAGTTCCTTGCCGTCGATCTCATAGCGCGTGTTGTAGCGAGACAGAACCTCGCGGACGCGGGAGTCTCCCAGTTCCTTCAACTCATCCAAGTGCTGTGAGAGCACCGCGAACTTGACGCTCTTGCCGATCTTCACGTGACCCGAGGTCGGCTCGAGCGAACCTCGGATGAGGTTGAGGAGCGTCGTCTTGCCCGACCCGTTCTCACCCAGGATGCCGAACCGGTCTCCCGGGCCGATGAGCCACGTGACGTCGTCGATGACGGTCTTGTCACCGAAGCGTTCCGTCACATCAACCAGGTCGACGACCTGCTTGCCCAAACGGGAGACCGCCGTCCTCTTCAGCTCCAGGGAGTTGCGCATGGGCGGTTCGTCGGCGATGAGGGCAAGCGCCTCTTTGACGTGGAACTTCGGCTTGGTCGCTCGGGCGCGTGCGCCGCGCGAGAGCCAGGCCAGTTCCTTGCGCAGGAGGTTCTTGCGCTTCTGCTCGGCGGTCTGAGCGGCCTCCGCACGTTCGACGCGCTGAAGCACGTACGCCGAGTACCCGCCCTCGAACTGCTCTACCTGCCCGTCGTGCACCTCCCACATGCCGAGGCAGACCTCATCGAGGAACCATCGGTCGTGCGTGACGACGAGGAGCGCGCCCGACTTCTTGGGCCAACGGCTCTTGAGGTGCTCAGCCAGCCACGCGATGCCATGGATGTCGAGATGGTTGGTGGGCTCGTCGAGCATAAGCACGTCGAAGTCTCCGACGAGCACGCGCGCAAGATCCACGCGCCGACGCTGCCCTCCGGAAAGGTCACCGATCCGACCATCCCACGGGATGTCCGCGACCAGACCGCGAAGAATCTTGCGGATCCGTGCATCTGACGCCCACGTGTGCTCGGGCACGTCGCCGACGATCCCATGGGCAACCGTCGCCTCCGGATCGAGCGCGTCCGTCTGCTCAAGCGTGCCGATCGTGATTCCGCCGCGCCGCATCACACGACCGTCGTCCGGCGCGCGTGAGCCCGCAAGCAGCGAAAGAAGCGACGACTTCCCGTCACCGTTCCCGCCGACGATGCCGACGCGGTCGCCCTCGTCGATTCCGAGCGTGACCGAGTCGAAGACCTTCTTCGTCGGATACTCCAGATGGACGTTCTCGCACCCAAGCAGATATGCCACTAAGGAGAACCTCAATCCATTCAGGGTCGGCGAGCACGAACGACACTATCGCATTGCCTAAGTCGCGACCATCGAGCTTGCCGACCCGACGACTCAGACGGGCATGCGATCACCCAACGACCGCGGCGAAGATCTGGAGCCCGACGACAACGCCGGCCGCGATTGACGCGGCGATCAGCACGGCATAGGGCACGCGCTGGTTTGCCGGCATCTCGGAAGGCTGGCGGTCGGGTGAGCGCAGGTAGGACACGTAGAGCCAGGCGGAGCCCAGACCGACCAAGAGGAAGATGCCGCCCATGATCAGCCAGCCCCAAGCGAGGCCCTCGCCGCCGGGGGGATTGAGACCGTACCAGAATGTGGTGCCGCCGACGGACGTCCACACCGCGCACCAGGTGAAGTATATGAGCCCGAAACCCTTGATTCGCGACGCGAAGATGCCGTGCGCGACAGGGAAGACCCACAGGCCGATGAAGGCGATGGGAAGGATCCAGAACCCTTCCGGCACCGGATGGGCGATCTGGTAGGGACCGCCGGATGCCACGAAACCGCCACGATCCATGGTGGCCATGCCGCCCAACGTCACGACGGTGATGCACGCGCCGAGGCCGATCGCGCTGACAGACGCACCGATCCACGAGCCTATCCGCAGGCCCGTCGACGCGCTCGCCTGCGAGTTCTCCGATGTGTTGGACATCGTCACTCACCGCCCATTTCGACGCTCCAGAGAAGACTGTCCCCATTTGCGGGCACGCAGCGCCGAACGCAGCGCCCGAGGTGGCATCGGCCGGGGCTGCGACCGCCTCTGCCGGGCCGCGCAGAGGATGTCCCGGGGCACGGGTAAGTACTCCTACAGTCCAAGTCGGCGCGAGGAGGGGTTGAGATGCCGGGCAGCGTGTACAAAGTCATCGAACTGGTTGGCACAAGCGCGGAGTCGTGGGAGGCGGCCGCACGGGCGGCGATCGAGGCTGCCGCAAAGAACCTCAAGGACATCCGTGTTGCCGAAGTCGTGAGATCGGACGTCCGCTTGGAGGACAACAAGATCGTCGAGTATCGCGTGAAGATGAACGTGTCGTTCAAGTATCACGAGGAGCTGAACAACTAGCCCGGGAGCCCGGGTCTCGGGTCTCCTCGCGTCCTTTGTTGGGTGGTGGAAGCCGGCGGAACCGGGTCACGCCCGGTATCTCACGCCTCAACCGCCGCCGCTGGCGCCTGCTCCGCTACCGCAGTCGGTCCCTGCGATGGCAGGAGCCGACCACACTCGCCGTGGCTTGGAGCCACAGACAGGGCAGGATTCTTCTCGCGTCGCCTCGGCAATGCGCTTCCTAACGCTGAACTCATGGCCGCATTCTGTGCATTTGTATGCGTACTCGGGCACAGCCTACCTCCTCGACCTGACTAACAGCAGGCGACGAGCCGCTCCTGAGGAGTCAGCGTCAGTCACGATTCTTCGGCCCGATCTGAGGTTCGAACTCGACGATCTCGAAGCTCGTCGTCACGGCACACTGCGGACCGAGGCAGCCTTTGACCGAGCAGTACTTCTCCTCGGAGAGCTCGATTGCCTGAGCCACCGAGCTGGGCTTCACTCCGACCCCGGTCACCGTGTAGACGACCTCGATCGTCTCGTAGTAGTGCGGGAATCCCTCAACAAAGGACTCGCCTCTGACCTCGATCTCGAGACCTCGGACGTCCTCGCGCTTCTTCTCAAGGATCGAGATGACGTCGACTCCGGTGCAGCCGGCCATCCCGAGCAGGAGCAGTTCGACGGGACGCCATCCGGTTCCCTCGCCGCTACCGTCGGCAGGCGTATCCATGACGATCCCATGCCGCTTGGAGTCCCACCCTACGAACTGACGATTCTGCGTCCAGCGGGCGTTGATCACGTCCATGCAAGAGCCCTTTCCTCAGTGGTGCAAACCTTCGTCGTCTGAACGCAGTATACCCCATAGGGTATAACTTGGATACGTTCCCTCCTCGCCGATTCGTGTTGACCAGATGTCCGGTTCGGCACCCAGGGCGCTCGGAGGCCCCCATCGCCGCCCCTACCTAGCAGAGGGTGGGCAGCGATGGGGGCCTCAGCCGATGTGTCGGCATTCATTCGGCTTGGCTTTAGGGGCGGCATTCCGGGCCCCGGGTGCTACCCGAGCTCGCTGAGTCGCCGCTGGTAGAGGGCGGTGCTCTCGTCGTCGAAGCAACAGAAGATGACCGAGCTCGGGAGTTCGTGTGCGGACGTCCAGTTTTCGACCGCAGACACCGCCACTTCGCAGGCCTCGGACTTGGGGTATCCGTAGACGCCGGTCGAGATACACGGAAAGGCAATCGAGGTGGCGTCGGCCTCGGCGGCGAGCCGCAGCGAGGCCTCGTAGCACGACCGCAGGAGTGCGGCCTCCCCGGAGCGACCGTCCCGGTACACGGGCCCGACCGCGTGCACGACGAACCGGGCGGGGAGAGCATAGGCACCGGTGATGCGCGCTTCTCCGGTCGGACATCCGCCGAGACGACGGCACTCCTCGAGCAGGCCGGGCCCGGCCGCGCGGTGGATCGCGCCGTCGACACCGCCGCCGCCGAGCAGCGAGCTGTTGGCCGCGTTCACAATCACGTCGACGTCGAGGCGAGTGATGTCGCCTCTGATCACCCTGATGTCCGCTGCGTCCTCGTCCGGCATCTCATTCCTCCGTCGCTCGCCCCGGGCCTGTTCCTGTTCGCCCAGAATCCGCGCCACAGCACCTAGGCGGTGTACACACGCACCTTGTCACCGTTGGACGAATCGACGTTGATCTCCATCTCACGCAGAGCCGCGACGAGATCGTCGATGTCCTCCGGCTTGAGGTTCGAGAAGTCAACGGACATGCCGTGCTCGGACATCGAGTCGTTGATCTGGTCCATCGCCTGCGGGGGGATGAGCGATGTGAGCTTGAGCCCCGAACGCACCAGAGCGATCGGGATCTTGACGTCCACGTTGTCGCCGTTCTCGGCGACGACCTTGACGTACAGGAACTTGGGCAGAGCGTCGATCAGCGGGCCCGGGTCGCCTTTGATGGCCGGCCCGGCCGACCCAGCGCCGGTGCCGGGACGCGCATCGAGCGCGTCGAGCAGTCGCTCGGCCTCCTCGGCGGTGATCTTGCCTTGGGCGAGCATGTTCAGGATTCTGCTGCGGTCCTCACTCATGGGTGACACCCCTTCTCATTGGACCGTCATGTCGACGGCCGTGCTTCCATCGTTTACACGGATGACCATCCCGCGCGTCTCGCACAGCACTCCAAACGAGCGAACCAGCAGGACGGTGTAGTGGTGATAGCGCTGGCCGAGAAGGAGCAGCACCACGTCGGCGATGATCGTGAATACGAGCGAGAGGACGCCGAGTATCAAGAACACCGGCCACAGTAGGAACAGCGGCAACCACAGGTGGATCGGGCGCCGGTCGGGCGGCGCAACGCGCAGGTCGAGGATCGCCGGCGGGATGACGTTCATCGCCGGAGCCTCGCGGCCGCCTCGTCTGCCGAAATCTCGCCGCGCTCAAGGAGATCGAGGGCGTCGTCGGTGGTGGGGGCGGTTCCGACCTCGACCAGTTGCAGCTGGGCGATGATGCGGTTGAGGCGGTTCTTCACCGTCGGGTAGCTCACGCCGAACGCCTTCTCCAGGTGCTTGATAGAGCCGTGGCTGCGGACGAACTCGCTGACGAACACCTGATCCTCATAGCGTAGGCGCGCCAAGGGCGGCAGCTCGAACTCCCCGTGGATCGAGATGCCGGTGCTCATCCGGACCTCGGTGACCAGGAAGCCCCGGTTCTCGGTCAGGTCGGTCAGCTCGTGCCAGTCATTGGCCATCAGACGCTCCTTCTTGTTCATGCGACAGGCTATGTATACCCACATTACTTGAGAAAATCAAGTCCAACATGAAGAAAGTCAATATCTTACGCCTGTCGCGACAGCATTGAGGACCGCGGGCTCGTCACTGCGCCTGAAGACCTCCCAGGTTGAATCGCCGGACTGGGTATCGGGCTGAGAAGCGAAGCGGCGCGAAACCTGCTAGACCGTGCGTATGAACGATTTCGACGACATTGAAGGCCCCGAGCCGCCGGTTGGTCAGCGAGCGTACCGCGCCTGGCTCGCGGTCGGCATTCTCGTCGCCGTCCTCGCGACGGTCGGGTGGATGGTGGCCGGCATGCCGTCGCTCCACCGGTCGGTGGCCACCCCCGAGAGCATCGTGACCGCTGACCCGAAGCCGGTCGCTCCGTCGGAAGCCGCAACCGACACCGAGTCGCTCGAGACGAGCGCCACCGATGACACGACCTCCACGACTTCGGCGGATGACGCTGGGATCTCTCTCGACGATGCCGCCCTGGCTTTGGCCGACGCTGTCGTTGCGAGTGAGACGGCGCCACAGACCGGAGCAGCGCCGCAGGTCCCGCCCGTCGTGCCGGTGACACCGCCCCCCGGCGGCTCCGTGCCGACCGTCACGCCCCCGGCCGGCTCCGTGCCGACCGTGACCGTGACGCCCCCGCCGCCTCCGCCCGCAGTAACCGAATGGCAGCCCGGCTTCGGCCGCGGCAAGGGGCACGGCTGGGGACACTTCAAGTAGGCCGAGGCGCTACGCCAGCCGCTGCACTCCGATGCCGATGAGCCCCGGCCCTGTGTGCACCACGAGCGCCGGAGTGATCTGACCCTCGATTGCATAGCGGGGTTCGGGCAGTTCCTTTCTCAGTGCTCCGAGCAGCTCATCCGCTTCCGCCTTCGCCGCCCCATGCATCACCGCGATGTTGTAGTCCTTGGCGCCGGCTGCGAACTCCACGGTCTTCTCAAGCGCGAGCTTGAGAGACTTCTTGCGACCTCTCGCCTTGCCCACGGTGTAGTAGATCCCGTCCTCATTGCACGAGATGACCGGCTTCAGGTCGAGGATTGTGCCGACCATGCCTGAGACGAGACCGATTCGTCCGCCCTTCACGAGATACTCGAGCGTCGACACGCAGAAGAAGAGCCGCGTGTTCCGCGCCGCATCTTCGACCTGGCGGCACACCTCGGCAAAGGGCAGTCCCTGCTCGATCAGCTCTCCGGCGCGGATGGCCGAGAAGCCGCTGCCGATGCCGATGTTCTTGGTGTCGACGTAGTAGGTTTCGAGTCCCTCGGGAGAGGGCCCGAAACCCCGGACCATCTCGTACGTCCCGCTGAGCCCACTCGATATGATGACGGCCAGCACCTTGTCGTAGCCGTCAGCCTTGATCTGCTTGAAGACGTCCGCGACGAGCTTGGGACTTGGAAGCGAGGTCGAGGGAATCTCTTCCGCGAACCGCGCGAACACTTCCTCGGGTTGTATGTCGACGCCATCGCGGTATTCCGCGTCCTTGTAGATGATCGTCAACGGGACCACGTACATGTGGTACTTGTCACGGTAGGCCTTGGGAACGTCCGAACAGGAGTCGACCAGGATCGCTATCTTGTCTTGGGCCATCTCACGTACCCCTTCGCCAGCGGTCAGACTGCCTGGGACCAACCCGGAGCGAACCCCCTCCGGGCACTGTCAAGGGTAGCATCAGGCGCGGGAACGCCGGGTGCTCATCGCCACTGCGTCGCCGACACGCATCGACCTCTAGCGCGCATCCAGTCGTGAGAGCATCTCGCGTACGTCAGCTGCGGTGAACGCGCGACCATGGGCGGGCATGAAGCGTTTGGCGCCCGCGGCCAGCAGTTTCGTCGTGCTGCGGATCGCGCCGTCGGGGTCAGACGACATCGCCGGAGGCGAGACCCGGCGAGTCATGTGGCCCGGGCCGATGATGAGGTCACCGGCGAACGCCGTGCCGTCGTCGAGAAGCAGCGAGACGCACCACGCGCTGTGTCCAGGAGTGAAGTACAACGCGCCAGCCAGACCGAAGCGGTCGAGTCGCTCGCCATCGGCCGGGATGACCGTTGGGGCGATGCCGGGGAGTCGCAGGAGCGGGAGCGCGTTCGTCGCGAGCCACTGGACCGCACGCGTCCAGGCCTGAGTCGGGGGCGAGTAGACCCGACCGCCCTCGGCCAGCACCTCACGCGAATCGGGATGGGCGGCAATCTCGAAATCGGCGCGCTCGAGGAGAGCCGGAACGGATCCGATGTGGTCGATGTGCGGATGGGTGAGGACGGCGAGCTTGAGGTCGCCGATCTCGCGCCCTATCGAACGGACCTTCCGTACGACGAGTCGCTCGAACCAGCGGAACCCGCTGTCGACGAGGAAGAGCGCATCTGGCGTCTCGATGAGATAGCTGGAGAAGGCGATGCCCTGAATACGGTGGACTTTCACGGGGTCTTCTCAGCAAGGGGCATGCCCCGCCTACCGCAGCTACGTCCCGTTGGTCCGATGTATCCCGATCCCCGAGAGCCACGTGCGCACGGGTTCCGCGAGATGGAAGAGCCCTTCTCGGCGGGCGATGCTCAGCTGGACAACCCAGATGAAGCTCGCCAGCGCTGTGACGAAGATGGCGAACTGCCAGTCGGGCCGAGCGAGTACGATCTCGAGAACGAGAAGCGGGGCCACCACGACGCCGACCATCGTCGCGCTGCGTGTCAGAACGAACACGGCGAGCGCGATCGCGGACAGAAGTGCGATTCCGGGAATCGTCAGCCAACCCTTTCCGACCGCGACCAGCATCTCGTAGACCAGCATGCCCGTGGTCGCGGCCATGCCTTGCCCGCCACGGAACCGGAAGAACACCGGGTAGCAGTGGCCCACGATGGCGGCGACACCCGCCAGGTATGTCCATCCGGGCGAAAGTCCGAGCAGCACGGCGACGTACATCGAGACCAGACCGACCGATGCGTCATACAGGCCGGTCAGCAAGCCGGGAACCAGCCCGAGCTGACGGAGGGCGTTGGTCGCTCCCGGGTTGCGCGTGCCCACCGCCCGGATGTCGATACCTCGGGCCCGGGCAAACAGGTCAGCCGGCAGCACGGACCCGAGCAGGTACCCGATACAGAGTGCCAGCACCTCGCGCACGGGGTCACCTCCACTGAGAGTGTTCCCTCATCTCGGAGCACTGCGACGGTCCCCGGCGGGTCCACGGCCGTCTTGGCCAGCCGCCTCGCGGTGTCTAGTGGCGGGAATATACCTTCCGTAGGGAAGATCGGTAGCCGTAGGACAGGAAGAAGGCGCATGGAGATGCTCGAGTCTCTGCCCGGTGTGATGGCAGCCGTGCTGGGAGTGGTGTTCCTTGCCGCACTCGCTGCGATCATCGGGATGGTGGTGTTCACGCTTGTCGCCGGACTATTCGTGCCCGCCCGCTCAATCAACTACCACCGTCACCACCCCATGGGGGTCTGAGGGCCGGGCGCGTCGCCCGCCACTCCATCTTCGGGCCGCGCCTTCCGCCCGACCTCTCCACATTGGGTTTCCGGACTGGTCTACCTTCCGCCAGTGTGCATACTGGTCTGGGCACGTGAACCGCACGTCCCACACGCGAGAGGGTGACAGATGGAACTCGGGGGAGTCTCCGTTGACGGTCGGAGTTCAGGAAGCGGCGGAGCGTACCTCGTCAAGGATCTGACCGCCTTCGAGACAAAGCTCGGCGGGCTCATGGCATTCGCCATGGTCAGCGACGGGACAGCCGACGACGAGGGCGGCGGAGCTGCGGCCCGACTCGCGGTGCAGGCCGCAGACGCCTATCTTGAGTCGCTCCTCTTGAGTCTCGCGGCGGGGAACGACGCCGGTCATCGAGCCCGCTCTCGTCCTGGAGACCATCGTCGCCGAGGCGAACGCTGCAATCGACCGCGCGGCCGCCGAGCCGGACGCATCGAGTACGGGCGCGACGTTCTTCGGCGCTCTGATGTCGGCGGACAGGGTATGGTTCGGGCGCGTCGGAGGGGGCAGCGGCTATCTGATCCGCGGTGGCGAGGCACACGCGCTGACCGCAGACACCCCTCCATCGGAGGCGCTCGTTCCCGAAGTCGTGCCGGCCGAGTCCGAGGTTCCGACCGACGCGTCGGCGGCCGTGGTCCAACCAGCGCCGGCACGTGAAGACGCGCGAATCGAGGTAGGGTCCGCCGAGCTGAGTCCCGGGGATGCCGTCGTGCTTCTCGGCCTGTCGGCGTCGGCCGCGTTGAGCGGTTCGGACATTCCTGAGATCTCGTGTGCGGCGTGTGACGCGCGCGTGGCAGCGAAGGACCTCGCCGATTCGGCCGCTCGGGCCGAACCGGAACACAGCGTGACGGTGGCTGTCTGGAGTGCAGATTCGACTCCGTTCGCGCCCGCGCCGCCGGCCGTGTCGCCGAGCGTCCGCGCTGCAGTACCGATCATCGCCGCCAACAACGAAGTCACCACACCGCGCCGTGCCGAGACGGTCTTTCTCTGGGTGATGTCGGCATGGATCGTACTCGTCTTCCTCGTGCTGGGTGCAGGCATGCTCGTGTCGAGACCGTCGACGTCGGCGAACACCGCGGATGGTTCCTCTGCGGGAGGAGGCGGAATGCCGGGCGGCGCGTCGCAGAGCACCGCGGTGGCGACGGGCGCAGTGAGCGCAGTGCCGACAGGGACCGCGGCGCCCGAGTTCCCCAAACAGCTGACCGTTCCCCGGAAGGTCAAGGGCGGCCTGTGGCTCCGGAAGGGGCCGACCACTCTCGGCGGCTCGAACCAGGTTGCACAGCTCAAAGGCGGCGTCCAGATCCAAGCCGTAGCCACGACGGATGGCACTGACGAGCGCGGCAGAACGCAGGAGTTCTACGTGATCAGAGTGTCCGACATCTCCGCGAAGCAGATCGTGAAATCGGCCTCGTACCCCTGGCCGCCACCGAAGTCAGTGAAGAAGGTGTACGTGTTCGCGGGTTCTTTCGACGCGCCGTAGTCGGGAAGCAACCGCGAAGTTGCGCTCCGGGCGTTGCCGGCGATCGGCACCGAGCATTCTATGGTGCCCACCACTGCTTGAGCTTGACCGCGTACCCGTTCTTCGGCGTGACCTCGACGACCTCATCGCCCGACTTGCCCTCGAACGCTCTGAATTGGGGGACGCTCACCGACTTGTAGACCGGTGCGCCGGGGCTCTTCAGAAGCAGCAGCTGAGATCCGCTCGCCAGTGGGAAAGTGCGCAGCTTCGGATTCTCGTTCACGAAGTGGATCGTCTCTTCAGGTCCCACGACTTGGATGTAGTCGACCACGACGTACCAGTAGCCGCCCTTCTTGTACATGTCCTTGAGATACGCCCACGAGACCGACGCGTCCTTGGGGCCCAACTTCGGTTTGGCTGTCGACTTGGGCTTGGACGGGGGCTTCGCCGGGGCCGGAACCGCAGCCGGGGCCGGCACCACGATTGCTGCGGCCGGAGCGGTCGCGGGCGATGATGCGGTCTCAGAACCCGATGTGGCCGACGATGCTCCAGTCGTGACCGCGCTCGCCTCGGTGCTGTTTGCGGTCGAGCTTCGACTCTGGCCACCGGGGTTTGCCCGGCACCCGGTTCCGGCGACCGTCGCGAGCACGATCAAGGCGACGATGACGGATCGGCTGGTGAGCGCCTTCATGGGCCACCTCCGTGGCAGCATGGTTCCCGGTTGTGGGTGCCTCTACGTGGATGGTTCTGCCAAGGTGATACCCACGAAGCCGATCGCGGTGACTACTGCCGGGCCGCTCGGGAAACGGGTCCGGAGACACGAAGAAGCCCGGCTCTGCCAAACCGGGCTTCTTCGTACAAGGAGGGAGGTGCGGCTATTCTCTTCGCAGGGGGCCTTGACCAGAGGCCCCGTCGCTCCCTCAGTTTCTGACACGGGTGCGAACACCGGATGAACGCGATTTGGAGAGATTGTGGAGCGTGGCACGCGATCGTACCTGACGCCCGAGCAGGCCCGCGCGATCGCCGAATGCATCGTCGCCGGCGAGCGCCACAGCGTGGTTGCCGAGCGCTTCGGAGTCTCGGTGCAGACCGTCCGAGCGATCAAGAGTGGCAAGCGGTGGTCGGACGCGATCGATGACACCCTGAGGACGCGGATGGCGGCGGCCCCCACGCCCTCGACGCTCGACGCTTCCAGCGCCCGGCTCGTCATGGAGGCCCTGGAAGCAGGGCGCTCAGGCCGATCCATCGCCGAGGAGTTCGGCATCAGCCCCAGCATGGTCAGCGCGATCAAGCATGGGCACGCTTGGTCTTCGCTCGACCCGGACCTGCCTTCACGGCTGGAACGCTTGCCGCGGGAGGGCAAGACGCTCGACGTGAAGCGGGTCGCCGACATCAAGCGGCGCCTCCTGCAGGGCGGGTCTTCTCGGCAGATCGCGGCGGAGTTCGGCGTCTCGGCGTCGACCGTACGGGCCATCGCCCAGGGCAGGACCTGGGCCGACGTGGTACCCGCACCTGCCGACATCACCGACATCGGGTGACGGCGTGGGGGCCGGTTGCAGATTCCGACTTGAGCAAAGCGCGGAATGAGCCGATACTCCCTCTATACACGCGAAGGGCCACCGTGCGCACCCGTTCTCATCGGGTGTGCCTACCGTGGTCTAGAGAGGAGAACGATATGAAGAAGCGTTTGTCAGCCGTCATCGTGCTCGTGCTCTTGATGGCGATGGTCGTACCCTCGATCGCAGTTGCAGTGCCGAAGCAGGCGTCCCATTCGACCAAGGCCAAGGGCAAGCCGATCTTCGTCTCCCATCCCTACACCAAGAAGAAGACCGTGAAGATTGGGCAAGGACTTCAAGGCATGGGGCTACATCAAGACTTGGCGCAGCGTCCAACTGACCTCTGAGGCAACGGCCACGATCATGGTCCAGAAGTGGAACGGTCGCCGTTCCTGGGAGACCTCGGACAAGCTTGGCCTCGACCGCGACCATCGTCAGTCGACCGGCAAGTTCAAGAAGAGGACGAACTACGGCGCCACGCTCAATATCGGCACCAAGGGCCGCTATCGTCTCAGGACGAAGCTTGTCTGGACGGATTCCGCGGGTGTGGAGCGCCACAAGTGGTCGTCGTGGAAGTACATCTGGATCAAGAAGTAGCTACGAGAACCACGCGCGATGACTGTGAAGGCGGGCCTTGAGCCCGCCTTCACTGCGTTCCCGACCCGGACATGAAGCGGGTGCATCGCCCGGCTACTGCTTGTGCGTGCGGATCCTGGCGATCTCTTCCACGTGTCCGTAGAGGTGCAGCCCCTTTGAGACCCCGATCAGGCTCCCCGAGCCCACGCCGATCTCACCGGCCATGTACTGCTTCAGGAGCTCAAGCCCGGCCATGTTCACGGGGAAGCCACCCCAAGCGTCCCAGCTGCGGAAATAGACCATCAGGTGCAGCTTGCCGTAGCGCACCCGGCAGTCGATGAGTCTCATGCACGGGGGGTCGTAGCCCACGCCCGCGTTGTCGTGGATGGCGATGTCTTCCGGCCGTCCGATCTCGATGGTGGCCTGATTGGTGTTGCCGCCGGAGTCCCTGAGCATCCGAATCGCCCATTCGACCTGCGGATGCGTCACGCCGAGAAGGTCGTCGGTCACCGGCCACATGATCCGCTGGCCGTAGGTGTACTCCTCGTTGGGTGCGAGCTGGTCGTTGAGCAGGTAGCCCGGGAAGTACTCGCATTTCACGTAGTCCTCGTCGGCAAGTGGGGGGATGCCGAGACCGTCGGGGATGATCGGGAGCAGCGGTCCGCTCCCGGGATCGGTCACCAGGATCGTGGCGAAGTCGAGCTCGATGCGATCCGTTCCTTCGTAGCTGCCGCGTTCGACTTCGTAGCGGTAGCCGTGCGTCATGATCGCGTCGATCAGCTGGAACCACGCGTCATCGAGATCGCGCGCTGTGATCGAGACGGGAAGCAGCTCGTTTCGTTCCATGGCGTCGGCTTTCTCGCGCGGCGCTTGCGGGTCGCGCTCCTGGAGCGGAAGCGGTCCCCTCGATTCCGTGTGGTCAGTGTAGCCGAGGTCTTCTCGGCGCGTTCGCTGAGGATGTGGGTAGGAGCTTAGGGCAGGGTTCGTAGGTCCTGGCCCAAGGAGAGGTGAGTGTGATGGCTGGACTGGGCGATTCGATGATGGCAGCGGTTCTGCGCGCTGAAGACTTGGCTCGTGCCAGGGAGTTCTACACGAAAGTGCTCGGACTGGCGCCAGGTCCGAGCTCGCCAGCAGGCGATCTGTTCGTGGCGGGGAAGGGCACATCGGTCCTGATCTACGAGCGCCCCGGCATGCCGGCTCCGGAGAACACGGCCCTCGGGTTCTCTGTCGAGTCCGAGCGGTTCGATGGCGTCGTGGCGGAGCTGCGCGCGGCCGGGGTCACGTTCGAGGATTACGACATCCCCGAGGTGGGCCTGAAGACGGTCGATGGCGTTGCCATGCTCGACGGGATAAAGTCGGCGTGGTTCAAGGACACCGAAGGCAACATCCTCAGCGTCTCCGACATGTGATCGTCAGCGGAAGATGAGACTCGTATGAGAGCACGGGGAGTCCCGCCTGTAGCACTTGCACTCGCGCTTGCCCTGGTCCTCGTCGGCTGCGGCGGGGGCACCACGCCGCCCAAGGCGACGAGTGGTGGGAGTGGCAGCGGTTCGAGTTCGACCGGTGCGACGGTTGTGGAGAAGGCCATCGCATTCGAACCGCCGACGCTCGAGGTCAAAGTCGGCGACACGGTGACCTTCAAGAACGAGGACATGGCAGCCCACAATGTGAGCATCGACGGCAAGAAGCTCGGCACGCAGGAGCCGGGCGCCAGTGTGAGTTGGACTGCACCGGAGGCCGGGACCTTCCCGTACACCTGCGCTATCCACCCATCTATGACCGGCGAGATCACCGTCAAGTAGGGAGCTGCGGCGCGTCTCGGTCTACCGTCGCCCGTGACCGCCGCGTCCGCCGACCATCAACCATACGAGTGGCAGTAGCGAGCCTGCCATCAGCCACCGCGCGAGCACCACATCGGTGGGGTACAAGATAGCGCCGGCGACCAGCAGCGCGGCGAACACGAGCCCGCCGTTGATCCGTCCTACCGACCGCTCCAGCTGCTTGACACGCATCTCCAGCAGGGGCGTCCGGACGTTGAGCTCACCCCGCTCGATCGTCGAGAGCACGCGGTCGGTGCGCGCGGGCAAGCCGATCAGCACCTGGAAGATCTTCGTCCCCTCGGCGAGCACGGTCTGCCAAGTCGAGCCGCCTTCGTCCGAGATCAGCTTGGTCGCGTACGGAGAGATTGAGGTCCACAGATTGAAGTCGGGATCGAGCCCGGTGCACATGCCCGATAGCAGGGCGACGGTGCGACCGAGCAGTAGCAGGTTCTCGGGCAGCTGCACGGGCAAGTCGACCATCAGCTCGCGGAACTGCAGGCCGAAGCGCATCACCTCGGCGTGGTCCATGGTGCGCAGGTCGCTCATGCTCATGCCCCAGAAGCGCTCGAAGAGCTGCGCGCTGGCCCGTCTCGATGAGCTTCAGGTCGGCGCTGGGCAGGAGCACGTCGAGCGTCGTGAAGCTCTGTACGAGCCGGGCAGCGTCCTGCGTCCCCACGGCGATGAGCACCTCGCGCAGACCCGCGCGGAGGTTGTCGGGAACCTGCCCCATCATGCCGAAGTCGATGAACGTCAGCTGCCATTCGGTGCTGCCGTCCTCGCTGGTGCCCTCCAGCGGCGTGACGAAGAGATTGCCCGGGTGCGGGTCGGCGTGGAAGAAGCCGTCCTCGAGGATCTGCTTCATATAGGCGTCCAGCAACGCCGAGGCGACCTGCGCGCGGTCGATTCCCGCTGCGGTGATCGCTTCGTAGTCGCCGAGCTTGATCGCCACGACATTCTCGAGCGTCAGCACGCGGCGCGTGCGTGAGGTCCCAGACCACCTTCGGCACGTGGATGCGCGAGTCACCCTCGAAGTTGGCCGAGAAGCGCTCGGCGTTCTTGGCTTCGGCGATGTAGTCGATCTCCTCGCGCGTGGTGGCCGCGAACTCCTCGACGAGCGCGGGGACGTCAGCTCGCTTGCTGACCGGCTTGTACCGCTGGAGCCAACCGCCCACGCGGCGAATCGCGGCGAGATCAACCTCGACCACCTGCTCGATGAACGGCCGCTGCACCTTGACGACCACGTCATCGAACCCGTGAAGCTCGGCCTCGGCCTCACACAGTCGCGCCCGGTGCACCTGGCCGAGCGACGCCGCAGCCATCGGGGTCTCGTCGACCCAGGAGTAGGCGTCGTCGAACGAGCGGCCCAGCTCGGCCTCTGCCTTCTCGCGGATGGCAGCGAATTCCACTGCCGGCACCTCGTCCTGCAGCCCCGCGAGTTCGTCGGTGATCTCGGGGGGCAGGACATCGAGGCGCGCCGAGAGGAACTGCCCGACCTTGATCATGAGCCCGCCCATTCGGATGGCGAGCGCGCGGAAGCGCACGGCGATGGCGCGGTAGCGCTCGGAGCGGCCGCGGGCGCTCCATCCCGCCAGCCCGACGCGTGGGAGGATGACCTCCCAGACGATGAAGCTGGCCGTTACTCGGCCGAAGAAGAAGACTATGCGCCAGTAGCGGGCGCGCAGTTGCGAGCGCTTCATGCGTCCTCCGTGGTCGTGCTCGAGTTCGAGGTGCCGGACAGGATATGCCCCGAGCGGGGGCTATTCGTCACCGGCGAGCTGCTCGTAGATGCGCTTGCGTGCCTCGTCGAGGATGTCGGCTGGTGTTCTCGATCTGCTTGGGGCTGCCGGTGCGAGCGACCTGCCACGCCGCGCCCATCAGCCCCTGGACGACTTCGCGGAGGCGACGAGTCGGGTCGGAGTCGCTGGCCATCTCTTCCCACGGCGCCTTGTCCGGGAGCGACTCGGCGAACGCGCGTCCGTCGTCGGTCAGCGTGTAGACGCGCTTGCCGCCTACCTGCTCGCTCGTGACCATGCCCTGGTCCTCGAGTGCCTGCAGCGTGGGGTAGATCGAGCCGGCGCTCGGAGTCCATGCGCCGCCACTGCGCTCGGTCAGCTCCTGGATGATCTGGTAGCCGTGCATGTCCTGCTCGGCGAGGAGCGTGATGACAGCGGGCTGAACGTCGCCTCGGCGAGCTTGGCTGCCCATGCCCATGAACTTGCCGGGACCGAAGCCGCGGGGTCCGAACATTCCGTGGAGCTTGTGATGAGGATGCATCTCGATGGCCCTTCTCTCGTAATGGTCGCGATATATCGCGATAGACAGCGAGACGTGTGCCAGTACTACGGATCGGCCGGGGACGCTACAGAGTCGTGGTGTGCGAGGCGCACGGGGACGGGGTACGCTCCACCTACCCGCCGAGAAGGGATCTCCCATGCACACACGGATCATGCGTCTCGCAAGCGTGCTCGTTCTCTGCGTCGCGCTTGCCGGATGTGCTGCGCCGTCCGGTAGTGGTGCTGGCTCTATCGTCGGTACGGCCAAGGACAACGCGAGCGTTGTCACCTGCAAGACGAATCGCGCCCAACTCGCACAGCAGTACTCGATCGTACTGAGCGGGGCCGCCGGGGCGCCCGTCGACTTCGGCGCCTTCGTCGCGGAACTCGGCGTGAAGTGTCCCTCGGGAGGCACCTACAGTTGGAGTGAAGCCGCGTCGACGGTCAGCTGCTCCGTGCACGGGGGGTAGATCGTCGGCGTCGAGACGGAGCGCGCTACTTCCGCTTCGCGATCGCACGCCAGATGAGAAGCACGAGCACGGCCCCGACGATCGAACTGAGGATGCCGCCGATCCTCAAGGTCAGACCCTCGCCGAAGAACAGGCTACCGAGGGTGCCGCCGAGGAGCGAACCCAGTCCGCCCGCGATCAGCGCCTGCATCCAGTCGTTGTCGCGCATGCCCTTGCCGCCCAGGATCATCTGGCCGACCCAGCCGATCGCCATTCCCCACACGATGATGCCGATGATGAAGAATCCCACGTTCAAGGCGCGTCCTTCCCGGAGGGTCACAGTAGCCGCTGACGGAGCGGGGCCATCATATCCCAGTCGCTCGGACTCTCCGAAGCCAACCGTCCGTCAACGGCGCGAGGATTCCGGTGTCCCCGCGTGCACTCTGGCGCATATACTGCTTTGAAGCTCAGACCTTAGGCCTCGGCGAATCGGAAGTACATGAAGGCGCCAAGCATCGCGACCCGCATACTCGTCGTCCTGTTGGCGACGCTGCTGCTGTTGGCGTCGGCCTCCTTGGCATGGGGAGTCATGGTCGACTACCAGTCCCGCGGCTTCGTGCCCATCGGCGTGTCGGTCGTCGGGCAGGATCTTGGCGGCATGACGCAGGAACAGGCGGCGGCAACCATCGAGAAGGCCGTCTCGAGCCCGATGCTGAAGACGATCACCATCGCGGCCGACAACACCACGTGGACCCTGGACCCCAAGGGAATCGTGACGGTCGACGTCGACTCCATGGTCGCCGCAGCGTACTCGCCGAGACGGACCGCCACGCTCGCCGGCCGTCTCAACAGCCAGCTCGCCGGCGCGCCGCTTCCGGCGGCGATCGAGCCGGTCTACTCGGTCGACACGACCGCGATCGCGCAGTGGGTTGCCAACGCCGCAACGCAGGTCGACCGCAAACCGGTCAACGCGACCCGCACGATCGAGAAGTACAAGTTCGTGAT
The DNA here is from genome assembly GCA_963726345.1 of uncultured Coriobacteriia bacterium. Taxonomy (GTDB): domain Bacteria; phylum Actinomycetota; class Coriobacteriia; order Anaerosomatales; family JAAXUF01; genus JBAXEO01. The sequence goes on along the minus strand of CAVSCC010000003.1, from coordinate 133,834 downwards.
CACGAAATCGACGACCGGGGCCACGCTTGACCAGGCGGGAAGTGTCCAGAGGATATCTGAGGCCCTGTCGGCCGATGCCGCCCTCGCTTCGGCGAGCCGGGTCGTCACGCTTCCCGTCAACTACAAGCAAGCGAAGGTCGTCGAGTCGAGCTTCAAGAAGGCAATCATCGTCTCGCTTGCACAGTGCAAGATCCGCCTCTACGACGGTGCGAAGCTGGTCAAGACCTACCCCTGTGCGCCGGGCCGGCCGGCGTTCCCAACGCCGACAGGCGACTTCGTAGTCGACACCAAGTTGGCCAACGCTCCCTGGATCAACCCCGGTTCGGCGTGGGCCGCAGGCATGCCGCAATCGATTCCGCCCGGGCCATACAACCCCATGGGCGTTCGCAAGATCGGGATCAACTACTCCGGTGTCTTCATGCACGGGATTCCGCCGAGCGAGTTCAGTAGCATCGGGACGCACGCGAGTCACGGGTGCATGCGCATGATGCCGAGTGACGTCGCCGATCTCTTCGATCGCGTGAAGGTCGGCATGCCGGTCTACATTCGCGAGTAGTCACAGGGCGGACCCCATCCCGGGCAAGCGAATCGGTCCCTACACGCAGACAGGGCCGGGTTGTGACCCGGCCCTGTCTATGTGCGAAGCGTCCGAAGACGAGGTGCCAGCGAGCTACTTCACCCGCACGTTCTTCACTCCGCTCTTGGAGGCACGCCATCCGGTGGAGCCGTTCCATGTGCCTGCGTACTTGGCGTAGAAGCGCCAGTGCCCCTTCTTGGTCGGCTTGAAGCGGTAGGTGTACGTCCCGTTGACCAGCGTGACCTTGGCTGTCCCGACGCTCTTCCACCTGCGGCCGACCTTGCGCATCTTGAGGATCGTGACCGTTCCGGTGACCTCTGCAGTCGGCGAGACGGTCCCGCGCAGCGTCAGTGCGCGCCTGACCCGGACCTTCGCAGGGCCCGCCGGCCGAGAAGTGACGGTGGGCGTGCCAGGAAGAGACGCCACCGGTGTCGTGGTCACGCGGTGGCAGCCACTGGTGCCATGTCCGGCCGGAGGATTGCAGGAGTTGCCGGGGACGCTCAGCGCTGTGGTCGGCGCGGCCAACAGCGCCGTGCCAAAGGCTATGGCGATCAGTGTTGCGACGAGCTTCTTCATATGCGATCCCTTTCAATCAGTTCCCGCGCCAGATGGCACCGGGAGTTCATCTCGGCAGTTCGTGCCCGCCATGCGGGGCCGCAGGGTGGGGTGGCTGACGTCGACCGGATCGATGCGTAGCCGTCGTCTTCGCTGCCGCAGGTCGCCCTATCTTGGGCAGCCGACATTCGAATCCGATGAGAGTGGGATGAGGCTTCTCTCACCGGATCCACCGGCTGCCTTCGCGGGCAACGACCGTGTCAGCGAGCGGCTACTGCAGTGCGCGCCGCTCAGCTCTTCGCTCGCGTGGCGTACACCTGAATCGCGCGCTCGAAGGCGACAGGACAGGCGTTCTCGCACACGCCGCAGCCGATGCAGCGGTCGGCGACGACCTCCGGCCTGCCGAGCTTGACGCGTTTGCCATCCGGCGTGACGACCTCGGCGGTGTTGATGACGATCGCCTTCTCGGGCACGGGGCAGAGTTCCTGGCAGACCAGGCATGTCTTGTAGTCGGCCCACGGGATGCAGCGATTTCGGTCGATGTACGCGCGGCCGATCGCCGTGCGGCGCTTGGCCGCGAGCGCGAGCGGTCGGATCGCTCCCGTGGGGCAGACCTTCCCGCACTCGTTGCACGACCATTCGCACGGCCCGACGCGGAAGTCCATCTGCGGTGTGAACACGCCCTCGAGGCCGGCCGCGTAGACCGCGGGCTGCAGCACGTTGGTCGGGCACACCTTCAGACACTGACCGCAGCGGCTGCACAGTGCGAGTAGCTCGCCCTCCGGTCTGCCTCCCGGTGGCCGAACGAGGCGGGCGTTGCGCTCGCGTCGCGAGGCCCGGTGAAGGCGAAGAACCCGACGAGAAGCGACACGCCGCCGGCGGTGAGGGCTTGTCGGCGGGGAGGGGAGTAGAGCTGGCGTGAGGGACGGACACCCAGGTGGATGGCATCGACGGGGCAGACGTCCGCGCAGGCGTAGCAGGCCTGGCACCGGCTCGTGTCGGTGGAGAGGAAGTCATCGGCGACGGCGTCCATGGGGCACGCTTTCGCGCACTTCGAGCACGAGATACACGCGTCGGCGTCCACGACGCGGCCTGCGATCGCGAACCGGCCGACCAGCCCCAGCAGTGCGCCCAGCGGGCACAGGTGCCGACACCACATGCGCGGCTCGATCCACGAGATCGCGAGCATCGCCGAGAACATCGCGAGTACCGCCACCTGAAGCGCATAGGTGAGCGGGCGCGAGAAGATGAGTCGGCCGGTGAGCGCGCCGGTCATCAGGTCGACCCCGGGACGCAGCGGAGTGGCGAGGTAGGTGACGTCGCCCACGAGACGGAGCAGCCGGTCGATGAGCGGATAGAGCAGCGTGGTCGCGGTCCGCGTGAGGATCGCGAGGGGGTCGAACAGAAGGAACGCGCCGCTGGCGAAGAGCAGCAGGCCCGCACAGCCGATGAGTACGAAGATGGGGAGCGCGCGCAGCCGCCCCCGGGCCGCGGGTGACAGGCGGCCGGGACCGGCGCTGGGGGTCGTCGTCTCGATGATGGTTCCGGTCGGGCACACGTAGCCGCAGAACGCTCGGCCGGCAACGAGGGGCAGCGCGAGCATCGCGAGCGCCAGCCAGCCCGGCCAGAGCCACACGCCGTTCACGGCGGAGTTGAGTGCGATGAGGGGGTCGGCCCCCAAGAAGACGCCCAGCGCCACAGTGCCCAACGGCCAGACGGTGAGCGTGAGCAGTACGAAGAACAGCGTCAGGAACGCGAACTGGACGGCGCGACGGAATCGGTGGATGCCGCGCGAACGGGGCTTCTCGGCGGAGGGCATCACAGGCCACGCTTCTCGATGCGGAGCTTGGAGAGGTCGGCAACGCCCAGGCCCTGCTCGGCGGCGATGCGCACGTAGTCGAGGTCGGTCGGCTTCATGTCGAAGAGCGTCGCACCGTATGCGTCGACCGAGACCGGGTTGGTGCCCGCCACCGTCGTGTAGCCCATCTTCATGTCTTGCATGCCGCCGCCGGTGGGTCCGTTGCGGAAGAGCAGACGATAGGCGTCGAGGATGACGAGCTGCGGCTTGATGAGGCTATTGACGTCCACGATCTTCTGCGAGAACTCCTGGTGTATCAGTCCGCGGGTGCCGCCCAGGATGCCCATGAGGTTCTTCATCGACAGCGTGAGTCCGGCGAGGCCATGAGTCTTGGCGCACGGCATGTTGATGAACACGTCGGCATCGAACACATCGGTCAGCAGCGGCCACGACGTGAGCACGCGCCCGTTGGGGATGGCGATGCGCTCGAAGTCGCGGTCTGACAGGACCTTCATGTCGGCGTCGGCGCTCCGCACCGCCTTCTGGATGCCACTCACGGTATAGGCCTGCCGAGGCGGTGCCGTCGGGTGGTCCATGACGGTCACCGACGCTGCGCCGGCTTCCCAGCACATCTTGACGGTCTCGGCCACCGCCTCGGGGTTGGTGGTGACGCCGAACTCCGGTTCGCGGGCAATGACGATGTTCGGCTTGATTACGACGCGCGAACCGCGCTTCACGAACCGGTCCATCCCTCCGAGCAGCGTCACCGCAAGCCGGGTGTTCGCCGCGGGGTCCTTGCCTCTCGTGACCGCGATGTCGGGTAGCGGCTGGGGTGCCGCACCTGCGGTTGCATTCTGAGCGGCGGTCGTTCCGGCGGACGGCGGCGCTGAGCCGAACGTGCGTGTGACCACCTGCGCATGCTGCGTATCTGACCACTGCAGAGCTCGGGCGCATCCGCCCAGGCCGCCGGCGCACGCCGCGAGTCCGCAGACGCCGAGGAATCGGCAGAAGTCTCTGCGTTCCATCGGGTCTCCTCTCGTCGCGACGGCGGTCTCTTCCCTACACGCGAGTGGTCCGATGCCGTCGTGCCCTATGATATGCCCGTCGGCCACGGAGGGGGCTTCATGTTCTCGACTCGCGCACTCGTCCGTCCGGTACTGGTCATGGCCGCCACGCTCACGCTCGCGAGCGCGTTCGCCGCAACGGCCTTCGCCGAGACGACCCCGACGGTCCCCGCGACGATCACGGTCACCGCCGTCGGCGACATGACGTTCAGCTCAAGCGTGGGTGGTCTGGTCTCGCGGAAGGGACCCAACGCCCCGTTCTCGGCCGCTCGCCGCTATCTCACCGGCGCTGACGTCACGCGTCGGCAATCTGGAAACACCGCTCTCCCGCCGAGGGCGCGCTGTGCCCGGCAAGACCTTCACCTTCCGAGGAAGTCCGAGCGTCACGCAGGGGTCTGGCCTGGGCCGGCTTCGACCTCATCGGCCAAGGCAACAACCACGCGCGTGACTTCGGCTCGCTTGCGCTTCGCGACACCATCAACAACCTCAACCGTGCGGGAATCGCCCACGCGGGGGCAGGCGTGAACCGCTCGGCCGCATTCAAGCCGGCGATCATCGAGCGCAACGGCGCCAAGATCGCCTACCTCTCCTACTCGCAGATCGGGCCCTCGAACTTCGCCGCCACGACCAGAGCGCTCCGGCACCGCGTACACGACCAACCTGTCCGGCGTGAAGCGCCAGATCGCGGCCGCCCACGCGCAGGCCGACTACGTCATCGTCTCCTTCCACTGGGGCGTCGAGCGATCGTATCGCCCGACGTCGTCACAGGTGCGCTTCGGGCGGTCCGCCATAGACGCCGGCGCGGACGCGGTACTGTCGCACCATCCCCACGTCATCCAGGGCGTCGAGTACTACCGAGGAAAGCTCATCGCCTACTCGCTCGGGAACTTCGTGTTCTCCCCGGGGAGCACCGCCGGCCACGACACCATGATCCTCTCGATGCGGCTCTCGCCGAGCGGCGTATCCGATGTCCGAGCGCGAGCGATGTTCATCGATGGCGCCGGCCGCCCGACTCTCGCCAGGGGACGGAATGCCAGGCGGATCAACGGCATCATCGCCAAGACCTCGCGCGGACGCGGCACCAAGGCGTTCGTGCGCGACGGGGTCGTGGAACTCCGCAAGTAGCGGCGCTCCGGTCGTGCCGACTTGCCGAGCGCACGGTATGCTTGAGGGGAGCCGAAGAGGTGAATCCGGTCCCGAGCCCATCGCCGCTTCCAGCATCCGTCGTCTCTCGGAGGACCAGTCGCATGCACAGTCCGCACTCGAGTACCAGCCCTGCACCGGCGCCAAGGCAGGCGGGCGACGCGCGGGAGTCCTCGGCCTCGCGCTCGCGCTCTTCGTCCTCGCGGGGGCCAGCAGCGCCTTCGCTGCGCCTCCCCACCGCATCCTTTCCGACGAGGTCCTGCGCGACTCCGACTCAATGACGCCGGCCCAGATCCAGGCCTACCTCAACAAGCAGCCAGGTCGGTTGAAGTCGCTGGTCACCTCGGACTACGACACTACGATCACCGTCAGCGCGAGCAGCCCGAACGTGAACCTGACTCCCGATACCGACGGCGTGAAGAAGCCGGCATCGCTGATCATCTGGGAGGCCTGCCAGCAGTGGAACATCAATCCCAAGGTGATGCTCACCATGCTCCAGAAGGAGCAGAGTCTGCTCACGCGGACGTCCCTGACGTCCACGACGCTGGCTCGGGCGATCGGAGCCGGCTGCCCGAACGGCACCACAAACAAGTACCCGGGCTTCGGCAACCAGATGTGGCACGGCGCACGGCTGCTCGACGGATACGGCGAGGGCAGGGTCAAGTACGTCGCCTCTGTACTACCCCGGAATCCGCTATTGGGACATCTACCGGCGCCCCAAGGTCGCGATCTATCCCGTACTCCATCGCGACGTACAAGCTCTACGTCTACAACCCCAGCATCAGCGGCAACACGAGCTTCTGGAACATCTACCGCGTCGCGCTTCGGCAACCCCATCTGGCCGGCGGTGACCAAGTCGACGTCCACGCGGATCACGGGCCGGAGCAGCGTGAAGGCGAGGAAGCGGCCTTACCCTCAGGGGCAAGGTCTCTCCGGCGGCCGACGGCTACGTCAGGATCTCGATGTACCGGCGCGTCCGGCGGCAGATGGAAGAGCCAGGGTTCGGCGCGGGTGCGGCTGGTCAACGGCTCCTACCGCTACGTCTTCAGAACCGCCAAGAAGGGCTCGTGGCGTTTCATCGCTCGTTACTCCGGCGCCGAGACGCCAGCGGTCAGCTATCTCGGCTCCAAGAGCACGGCCAAGAGCGTACGCGTGAAGTAGCCTCTTGCCGGGCCTGACTCAGAGCGCGAATGGGCAGATACGGGTCAGAGCACCTGCCCGAGAATGACCTGCCCGTGGAGCGGTGACGATGGCGCACGCGACACTCAAGTCGGGGTACACCGAGCTTGTCGATCGGCTGAACCGCTTTCCCGCAGGGTGCGCCTCCCTCGGACACGCTCTACGCGATTCTCAAGATCCTGTTCAGTGAGCCCGAGGCTCAGATCGTGGCCCAGCTGCCGATCAAGCCGTTCACGGCACGGCAGGCCAGCAGGATCCTGAAGATGGACGTGGCCGAAACCCGCCGGGTGCTCGACGAGCTGGCCAGCAGGGCGATCCTGGTGGACACCGAGCGCGACGGCGAGACGACCTACATCCTGCCTCCTCCGATGGCGGGCTTCTTCGAGTTCTCGATGATGCGGCTGCGCGGGGACATCGACCAGAAGGTGCTCGGCGAACTCTTCTACCAGTACATGAACGTCGAAGAGGAGTTCATCCGAAACCTCTTCGTGCGGGGCGAAACGCAACTCGGCCGCGTGTTCGTACACGAGCCGGTGCTCTCCAACGAGAACGCGTTGCACGTGCTCGACTACGAGCGCGCCAGCGAGGTCATCGCGACCGCTACCCATCGCGGCATCGGTGTGTGCTACTGCCGGCACAAGATGCTGCACGTCGACCGCAACTGCGACGCGCCGATGGAGATCTGCATGACCTTCAACGGGTCCGCCGATTCGCTGATCAGGCACGGCTACGCGCGCGCCGTCGATGTCGCCGAGGGGATGGACCTGCTCGACCAGGCCTACGAGCGCAATCTCGTGCAGTTCGGCGAGAACGTGCGCGAGCGCGTCAACTTCATCTGCAACTGCTGCGGCTGCTGCTGCGAGGCGATGATCGCGGCCCGGAAGTTCGGCATGCTCAACCCCGTCCACACCTCCAATTTCCTGCCCGAAGTCGACGAGTCGCGCTGCAATGGCTGCGGCAAGTGCGTGCTCGCCTGTCCCGTCCAGGCGATGTCACTCGTCTCGGCGAACGACGCTCATGATCCCCGAGCGAGGCGGGCCAGGCTGGACGAGGAGGTATGCCTGGGCTGCGGCGTATGCGTTCGCACGTGCCCGCAGGCAGAGCCTGAGCCTGAAGTCCCGTGCCGAGAGGGTCATCACGCCGCTGAACTCACTGCACCGAACCGTGGTCATGGCCATCGAGCGCGGTGACCTGCAGGACCTGGTCTTCGACAACCGGGTGTTGTGGAACCACCGCGCGCTTGCGGCTGTGCTGGGCGTGGTCCTGCAGCTGCCACCGCTGAAGCAGGCCATGGCGAGCAAGCAGTTCAAGTCCCGCTACCTGGAGTACCTGATCACCCGCGTGACCGGCTAGGCCGGTCACGCGCCCGCGCTACGCGAGCGGCAGTCGCACCGTGGTGACGCAGTCGACGGTCTCCTCGGCGATGAAGCCGAGCTCCGCGACGACGCGCAGCATCCGCCGGTTCTTCGCGTCGATGTAGCCGCTGATCTCCTTCAGCCCCTTCTCCTGCGCGATGCCGATGATCGTGTCGGTGAGCTTGAACCCCAGCCCTCGGCCCTGCCAGTCGTCGTGGACGACGACGGCGAACTCGCTGCGACCCCGGTCGGCCTCGCCCATCAGCCGGCCGACGCCGATGATCCGCTTCTTCTTGCCGCGGCTGAGCTCGGCGACGATGGCGATCTCGCGATCGTAGTCGTTGTTGACGAAGCGCACGAGCAACTCGTGGCTGATGTTGAGATGGTTGACGAAGTAGCGCTGGCGAAGCGTCTCCTCCGACAGCGGTCTTGAGGAACTCGCCGATCATCGGCTCGTCTTCGGGCCGAATCGGGCGGAGGATGACTTCGGTGCCGTCGGACAGCCGCCACGGGGTCACGTATCTGGTGGGGTAGGGCGTGATGACGAGGTGCGGGAACTTGGGCTTGCCCCTCAGGACGCTCTTGTCGATGACGATCCGGGCGTCGACGGCGCTGATCTTGCCGCCGGCGATCACGAGTGGGTTGATGTCGATCTCGGCGATCTCGGGGAAGTCGACCACGATGTTGGACAGCACCGTGAGCAGTTCCTCCAGTTCGCCGACGTCGGGCGCAACGACGCCTCGCCTGGGCTTGAGGATGTTCTTGAAGATGCGCGTCTCCTCCATCATGCGGCGCGCGAGCGTCTGGTTCAGCGGCGGCAGAGCCACCGAGAAGTCGGCGAGCCCCTCGGCGTCGACGCCTCCGGCGCCGAACACGATCACCGAGCCGAACTGCTGGTCCTTCTTCATGCCGAGAATGAGCTCGTAGTCAGCGCCGCGCACCATCTTCTGGACCGCGACGCCCTCGATCACGGCCTTGGGCGAACTCTTCTTCACGCGCTTCATCATGCGCGCGTACGCAGTCTCCAGGTCGGCCGGCGAGCAGACGCCCACCTCGACGCCGCCGGCTGCGCTCTTGTGCGTGATGTCGTGCGACACGATCTTGAGCACGACCGGGTAGCCGATCTTCGTCGGCAGCCGCGAGCGCCTCTTCGACGTCGTCGGAGAGGACCTGCGCGATCACCGGGAAGCCGTACGTGGTGATGAAGCGCTTCGATTCCTCCTCGGTGAGCACCGTGCGACCGCTGGCTGCGACCCGGCGGAGCATGGCCTGAAGGTTGTGCTTGGGCGGCGCGATGTCGATGGGAAGCTCGGCGGGGGTCTCGTAGAGAAGCTCCAGGTTGCGCGCGTACTGGTACATGCCCATGTACGTGCGCACGGCCTCCTCTGGCGTGTTGTAGCAGGGGATCGCTGCCGCCTGGAAGATCTCGCGGCCCTCTGTCCACCGTGTCGCCGCCCATCAGCACCGTGATCACCGGCTTGTGGGATCCCTTGGCGACGGCCAGCAACGAGCGCCGCCATCTCATCAGGGCGCGCGTTGCCCTGAGGGGTGTACACGAGCAGGATCCCGTTCACGCCGGCGTCGGCCAGGCATGCCTCGACGGCGGCAACGAACCGGTCGCTCGGCGCATCTCCCAGGACGTCGATGGGGTTCGCGTGACTCCAGTACGGGGGCAGCGCCGCGTCCAGAAGGCCCATGGTCTTCTCGGAAAGGTCAGCGAGGCGACCGCCGTGCTCGATGAGCGAGTCGGTGGCCATGACGCCGAGCCCGCCGGCGTTGGTGACGATCGCGACGTTCGGTCCGGTCGGCAGACGCTGGGAGTCGAGCACCTCGGCGGCGTGGAAGAGGTCGGCGACCTCGTGCACGCGCAAGACGCCCACGCGGCGGAAGGCTGCCTCGTAGACCTCGTCGTCGCCGGTCATCGCTCCCGTGTGCGAGAGCGCGGCCTTGGCACTGGCCGAGTACCGGCCCGGCTTGAGGACGATGATCGGCTTGCCGCGCGCGAAGCTGCGTCGCCGCGCTCATGAAGCGCCGAGCGTTTCCGATGGTCTCCATGTAGATGAGGATGCTTCGCGTGTGGGGATCCTCGCCGAGGAAGTCCACCAGGTCCGCGAAGTCGACGTCGACCATGCTGCCCACCGACGCGAACATCGAGAAGCCGACCTGGGCGCTGACGGCCCAGTCCAGCATGCCGGTTCCCAGCGCTCCGCTCTGCGAGATGAGCGCGATGTCGCCCGGCTTTGGGCTCGACAGAGAGGAACGACGCGTTGAGGCCCACGCTCGGCCGGATGATGCCGAGGCAGTTGGGGCCCACCACGCGCATCGGGTACTCGCTGAGGATCTTCTTGATGCGCTTCTCGAGCGCCAGTCCGTCCTTGCCGATCTCGCCGAAGCCCGCCGAGACCACGATCGCACCGTGGACACCGGCCTTGGCGCACTCGAGGAGCACGTCGGGCACCGTGCTCGCCGGCGTCGCGACGAGCGCCAGGTCCACAGGTTCCGGCACCGCTCCGATGCTCGGCAGGCAGGGGATGTCGAAGACCGTCTCGTGGTGCGGGTTGATCGGAAACAAGGTACGTCCGGTCGAGCGCATCAGGTTCTCCATGATGGTCCTGCCGACCGTACCTTCAGCTTCTGTCGCCCCGATGAGGGCGATCGACTTAGGGTCAAGCATTCTTCGCATTGAAAGCACCTCCAGATGAGAGCTTTCCCCGTTTGGATAGCGGAGCCTCGAAACCGGAGCCCAACCCGGTGGCCGGACTTGTGCGAGACTTCCGGTATTGGGCACAAAGACGCCACAGCACGAACCCTTCTTGGCGCAGGCGAAGGGAGCACTCGGGTGGACAACGCGGCACTCATATGGGATCCGGCGCTCGCCGCTTACGACCTGGGCGACGCGCACCCGCTCAACCCGTTGCGGCTGACGCTGTCGGTCGAGCTGATGGCGGCGTTCGGCCTCCTCGACCCGCATGAGGTGATCCACCCGGCACCGGCGACCGAGAACGAGCTCATGCTCGTGCACAGCATCGGCTACATCGAGGCCGTGCGTGAAGCCAGCGACTGGGGGTTCGGCACCCGGATGTCCATGGGTCTTGGCACCGAGGACAACCCTGTGTATCCGGGGATGCACGATATTGCGGCGCTGACCTGCGGGTCCACGATCCGGGGCATCGAAGAGGTGCTCGCAGGCCGTCACACGCGGACCTTCTCGATAGCCGGAGGAATGCATCACGCGCACCGGAGCCGCGCTGCAGGCTTCTCGGTCTACAACGACGCCTCGGTCGGAATCGCTGTGGCCCGGCAGAAGCACCCCGGCATCAAGGTGCTCTACATCGACATCGATGCGCACCACGGTGATGGGGTGCAGGAGTCTTTCGCCGGCACCGCGGACGTGCTCACTATCTCGATCCACGAGAGCGGGCTGTACACCTTCCCGGGAACGGGCTTTCCCGGGGAGTGCGGCTACGGACCAGGCGAGGGGTTCGCCGCCAATGTGCCGCTGCCGGCGTATGCGACCGACGAGTGCTTCGCGATCGCCTTCGACGAGGTCGTGGTCCCGCTGGCGAGGGCGTTTCACCCCGACATCATCGTCGCCCAACTTGGCGTCGACGCACATCATGATGACCCGCAGACCGAACTGGGCCTGACGATACCGGGCTATCGCTCGCTGGTGCGCGGGATCATCGGCCTCGCCGATGAACTCTGCGAGGGCCGCCTCGCAGCGCTGGGCGGCGGAGGCTATCACATCGTCGACGTGGTGCCGCTGGCTTGGACGTGGCTCATGGCAGAGCTCGGTGGGGTGGAGCTCGCCGATGAGGTGCCCGAGAGCTGGCGCGAGCACGTCCGTTCGCGCCTCGACTGCGAGCCACCGCTGAGCATGGGCGCGCACGACCGATTCGACTCGCCGCCCGAGCGTGCTGCGCGCGTGCTGGAGCTCACCTGGCTGCGTGTCGAGGAGCTCAAGGTCGCGGTGTTTCCGCATCTGGGGTTGGCGCCGTAGGCATCGGCACGCAGCTCCGCCGCCGAGGGTCGAGAGGCCAGCGAGAGGTGCGCAAGAGCAGAGCCCCGACAGACCCGGCCTGACTCCACTCTGATGGAGTGTTTGGAGGCCGGTGTTCTTGGGTACGCCCAACGTGCTGCGTTGTTGCTGGCAGCGAGCGTCTGTGGGGGCGGATGCGTCGGGCGTCTTCCGGTCACCGGACTAGGCGCCTAGTCAATGGTGAGACCGACCCCAGCGGCCGGTTGCCCCTGCTCATGGTGATCCGTCGCTCGGACGGCCGTGGCACGAGGGGGCGCGTTGTGGCGAAGGAATCTCGACGTTCACGTTTCGGACTGTCTCTCCTTGCTCTGGTCTGTGTGGCGGCGCTCGTCTTGCCATCGACGGGGGCTGCGTTCGGCCCGGTGGCAAGATTGCGAGGCTCTTTGGTACGTGAGACGAAGCAATCATCCGGTCGAGCGTCCGCACGGTCTACTGCTCACAGTGACACGCCGCGCGGGTCCATACGATCGGCTCCGCTGCGCGGTCGGCCGATATCCATGTCAAGCGTCTCCGAACTACCGGCCGCAACCCTCTCTGCGCCGAGTTTCTCGGTGCGCCCCGATGGCGATGGCGTGGCTGGCTGGGGGTGGGCTCCTGACGACTCCGTCCACGTGGCGATCGACGATCTGGACGCCGACGCGCTGCCGGACTTCGAGTTCGACGCAGCCACCAACGAGTTCGGTGAGTTCAACAAGTGGGACAGCATCGGCTATGACATCCAGGCCGGCTACAACGTGACCGTGACGCAAGGGGCGACAACGAAGATTCTCGAAGTTGCCGTGATCGCGGTGACCGACGTCGACCCCGGTGCAGACACCGTCTCAGGTACCGCGTCACCTAACAGTGGCGTGGATGTGTTCGTATGGACAGACGAGGAGGGCGTTGCGGCTCCAAGGCGCGCGGTGACCGCGGATGGCGCAGGCGCCTGGACCGCCGACTTCTCCGTCCTCGGTGACACCGGCAATGCTGAAGAGGACCGCATCTGGGACTTGGCACCCGGCAGTCAAGGAATGGCAGCCCGCTTCGACAATGACGGTGACTCGACTCAGGCCGATTGGAACGTCCCGAACCCCACCTTCTCGGTGGGTCCCGATGGCGATGGCGTGTGCTGGCTGGGAGTGGGCTCCTGACGACTCCGTCCACGTGGCGATCGACGATCTGGACGCCGACGCGCTGCCGGACTTCGAGTTCGACGCAGCCACCAACGAGTTCGGTGAGTTCAACAAGTGGGACAGCATCGGCTATGACATCCAGGCCGGCTACAACGTGACCGTGACGCAAGGGACGGCGACGAAGGCCCACGTCGTCACCGCAGTCGCGGTGACGGGCGTCGATCCCGACGCCGACACCGTCTCGGGTACCGCCGCGCCCGGCAGCGAGGTCGATGTCTACGCATGGACAGCGACGAGCAGGACCGAGCGGCACCGAAGCGAGCCGTGACCGCGAACGGCTCAGGCGCCTGGACCGCCGACTTTTCCGAGCCGGTGGACACCGGCAACCCCGACGAGGACCGCACCTGGGATCTCGTGCCCGGCAGCCAAGGCGGAGCCCAGCAGTTCGACAACGACGGTGACTCGACTCAGGCCGATTGGAACGTCCCGAACCCCACCTTCTCGGTGGGTCCCGATGGCGATGCCGTGTGGGGCCGGGAGTGGGCTCCTGACGACTCCGTCCACGTGGCGATCGACGATCTGGACGCCGACGCGCTGCCGGACTTCGAGTTCGACGCGACGACCGACGAATGGGGCGAATTCAACTCGGTGGAACATCGGCTACGACATCAAGGTCGGCTACAACGTGACCGTGACGCAAGGGACGGCGACGAAGACCCACGTCGTCACCGCAGTCGCGGTGACGGGCGTCGATCCCGACGCCGACACCGTCTCGGGTACCGCCGCGCCCGGCAGCGACGTCGAGGTTCGCATCTACAGTGACGAGCAGGACCGCGCGGAACCGAAGCGAGCCGTGACCGCGAACGGCTCTGGCGCCTGGACCGTCGACTTCTCCGAGCCGGTGGACACCGGCAACCCCGACGAGGACCGCACCTGGGATCTCGTGCCCGGCAGCCAAGGCGGAGCCCAGCAGTTCGACAACGACGGTGACTCGACTCAGGCCGATTGGAACGTCCCGAACCCCACCTTCTCGGTGGGTCCCGACGGCGATGCCGTGTGGGGCCGGGAGTGGGCTCCTGACGACTCCGTCCACGTGGCGATCGACGATCTGGACGCCGACGCGCTGCCGGACTTCGAGTTCGACGCGACGACCGACGAATGGGGCGAATTCAACTCGGTGGACATCGGCTACGACATCAAGGTCGGCTACAACGTGACCGTGACGCAAGGGACGGTGACGAAGGCACACGTCGTCACTGCAGTCGCGGTGACGGGCGTCGATCCCGACGCCGACACCGTCTCGGGTACCGCCGCGCCCGGCAGCGACGTCGAGGTTCGCGTCTACAGTGACGAGCAGGACCGCGCGGAACCGAAGCGAGCCGTGACCGCGAACGGCTCTGGCGCCTGGACCGTCGACTTCTCCGAGCCGGTGGACACCGGCAACCCCGACGAGGACCGCACCTGGGATCTCGTGCCCGGCAGCCAAGGCGGAGCCCAGCAGTTCGACAATGACGGTGACTCGACTCAGGCCGATTGGAACGTCCCGAACCCCACCTTCTCGGTGGGTCCCGACGGCGATGGCGTGTGGGGCCGGGAGTGGGCTCCTGACCACTCCGTCCACGTGGCGATCGACGATCTGGACGCCGACGCGCTGCCGGACTTCGAGTTCGACGCGACTACCGACCAATGGGGCGAATTCAACTCGTGGAACATCGGCTACGACATCCAGGTCGGCTACAACGTGACCGTGACGCAAGGGTCGGTGACGAAGGCACACGTCGTCACTGCAGTCGTGGTGAAGGGCGTCGATCCCGACGCCGACACCGTCTCGGGTACCGCCGCGCCCGGCAGCGAGGTGGATGTCTACGCATGTACCGACGAGCAGGACCGGGCGGCACCTAAGCGAGCCGTGACCGCGAACGGGTCAGGCGCCTGGACCGTCGACTTCTCCGAGCCGGTGGACACCGGCAACCCCGACCAGGACCGCACCTGGGATCTCGGCGCGGGTAGTGGCGGCATGGCAGCCCAATATGACAACGACGGGGATTCGACGGAGCCGGGGTGGGAAGTCCCGAACTCGCCTCCGGTGGCCGTGGCTGACTCCTATGCAACGCCTAAGGGCACCGCGCTCAGCATCTCCGCTCCCGGAGTGCTCGGAACGACACAGATGCCCAGGGAGACATACTCTCAGCCGTCAAGGTGGTCGATCCTCTGCACGGCACGCTGCTCCTCCAGTCCAACGGCTCTTTCATCTACACGCCCACAGCCGGCTACCTAGGTGCCGACTCGTTCACCTACAAGGCCAATGACTGAGCAGCCGACTCCAACGCCGTGGTTGTTTCCATCGAGGTCACCTCGCTTTGGGCGCCCATGCCTGTCTACCGCTTCTTCAACAAGAAGAACGGTTCCCACTTCTACACTGCGTCCGAGGCCGAGAAGAACAGCGTGCAGGCCAACCTCTCGAAGATCTACGCCCTTGAGGCATCGCGTATCTGGTCAACACTGCCAACCCAGCGAACACACAGCCGCTCTACCGCTTCTTCAACAAGAAGAACGGCTCGCACTTCTACACCTCTTCTTTGGCTGAGAAGAATAGTGTTCAGGCGAACCTCTCCAGGATCTACTCGTACGACGGTCCGGCCTACAACGTATGCGTCGTACCTCCGGCAGGCTCCATCACCGTTTGGCGCTTCTTCAACAAGAAGAATGGTTCGCATTTCTACACTGCGTCCATTGCCGAGAAGGACAGCGTTCAGGCGAACCTTTCCAGGATCTATCAGCTCGACGGTCCGGCGTTCTACTTGGCGCCCTAGTGGGAGAAGGGCAGGGAGCACCTGGATTGCTGGGAGGGCATCCAACACCAGCGTACTGCATGGTTTGAGGAGGAATCGACGAGGACCCGTCTCAATCTGAGATGGGCCCCCGGCTCCCCATTCGTTGCCTGCTTGCTCGGGGTAGCGCCGGAGGGATTTGGTCTGGAGTCTCGTGCCGACGCATGCGGCACCGGGGTTGAGAGGGGCGCGGCCTCAAACCCCGTCGCGCCCTCGCCGTGGTGACTGGTTATGCGTTCCGTTGGGAATCCTATGCAGTGTGTCGGGTTTACCCAGCGGCGCATCCTGGACGGAGAGGGGCAAGCATGTCATCGAACAGCCAAGGTGAGAGGCGCGTTCGCCGAGCGGTCATCATGGGCGCGGCCGGGCGCGACTTCCACGACTTCCTCGTCGCGCTGCGCGACGATCCGACCATCGAGATCGTCGCCTTCACCGCCACGCAGATTCCCGGCATCGACAGCCGCCGGTTCCCGCCCGAACTCGCCGGCCCCCGCTATCCCGACGGCATCCCGATCGTCCCGGAGACCGACCTGCCTCGGCTGCTTCGTGACGAGGACATTGACGAGGTCTTGTTCGCCTACAGCGACGTCGCGCACGTCGACCTCATGCACAAGGCCTCGCTCGTCCTGTCGCTCGGCGCCGACTTCCGGCTGCTCGGACCTGCCGCGACGATGGTGCGCTCGGTCAAGCCGGTCATCAGCGTCTGCGCGGTGCGCACGGGCGTGGGCAAGTCCGGCATCTCTCGGCGGGTGTTCGAGCGGCTGCGCGACAAGGGCCTGAAGGGCGTCGACATCCGGCACCCGATGCCGTACCGCGACCTGAACGCGATGCGCGTCGAGCGCTACGCGAGCGTGGCCGATCTCGACCGATCTGGGCGTCACCGTCGAGGAGCGCGAGGAGTACGAGCACCTGGTCGAGGTCGGCGCCATCGTCTTCGCCGGCGTCGACTACGAGCAGATCCTGCGCGAGGCCGAGAAGGAGGCCGACGTCATCGTCTGGGACGGCGGCAACAACGACTGGCCGTTCTACCACTCCGACCTCGAGATCGTCGCGCTCGACCCGCACCGGCCCGGCCACGAGCGCGCGTACTTCCCGGGCGAGGTCAACTTCCTGCGCGCCGACGTTCTGGTCATCAACAAGGTCAACACCGCCGAGCAGCACTCCATCGACGACCTCGTCGCTGCAGCTGCGACGTACAACCCGGACGCCAAGCTGGTCCTGACGGCCAGCGAGATCACGGCGGCCGATCCCGCGGCGCTGGCCGGCAAGCGGGTGCTCGCGGTCGAGGACGGCCCCACCGTCACGCACGGCGGCATGCGCTACGGGGCCGCCGCGCTCGCGGCCCGCGCCGCAGGCGCCGCCGAGCTCGTCAACGCCCAGCCGTACGCGGTCGGGTCGTTGCGCGACACCTTCGCCGCGTACCCGCACATGGACGCGGTCCTGCCGGCGATGGGCTACTCGGCGGAGCAGCTCGCCGACCTCGCGGCGACGATCGACGCGACGCCGTGCGACGTGGTGGCGATCGGCACGCCGATCGATCTCGGCAGGCTGATCGAGATCAAGCATCCGTCGGTGCGCGTGACCTATCGGGTGGTCGACACCTCGGTGCCCACGCTCGACTCTGTCATCGACGAGTTCTGCGCGAAGCACGGGCTAGGAGGCTGACGGCTCAGCGTCGGGTGGTGCGAACGCCGGTGGGACGGCGAGCCTGGCTGGCGACTCTTGAGGGAGTTAGAAGTCCACGTACGCGAATTGGGACACGACTCCCGAGAACAGCACTATCGCCGTGACAAGCGCCGCCCACAGCAGCGCGATCCCCACGTCGGACGCAAGTGCGCGAAGGACCTGCAGCCAATGGGGCTTGGGGCTTGTTGGTTCAACGGAGTGCTGAGGTGTGTTCGCGTGCAGGTCACTCATAGCAACCTCCCGAGCATCTCGGCGAAGCGGTCCAAAGGCATGATGAAGAGGCCCCAACCAAGGGTGACCAAGGAGAACGTCAGAGCCCATCCAGCCGCGGCGCCGACCGCACGGACGGGGGCGGACCCCGCACCCGGCGCAAGGGCCGGCACGCGCTGGCCAATCGGACGTCTCACGAGCACGGTCCAGAATCGGTAGACCGCCAGCAGCAGTCCGTTGTAGAGCCCCCACACGAGGAAATGCCACTGTGCTCCGTGCCACAGTCCCGAAACGGCCATGGCCGCGACCAGGTTCAGACCTGTACGCCCGAGGCCCATGCGGTTTCCGCCCAGCGGGATGTAGACGTAGTCGGTGATCCACGACGTGAGTGACATGTGCCAGTGCCGCCAGAACTGGGCGATGCTCGTGCGCAGGTAGGGCCAGTCGAAGTTCTCGGGGACGCGGATTCCAAACAGCCTCGCCGATCCGATAGCGATGTCGGAGTATCCCGAGAAGTCCATGTAGATCTTGAACGCGAACGCCAGTAGCGCCGACGACGATGGTCGCGGTGCTCGCGTCACGCATAGCGGCGTCAGTGAGCAACGGCGTCGTCGAGCGGTGCCAAGGTGTCAGCGATGACGATCTTCTTGGCCAGTCCGACGGCGATTCTCGTCGCGCCGTCGCTGATGTCTTGCGCGCTGACTCTCGCGGTGGCGATCTGTGGCTGGAAGCTCTCGAAGCGCTTGATCGGGCCGGCGACCATCGTCGGGAAGAAGAGCGCGAACGCGAAGAAGTCCGACGGGTGAGTGCGGCGGCAGGATGCCCTTGCGAGCATCGACCACGTAGTGGATGAACTCGAAGGTGAAGAAGGAGATGGCGAGTGGCAGCACCAGCTGGGGGAAGGTCGGCAGTCGGCCGAGCCGAAGGGCCATGGCGGCATCGGCCGCCGTCGACGACACCAGCCAGCCGTACTTGATGAGCACGAGTGCGCCGCCCGTGGCCACCAGCGCCGTGGCGAATGCCCAGACGTGATGTCGTGCATCACGGGTCAAGACGTAGATCACGACGATCTCAACGATCACCAGCCAGAGGAACGCCTGAGCGTAGTAGGCGTAGAAGCCCAGGCCGCATGCCGCGAGCCACCAGCCGCGCGCGCGCGGCGGGCAAGAGGCGGAACACGAATGCGGCGACGACGAGGAAGGCGCCGTAGATCCACTCCCCGAAGATCACGGGCGCTTCACCCCCAGGTACTCCCGGGTGTCGCGGAACAGCAGCGCCCCCACGGCCTTGCCGCCTTCGTCGTTGGTGTGGCTGATGTCGGCGAAGTATTCGATCGGCAGCATGTCGGGGCCGGTGTTGTAGTCGAGCAGCGCGGAATCCCGCGCGCCTCGATCGGCGCGCGGAGGATCGCCACGTTCGCCGCGTACTGCGTGGGATCGATGAGCTCGTAATCCGCGATCAGCTGTCGGTTGAGCGGGCCGATGAAGAAGACGGCCTTCTTGCCGCGTGCCGCGAGGTCCTGGGCAAGCAGCGTCAGGAACCGCACCTCGCTGTCTTCGGGGCTGAGATTGAATGACGCGGTCTCGGCAAAGCGCGAGACCACGATCATCTGTTGACCTGGCTCGAGCTGTTCGAAGGCCCCGAACCCGTCATCGGGCGGCGCGGTGTCAGACGAGAGCCTCGTGATCGGAGCGCCGCGATGACGCTGTGTTTGCCAGCGCCTGCTGCGGCCTGCCGCCGAACAGCCGGCGGTCGAGCGAATCGCGCTCCCTCCACAGGAGCCAGTGCTCGCCGACGAATCGGTCCGCTCGCGACGATCGCCTTCTCCTTCGCCGAAGCCTTTGTGCCGAGATATGCGGCCTCGGTCGTGTCGAGACTCATCCCGAGCAGCCGCGGAAGCTCGGGGTAGCGCATGACGGAGCCCTCTCGCGCCGCGGGGTTGAACGTGTGATACGTGAGCTGCACGAAGACGACATCGGAGTCGTCCGCGACCTTCTTGGCGATGAAGTACTCGTCGGCTACGAACTGACCGTTGCTCGCGAGGTTGAACGTGCGGGTGGAGAGTCCGGCGCGACTGGCAGCGGACTGGAACGCGTAGGGGTACGTGTTGGCGGACTCCTTGATCCGATGGCCCCATGTGGGCGAGGCGCCCACGAAGGCGACGATCGGCCCGCCCTTCTCGGAGAGCGAACTCGAATGGATCGATTCGACGTAGTCTGCAATCGAAGCGGTGGGCAGAGCCACGGGCAGACGGTAGCTCCGGGTGTAGGTCGCGTCGGGCACCAGGGTGCGCGCGACGATGGCATCCACGCCCCAGAGCGCAGCGGCAAGCAGCACGAAGCGGAATGCGAGCCGCCACCACGAGAGCGCCGGACCGACACGAACGCGCTGTTCCTCGGCGCCGCCATCGGGCGCGAAGAATCCACCGGATTCAGCCGCCGACTGCTTCGCCCCCCCGCTCTTCTCCACCCGGTCCCCCAGTCGCCTCAGGCGCAATGGGAAGTGCGCGCATATCGTACACCGAGATTCCGAGGCGGATTGGGGGGATAGACACCCAAGGGGATGGCTGTTGCGCACGAGGCTGGTGCGCGCGCTTCGAAGCATGGGGGAGTGATATTCGATGAGACGCTCAAAGGTGATGTCCGTGGTCTTTGCCGCCGCGCTGGCCTCGGTGCTCGTGTTTCCGGCGGCCGCTCAGGCGGTCGTCACCATCCACGTGAACAGAGGTATCGGCTCGGCCCGACTGGGGATGAAGGACTCGGTCGCCAAGCGCAAGCTCGGCCGGGTGATGAAGTCCGGCCGAGACCGGAACTACACCAATCAGGTCGTCTACGTCGCCTACTTCGGAAAGAAGCGCGCTGGCAAGTACGCGCTCGAGATGTACTCGACCCGCAAGCACAGAGTGTTCACGTTCGTTGTCAATCGTGCTGGATACAGGACCAAGGCCGGCATCAGCGTCGGCTCGTCGGAAGCAGCGCTCACGGCAGCCTATCCGACCGGACTCAAGCGGTATCCGGGCAGTGTCTACACCAGATACGCCCTCGGCGGGCGCACGGGAACCGACTTCTATGTGCGCAACGGCAGGGTCGCGCGCATCGTTGTCAGGACCTACTGATGGCCACGCGCGTGGGCTTCAGGCTCGCCTCTCTACTCGCAGTGACCATCGTCTCGGCCGCGATCTGCTCGCCGGCCGATCGCCGTCACCGCACCCGGCACGCCAGCGCTTGGTTTGGCTCAGCAGTCCCTCGTGAGATCCGGTCGAGTCTTCACCGGGGTGGCTGACGCCGGCACGTCCGTGACCCTCTTCGCGAGTGGGCGGCCCGTCTCGTCGGCCACATCGGTTTCGCCGGACGGTACCTTTGCCGTCGCTGCGGGCAACCTGCCGTATGGTCGCATCTCGCTCACCGTCGCCTCGGGCACGAGTTCCAGCCCGGCGGTGACGGTCTACAACCTCGGGTCCGACCCCTGGCTACGCCAAGTATGTGCTCGTCGACAAGTCCGATCTGATGCTGTACTTCGTCAAGTATGGAATCGTCGTGCAGGCTTCCCCAGTCGCAATCGGGATGCCGCGCACCCCGACACCCACCGGCTCGTTCCGGTTGGGGCGATACCAGAACAAGAGTGTCCGTAGTGCATGGGGTCGGCGTCGCCTGCCGCTTCAGAGAAGGGTTCGTGGGCGCTGGCGCGCGACGAGCTACTACATACACGGGACCAACGACCCGAGCAGCATCGGCACCTGGGCAAGTCACGGATGCGTCCGCATGTACAACCGCGACGTTCTGAGGCTCTCGCGCTCCGGCACGTATCGCGTTCGTGCGGTAATCCGCCGGTAGCGGCATCGGAGAGTAGATGGCGGCCGACGGGCGTTCCGCGCTCGATGGCACCGCGAGTATTCGCTGCGTCATGAGTGCCGCCGCTGGAGTGGTTGCAGCGCTCGCGACGATTGCCGTGTGCTCTGGCTGCTCGAACCCCTCGGGAACCGTCTCCACGGCTGGTCTCCTCGGAGGACCGCCGGTTGATTCCGCCGTCGAGGCCACGCAGCCGAGCCCGGGCACCGCAGCACCAGCGGCCGTGCCGGATCCGGCGTCGCCCTCAGCCCACGGCCGTGGCCACGGAAGCCGCCCGCACGATGGCCGAGAGGCCGCCGGGGGTCAACCTCGGGCGCGTGATGGCGGACACCGAGGCAATCGTCGACTTCGGAGTGAGGAGCGGCGGCAGCACAGCCGAGAAGCGGGCGTTTGACCACATCTTGGCTAGCCTTCGCGAGATGGGCTACGAGCCGCGCGTCGAGTCGTTCAAGTTGCCGAACGGGTCTACCAGTCGAAACATCATCGTTGTGGTCTCCGGCAGCGATCCGCGGGTCGTCTCAGTTGGGGCCCACACCGACTCCAAAGCGCCCGCACCGGGGGCAAATGACAGCGCGGTTGCGTGCGGGGTGCTCCTCGAGTACGCACGGATCCTCAAGGATCACCCCGTCACGGCGACGATCGAACTCGACTTCTTCGGCGCCGAAGAGTACGTGGACAAGGTTCCCGGTCACCACCACTACGGATCGAGACATCGCGTTGCCTCCATGAGCAAGAAGGAGCGCCGACGCCTCGTGGGAATGATCTCGATTGACGTGATCGGTGTGGGGGACAGCCTGCATGCGCGGACGATGGGCGTTGGCCCCAAGACCATGTCGGACGTGGTCATGAAGGAGGCTCGCCGCCAGGGCGTGCGCATGACCTACCTCCGCGACCCCGGCTCAACGCGGATGGAGCGACCACGAGCCGTATGAGCGGGCCGGCTACCCTGCGGTCTGGGTCGAGCGCCTGACCGACCCGGCCTACCACACGAGCCGCGACATCACGTCGCACCTGCAGAAGACTAGGGTCAAGGAGACGGCCAGGGTGGTGCTCGGCACACTCAGGTCCATCGACGAGAAGAAGCTCGACACCCTCGAGGCGGCTCGGCGGGACTAGGAGGTCCGGGGCCGCGGTGTCCGCGATCCCGAGCCGGTAGTCGTTCGGCCAGCGCGACGAGCCGCGTAGTCAGCCATGAGCCGACGATTGCGCACCCGTCGGTCGGCAGGTGGTTGGTCGCGCGTGCGGTCGAAGAGCAGCTCTGCCCTCGCCGGGAACTCGTCGTCCGCGTCCCACCACAGGAGGGCGACCGGCACGCGAGGGAGCGCGTCGATGACCCAGGCGGCGTCGGCGTTGGTCGCGAGTTCCGCTGACGTCAGGGGGCGGCCACCGAGCGAAGCGATCGCCGCCGGGATCCCGTCCGGTTCCCCAGCGAGGCGGCGGACGAGCGCATTTCCGGTGTAGCCCTGGAACGCAGCGGCGTAGAAGCGGCCGTTGGGAAGGTCCGCGAACGCTCCCCACTCGCCGGATGGCGTCGCGCCGTCGCTGCGAGCCAGGTAGTGCACCAGCAGTGCCTGGATGTGGGATGGGAGCCGCGAGTCGGCCTCGAACTCGTACTCAGGGAACCGGATCCGCACCACGTCGCCGAGGAATCGCAGCGAGAAGCAGCCGCCCGATCCGACGTCGTCAGGTTCGAACAGGGCGCCGGACCGCTCGGACACGCCGAGCGGATCCAGTCCGGCCGCCAGCATTCGCGCGGCCCTGAGTGCGTCGTCGCTCACATGCGGCCCCCGGTTCGTGTAGTGGACATGCACGTCGTTTCCGGACGGTTCCAGCATACCCGCAGCCCGATACGCGTCGTCAGCGCGCGGCCATACATCGGGCCGGGGCGCGTCTGGACTCGAGAGGCAGGGAAGGACGCGTCCGGTGGCGAAGCTATCAGTGTTACGCCCGAGTCATCAGTACGCGGAGGAACGCATGACGGATCGCAGGCCCCTTTCCTGTTCCGATGAGGCCCTGACCGCTCTGCTGAGCGCAGCAGAGGAGGGGCTGATGGCCTTCGACGCCGAGGGCAGGGTCAGCTTCGCGAACCATGCGGCACACGTGCTGTTCGGCCGAGCGAAGGACGGGCTCCTCGGCGTGCCCTCGAATGAGCTCGGCAGCCCGGAACTCCAAACGCACATCGAGCGCGGGCTTGGCGCCGGTCCGCACCGTGCCGAACGGTTTCGTCTCGAAGTAGGGGAGCGATCGCTGTCAGCACGCGTCACCCGCGGCAGGGGTGCCGAGCACACGCTTACGCTCGCGCTCCGGGACGAGACCGACCTGACCTTCGAACGCGATCGCAACGAGGCCGTCCTGGCGGCCACCGCGGACGGGCTCGTGCTGCTCGACACCGCCGACAAGGTCACCTACATCAATCCCGCGGCGCTGGACATGCTGCACACGAGCCGCCGCAAGGTGCTCGGCAAGACCGTCTCGATCGACGCGCTGCTCGGCATCGAGCCGGACACCCGCGCTGAGTCCGGCGAGCGCTGCAGCGACGCCAAGGGCTGCGGGCGCACCGAATGCCCCGCCTACACCGCCGACGAACTCCGATGCTGGCTCATCTCGGGGACGCTCTGCCACCCCGAGGCAGGGCCGTGCACGTTCGAGAAGAAGCGAACCGAGTGCGAGGAGTGCGACTTCCACCGCGCCCACGCCGAGGCGTTCGACCCGCTGGACTCCGAGGCCGTCAGCGAGGTCGAACTCAACGACGACGACCACGAGCTCGTGGTGAAGGCGCGCGTCAGCGCGGTCATCGATGCTGGCGGCAACTACATCGGCCGCGTGCTCGCGCTGCGCGACGTGACCGCGGAGCGCGTGATCGCCGACATGAAGAACGAGTTCGTCTCCACGGTCAGCCACGAGCTGCGCACGCCGCTGACCTCGATCAAGGGCTACGTCGACCTCATCCTCGACGGCAGCGCCGGCGACATCAACGAGATGCAGCAGGAGTTCCTCGGCATCGTGAAGGAGAACTCCGACCGGCTCGTGGAGCTCATCAACGAGATGCTCGACATCTCGCGCATCGAGTCCGGCCGCGTGCACCTCAAGGTCGAGCCGCTCAAGATCGCCGAGTCGATCGACGGCGCCGTCGACACGTTCCGGGCGGTGCTGTCGCAGACCGGTCGCACGCGTCGACGTCCATGTTCCGGAACACCTGCCGCTCGTGGCCGCCGACCGCGACCGCGTGGGCCAGGTGCTCGATCAACCTCATCAGCAACGCGATCAAGTACTCGCCCGGCGGCGGGCAGGTCACCGATCGCGGCGACCCACGCCGGCGACTTCGTGACGGTCTCCGTGACCGACCAGGGCCTCGGCATCAGCCGAGAAGACCAGAAGCGGCTGTTCACGAAGTTCTACCGCGTCGACACCGCCATGACCCGCGAGATCGGCGGCACCGGTCTCGGGCTCTCGATCTGCAAGACGATCATCGAGCTGCTCGGCGGAGAGATCGGCTGCAAGAGCAAGCCGGGCCAGGGCTCGACCTTCTGGTTCAGCCTGCCGGTCGCGCCCGTCGAGATGGTGCGCACGCCGTCGCTCGAGGGACCGGACGAGGTGGGCGGAACGGTGCTCGTCATCGACCGCGACCCCGAGGTCGCCGATCTGATCGAGACCTACCTGCGCGCGGCGCGGCTACGACGTCGTCAAGGCGCACAACGCCGACGAGGCGCTCGCGGTGGCGCTCAAGGTGCAGCCGCGCGCGATCACGCTCGACGTGATCCTCGACGAGGGCGACGGATTCGACCTGCTGCACCGGCTCAAGGAGCGGCCCGAGACCAAGGACATCCCCGTGGTCGTCCTCTCGATCGTGTGCGACGAGGGCAAGAGCTGCCGGATGGGCGCCGCCAACTACCTCGAGAAGCCGATCGATCAGGGCCGGCTGCTCAAGATCATCGACGAGATCGTCGGCTCGATCTCCTCGCCGGTGGCGCTCGTGGTCGATGACGACCGCGACGGTGGTGAAGGTGCTCTCGGAGACGCTGCGCAAGAAGGGCTTCGCGGTCGTCGCCGCCTACGACGGCACCGAGGCGGTCGCCGCGCTGGAGCAGCGCATCCCCGACATCATCGTCACCGACCTCAAGATGCCGAAGATGGACGGCTACGACCTCATCCAGCGCGTGAAGACGACACCCGAGTGGGCCGAGATCCCGGTGGTGGTGATGACGGCGCACCGCATCGACCGCGACCGGATCGACGTCCTCGAGCTGGCCGCGCACCGCCTGCACAAGCCCTTCTCGCCCGAGCTGATCGCCGACGAAGTCGAGGCGCTCATCATGGGCACCATGGGACGCGCGAGGAGGTCCCGGCGTGAGCCGCATCCTCGCCGTCGACGACGAGCCGCACATCCTCAAGCTCGTGGCCTTCTCGCTCAAGGCCGGCGGCTTCGAGGTGATCGAGGCGAGCGACGGGCTCTCGGCGATCGAGATCGCCGAAGCCGAGCAGCCCGACCTCATCCTGATGGACGTCATGATGCCGGTGCTCGACGGCTACGAGGCGTGTCGGCGCCTCAAGGAGAACCCCGCGACCAAGGACATCCCGGTCGTGATGCTCACGGCCAAGACCCAGCTCGCCGAGCAGAAGGCCGGGCTGGACAGCGGGGCGAAAGACTACATCTGCAAGCCGTTCACACCAAAAGACCTGGTCGCCCAGGTACGGGAGTTTCTCGGCGAGTAGGCACACAGAGAAGGGGCGGGACCCACGATGGCAGCAAGGATCCTGGTGGTAGACGACGAGCCTTCGATCGTGAAGCTGGTCAAGACGACGCTCGTTGGTCGGGGGTACACCGTCGATGAGGCATTCGACGGCGTCGAGGCGTTCGCGCAGGCCAAGCTGCACCATCCCGACCTCATCCTGCTCGACGTCATGATGCCGCGCATGGACGGCACGGAGGTGCGCAAGCGCCTGCTCGCCGACCCGGAGACCAAGGACATCCCGGTCATCCACCTCTCGGCGGTCGGCGACTACGACAAGCAGCGCCAGGCGCTCAACGAGGGCGCGACGGACTACATCGTCAAGCCGTTCACGCCCAGCGACCTGGCCGACAGGGTGCGCGACAACCTCGACCCCAAGAAGCGCGAGCAGATGAAGAAGGAGCACAACCAGAAGTCGGCGCAGCTGCGCACCATCACCGACATCATGCATCGCTCCAAGGAGTAGGCGCGCTGCTGCGCCGCGTACGGGGATACTCGCTGCGGGATGGGCGGGGCTGGGGACGGTCCAACACCTAACAAAATCCTAACCTGCCGACCACCTGCGCCAAACAAGCTCCGAACATACTCCCAATGTGGGCCGCGCACGGCCGGTGCGCTTGAAGCTGAACTTGCTCGGAGCCGTGCATCCGCACTGCGGTACCTGTGTACTCTTCGGGAATGAGAGTCATGGTCAAGCTGCCGCACGTACGGGAGTTGAAACCAAGATCGCGCATCATCCTCGGCGCGGTCATTCGTCGTCGCGCTGGTGCTCGTCGTTCGTCGGGGCGACCTACGCGATCTCGTCGCCTCGTGCCTGCGCCTCGTGCCATGAGATGCAGCCGAAGGTCGCAACCTGGTCGGTCTCCCCGCATGCCGAAGTGGGCTGCTACTGCGTGCCACGGCACTCCTCGGCCCTGGTACGGCGCGCCGCTGGCGATGGCCGAGCGTTGGACGCTGTCGCGCGCGACATGCGCGCTCGCCAGGCGAACCAGGGCAGCGAAGAGACCACCGGATCCTCCAGCGCCACCTCCACTGCTTCGCCGATTCCGGACGCGGCCTGCCTGCAGTGCCACGACCCCGACCGCAAGGCGACGTCGCGCTACGGGCTGGTCATCAAGCATGCCGAGCATGCCGCGCGCAACAAGTCGTGCGTCTCGTGTCATCTCTGGGCCGCGCACCCGGATCCCAAGGCGAGCAGAGCCACACTGATGATGGCCCAGTGCTTCAACTGCCACGGGCAGACCGTCGCAGCCCAAGGCCTCGGGCGAATGCACCGTGTGCCATGTCAAGGACATGGACCTCAAGCCCCGATCGCACAAGACCGGCAAGTGGCAGTACGGCGCACGGCAACGGTGGCGAAGTCCGACCGACAGCAGTGTGTGATGTGCCACAGCAGGACTTCTGCGACAGCTGCCACGGGCTTGAGATGCCGCACCCGCTGGGCTGGGCGCGGGGAGCCACCGGGCATGCCGTAGTGGCCAAGCAGGACCGCGCCGTCTGCGCGAAGTGCCACGCGGGCAACGCCAACCTCTGCACCATGTGCCATCACCAGGGCTACGATGACAAGAAGGGCCCCTGGGTGGCACAGCACAACTTGAAGGTGCGGGAGACGGGCGCCGCGTTCTGCTTCAAGTGCCACGAGGCGACCTACTGCGTGCGATGCCACACGTCGCCGCCCGTTCCGAGCGAGGCGCACGCAATAGGCGTTCACACAATCCTAACAATACGGCAACAACGCGCGAATCCGCGCATGACGGTCAGGACTGATAGTTCGCATAGCTCATGCCAAGTTCGGTCACCGTGTCCAAAGGTGGTGTCAGCGCCATAGATACAACCGCTTCCCACAGAGACATCGATCGGCGGATGCTGTCGCTCGTCGCCTTGGTCATCACGCTTGGTTCTCGTCTCGGGCAGCCCCGGCGTTCGCAGGCCAAGCGGCCGCAGGGCGAGCTCTTCTTCGACCCGTGCACGAGCTGCCACCCGGTTGCTCCCGGCTCGATCGAGGGCGGCCGCAAGCTCCCCAACGACTTCAAGGGCCACGAGATCGTGCTCGAGGGGCACGACAAGCTCGGGCCGGGCGAGGCGGCGTGTGTCGTCTGTCACGAGGACGCCGAGAAGAACCCCGGGATGCTCAAGACCATCGACGGGAGCCTCGTCGATATCAAGGGCGACGTCTCGCTCGTCTGCTTCAGGTGCCACTCGCAGAAGTACGCGGCGTGGAAGGCCGGGCGCCCACGGGCGCGGGTCATCCAAGTGCACGGCGGCGGGTTGCCACGACCCTCACACGCCCGGCTGGATCTACGCCGGCCCGCTCATGCCGTTCGTGGGCACGGGATTCCAGTTCCGGGTCCTTCCTGACAGGAAGCCGTTCATGCCGCTGATGGCGCCGGCTCCCCGCGGGATTCCGCCGGTGGAGACCCCGTCGTGGTTCGCCGTCGTCGTCACTCTCGGCGTGGTCGTGGCGGGCGGGCTCGTCGGCACGCTGATTCTAGGAAGGTCGAAGCGATGAGCCAGGACAAGGAGCCGGTGCGCGTCGAGGCGGAAGTCCTCGACGAGAGCCGCGCCGACATCAGCCGCCGCCGCTTCCTCAAGGGCGTCGGCGCGGTCGCCGGGCCTGCTCGCGGCAGGCGTGATTCCGGCGTTCGCCACCGAGCTCGCGACCGGCACCGCCGGTGTCCAGGGCGCCGGAAGTGCTGGCCGCGGCCGCCGAGAAGGCGGCCGAGCGAGGCGTCACTCGAGCACATCATCGAGGAGGACCAGCCCGTCAACTACCCGGGCCACCCGGTCTCCTACGCGCCTGAGCCCGGTGACCAGAAGTGGGCGATGGTCATCGACACCAAGGCGTGCGTCGGGTGTCGCAAGTGCGTCTACGCGTGCGTTCGCGAGAACAACATCGGCCGCAACTCGGGCTTCACCTACATCCAAGTGCTTGAGATGGAGCCGGGCTCCAACGAGGTCGAGACCTCCACGCTCGACTACCCGCACGGCGGCAATCCCGACCGCTGGTACCAGCCGGTCCAGTGCATGCACTGCGCCAAGCCGACCTGCGTCTACGGGTGCCCGGTCAAGGCGACCTGGAAAGAGCCGGACGGCATCGTGGTCGTCGACTACGACAAGTGCATCTCCTGCCGCAACTGCATCGTCACCTGCCCCTACTCCGCCCGGCACAACAACTGGGTGGAGCCCTTCGTTCCCGAGAAGGAGATCAACCCCAAGGTCCCGCTCGAGGCCAAGGCCGGTGTGATCGAGAAGTGCACGTTCTGCGTGCAGCGGGTCAGGAACGGCCTGAACACGCGGTGCACCGAGGTTTGCCCGGTTGGAGCGAGGACGTTCGGCGACCTCAAGGATCCGGAAAGCGCGGTGTCGGTGCTGCTCAAGACGAGGCGGGTCTACCGCATGAAAGAGGAACTGGGTAACGAACCGATGATCTGGTATGTGGGGTGATGACACGTGACTGACGTGGCAACTCCCGAGCCAGGCGTGAAGCGGTTCATCGGCGTCGACTTCGACTTCGGCGCGCTCAAGAACGCGAGCACCCGGTACTGGCTCTGGGTCGGCGTGCTCGGCGTCTTCCTGACCATGGGCGTCATCGCCTGGTCGCAGCTCATCACGCACGGCGGAGCCGTTCTCGGCATGCGCGACGACTACCCGTGGGGCCTGTGGTTCGTCGACTACATGTACTACATCGGACTGGCCGCAGGCGGACTGGTCGTCTACGCCAGCGTCCACCTGTTCGGCGCGAAGCAGTTCACCGCGCTCTCGCGGATCGCGGTGCTCCAGGCCGGCGTCCTGACGATGATGGCGCTCATGGGGATCCTCACGGACATGGAGCGTCCTGCGCGGATGATCTGGTTCATGCTCACCCCGAACCCCACGTCGCCGTTCCTCTACACGGGTAGCGCCGCAGGCGGCTACATGGCGCTCTGTTTCGTCGACCTGTGGGTGCTCATCACCGGCAAGGGCGGCCACAAGCTCGCGATGACCATGACGCTGATCGCCCTGCCGTTCGCGATCTACATGCACACGACGACGGCGTTCGTGCTGTCGATGAACAAGTCGCAGAGAGCTCTGGCACTCGGCGGTGATGGTGCCGATCTTCCTGACCTCGGCGACCGCCTCGGGAATCTCGCTGCTGCTCATCTTCGCCTACATCGTGCAGTCGATCACCCAGATCAAGTTCAAACCGAGCATGTTCCGCAGCCTGGCGACGCTGCTCGCCACGGTCATGATCATCGACCTGTTCCTGCTCGTGGTCGAGATTCTCGAGCATCTTCTGGCCGACGTCGGCGATGCCCGGACACACGATCAGGATGTCGGAGTTCATCACCGGCCACTACGCGTGGGCGTTCCTGCCGGTGCTCATCCTCGGGTTCTCGGCGTTCTTCCTGCTCGCGCGGCGTCCCTCTCGGCACATCGCCGGCCGTCCAGATCACGGCGGCGGCCATGTACCTCGTCGCGGTGCTCCTCAAGCGCTACTCGCTCATGGCGATGGGCTTCGCCCGCAACACGCTCGGGCAGCTCACGCGGCATCTACGTGCCGAGCCCGGTCGAGGTGTTCCTCGCGCTCGGCATCCTCGTCGTTCGGGCTGCTGTTCATCACGGTCGCGATGAAGGTGCTCCCGATGGAGACGCCCGAAGACGACGACGACGACGACCTCGCGCCGCTTCCGAGCGACGCCGTCGCGGCCGACGCCGGCGCTGGAGGCCGAGGTGACCTCGCTGTGACTCCAGTCGCGACAGAGAACGAACCCGGCCGCCGCAGCAAGCTGCCGCACACCGCCGCGCTCGTCGCGCTCGGGCTGGTCGTCGTGCTCGTCTCGGCGATAGCGGTGGCGCTCTTCCTCACGTCCAAGCCGTCGTTCTTCGCCCGCTACAAGGCGCTCACCCGGCGCTACGACACGCTTCAGACGTCGGTCCACCGCGACCTGGCCTGCAACGACTGCCACACCGACAAGGGCGGGCCCGTGGTCCACGAGGCCGGCCTTGTCGGCGACTTCTACACGAGCCTGTTCTCCAAGCAGCGCGAGCCGCTGTTCACCAAGATGGTGAAGCCGCCTCGGGACGGCCTGCCTGAAGTGCCACAAGGGCGACTGGAGCTGGAACTCGAAGCGGACTTCGAAGGTTCCGCACCCCGCCCACCTGCGCGTGAGCACCGAGAAGCGCGACTGCGTCACGTGCCACAAGTGGACGGCGCACGAAGAGGCGTACATGGAGAAGCACAAGAAGATGCCGTTCTCCGGCGTCTGCGCCACCTACGGATGTCACGCCGGCTGGAAGAGCGCCGAAGAGTGCTCCACGTGCCACCACACGCTGCTCGACGACAAGGAAGCGTGGAAGAAGGCGCACCCCAAGGCGGTCCAGGCCATCGGACCCAACGCCTGCCTTGAGACGTGCCACGACGCCGAGCAGTGCCGGCTGTGCCACACGACGGGCAAGATGCCGGTCTTCACCGGGCTCGCCGCCCAGACCGGGCTCAAGGCCATCGAGGCGCAGCACGCCAAGGCGGACTGGATGGAGCAGCACGGCACCCTCGCCCTGGCCGACAAGGCCAAGTGCCTCGTCTGCCACGTGTCCGAGGGCGAATGCGACGACTGCCATGCCCTGCGGCCCGAAGTTCCACGGGTCGACGACGACGTGGATCGGCGAGCACAAGGAGCCCGGCAAGCAGAAGGAACGGTGTCTGGCCTGCCACAAAGAGGCGTGGTGCAAGGAGTGCCACGACCAGTTCAAGGAGATGCGCTAGGTGACCGAGAACGACGAGCCGACGCCGGTCGAAGGCGAGGCGAAAGGCAAGCGCTCCAAGAGGCTCTGGTGGCTGCTTGCCGCCGTCGTCGTCCTGGTCGTGCTCGTGGTGGCCTTCCTTCCGCAGTTCTCGACGATGCAGCCGGGCTACTACCGGCGATACCCGGGCATGTCCGCCCGCATGGAGAACTGGAAGAACTCGACGCACGCCCGTGTCAGCTGTATCGCGTGCCACGTCGAACCCGGGCTGAAGGGGCTTGTCGGGCTACGGGCTCGCCTCGATTCCCGCCTTCTACTCGCAGCTCTTCTTGGGCACCCAGACGACCAACCTGCTCAAGCCGCCGAGTGTCGCCGCATGTCAGAAGTGCCACACGAACTACCGCCAGGTTTCGCCCAACGGCGACCTCCTGATCCCGCACAAGGCGCACGTGGTCGTGCTGAAGATGAACTGCGTTGAGTGCCACAAGAACCTCGTGCACTCCGCGAACGAGAAGGGCTACAACAGCCCCAAGATGGCCACGTGCCTGGCCAAGTGCCACGACGGCAAGACGGCGTCCAACAAGTGCACCGACTGCCACACCCGGAAGCAGACCCCCGAGAGCCACGCGCAGAAGAACTGGCTCGAGGTCCACAGCGAGCAGGCGGCGACGGGTCGACTGCGGCAAGTGCCACGGGTGGACCCAGGACTACTGCGCCGATTGCCACAAGAACCGTCCGGCGTCCCACGTCGGGAACTGGAAGACCGGCCACGCGGCGGCGGCCAAGCAGCGCGGCAAGGGCTGCCTCGTCTGTCACGGCGGCGAGAAGTTCTGCAAGAAGTGCCACGACTAGACGCGCCAACCGGCTCGACCGTCTCTTGGAGGATGGAAGTTGTCAGCAGATAGGCCACAGAGGAGAACGCTGCGCGAGTCGCTCGGCTGGCGCGCGCGCGAAGCTGAGCGGCGGAGGCAAGGCGCCGCATCCTGCTGATTCTCGGCATCGTGGTGCTCGTGGTCGTCGTGTTCGTGGTCATCCCCGGCTACGTGGCCTCGCAGCCGAAGTTCGTCGACCGCTACGCGAATCTGAAGGGCGCTCACGAGACGCTTGTCGACCTCGGTGCACGCCCAGGCGAAGTGCCAGGACTGCCACGTGTCGCCCAAGTGGATCCCCCAGGCCGTCTACGGCGGCAGGATGCTCGGCGAGTTCTACCTCTCGTTCGTGTTCCGGTCCAGGCAGCCCAAGCTGCTCTCCACGCCGACCAACGCGGCGTGCTCGAAGTGCCACGTCGACCTGCGCACGGTCTCGCCCTCGGGCGACCTCAACATCCCGCACCGTGCCCACGTGGCGGTCCTGAAGATGCAGTGCGTCGAGTGCCACGACAACCTGGTGCACACGACCAACGCCGCGGGAAACCACACCCCCGCGATGACCACCTGCCTGACCTGCCACGACGGCAAGAAGGCGAAGAACAACTGCTCGGCGTGCCACACCGAGAAGGCGCTGCCCGAGAACCACAAGGCGGCCGACTGGATCGTGGTCCATCCGGACAAGCAGAAGGAGGTCGACTGCGCCAAGTGCCACAAGTGGACCGAGAAGTGGTGCGCCGAGTGTCACAAGACGCGGCCGCGCTCCCACACCAAGACCTGGCGCAGCGACCACGGCGAGCGAGTCAAGATCCGCCGCAACTGCGAGGCCTGCCACGACGCGGCGTTCTGCGTGAAGTGCCACGGCGAGGTGCCGCGCGAGAACTTCAACCCCGCGCTCAAGGTCGTCCAGTAGGAGCGGCCTGCCGTGCTGAGGGCCGGGGATCGCGCTTCGAGGACGGATTCTTGGCGCGCGGCGCGGCACGTCGAGAGTCCATAAGGGTATTCTCGCGGTAGGGCACTCGCGTCAGCAGGGAGGACCATGTCGGTCGAACGCATACTGGTCGTCGATGACGAGGAGTCGATCCTCAAGATCGTCGACTACGCCCTGTCGCAGGCCGGCTACGAGGTCCACACCGCGGGCGATGCGGCGGGCGGCGAGTTCATCTTCTCCCAGGTCAAGCCCGATCTTGTCATTCTCGACGTCATGCTGCCCGGGAAGTCCGGCCTCGACATCGCCCGAGATCTGCGCGCTCAGTCCAGCATCCCGATCATCATGCTGTCGGCGCGGGGCGACGAGGTCGACCGCATCCTGGGACTCGAGTTCGGCGCCGACGACTACGTGACCAAGCCCTTCTCGCCGCGCGAGCTCGTGAGCCGCGTCAAGGCGATTCTGCGCAGGACCAACATGGAGCCGGACGAGAAGGCCTGCATCACCGTCGGCGACCTGGCAGATCGACACGCTGTCTCGGCAGGTGAAGCTGGCCGGCGAGCCGGTGCATCTCACCAGCTCCGAGTACGGCATCCTGCTGCACCTGGCGCGGCATCCGGGCACGGCGTTCTCTCGGCAGGCGATCCTGACGGCGCTCTGGGAGGAGTCGCCGGTCGGAGACGAGCGCGCGATCGACGTCCACATCCACAACATCCGGGAGAAGCTCGAGGCCGATCCCAAGGACCCGCAGTACATTCTGACGGTGCGCGGCTTCGGCTATCGGCTGAGGGAGTCCTAGGCCTCATGGCCCCGCGCGTCAGAGCTTCGTTCCGCCTCTGGCAGACCGAGCTCTTCGTGGTCGTCATCGTGGTCGCGATCCTCATCCTCTCCGGCTCGCTCTCGGTCGGCCTCAAGCTCACGCTCGCCGAGATGGGCAAGACCAACGAGCTCCGCGACGCCTCGGCGCTGGCTCTGCGGCTTCAGCCGGAGTTCCCGCCCACCGTCGAGAGCCTCGCCCGCATGCGCAAGAGCATGACCGAGTACCGCGACATCTACGGCGCGGGCATCTGGGTCTACGACAAGGGCGGCATGCTGCTCGACTCCTCCTACGACACCGCGCCGAGCCCCGAGACGCTCGAGGCCGCGCGACTCGGCGGGCTCGCCGACGACCCTCCGTACGCGAGCATGGACCTCAGGGAAGGCGGCTGGGTCGTCGCCTCGAAGGTGATCCACGGTCCCGAAGGGCAACCGCGAGGGCGTTGTGGTCATCGCGAGCTCGGTCGCGAGCGAGCTCGCGATCCTCGCTGCGGTCCGAGGGCGGCTCTGGATCACCTTCTGGATATCGCTCGTCGTCGCCGGCCTGATGGGGTTCGGCTTCTCCGAGCTCATCAGCCGGCGGGTGCGCGCGATGTCCAAGGCGGCCGCGGCGATCGCCGACGGCGACTTCGAGCAGCGGCTGCCGACCGGTGTCGCCCCCGACGAGATCTACGACCTCGCCGTGTCGTACAACCAGATGGCCGAGAAGCTCGGCGACGCCTTCTCGGCGGTCCAGGAGCGGGAGCGCGAGATCGCGGCGGTCGTCGAGTCGATGGCGGAGGGCGTCGTGGCCTTCGACTCGGCAGGCACGGTGCGCGTCATCAACCCGGGCGCGGTCCAGCTGCTCGATGCCGCCGGAGGGAGACCTGATCGGGCTGCCGGCACGCGAGGTCATCAGCGATGCCGGCGGTGCTCGGCGTGATCGACGCCGGGCTTGCCGGCGAGGACGCCTCGGCGACCGTCTGCCTGGGCGAGCTCACCGTCCTGGTCCACTGCACGCCGCTGCGCGACGAGGACGGCAACGTGGACGGCGCGGTGCTGCTACTCGCCGACATGACCGAGCGGCAGCGCGTCGAAGACGCGCAGCGGCAGTTCGTCGCGGATGCGAGCCATGAGATGCGCACGCCGATCGCCGCGCTCAAGGGGATGCTCGAGCTGCTCAACGACGGCGCCAAGGACGATCCCAAGGTGCGCGACGACTTCATGCAGACCATGCAGATCGAGGCCGACCGTCTCGGCAGGCTGGTGGCCGACCTGCTCACGCTCGCGAGGCTCGAGGCGGGAAGCCTGCATCCCGTGATCGCGCCCCAGCCGGTCGCAGCGCTCTTCGACGACGTCGCCGGCGTCATGTCCACGCTTGCCGAGAGGGCCGGCGTCGAGCTCGTCGGTGGAGCTGGCCGACGGCGACCTCGAGGTCATGGCCGACCGCGACCGCATCGTGCAGGTGCTGCTGGGATTCGTCGACAACGCACTCAAGCACTCGCCGAGAGGCTCGACCGTGCACCTCCGCGCGCGACGCGATGGCGACGCCGCGCTGCTCGAAGTCGCCGACGAGGGCTCCGGCATCGAGCCCGAGCAGATCGACGCGCGTCTTCGATCGCTTCTACCGCGCCGACGAGGCCCGCGCGGGTCGCGGCGGCGCCGGGCTCGGGCTGGCGATCGCCAAGGAGATCGTCGAGGTCCACGGCTCCACCATCGAGGTCCAGTCGGCCCCCGGGCGAGGGCACCACCTTCGGCTTCCGGCTTGCACTCGCCTAGAGGCTCGATGACCGGCGGCTCGGCACGGTTGCTAACACAACCCTAATCGATCCGCTCACAGGACCTGAGCATCCCGGGAGTAGATTCGTAGGTGCACGACAGGCGACGTCTCGCCGACTGCGCCGATGACCCTGCGACCTGATCGATCCGGAAGGCATGCGATGTCCGACCCCATCGGGCCCCCGACGAAGGCGTCGCCAGCCCGACCAGATCGTCCCTCCGCTGAATCAGCCGGCGGTTCCTCGTGTGGGCGGCGGGTGCCTCCTTGGGCGCATCGGCGATCTTCATCGGCGCGACGGTGATCCAGGCGATGGTGCCGCCGGCGCGGTCCGTCGACGGCAGAAGAACCCCGGCAAAGTGCGTCGTTGCCAGACTCTCCGAGCTCAAGCTGAACGAACCGCAGCTCGCCGAGTACGGCCAGGACACGGTCTTCGTCGTCAAGACCTCGGGAACGCGAGGCGCTGGTGTTCAGCGCGGCGTGCCCGCACGTCGGATGCGCTCTTGCGTTCGATGAGAAGTCCGGCGAGTTCGTGTGCCCCTGCCACGGCGGCGCGTTCACCATCGACGGGGCGGCGGCTGAGGGGCCCGGCTCCCCGCGGCATGATCTCGGCCGTCTCCGAGATCGTCAACGGCGAGGTCATCGTCTCCGGGTTCCAGGCGTAGGGCGCGCACATCATGCCGACACCCGCCGCAGGCAGCTCGAAGGTACCGACGGAGGATCGGCCAGACCTGCTGCGCGGGATTCGAACTCGGGCGTCTTCGCGGTCGGTACCCGCGCACGCCCGAGGGTTCTGGTTCTGCTTCGGCGGCCTCACCTTCGCCACAGCGGTCCTGCAGGCGCTCTCGGGCATCGTCCTGGCCTTCTACTACCAGCCGACACCCGAACGCGCCTACGCGAGCATCTTCTACATCTCCCACTTCGTGAACTACGGCTGGTTCATCCGGTCGGTTCACGTGTGGGGCTCTCGGCTGATGGTGGTGT
Source organism: uncultured Coriobacteriia bacterium (assembly GCA_963726345.1). Taxonomy (GTDB): domain Bacteria; phylum Actinomycetota; class Coriobacteriia; order Anaerosomatales; family JAAXUF01; genus JBAXEO01. The sequence continues at coordinate 96,636 of CAVSCC010000003.1, read as the reverse complement.
TCATCGTCGTCCACATGCTGAGGGTCTACGTGACCGCCTCCTACAAGCATCCGCGCGAGTACAACTGGGTGGTCGGGCGTCGGTCCTCTTCGTCGTCACGATGGCCTTCGGGCTGACCGGATCGCTGCTGCCGTGGGATCAGAAGGCCTACTGGGGCACCACCGGCGCCATCGGCTTCATCGAGAAGACCCCGGTGGTGGGGGACTGGCTGTCCTACTTCATCGTCGGCGGGCACACCATCGGCGCCTCGGCGCTGTCGAGGTTCTACTCGGGGCACGTCATGCTGCTGCCCGCACTGCTCACGGCGCTCCTGGTCGCGCACTTCTGGATGGTGCGCAAGCAGGGCATCTCGGGGCCGCTGTGATGGGCGGGCCAGATACCGTGGGCCGCGAAGTGCCACCGGCCGACACAGGGGACGCAAGGGTCGACCCGGCGCGGCAGCCCGAACGCCCAGAGGTGTCGGAGCTCTTCATCTCCGAGGTCACTGCGGTGGTGCTTCTGCTGTGCCTGTACTCGGTGCTCTGCATCTTCCTGCCGGCCGCGCTCGGCGTGCGCGCGAATCCTGCGTCGATGCCGAAGGGCGCCAAGCCCGAGTGGTACTTCCTCTTCCTGTACGCAGTACGTGCGCTTGGTTCCGCCGGTCGTGGGCGCCCTGACGCCTGCCCTCCTGCTCGTGCTTCTCGGCGCCTGGCCCTTCCTCGACCGCAATCCATCGCGCGATCCCGCGCAACCGGATCCTGGCTCTCGTGTTGGTCGCCGTGACGGTCGGGGCGATCCTGGCGCTCACGTACGCGGGATGGGTGAGCTAGCCGTGGACCGCGAGCGCCTCGAGGCGACCAAGCGGGTCTACGGCATCAACAAGTCGCTGATCAAGCTGGTTCTCGGCTTCGGTCCTGCTCAACGCACTGATACTCACCGCGTTCTTCACGAGCACCCCTGAGCGGAGTGCCGCGTCGACGTGGGCCACGCTGGCGTACAAGGCGCGCTTCAGGTGTCGTTCCGGTCAGCAACAAGGCCGAACTCTCGAAGCTGCACCTGAACTCGGCCGAGCTCTCGAAGTCCGAATGCGTAGCCTGCCATGGGGACGAGTTCGACTCGCCGATCGTGCTGCACCGCATCCATCTGAGGAGCGAGCTGCTACCGGGGCTCGCCTGCCATGACTGCCACCAGCGTGTCGATCTGACGCGCCCGGGGCAACGTCGCCATGACACGATGGGTCGATGTCGGGTTCTGCAAGAAGTGCCACTCGAAGTTTCCGGGGCTGACACCGGGCGGGGCGATGACTCCGGCCGACTACGAAGTCGACTGCACGACGTGTCACACGGGCAGCAACTCGTTCCGGCACGAACCGTCCTACCTCTCGCAGGTCATCGCGCCCACGGAATGCAAGGGCTGCCACGGAGGGCGAGTCCTTCCCTGGACCGCCGCTGCACGAGCGCGCCGACTGGCTCAAGACTCATGGCGCGGAGGCCCTCAGCGTGGGCACCGAGAACTGCTTCCAGTGCCACGACTTCGGGCTGAAGTTCTGCGACACGTGCCATGCCATCAAGCCGCCGACGCATCTGCCCGCCGACCAGTGGAAGGCCAATCACCCCGACGCGGCGCGCGCCGACACCCGGGCCTGCTACACGTGCCACAAGATCAACTTCTGCAAGCGGTGCCACGTGGGTCATGAGGCCGGCTGGACGCAGCTTCACCCGACATTCGTCGCCGACAACGGCGCCGCCAGTTGCGACAAGTGCCACAGCCTGTCCTTCTGCAGCTACTGCCATACGAGCTCCTCGGCGAGCTCGACCGATTCGAGCACGACGCCGTAACCGGGCCGTCCAAGTGCTCACAAGACCCTAACAAGACTGAAACCGCGAGCGAACCTGAGCGTCCATCGCGAGGGAGATACTCTCACTGTGCAAAGCAACACATCGTGCGTTGATCGCGTGGAAGGAGAGGGCGATGTCAATCATCCTAGTGGCCATGCTCATCATCGGAGGACTTGTCGGGGCGGCGGCCGTCATCATCGGCGTTCCCGTTCTCTTCGGCCTCGCTGTCTATGACCTCAGCGAGTCCCGCAAGCGGAATTCGGGCCTCGCGACCGCACCGAAGGGCGTCTCGCTTGAGCGCATCTCGCTGGAGCGCGGAGTTCGCCCGGGCCTTCGTGATCGCGGGCGGCGTCTTCTGGTCGGTCGCGATCTTCGCGGGCATGTACTCGTTCCGCCAGGACGGCGTGGGCTCGGCAGTGCTCGGCGCCTTCTTCCCGCTGGTCGCTGTCGCGGCCACCCTCGTCATCGGCTGGTACTTCGAGCGTGCCGCTTCGGCCCTGCTGGTTCTGGCTTCCTTCGCGGTCGTCGCCTGGGGCGTCATCTACCAGTTCGAGCTTGGAGTCTGGATCCTCATGACCATCGCGCTCATCGGACCGATGATGACGGCTGCCGTGCTCTTCTGGATGGCCCGTCGCGACCAGGAGGCCTTCGAGTTGGCGCTGTCGGCCACACCCGAACTCGCCCCGATCACCTCATCGGATGGCACCGCCTACTGAGTGCACGACCGACCAACACACTGATCTGCCTACTGAGGGCCGCCGATGGCGGCCCTCAGCTGTTGGCGCATGACTTCCTCTGCGATACTGTGCTCGCGCCATAACGCGGCGCACCTTCACCGCGCCGATCACGAGGGAGCAAGATGGCAGAGAACCCAGCGACCCAGCCTACTGACGAGCGTCCGGCGAAGGCGACACGCCCGCCGACGTGGGCTCCCGGATTCCTCATGGCCGCGCTGCCGATCGCGGTGTTGCTCAGCCTCTCGGCACTGTTCGTGGCCGCCGTCGTGTTCCCCCTGTTCGATCTGACCCCGGTCTTCGTACTCGCAGTCACGCTCGTTGCCGCCGGTGGGATGGCGTGCTCGTGAAGCGGTTCACGGCGCCTGCGATCCTGGCCGCGCTGCTGTTGCTCGAGTGGATCGCGTGGGACGCCTGGTACTACTTCGTCGCGTATCTGGGTGACTTGAGCACGTATGGCTTCGACACGCTGGTCAGCCGCTTCGGCAGCCCCGTCGTGGTTCTTCTGCTGGTCCAGATGGTGGCCCTCCTGATCCTGTTCGGTCGCGCCACCGTGCCTTCGTACAGAGGCGTCAAACGAGCTAGGAGTCAGGGCTAGCGCGATGATCCCCGCCGCAGGCGATCTCCCGCTCGAGACACTTGCGACGGTCTTCGGCTACTCGGAGTTCCGCTCGCACCAGCGCGAGATCATCGATCACGTCATCGCGGGAGGCAGCGCGTTCGTGCTGATGCCGACCGGGGGCGGCAAGTCGCTGTGCTTCCAGGTCCCGGCGCTGCTGCGCCCGGGCACTGCGGTGGTCGTCTCGCCACTCATCTCGCTCATGAAGGACCAAGTCGACGCGCTGCGCGCCAACGGTGTTGCTGCGGCGTACCTGAACTCCTCGCTCTCGGCGGCTGAGTCCTCGGGTGTCGTCGCGGCGCTTCGTTCCGGCGATCTCGACCTCTTGTACGTCGCACCGGAGCGCTTGATGCTCGACGGGTTCCTCGACCTGCTGCGCACCGTCGAGGTCGCGCTCTTCGCCGTCGACGAGGCGCACTGCGTCAGCCAGTGGGGACACGACTTCAGGCCGGAGTACGTGCAGCTCGGGCGCCTCCCTGAGCTGTTTCCGCGCGTTCCGTTCATCGCCCTGACCGCCACCGCCGACGATCAGACCCGCGAGGACGTCCGGCGAGCGGCTCAACCTGACCGACTCGCCGATCTTCGTGGCCGGTTTCGACCGCCCCAACATCCGCTACACCGTCGCCGAGAAGCGCTCTGCGCCCCAGCAGCTCGAGCGGTTCATCGCCGAGCGTCCCGGCGACTCCGGGATCGTCTACGCCCTGAGCCGCAAGCGCGTCGAGCAGGTCGCCGCTCGGCTCCAGAAGGAGGGGGTCGCCGCTGCCGCCTACCACGCGGGTCTGCCCGCTCTCGAGCGCACACGCGTCCAGGAAGCGTTCCTCCGCGACGAGGTGCGCGTCGTGGTCGCGACGGTCGCCTTCGGGATGGGCATCGACAAGCCCGACGTCCGCTTCGTGGTGCACTACGACATGCCCAAGAACATCGAGGGCTACTACCAGGAGACCGGTCGCGCGGGCCGAGATGGGCTGCCGGCCGAGGCGCTCTGCCTGTACGGACTTCAAGACATCGTGACCGCGCGCATGCTGATCGAGAACGGTGGCAGCGCCGAGCAGATCCGGATCGAGCTTCACAAGCTCAACGCGATGATCGGCTTCGCCGAGGCGACCACATGCCGCCGCCGCGTGTTGCTCGGCTACTTTGGCGAGCCCTTGGAGACGGACTGCGGCAACTGCGATGTCTGCCTCGATCCGCCGGAACTCTACGACGCAACGGTCGATGCGCAGAAGGTGCTCTCGGCGGTGTACCGCACCGGGCAGCGTTTCGGCATCGGACATGTCATCGACGTGCTGCGTGGTCACGAGACCGAGAAGACGACGCAGTGGGGTCACGACCAGCTGTCGGTCTTCGGCGTCGGCGCCGAGGGTTCGGCCGACCACTGGACCAGCGTCATCAGGCAGCTCATCCATCACGGGTATCTGCGTCAGGACATCACCGCCTTCTCGGCGCTGAAGTTCACCGACAGCACGCTTCCGGTGCTGAAGGGGACGGTGGAGCTGCGGCTCGCGAAGATGCGGGCCAAGGCGCCCAAGTCCGAGAAGCGTGCGAGGCGCTCGGGAGCCTTGGAAGGCATGGAAGTCGACGAGGAGCTCTTCGAGCGCCTGCGCGAACTTCGCCGGGTCCTCGCGGCCGAGCAGGGCGTGCCGGCGTACGTGGTGTTCGCCGACCGCTCCCTTGCCGATATGGCCGCCCGAAGGCCGGCGACTCGCGAGGAGTTCCTGGCGAGTCACGGGGTGGGCGAAGCGAAGCTCGAGCGCTACGGGGACGCCTTTCTCGCGCTCATCGCGCAGCCGGCCACCACTCCGGGGCGGTAGGCGGATTCGCGTCTACGCGACCGTCCGAGACCCGATTTCGCGCTCAAGCGGAGGAAATCCGACGAACGGCATGACCTCGCAGCAGTCTGATTAACGCTCCTGAACAGCCGTTTCGCGGTCCACGCCGACTGTTGCTTCCGGCTCCACACAATCCCCCCATCTTCGTGCTGCGGTTGGCGTGGGTATTGCGTTACTTCCGGTCGGCGGGGACTGTCCCCGCGGATTGGAAGAATCTTGTATCAGCGGACCCACATACACCCCACGGGGTGGGCAGCGGTGCTCATGGGAGCATTCGTGGGCGCACTGCTGCTCGTTCCGTTCACTCCCGCCGAGGCGCTGGCGCTGTCCCCGCACGTGCAAGCGGGGATAGACACCTCGACCTGTGCAGCCTGTCATTCCGCACATACCGCGACCGCGCAGCCGCTCCTGCGTCACGTGAGCGCCGACGGCACTGCGGCCAACGTCTGCTTCGTGTGCCACAACGGCACCAACGCCGACGCGGCCAACGTCGTGACCGGTACCCCGGACTCCTTCGCTCTTGCGAGCGGCCATTCCCTGACAGAGCCCACTCCGGGCACCGCGAAGATCGAGGGCTGCGCGACCTGCCACTTCACGCATGGCGCAATCGAGCAGGACGGGCGCATGCTTCCCGCCAAGACCATCAACGGCGTCGCCGTGACATCCGCGGGCCCGCAGCTCTGCCTCGCCTGCCACACCAACTCGGATGATTGGTTCGGCCCCGGCTATCCCAAGACTTCGGAGCCGGCGCGCAACGCTGCCGGCTACCCCGTCTCGGGAACATGGCCCGGTACGACGACGTACACCTCGTCGACCAACGGCCACCGCCTCCTTCCCGAGACCACGATCACCGTCGGAGCCGGCGCGGCCCAGCCACGCGAGCAGGGCGATTGCCGCTACTGCCACGCGTCGCATCGTGGCGCCAACACCTACGACAGCCTGCTCTCGACCTTCACCGTTCCGACCGATGCGACTTTGGCCGCCGACAAGACAGACGGCGCGTATGCGGACCTGTGCTTCAAGTGCCACGGTGGCGTGAAGCCCTCCGGCTTCGACGCGGCGCCGGTGAACATCCAGCTCTTCGCCACATCGGGCGGCGTCGACTGCAGGACACTCGATCGTCACTTCCGGCGGGCTGCTGCCCGTCGGCTCGCCGCTGCCGTGCTTCGAGTGCCACAACCCGCACGGCTCCGAGCGGGGCAACGCCGCATCCATCTCGGACGAGCGCGGGGCCTCCCTCGAAACCTCGACCGCCGCCGGTGTCCGCACCTTCTGCTTCACCTGTCACACCACGGCGGGCTCCACGCCCGCCGGTTGGGATAGCGCGAACAAGCTCTACGCGGCGGTTTCTTCGACCGACAAGGTCGTCGGGCTTCCGCGTGACGGCGCGCTGCTGCACCTCTCAACGCGCGACGGACACGCGCAGGGCGACGCTGCTTCGTGCTACGACTGCCACGGCAACAGCTACAGCGTGGGCGGAAACAACGTGCACAATCCCTCCGCGCCGACGCTCTTCGCCAGCCTCGGCAGCACCGCTCGGCGTCCCCGACGTCGTCGCGCCGGTCACGACGGCGGACATGAGCGGAGCTATCATCCGGGCATGGTGTCGCTTGTCGCGACTGACGTCGGCTCGGGCGTCGACGTCACCTACTTCGTGCTCGATGGCGGCGACCTCAACATGGGAACTCAGGTCCTGGCCGCAACGGAAGGCACCCACACGCTTCAGTACTGGTCGACCGACGCGTCGGCGAACGTCGAGCCGACCAACACGGCCGTCTTCTACGTCGACCGCACGGCCCCGGTGACCACCTCCGACGCGGTTGCCAGCTACACGGCCTCCGCAACGATCCAGCTGTCGGCGGTCGACGAATCGGGCGGCTCGGGAGTAGCGTCCACCTGGTTCCGACTCGACGGGGCGGCGGAGACCACCGGAAGTGTGGTGACCACCGACACCGTGGGAGACCACGTGCTGGAGTTCTGGTCGGTCGACAACGCCGGCAACGTGGAGGCCACGAAGACGGCGACCTTCACGATCTCCTCGGCGATCGTGCTGACCGAGCCGTTCAACGTCACGCCGATTACCTTCGGCGTCGGCCCGACGGGAGCGGACCAAGCGTTCGCCGGAATCGTAGGCAGGCAGCCGCCCGACGGATTCGCCCTGGCGCCGAGTGGATCAACGCTCACGAGCTCCGGATAGCCGCTCGCTGTGCGCTGCGGTCGCGGCGCGATGATGACACGCCCCATCTTCGGGTACACTCCGAACCGTAAGTGATAACCATTCTCACTAACGGAGATGCCGATGGCTGCATCAGGGGCTCGCGGGCGCATGGCATTCGGCGCGAGCGGCCGCATGACCGCGCAACGCGCCACGATCGTCGACGCGGCCGACCGCATGGGATGCGCCTTCACCGTTGACGATCTGGCCGTCGCCATCCGTCAAGCGGACGCCTCTCTCGGGCTGGCGACCGTCTACCGCGCCGTTTCGGCGATGGAGGAGAGCGGCTGGCTCGAACGGGTCGGCGAACGCGCGGGGAGTGCGCTGTACGCTCGTTGTGCCGAAGGCGAGCGTCACCACCATCACCTGATCTGCACCGGCTGCGGTCGTCTCGAACCCGCCGACTGTCCCGTCAAAGCGATCGCCGAGACAGCCGAGGCCGCCAGCGGGTTCGTCGTCACCGGACACGATGTCACGCTCTACGGGCTCTGCCCCGACTGCGCGCCGCGTTCGGGGGCCTGATATGTCTCACATCCACATCCCCGATGGTGTTCTTCCGCTGTGGCTGATAGCGGTTGGCTGGATTGCGACCGGGGCCCTGGTGGCCCTTGCCGTGCGCCGCGCGTCGGGGCCGGACGTGCGGCGCCGTATCCCCCTTGTCGGCGCCATGGCCGCCCTCATGCTCGTGGGCATGTCGAGCGAGATCATCCCCATCGCCTATCACATCAATCTCACGGTGCTGGCGGGCATCATGCTCGGCCCGTGGCTCTCCATAATCAGCGCGCTGATCGTCAACGTGATGCTGGCGCTGGTCGGTCACGGAGGCGTGACCGTCATCGGGCTGAACAGTCTCGTCATCATCACCGAGATGGTTGCGGGATGGTTCCTCTTCGGACAGTTCGTCAGGGTGTTGGGCAGACGAAGGCCTTCAACCGCCGCTGCTGCGGCGACCGTGCTCGCGCTCATGGTGTCGACCACGCTCTTGGTGGGGATCGTGGCTCTCGGCGGAAGCCCGGCGGCAACGCGTGAGTCCGGTGCATTCGACCCGTCGACGCTGAGCTTCAGCAATCCGTTCAGAAGTGGGGTCGTTTCGAACGTGATCGTCGCCCCCCAGCCGAAAGAGGCATCGCAGAGCCTCCCTGTGGCCAGGTTCGCGTTGATGGTCTACGTGCTGGGCTCGGTGGGATGGGTCCTTGAGGCGATCATCACGGCGCTCATAGTCGGATTCGTCGCGCGAGTGCGGCCGGGGCTGGTGTTCGACGGAGCGGTGTCGGAGCCAACGCGCGCGCCCGTCGGTGACGAAGGGACGCATCGATAGTGGATATCGCGCGCGTTGACGCATCGGCGACACGAGGCACCTCGGCGCTGCACCGCGCCGTCCCCGGAGCGAAACTTGTGGCTTTCGGGCTCGTTCTGGCCGGGGTGATCGTCAGCGCCAATCTCCTGGTCGTCGCTGCGATCGCGCTGACCCTGGTCGCCGTCATCGTCGCGCTCCGGCTTCCATGGCGACCGATGCTGCTTCTGGCCCTCTACCCGGGCATCTTCGGAGCCATCTACGCGTTTGCCGCAGCGACCGACCCGCTGTCTGCGATGCTCATCATCCTCAAAGCGGTCACCGCGGCGCTTGTCGCGGTCCTGCTGATGTTCACGACGCCATATCCTCAGGTCTTCGCGCCTGTCCAGCGTGTCCTACCGGCCGTTATCGGCGACGCACTGCTCATGACGTACCGCTCGCTCTTCCTGCTGCTCGAGAAGTTCGGCCACACGCTCACCGCGGTCAGGCTTCGCGCGGGGTTCGTCGGCGTGAATCCGATCCGCTCGGCAGCGACGATCACACGTTCGCTGGGTGGCGTGCTGCTCTACTCCATCGACCTGTCGCAGCGCACGCACGACGTGATGTACCTGCGAGGCTATGACGGCCGGCTGGCGGTCACGCCGCAGCCGAGTGAGTCGGCCGCGCTTGATGCCGGCGTGGTCGTCGCAAGTGCGCTGCTATGCGCTGCTCGCGGTCGCCTGGAGGATCTGGTGGCCCGTACTCAACCCCTATGCCTGGATACCGCTGCTCGTGGCTCTCGCGGTCCTTGCGGGCGCCATGATCTCGCGCGGCTTCAGAAAGGATCCGGCATGACCAAGCCGACCGGCCCACAGGCTCACTCGCACCCTCATCCGGCGCCCACGGCAGGCGAGGTCGTGCGGGTCAGTTGCGTGAGGCACCGTTACGAGGATGGCACCGAGGTCGCACTGTGCGGTCTCGATGTCGTGGCTCGACAGGGGCAGCGCATTGCCGTGCTCGGACCGAATGGCTCGGGCAAGACCACCCTGCTCTTTCACCTTCTCGGTCTGCTGCGAAGCGAAGAGGGGATCGTGGAGGTCTTCGGTGTCGATCCTGCGCGCCGTTGGAAGGACGTCCGCAAGCGCATCGGCGTGGTGCTGCAGAACGTCGACGAGCAGATTCTGGCGCCGAGCGTCCTCGACGACGTCGCCTTCTCTCCGAGGCAGTATGGCGTGCCTGAGCCCGAGGTTCGCGAGCGCGTGTCGGCGGTGCTGCGACGCTTGGGCATCGAGCACCTCTCGGCTCGCGTGCCGCACAACCTGTCCGGCGGCGAGAAGCGCAAGGTCGCGCTCGCAGGCGCGCTGGTCATGGATCCGGAGCTGCTCGTGCTCGACGAGCCGTTCGAGGGTCTCGATCCTGAGTCCCGCACCGAGCTGATCGCCCTGATCGGAGCCCACTCCGAGCAGGGCGGGACCGTGATCATGTCCACGCACGACATCGACACCGTGCCCGAGTTCGCCGACTACTGCTACGTGCTTGCGAGCGGGGGAGCGATCGTGCTCGAGGGGACGCCTGCCGAGGTCTTCGCGCATCCGGACGTCCTCGCCGGGGGGAACATCCGGCCACCGCTTCTCGCCGAGATGTTCGCGCGCCTGCGAGAGCTGGATGCGGGTGCGCCTGAGCCGGAACTCACCGTCGAGAGCGCCGCGCGGGCCCTCGCCGAGTGGAAGTGCGGGCGGACGTAGCGGGCTACACGCCGTTCCGCGGAATCTCCGAGCGCCACTGCCGGCGGAACACCTCGCTGCCCGCATGAGATGCGACGATCTCGTTGTCCAGGAAGAACCGTCCGGCGTCACAGGCAAGCGAGCTCACGGTCTCTATCCGAACATGCCAGTCGTCGCGGTCGATGGTCACGGTTCGCAGGCACTCGGCCCGAGCCGAGAGCGGGTCATCGGGCAGCACCGTCCACCGGTCGGTGCCCGCGTGACAGTAGTCGGTGCCCGTGGCCGAGATCCGCGCCCGGTACGACTGGCGATCCTCGATGGTCACCGCACCGGTCTCCGCGTCCTGGCTGCGCTCGCGCGTGCGGCCGGTCGTCTCGGCGATGTCGCCGGTGATCGGCGCTGACTCCTCGGCGGGCAGGAACGAGGGCGTCTCGGCAGGCGTGCCGGGCCCCTCGTGTCGGACGGGCAGTTCGAGGACGCTCCCGGTTCCGGTGATGAGCGTGATCCGCGCGAGCTCGGGCGAAGGCCAGAGTTGCGGCCAGTACGCCGAGGAGACAGCGAGCCGCAACCGGTATCCCGCGGGCACGCGCTCGCCGATGGCCTTGAGGGCGACGTCCACGGTGTAGCGCGCGCCGGGAACCATCGGGATCGGCGAGTCGTGGCCCTCGCGGTGGCTGAGGTTGAGCGCGCCCCAGCTCAGCAACGTGGACGAACCATCAGGCGCGACCGCGCACAGGCGTACGGCGAGCAATGCCTGAGGCTTGTCGCACTCGATGGCAAGCCGCACGAGCGGTCGACCGAGCAGCTCGAGTGGTGATGTGAGCGTCGCCGTTTCGAAGAGCAGCGAGCGTTCGTCGTCGTAGTCCTGATCGATCGCCAGTTCGGCCGCAAGCCCGTTGGCGCACCAGACGCCTGCCGCTCGCCCGCAGCTCTGGTCGACGGGCATCACCAACCGCGCCTCTGAGTCGACGGCGTCGTTGCATCGCGCGCCGACGGGCTCGCGTCGGCACTCCTCGGGACTGCCGCGAGTCCTCCGGCGGACGCGGGTCGGCCGGGGGCGATGAGCGCGAGCGTGTCGGTTCGCACGCTCGGCGGTGGCCATGCCGACTCGGCGACCCAACGACCGGGGCGCTCGGCGTAGAAGTCGGCGGGCGGGAGCGTTTCCTGGATCCAAGCGCGAAGCATCGGCTCGTCCATGGCGTCGGTGTCCTCGCCGAGGAGCCAGTGGGTGAACCATCGCACGCACTCCTGGAGAAAGCCGATTCGCGGCCCCGGTACCCCGCGCTCCGGAAAGACATGGCCCCACGGACCGATGATCGCGCGTCGTGGACAGTTGAGGCGCTCGACCAGTCGCGGCACGGTGTTGGTATACGCGTCGGCCCAACCGCCGACGGCAAGCACCGGCACTTCGATCGCCGAGTAGTCCTCGGACATGGAGCCCTGTCGCCAGAACTCGTCGCGCGTCTGATGGGTGACCCAGTCGGCCAGATAGGGGGGTGTTGCCTCAAGCCGCTCAAGCCAAATGTCGAGCCAACGGTTCCCGACCACGGCGGGGTCTGGCGGTCGTGCGTTGAATGCGAGCATCCACGACGCCCACTTGAGCATGTCGCCGCCGAGAAGACATCCGCCCGAGTAGTGGCAGTCGTCCGTGTAGCGGTCGTCGCTGGAGTAGAGCGTGACGATGGCCTTGAGCTGGGGCGGTCTGAGCGCCGCGATCTGCAGCGCATTGAAGCCGCCCCACGAGTAGCCGATCATGCCCACGTTTCCCGTGCACCACGCCTGAGACTCGAGCCAGGCCAGCACCTCAAGAGCGTCAGAGAGTTCTTGCGGGAGGTACTCGCCGAGGCAGACACCGTCCGAGTCGCCGGTGCCGCGAATGTCCACGCGCACGCTCGCAAAGCCATGTGCGGCGAAGTAGGGGTGTCGGCTCGCGTCCTCGGCGGCGGTGGCGTCGCTCTTTCGGTATGGGATGTACTCAAGAATCGCGGGCACCGGGTCGGCAGCATCGGCGAGATCGGGCAACCAGATCCTCGCGGACAGCCGGCAGCCATCCGCCAGAGGGATCCATGCGTTGGTGATCTCGCGAACCAGGGCCGTCCACCTCTTCACGCCGCGGGCTGTGTGGGTCCACCTTCCGCGATGACACTGTACTCCCGCGACACGGCACGAACCATCATTGAGCAGGTAGAATGGGGCCACGTTCTCGGTGTCGTCGGAGAACCGCGTTTCGCCCGATTCCGCCTGGAGGTCGCGTGGACATCCTCACCGGCATCACACTGGCCGCACCCGCCGGAGTCAACGCCTACATCCCACTTCTCGCCGTAGCGCTTGCCGAGCGGTTCGGCTGGGTGCAGCTGCGGGAACCCTTCGACCTCATGGGATCGTGGTGGTTCATCGCGCTCGTGGCGGTGCTCCTGACGGTCGAGATCGTCGCCGACAAGTTCCCGGTGGTCGACCACGTCAACGATGCCATCCAGACGTTCATCCGGCCTGCGGCGGGGGGACTCGTGGCCGTTGCGTCATCAGGACAAGGGCGAGTCGAACCGTGGCTCCTCTTGGTCGCGGGTGTGCTGATCGCCGGTGGCGTGCATGCGGTCAAAGCCGCAGCGCGTCCGGTCATCAATGCCGCAACAGGAGGGACCGGTGCACCGGTCATCTCCACAGTCGAGGACGTTGGGGCCGCCGGTGTCACCGTGATGGCGTTCGTGCTTCCGGTGCTGACGTTCCTGCTGGTCGGCGCCGGGATAGCGTTTGCGGTCTGGGCGATCCTGCGCTGGCGACGCAGTCGTGCCGAGAAGCGTCTCGCCGATGCCGCACCTTAGCGTTCGATGTCCTCGGGTCTCAGTGTGCCGCCGGGTCCTTCGTGGCCGTGCTGCAGGTGAGCCTTGCGGTTGGTTTCAAGCGCTTGCGTCGCCTGGGCCTCCTTGAACAGGTCGAGCAGATCGGTGTTTCCCACGTCGTCACGGTATGCCGCGCGCAAGGTATCGACCGCACGGTTGTAGTCGCCGGAAGCCAACTGCCGCTGACCGAGCTCCCACAACGTCATGACGCGTGACCGCCGCACGAACGTCGGGTTCCACGGCTCGAGCCGGGCGGCGAGCCGAGCCGATGCGACCCTCTCTGGCAGTGGGCCGGAGGTCTCAGCGCGATGAGCGGCTGCGGTGGCGGTTATGTGAAGCGCGGCAAAGACGAACAGGGCCGCGGCGACTGCGAGAATCGCCAAGGTCTTGCCATCGAAGGGACGTCGACTCGCGCGCGGTTCGGGGTAGGTCACATCGTGCTCCCTTGGGCCGTTTCGCCCATGTTCAAGCGTGTCGCGTGCCGAGTGGCGTGTGCGATCGGCCCGACGCAGGAGGTTGCCAGGCTCAGCCTGCCTCTCGGCAGTGACATGAGTCACACGCACTTGCGCCTGACGTCTTTACAGCGCCGGTGTGTGTTCCGAAGATACAAATGCGGTGGAACACCCGTCGTGAGTTTTCCATCTCGCGCCTCCGGCATCGAAACGTTGGTCCCCCCCAACCGCCGGAGGTACTCGGAGGACCGGATGGCCCGTCCGGACTCCAGCATGCAGGACCTGCCGCCCACCCCCAGAGGCGGCAGCAGATGGCGGCGCGAGAGCTACGGCTCTTCGCGCCGCTGTTCGCTATCCCGAGTAGGCCGCGGCGGGCGCTTCTCTGGACTCGCCTCAGCTTCCGAACTCGATCTTGCGCCAGGTCACCGGCGAGGAAAGAACGATCGACGTGGTGGTCTGACCGTAGGGAAGGAACTTCACGACGATCCGCTCGAGGTGTTCGATCGAGGTCACGCCGACCTTCATGACGAACCCCTCGGTTCCCGTCACGCGGTGAAACTCGAGCACTTCGGGCGTCTCAACAGCAAGCCGTTCGAGCTGATGAGCGAGTTCGAGTGGCGAGGAGAGCCGGACGAACCCGACGATTCCGTACCCCGCTTGCTTCAGGTCGATCGAGGCGTGGTAGCCCGTGACCACGCCGCTCGTTTCCAGACGGCGGACCCGTTCGGCGACTGCGGGTGCGGACAGACCTACCTGGCGTCCGAGCTCCGCGTAGGAGATGCGAGCATCATCCTGCAATGCCGACAGTATCATTCGGTCTATGCCGTCCATGGGATGCCTTTCGTAGGTCGTCCTCTTGCTCGACCGTGGAATCGAGGGTCATCGTAGCAGAGGTGCCCGTTCGGCCCCGAGTCAGCGGGCGGGCTGGTAGACTAGCGCGAGTCCGCGCCGAGAAACACGTGCTTGGAGATTCGCCGATGAAAGCAAAGCCGTCCTCAACCGTCATCGGGATCGTCGCAGCCGGTGTCGTCGTGCTGTCTGCCGTGGTCGCCTACCTGCTGTACTCCATCCCCGCGGTCAAAGGGCTTGGCGACAAGGTCAAACTGCCGCTGTTCCACGGGGCGTCGACCTGGGTCGACCTGATGCTCTTCGTCTTCATGGGCATCGCGGCGGTGATCTACCTGATCACCCGTCGGGACTCGGTCTACGCCTGGGAGGTGGGGCTGCGCGCCATCGCGGCGCCCCTGTGGCTGGTCAACAGCGTGCTCGGGCTCATCGCCGCGCTCAACACGTGGGACTTCACCGGCTCCAAGGAGTCGCCTCTTGCAGCCGTGATGCAGGATCCGCGGCTGGTAGCCCAGATGATCATCCTGCTCGCCGTGGCCATACTCCTGCTGCTGGTCTGGCTTGTGCTGGACAAGCGCACGCACAAGGCGATTGCCGACATCGTATTCGTCGTCATCGGCGTCGTCCTGCTGAGCGACATCTTCCTCGACCCCGCCAAGCGAGCGCTGCATCCGGACAGCCCCGTCCTCAACTCGGGCTTCGAGATCAAGGGACCGTTCTTTGGGATCGTCCTGTCGATTCTGGGAATCACGCTGCTGCTGTCCTGGCTGGTGAGCCGCTACGTCGGACCCGAGAAGTCGAGCGACTGAGGCGTTCTTGGCACCTTCGGCAGGTGGCGGTGTCCCTGGCGCTTCGCTACACTCGGCGCACTGACAATCGAATAGGCGTCATTCGGTGCCCGCGTGCGTTCGCGCGGGAGAATAGGGAACTCGGTGCGAATCCGAGACGGTGCCCGCCACTGTGAAAGCGAGCCGCACGCCGGCCGCTGAAGTCAGGAGACCTGCCGGATGATGCGCGACGCGGCCTTCGAGGACAAAGGCCGGCTCGCGGAACCGGTCGCTTTCGAGTAGGACCGACTCCCCGAACCGCTCCGCTTCACTTCAGAGGCCCGCTCACCGAATTCGCGTTCGGAGCAGCGGGCTTTGTTGTGTCCGGAAGGCGTCAACCGACCCTGAAGGAGGACGCATGTCCCGCACCACGCTCACACGCTCAACCGGTTCGATGGCCCGACGCACCGCACCCGCTGCGCTGCTTCTGTGCACCGTGGCGCTGCTCGCTCTGACACTCTCCGGTTGTGGGGGAGCCACCGCCGAGAAGCCTGTCGAGACCAAGGACAGCTCGACCAACGCGTTCCCGGTCACCATCACCGACGACTCCAGTCGCACGGTGACCGTGAAGGCCGAGCCACAGCGCATCGTCTCCCTTGCGCCTGCCAATACCGAGATCGCCTTCGCCCTGGGGCTGGGTGACAAGGTCGTCGGCGTCACCACGTACGACGACTACCCTGCCGAGGTCACGAGCATCGCCAAGGTCGGCGACTTCGCGAGTCCCAACCTCGAGGCCATCGCGGCGGCCAAACCCGACCTCGTTCTCGCGACGTCGGGCGTGCAGGCCGAGATGGTCGCCAAGCTCGAAGGCCTCGGCGCCACCGTCGTCGTAGTCGACCCTCAGAACATCGCCGGCGTCTATGCCGACATCGAGCGCGTCGGCAAGATCACCGGATCCTCCGCGAAGGCGGAGAAGTTGGTTGCCGACACCAAGACCGACGTCGAGGCCGTCCGCAAGGCCGTTGCTGATGCAGCGCCGGTCACCGCGTTCGTCGAGATAGGTCAGAACCCGCTCTACACCGTTGGTGCCGGCACGCTCATCGACGAGCTGCTCGCGTTGGCTGGTGGCAAGAACGTCGTCAAGGAGCAGGGCTATGTGGGCTACTCGGCCGAGCAGCTGATTGCCGCGAATCCGCAGGTGTACCTCGCGACCAAGGGCTCGATGAGTGACCCGGCCGCGCTCGCCGGCCGTGCGGGCTTCGACAAGCTTGCGGCGGTCAAGAACGGTCGTGTCGTGATCCTCGACGACAACCTGGTTTCGCGCCCCGGCCCACGTTTCGTCGAGGGGCTCAAGCAGATCGCCGAGGGGCTGCACCCCGACGCATTCGCGGGACAGTAGAGCGCGTATGGCCCCGGCCCGCCGACAGATGAGCCCTGCAGCCGTGTTGCTGAGCCTGTCGGCGGGCCTGTTCGTGGCGATCGTGGTCGGAACCTCCTTGGGGGCCGTGTCGGTGCCACCGGCCGAGGTCATCGAGGCGATGGCGAAGGCGGTTCGCGGACAGCCGACCGGGCTCGCGGGAACGCTCATCCTCGACGTGCGTTTGCCCCGGGTGTTGCTCGCTGCGCTCGTCGGCGCGGCGCTCGCGGGTGCGGGGACGCTGTACCAGGCGCTCTTCCGAAATCCGCTGGCCGACCCCTACATCCTGGGCATCTCGAGTGGTGCCGGACTGGGCGCGATGATCGCGCTCGTCCTCACGGCGAGTGCGACGGCGCTTCGGTTCGGCGCGGTGCCGGTCGCGGCATTCGTGGGCGCGATGTTGACGATGCTGCTGGTCGTTCGGCTTGCCAACGTTCGCGGTCGGCTCGATCCGACGTCGTTGCTGCTCGCGGGCGTTGCGTTGTCGTACACGCTGGCGGCGGTCACGTCGTTCGTGATGGTGCTCGCGCGTGAGCAGATGGCCGCGATCGTCTACTGGATGATGGGCGGGTTCTCGGCGGCAACCTGGGGCTACGTGTGGATGATCCTGCCGATGTTCGTCATCGGAGTGCTTGTGCCGCTGCTCTCGACGCGCGAGCTCGACCTGATGCTGCTGGGTGACGAGCGCGCGGGGCATCTGGGGCTCTCGGTCGAGCGGTTCAAGCTCGTGATGCTTGCGGCGGCGTCGTTGCTCACCGCGGCGGCGGTGGCCGTGGCCGGATTGATCGGCTTCGTCGGGCTGATGGTGCCGCACATGGTCCGCCTGGTGCTCGGCCCCGACCATCGGCGCTTGCTGCCGGCGTCTTTGCTGACCGGGGCGATCGTATTGGTGCTCGCGGATCTGATCGCGCGCACCATCATCGCGCCGATCGAGATTCCGGTGGGAATCGTGACGGCGGTGCTCGGCGGGCCGTTCTTCATCTGGCTCCTCGTCAGCGAACGGCGGTCGCGATGAGCGCCCTCCGCGACGGCGCAGGCGACGCGGCCCTGCGCTCGGGGTCCTCGGCGCGGCCAACGGCCGCGCCTGCGGAGTCCTCGCTCCAGGCCGCGACGCCTGCGCCGAATCAGGCGCTGCTCGAATACCGGGCGGCCGATGTGGGCTACGCGGGCACCGTCGTGGTGGCCGGCGCGGATCTGACCGTGCGCGCGGGGGAGGTCGTCGGACTCGTGGGGCCCAACGGGGCCGGGAAATCGACGCTCCTGCGGGCGGTGACCGGAGACGCCGACCTGCTCGGCGGGAAGATCGCACTCGCAGGCCGAGACGCCGGCAGCATGCAGCCGCTCGAGCGTGCCCGGGTCGTGGCGGTGCTGACGCAGCAGGTGAGCGCGGCGTTCTCGGTGTCGGCTCGCGACTTCGTCGAGATGGGCCGCCATCCACACATCGCGCGCTTCTCGGCGCCGAGCGATCGTGACCGCGAGGTCGTGGAACGCGCGATGGCGCTGACCGACACGCTGCGCCTCGCCGACAAGCCCGCCGACCAGCTCTCCGGCGGCGACCTGCAGCGCTTGGGGCTCGCCCAGGCGCTCGCGCAGGAGCCGCGCGTGCTGCTGCTCGACGAGCCCACGAGTCACCTCGACCTGAACCACCGCATGCAGGTGCTCGACCTGGCACGCTCGCTCGCGAACGGCGGTATGGCCGTGCTCGCGGTCTTTCACGACCTCGACCTCGCCGCCCGCTACTCAGACCGGGTCGCCATCGTCGCATCGGGCCGAATCGGACCCGCGGAGTCGCCCGAAAAGATAGTCACCGCCGATGCGCTGCGCGAGGTCTTCGGCGTCCGCGCGGTCGTCGGTACCGATCCGGTGACCGGCGCCGTGAGCGTGACGCCGGTACTTCGCGAAGGAGCCGTGACGCCACACGCGCGCGGCCGGGTGATGCTGATCGGGGGTTCGGGAGTCGCCGCGCCCCTCATGCATCGGCTGACGCTCGAGGGTTGGCAGGTCAGCTCCGGAGCCCTGAACACCGGTGATGCCGATCAGGTGATGGCCGAGGCGCTCCGCATCGACTACGCACAGATTCCGCCATTCGCCCCGATGGACTCGGAGTCAGCGATCACGACCGCCAAGCTCGCTGAGGCCGTCGACGCGATCGTGGTCTGCGAGGTGCCCTTCGGACGCGGAAACGTCGACAACCTGCTCGTCGCCGTGCGCGCCGGAAGGCCGCTCGTGCTCGTCGGCGACATTGCCGGCAGGGACTTCGCAGGCGGTGCGGCGGCGAGCTACTGGGCCGAAGCGCTGGCCGGGGGCGCCGTGCGTGTGGACGATGCTGACGGCGTCGTGCGCGCACTTGCCACGGTGTGCCCGGAGTCGGATCAGGCCCGGTAGAGTGTCCGCGATCGGGCAGCCGAGCGCCGCCGAGCAGCCCGCCGCCTACTCGCCGAGAAGCTGCGCCCAGCCGTCCGCGCACACGTGGCACCACGGGCAGGTGGCACACGACTCGGCGCGCCAGCGATCGCACGCCGCGGGGTCGGACGCGAGCCGGGTCCGGGCGGTCGACAGCGAGATGGTCTCGCCGATCGCGCAGTCGACGAGCTGCAGGGCGAGCGAGTCGATACGGAGCGCCTCTGCCTCGCCGGTGTCCGGATGACGGCAGGTGCCGTCGCTGCCAAGTCCGGGGCATGAGCCGCACACGTCATCCGGCCCGCTGACGACCAGTGCGGGAGTGTCGGCGGCGGCATCATGGACCCGCTCCAGGTTGGCGACGAATTCGTCCGAATACCCTTGGCCGCGATAGAACTGCAGGCAGATCAAGTGATGGCCGCGCAGCTGCGCACTCATAGGGCGTCCTTCTCGGCGGCGAAGAGTTCACCTTGTGGCGGCGAGGAGTCGAGCGGCAGGTCCTGTCGGGCCACGTCGATGTGTACGCGCAGTCCGATCGCCTCGGAGCGCGCCACGAGCGTGCGCTTCACGATGGTCGGCGAGTTGTTGGTACTCGAGCGGTGGAGCGCCAGCACGCGCTTGAGTCGCCCGCCAGCGAGCTGCTCGAGCGCTTCGGCGGCGTCCGGGTTCGAAAGGTGGCCCCGGTCGGAGCGGATCCTCGTCTTGAGGAACTGCGGGTACGGCCCGTTGGCCAGCATCGCGAGGTCATGGTTGGACTCGATGCCCAAGATGTCGACCTCGCGGAGCGCCTCCAAGGCCTCGGGCGTCAGAACGCCGGTGTCGGTGGCGATTCCGAACCGGTCGCCGCAGTCGGCCTCGAAGCGGAAGCCGACGGGCTCGGCGGCGTCGTGGGAGATCCGGAACGGTACCACCGAGAAGCTCCCGATCCGCTCTGGTTCGCCCGCGGTCAGGTCGCCAACGTGCGTCGCGAGCGCGTCGAGCCCGGCCGCCCTGCGCGTCCCGCGCGTCGCGAACACCGGGCAGCCGTGCCGCCGAGCGAAGACCTCGACGCCGCGGATGTGATCGGAGTGTTCGTGGGTGACCAGGATCGCGCTGACGCGGCTGGCGTCAAGGCCGACGATCGCCATGCGGCGCGCAGTCTCCTTGGCCGAGAACCCACAGTCCACCAACAGCGTTGTGGTGCCGTCGGTCACGGCGACGGCGTTGCCACCGGAACCTGACCCCAGGACCACCACACGCAGAGAAGCCGCTTCAGACATGCGGGAAGTGTACACTGCGCCCCCGACAGGTCCAGCGCCGCGCGTCTCCGACCTCGCTGGCGGCCCGCCAGGACTAGCGCTGCATCGCGAGCAGCTCGCGTCCGCGTTTCCACGCCAGCTTGAGGCCGCCGACCTGCCACCAGTACAGGACGTACGTCAGCCGCTTCATGAAGATCGCCGGCACGCCCGAAAGCGTGATTCCGAACATCCAGCCCACGCCCCAGCTGGGCCCCACGCTGACGAACTCTCCGTGCTGATTGGGCACGAACGGTGTCGTCGATCCCGCCGTCGATCTCCGACAGGATGTTGCCGGTGGCGTGCTCGGCGGATGTGATCGCGAACTGCGCGAGCATCGGAAGAACGCGGTTGTCCTTGGGGTCACGCATCGCCGCGACATCGCCGAGCACGTAGACGTCGTCGAACTCCTCGGCCTTGCTGTCGGCGTTGACAGGAATCCGCCCGACGTTGTCGAGCGTGAAGCCCCAGCCTGCGGCGTGCGGGTCGGCTTTGGCCCCGCCGCACCACACGAGCGTGGCCGCAGGGACTTCTCGGCCGTCAGCGAGCGTGAGGGCCAGCGCGTCGACGCGCTCGACCATCGAGCCGGTCACGACCTCGACACCCATCTTCTCAAGCCGCGCGCGGGCCTTGTTGCGGAGCGCCGGCGGCAAGTCGTAGAGGATGTCGGGTCGGCCCTCGACCAAGTGGATATTGAGGTCGCCCGGATCGAGGCCCACTTCGGCCGCGCGTTTTGGCAGGAGCTGGCCGAGCGTACCGACGACCTCGACGCCGGTCGCGCCGCCGCCGCACACGGTGAACGAGAGCGCCGCCCGGCGGAGCTCAGGCGTGGGCATGCCCGCCGCGAGCTTGGCCTGCTCTCGCGCCCGCGTCTGGAGCTTCTGGGCGTCGGCGACCGACCACATCGTGATCGCGCGCTCGGCAAGACCCGGCACCGGCGGTATCGACGGGACCGCGCCGGTGGCCACGACCAACCGCCAGTACGCCACCTCTTGGCCGCCGGCGATGGTGACGACGCGCCGCATGGGGTCGATCGACTCGGCGCGGTTGAAGCAGGTGCGCACCGGCAGGTCCTTGAGCACCGCCGGAAGCCAGAGCTCGCAGAACTCCGGGCGCTCGGGGCCGACAGCGACCAAGTCGAGTTCGGAGAGCGCCTGCTGGCATGGGCTCGTCTCGAGCAGCAGCACCTCGACTCCCGGTCGCGGTCGCCGCTTGAGCGCGCGACCAAGCCGCACGGCGAGCGTCGTACCGGCGTAGCCACCGCCGACGATGACGATGCGTCGTTCGGCGTCGGTTGGAGGACACGCGACGGGGGGTAGAGTCATCAAATGCACGTCCTCGGCTGTTCGGCTCGGAAGCTTCACCCGTCGTTGCCGGACGACTGGTGTTTTCGGGAATATACCCCGACGAGAGTAGCGCACCCGGTCGCAGGACGCGGTCACGAGGCCGACACTGCGGCGCTTCGCGAAGGAGAGAACATGGACGTCCACCTCTATGCCTTGTCCACGTGCCCCTACTGCCGAATGACCAAGAAGTTCCTCGACGAGCACGAAGTCGCCTACGAGATGACGGAGGTCGATCTTCTCGAAGGTGAGGTCAAGGACGAGGAGACGCCGAAGGGCGCGGCCGCAGCCGAGGTGAAGCGCCTCTCGGGCGGAACGTCGTTCCCCGTGCTGGTGGTCGGCGACGAGGTCGTTGTCGGCTTCAACAAGGGCCGCATGACGCAAGTCCTCGGTCTGTAGGCCGGCGCCGATGAGCGCCGAGAACCCTCCCGTGCGCCGCGTCTTCGCGCCTGGCACCACGACCGATGACCTCAAGGCCTACATGGGCCCGTTCGCGCGGCAGCTCGGCTACAAGTTCAACACCGAGACCGACTTCGTCGACGACGTGCTCGACAGCGAGCTCGTGGTGCTGGAGCGCGACGGCGACGTGTACTGCCCATGCCGGATGCGGACGGGTGACCCCAAGGAAGACCTGAAGATCATCTGCCCGTGCATCCCGTTCTACGCCGACCAGTTCGCGGCGATGCAGAAGTGCTGGTGCGGCCTGTTCATCCGGACCGACGTCGAGGACGGCGCCGACCTCATCGGAGTCATCGAGGAGCCTGAGGCGGGGACGATGGTCGACGTCCCGGTCGCGCGGCTCGACTCGCTGCCGCCCGACAGCGTGCGGCACGTGAAGATCGGCAAGCGCGATCTGGCGATAGCGCGCGTCGGTGACGAGGTCTTCGCGCTCTCGAACCTCTGCCGGCATGCGTTCGGTCCTCTGTCGGACGGATTCGTCGACGGCTACTCGCTGGTCTGTCCGTGGCACGGATGGCGATACGACGTCCGCGACGGCACCACCGACCATCCCAACGCCGACGTGTCGACCTTCCCGGTGACGCGTGCGCGACGGCGAAGTGCTGGTGACGGTGCCGCTCGGGCGCGTCAGGTAGGCGCAGTCGAAGTCGGCATGCTCGCTGCCTGCGGGCTAACGCAGTCGGTGTACAGCGGATACTCCCTGAGGTGCATGCGTCGGGTCAGCAAGTAGGGATAGTATCGCTGCATGGTCGAAACCCTCACATCGCGCTACCAACGACTGTCATCGCTCTCGCAGGATGCCCTCTTTGCCGCGACGCTCTCTATTCCCGGGTTCGCGAGCCTCGTCGGCGGGACCTGTGCTCGGGCCGGGTCCCGGCCCGGACTCGGTTCGCGTGCAGCCGACGATCGTTCGCTATCCGATGCCCTCGCTTCACGCGTTCGCACTCGTTGCTGCTGCGTTCTTCCCGCTCGCGCTGAGACGTCGTTTCCCCCTGTCGATCCTGGCTGTGACAAGCGCCGCAGCGGCGCTGTACGAGATGACAAACAACCCGCCCTCGATGGTGTTCGTGGCGCCGTTGGTCGCGCTCTACACCGTCGGGACGCTCCGCGACCGCAGGACGCTGGTAGTCGCGGGGGCGCTCTCGGCGGGTGTCGCGGTGGCCGTCTCATTGCCGGCGCTCTACACCACCGCCTTCTGGCCCAACCTCGTGCGCATTCTGTCGACCTACGGGATCGCGGCAGCGCTCGGCGAAGCGACTCGGAACCGTCGCGCGTACGTCGCCGAGGTCGAGCGCCGTGCCGCCGATGCCGAGCAGAACCGCGAGGAGGAGGCACGCCGACGGGTCGACGAAGAGCGACTGCGTATCGCGCGCGAGCTTCACGACGTGACCGCGCACTCCCTGTCGATCGTCGCCGTCCAGTCCGGCGCCGCCCTCCACGTGCTCGACACCGATCCCGCCGCCGCGCGAAGAGCGCTGGAAGCGATCCGACGGACGAGCAAGGACGCGCTCGATGAACTCCGAGCGATGCTCGGCGTGCTTCGGCGTCCCGGCGAGACGGATGCTCCGCTCGCTCCGGTGCCGGGTTTGAGCCGCCTTGGCGATCTGGTCGCCCCGCTGCTCGAGGCCGGCTACGAGATACACCAGGACGTTGCGCCGGATCTCGGCGAGATTCCCTCCGTGGTTGACTTCTCGGCGTATCGGATCGTGCAAGAGGCGCTCACGAATGTGGTAAGGCATGCCGGCACGTGCGAAGTGAACCTCAACGTGCGCCGAGAAGCCGACACGCTCGTGGTGCACGTGGACGACGACGGACGCTCACCGACCGCGCCGGAACTCGCGCAAGGCCACGGGCTGACCGGTATGCGCGAGAGAGCCATCGCGCTGGGCGGCACCTTTGAGGCCGGCACGCGCGAAGGCGGCGGTTTCGCCATCACCGCGCGCCTGCCGCTTGGAACGAAGGCGGGGGAGTGAGCGACTCGCCGACAATCCGCGTGCTCGTCGCCGACGACCAGGCGCTCGTGCGAGGCGGCTTCCGCGTGCTCATTGACTCAGCGCCCGATCTCGAGGTCGTCGGCGAGGCAGCCGACGGGGCTGAGGCCGTTCGGCTTGCGCGCGAACTGATTCCCGACGTCGTCCTCATGGATATCCGCATGCCGAGTATGGACGGGCTGGAGGCGACTCGGGCGATCACGGCCGCTCCACTGACGTCCGCGACCAAGATCATCATCCTCACGACCTTCGACCTCGACGAGTACGTCTACGACGCGCTGCGCGCCGGCGCGAGCGGCTTCCTACTCAAGGACACCGACCCCGACGCGCTCCTCGAGGCCATACGCATCGTGGCGTCAGGCGACGCCCTCCTCGCGCCTTCAGTGACGCGCAGGCTCATCGCCGAGTTCGCGAGGCGCCCGGCTCATCCGTCCGCGAATCTGCCTCACGTCGAGCAGCTGACCGAGCGTGAGCGCGAAGTCCTCGTGCTGGTCGCCAGAGGCCTCTCCAACGGTGAGATCGCCACAGAGCTCTACATCAGCCCAGCGACGGCGAAGACCCACGTGAGCCGCATCATGATGAAGCTCGACTCCCGTGACCGCGCTCAGCTGGTCGCGCTCGCCTACGAGAGCGGCTTCGTGACCCCGGGCGACGCGGGCGCCTAGAGCGGTCGGCATGTACTCCGAGCGGAGTACGTGAGGTGTATCCCTCAGCATGACGATTCGGCTCCTTCTCGGACGGTAGTGTCGATAGCGCACACCAATCGTCTCCGAGGAGGAACCAAGATGCTGGCTTCCACCAGCCAACCGCGACCCCGTCGCATCTCGTCCGAGCGAGGTTTCGCGATGAACGCCGCAGCCGCACCCCAGTCGGCCGCACGCAAGAAGCGCACGCGTTGGGCGATCATCAGCTGTCGTCGTCATGGCGGTGCTGGTCGTCGGAATCGTCGGCGCGACGCTGCTTGCGGCCAAAGAACTCCGGGCAGCCGACGGTGGCGACGGCAACGGTCGTGAAGAAGACGATCACTGTCCTGGTATCCGGGACGGGAGAGACGGTCGTGGCCGACTCCGTCGACGTCAATCCCGAGATCACAGGCACCGTCGAGAAGCTCTACGTGAGTCTCGGCGAGACGGTGACGGCCGGGGACGACCTCTACAAGATCTCAAGTTCCGATGTCGACGCGCAGCTCCTCAAGGCGAGAGCATCCCTGCTGCAGTCAAAGCAGAGCAAGACCCAGGCGCTGCAGGCCGAGGAGCAGGCGGACGGCCAGGTCTACTCGGCCAAGACCCAGCAGGTTCAGGCGCAGCAGAACCTCGACAGGCTAGAGAGCCAGCCGGCCACCTCGCCGAACAACGCGAACGAAGTCACGATCGCCCAGCGTCAGCTCAAGAGCGCAAAGCAGGGTGTCGAGACCGCCGAGGTCGCGCAGGCCGCTGCCGAGCAGGGAGTTCAGACCGCGAACGCCAACCTGAAGTCGGCGCAGAGGTCCTACGACGATGCCCTGGCCGATACCAAGCGCACCGTTGTGACCGCCCCGATCACCGGCGTGGTCACTGCGCTCCCGATATCGGTAGGGTCCCAAGTCGCCGCAGGTTCGACGAGTTCCTCGAGTTCGGGTGGCTCGACGTCGGGCTCCACCGGAGGATCCTCGGCCAGCGGGGCCTCAGGTACCACCGGCAGCACGTCGTCGGGGACGTCCTCGGCATCGAGTGGTTCAGGCAGCGCAATCACCATCTCCGACATGTCATCACTCAAGGTGCAGATAGCGGTGAGCGAGGTCGACATCCCAACGGTCGCCGCCGGACAGGGCGCGGTTGTGACGTTCGATTCCATTCGCGGTGAGACGTTCACCGGCAAGGTCGGCGCGATCTCGCCCAACGGCACCACGTCATCGGGTGTCGTCAACTACACCGTCGACATCAACCTCGACGCGCTGAACGCGAGTCTCAAGCCTGACATGACCGCGACCGGCGACATCACGACGCTCGGTGGCAGACGAGCGTCCTCGTTGTGCCGAACGCCGCCGTCAAGAATGAGGGATCGACCAAGTACGTCAACGTCGTCGGCGTCTGACGGCCAGATCAAGAAGCAGACGGTCACCGTCGGCGTCAGCGATGAGTCGTACACGCAAGTGAAGACCGGCGTCGCGGAGGGCGCGATCGTCTCCACGAGCGCCTCGACTGCGATCGAGAGCTCCAAGAGATCAGGCAATCCGATGATGCCTCCGCGCCCCGGCGGAGCCAGTGGCTCCGGCGGCCCGGGAGGCAGCTGATGGCCGCGATCATCGAAGTCCGCGACCTGGTCAAGACGTACGTCACGGGCGACTCGCAGACGCACGCGCTCAAGGGCGTTTCGCTTGACGGTCGAGGAAGGCGAGTTCCTCGCCATCATGGGACCGTCCGGCTCGGGCAAGTCGACGCTGATGAACCTCCTCGGCCTGCTCGACACGCCGACGAGTGGCACCTACGAGATCCGAGGAATCGACGTATCGTCGCTTGACGAGACGGAGCTCGCCGAAGCCCGCGCCCGGGAGATCGGCTTCGTCTTCCAGTCATTCAATCTGCTCCCGCGAGCTTCGATCATGCGCAACGTCACGCTTCCGCTGATCTACGCGAGGACACCGAGCCGCGAGCGCGAAGCCAAAGCCCTCGCCGCGATGGGCGCGGCGGGGATACCACCCGAGCTCCACAGCAAGCTCTCGAACCAGATCTCCGGGCGGCCAGATGCAGCGCGTTGCGATCGCGCGGGCGCTGGTCAACAATCCCGCACTCATCCTGGCCGACGAGCCGACCGGCAATCTCGACAGCGTCACGGGCGATCACATCCTCGCGACGTTTGAGAAGCTCCGCGCCGAGGGCCACACCATCGTGCTGATCACGCATGAGCCTGAGGTGGCCGCGCATGCGGACCGGACCGTTCACGTACGAGACGGGCTCATCACAGACGCCATCGAGGACGGGGCCGCAGCATGATGATCAAGGACCTGCTGAGCGAGACACTCCTCTCGCTCACGGCGAACAAGGGGCGTTCGGCGCTGACGATTCTGGGCATCGTGATCGGAATCACCTCGGTCATCGTCATGGTCGCCTTCGGCCAAGGCACCAAGGCCTCGATCACCGCGGAGGTCTCGTCGATGGGCGCCAACCTTCTGACCATCACTCCCGGAAGCAGCTCGGGCGGGGGTGCAGGCGGCGGCACGGGCTCGAACACCAAGTCGCTCACGGTCGAGGACGCAGTCAGCGATCTCCACGCAGGTGAGGGATGTGAAGTCGGTCGCTCAGGTGACGCAGGGCTCCTATACCGTCTCGGCCGAGTCCAGCAACACCAACGTGACCGTCACCGGTACCACGGCTGGACTATCCCGCGATGCGCAACACGACCGTCGAGTACGGTGGCTGGTTCTCCGCCGACCAGCAGGCCGCGGCGGCCCGCGTGGCCGTGCTGGGCCCCGATACCGCGTCGACGCTGTTCGGTACGGCCGCCAGCGCGGTGGGCGAGCGCATCCGGGTATCGGGACAGCCCTTCACGGTCATCGGCGTCACCAAGTCCAAAGGCAGTAGCGGCTTCGGGAACACCGACGAAGCGGTGTACGTGCCCTTCGAAACGTTCGATGCGCACCTCTCGAGCGCGGCCGGTATCAGCGCGCTCTACGTCGAGGCGACCACGTCAGAAGCCATGACGCAGCTTGAGGCCGACACCAACGAACTGCTCCTGTCCCGCCACAAGATCGACAATGCCGACGATGCCGACTTCCAGATTCAGAACTCGGCGGACCTGGCGTCCACGATCTCAACGATCACCAACATGCTCACGGTTCTTCTCGGCACGATCGCCGGCATATCGCTCGTCGTCGGCGGCATCGGGATCATGAACATGATGCTGACCACGGTCACCGAACGGATCCGTGAGATCGGCCTGCGCAAGGCCCTGGGCGCGACTCGCTCGGACCTCACGTCGCAGTTCCTCGCCGAGGCGGTCGCGCTGACACTGGTCGGCGGGCTGCTGGGAATCGCCTTCGGCTGGACGATCGCGTGGCTCATCACGGCGCTGTCCACATACGAGGCGGTCGTGAGTGTGTACTCGGTGCTGCTCGCCGTGGGCGTGTCGACGGCCATCGGCATCGTGTTCGGCTACTACCCGGCGCGAAGGGCCGCGAAGCTGGATCCGATCGAGGCGCTTCGATCCCAGTGAATTCCCCCAGGTTCCCGCTGTGTGATCTGCCGATCGCTGTCGGTACAACGCGAGGCGAGCGGTGGAAGCGACACCTGAACTCCACCGAGGGGCGGTCCCGAGCAGGGGCCGTCCCTCAACTAGTCCCGACGTCGAATGATGAGCCGCTGTCCGAGCACCGTCAGCACGCACGACACGCCGAGGAAGGCGATCCACTGCCACGAGATCGGCAGTCTGAGCGCATCGAGCAATGCGGCGACGGCAGCGCCGAATGCCCACGGGAGGATCAGCAGCCCGCCGGTGACCGCCTCGCCGAGCGCGAAGACGACCACGAGCGACACCCAAGCCCAGAACCAGGGGTTCACTGAGGTACTCGCTCCTCTCAAGGGGTATCTCGGCACTGCGCGGCTCCCCAAGCCTACCGATTCGCGGCCGGCTACTCCAGCGCCGGCTGATCCGGCTCATTACGCAGTAAGCGCATGACAATAGTGCGTGATAGATACTAGGCGAGTGCGGAATATGCGAATAGCATGGCAGACAGGAACCGCGCTCTACGTATGGAGGCAATCATGGCTGAATTCGCTCGCGCCGTTGACGCCACTATCGGCGACACACCGGTCGTCTTTCTGAACCGCCTCGGCGAGGGTCTGCCCGGACGGATCGCCGTCAAGCTCGAGTCTCGCAACCCCGGCGGATCGGTCAAGGACCGCATCGGCCGGGGCATGATCGACGACGCCGAGGAGCGGGGGCTCATCACGCCGGGCACGTCGGTCATCGTCGAGCCGACGAGCGGCAACACCGGCATCGCGCTGGCCATGATCGGCGCGGCCCGCGGCTACCGGGTCATCCTGACCATGCCCGAGTCGATGTCGATCGAGCGCCGCAAGCTGCTCCGCGCGTTCGGCGCCGAGCTCGTGCTCACCGACAAGGCCAAGGGCATGAAGGGCGCGGTCGAGGAGGCCGCGCGAATCGCCGTCGACACCCCTGACGCCTGGATCGCCGGGCAGTTCGACAACCCGGCCAACCCCCAGGCCCACTACGAGACCACCGGCCCCGAGATCGAGGCCGGCCTCGCCGACCTCGAGCTGGGCGCGTTCGTCGCGGGCGTGGGCACGGGCGGCACGATCTCCGGCGCAGGGCGCTACCTCAAGGAGCGCTTCTCCGGAGCCAAGGCCGTTGCCGTCGAGCCGGCCGAGTCGCCGATCATCACCCAGCGCCTTGCGGACGAGGAGCTCACCCCGGGCCCGCATCTCATCCAGGGCATCGGCGCGAACTTCATCCCCAACGTGCTCGACCTCGACGTCATCGACGAGGTGCAGCTGGTGACCGGCGACGACGCCATCGCCACCGCGCGTCGGCTCGCCGACGAAGAGGGTCTGCTGGTCGGCATCTCAAGCGGCGCGAACGTCGCCGCGGCGCTGCGACTCGCCGCCCGGCCCGAGTATGCGGGCAAGGTCATCGTCACGGTCGCCCCGTCCACCGGCGAGCGCTATCTGAGCACCAAGCTCTGGGAAGAGCTGGGCTAGCGTGCGCGTCCCGCAGAGACTCGACTACGCGCTCAGGGCGCTCGTCCTTCTCGCGCTGCAGCCGGAGGGGGAGTACATCGCCGCCGGCGACCTCGCCGATCACCTGGGCCTGCCGCGCCGGTTCGTCGAGCAGCAGGTGACCTCGCTCTCGCGCTCGGGCATCGTGCGGTGCCGGCGCGGCGCGGCCGGCGGGTGCGCGCTCGCAAAGCCGGCCGCCGAGGTGACGGTGCTCGACGTCGTGGAGGCCGTGCAGGGCGACGTCCTCGACGTGCCGAGGGTCACCGGCTCGGCCGCCTCCGCGCTCTGGGCCGAGGCCGCGGACGACCTGAGCGCCTTCTTCGCGACGGTCGATCTGTCCGAGCTCGCGCAGCGCCAGAGGGACCTCGACGGCGCCGCCGCCACGATGTACTGGATCTAGGCGGCCGAGATGCGGCCACGGGACGGAGCCGACGCGCATCGGTACGTTGGCAAAACAGCAGTTCAGGGCACTCGTTTCGACGCACCATGCCTGCCGGAATGTATCAGTTCAGCAATCTGTTACATAGAGTGGGCTTCTGCTACACTCCCAGTGACTTGCGGTGGGATGGCCGCAGTCTCTGTGGAGCCACAATCTGGGTTCGCAGGACCAATGGAGTTCGTCTTCGTTCAGGGAGCAAGGGAGGAACTATGAAGGTGAGCAAGAAGCGTATGCTCGCCGTCGTCGCAGCGCTGGTTGCGCTGACGATGGTTGCCGCAGGTTGTAGCGGCGGTTCGAGCACCAGCGGTGGCATCGAGCGAGGTCACCGAAGTCAAGATCGGTATTGGTGCTCCGCTGACCGCCGGCGCCGTCGCGCTCGGCAAGGGTATGGAGCGCGGCGCTGAGCTCGCGATCGAGCAGGCCAACGAGTCGAGGCCGCCAAGGCCGCGGCATCAAGTTCGTCGGCGTTCCCGGCGACGACCAGGGCGACCCCAAGACGGGCGTCACCGTGGCCAACACCTTCGCGTCCGACCCGAACCTCCTGGGCGTCATGGGCCACCTGAACTCGGGTGTCTCGATTCCCGCATCCAAGGTCTACGCCGACAAGAAGATCGTCATGATCTCCCCGGCCTCGACCAACCCGGCGCTGACCCAGCAGGGTCTCACCAACGTCTTCCGCGTCTGCACCACCGACGCGGTCCAGGGTCCGGCGGCCGCTGACTACGCCACCAAGCTCCTGGGCTTCAAGACCGCCTACGTCGTCGACGACTCGACGCCGTACGGCGAGGGTCTGGCCGCCGAGTTCGCCAAGCAGTTCGCGGCGAATGGCGGCACGATTCTCGGCACCGAGAAGACCTCCGACAAGGACACCGACTTCAACGGCCCTGGTCACCAAGATCAAGGCCACCGAATCCCGACGTCATCTACTACGGCGGCATCTACAACGCCGGCGCGCTCCTGACCAAGCAGGCCAAGGACGGCGGCATCAAGGCTCCGCTGATGGGCGGCGACGGTCTCTACGACGCCGAGTTCATCAAGCTCGCCGGTGCGGCTGCAGGCCGAGGGCGACTTCGCCACGTCGGTCGGTCTCCCGCTCGACAAGCTCCCCAAGGGCCAGGACTTCAAGGCTGCGTTCGAGAAGAAGTTCCCGGGCGAGACCATCGCTGCGTACGACGCGTACTCGTATGACGCCACCAACGTGATCATCGAGGCCATCCTCGCGGAGGCCAAGGCCAACAAGGCCGGCGCTGCACGACCCCCGCTGGTCGCGACGCGATCATCAAGAACGTCGCTGACACCAAGACCACCGGTGTCACCGGCGAGATCGCGTTCGACGACAAGGGCGACACGACCAACAAGGCCATCACCCTGTACGTCGTTCAGGGCGGCACGTGGGTCACCAAGGCGGCTGCTGGCGCGGCTGTCACCCCGTAAGCTCCGACTCGAGTTCCGCCGTCCTAAGAACAGGACACGGTCCGGGCGGGCATCAGTCATGGTGCCCGCCCGGATTGTGTGCCCGGCTGCTTGCTGGTAGGGCGGCATCCCGGATAGACAGGAACGCCAGCTGTGGTAAACCTCATCGTCGCGCAGCTCGTCAACGGCGTGACCCTGGGCGGCATGTACGCGCTGATCGCCCTGGGCTACACGCTCGTCTACGGCATCCTGCTCATGATCAACTTCGCTCACTCGGAGCTGTTCATGCTGCGGCGCCTTCGTCGGACTCGGCGTGATGACGCTCCTCACCAGCTCCGCGCTCATCGAACGTGTTCCGATGCTGGGCGGGCTCGCGCCGGCTCAGCAGTTCTTCACCAGGGCGGCACGGCGGGACTGATCGCGATGCTCGCCATCGTGTTCCTCGTTCGGCCATCGTCGTCGGCATCGTGGGCGTGCTGATCGAGCGCCTCGCCTACCGCCCGCTGCGGCACGCCCCGCGTCTCGCCCCGCTGATCTCGGCGGTCGGCGTGTCGATCTTCCTGCAGAACGCGATTCTGCTGTGGGTCGACTCGAAGCAGATCCCGTTTCCCAACCCCTTCGGCAACGCCGTGGCCTTCACCATCGGCGAGCGTCTCGGTCAGCGTGCTGAAGGTGGTCATCGTCGTCACGGCGATCACCCTCATGGTCGCGCTCGACCAGTTCGTCTCGCGCACGCGCATGGGCAAGGCGATGCGCGCGACGTCGCAGGACCGCGAGGCCGCGGGCCTCATGGGCATCGACATCAACGCGTCGATCATGCTCGCGTTCTTCATCGGCCCGGCGCTCGGCGCCGTCGCCGGTATCTTCTCCGGCATGTACTACGGCTCCATCGTCTTCAGCATGGGCTTCCTGCCGGGCATGAAGGCGTTCACCGCCGCCGTTATCGGCGGTATCGGTAACCTCCGAGGCGCCATGCTCGGCGGGTTCGTGCTCGGCATCGATCGAGTCGCTGGCGTCCGGGTTCCTCTCCACCGGATACAAGGACGTCATCGCGTTCGCCATCCTGATCCTCGTGCTGATCTTCCGCCCGGGCGGTCTGCTCGGCGAGTCCGTAGTGGAGAAGGTGTAGCCATGGGTGGAACGAAGATGGACATCAACACCACGGTCGTCGTCGAGCAAGATGACGCCGACGAAGATCGCGCTCTACGCGCTCCTGGCGATCGCGCTCGTCGCTCTCGCCGATCCTCTTCGAGGGCTTCGGCATGCTGTTCATGACGCGCATCCTGGCGCTCGTCGGGCTCTACGTCATGCTGGCGCTCGGCCTGAACATCGTCGTCGGCTACGCGGGCCTGCTCGACCTGGGCTACATCGCCTTCTACGCGATCGGCGCCTACTCGGGCGTCATCGTCGGGTCGGCGGTCGTTCATGCGCTTCCCGGCGATGGGCCCGTACACGTACTTCTTGATGATCCCGGTTGCGGCCGCGTTCGCCGCGCTCACCGGACTCGCGCTCGGTACGCCGGTCCTGCGTCTGCGCGGCGACTACCTCGCCATCGTCACGCTGGGCTTCGGTGAGATCGTCCGCATCATCATCAACAACAACGCGTTCGGCATCACCAACGGTGCCGCGGGCCTTCCGCGGGCCGGCGTGTTCCTGCCCAAGCCGCTTGCGCTCGAGTGGCTGCAGAACAACGCGTTCTTCATCGATTCCCGGGCATCGGCAAGAACGGGTTCAACTTCATGTTCTCGTCCAACCTCTACTGGTACTACATCATCGTGCTGCTGTGCTGCCTCACGATCTTCGTGGTCCAGCGCCTCGACAACTCGCGCCTCGGCCGCTCGTGGGCCGCGATGCGCGAGGACGAGGTCGCAGCGGCGTCGATGGGCGTCAACATCATGCAGGCCAAGCTCTGGGCGTTCTCGCTCGGCGCGGTCTGGGGCGGAATCGCCGGCCTGACGTTCGCGAACTTCCAGCAGTTCGTCAGCCCCGAGTCGTTCACCTTCATGGAGTCGGTGTTCGTCGTCTGCGCGGTCGTCATCGGCGGTATGGGCTCGATTCCCGGGCGCCATCGTGGGCGCGCTGCTCATCCAGGGCACGCCGGAGATCATCCGCGGCTTCGCTGCGTCGGGCATCATCCCGCTCTCGGGCGAGCAGGTCTCGGCGATCAGCAACTACCGCAACCTGGTCTTCGGCCTGGTCATGGTGCATGATGATGGCCTGGCGCCCGCAGGGCATCCTCCCGTCCAAGCGTCGCGCGGCTGAACTCCGGCCCGACACCGACGAGATGGGTGACGAAGAGAGCGAGACGCTCTACGACGCCCAGCACGACAGCGGGCAGTTCTAGGTCGAGACGACTCGGACCCACGAGAGGCCGGGAAGGGTTACGCACATGGCACATCTGGTTGATGCACAAAACGTCACGATGCAGTTCGGCGGCCTGAAGGCCGTCAACGACGTGACCATGCATATCGACGAAGCCGAGATCGTCGCGCTCATCGGCCCCAACGGGGCCGGCAAGACGACGTTCTTCAACATGCTCACCGGCATCTACGCGCCGACCAAGGGCACGCTCACCTTCAAGGACGTGGCTGTCGGCGGCAAGAAGCCGCACGTCATCACGCGCATGGGAATCACGCGGACGTTCCAGAACATCCGCCTGTTCCAGAACATGACCGCGCTCGAGAACGTCATGGTCGGGCGCCACACGCGCACGTACGCCAGCGCCGTCGGCGCCGTGCTCCGCACGCCCAAGTTCAAGGCCGAAGAAGCCAAGACGATGGACCACGCCTTTGACTGGCTGAAGTTCGTCGGTCTCGGCGACAAGGCCAACGAGCTCGCCAAGAACCTGCCCTACGGCGACCAGCGCCGGCTGGAGATCGCGCGGGCGCTCGCCGCGGAGCCCACGCTGCTGCTGCTCGACGAGCCGGCCGCCGGCATGAACCCGCAGGAGAGCAAGAAGCTCAACGAGCTGGTGCGCAAGGTGCGCGACCTCAACGTCACGATTCTGCTCATCGAGCACGACATGAAGGTCGTCATGGACCTCGCCGACCGCATCTACGTGCTGGACTTCGGCGAGCTCATCGCCGAGGGCCTGCCCGCCGAGATCCAGCGCAATCCCAAGGTCATCGAGGCGTATCTCGGCAAGGATGCCGAGGCCGCACTCGCCGCCGAGGAGGCCGCCGAGATGCAGCCGCGGCAGAGCGACGACGCGCCGCACCCGCCGTCTCCGCCGACGATGCGACACCGGTCGCAGCCGAGGAGGGTCAGGACAATGGCTGATCCACTGCTCAAGGTCGACGACCTCAACACGTACTACGGCAAGATCCACGCGCTCAAGGGCATCTCGCTCGAGGTCAACGAGGGCGAGATCGTCACGCTGATCGGCGCGAACGGCGCCGGCAAGTCGACGACGCTCAAGACCATCTCGGGCCAGCTGCATCCCAAGACCGGCACCATCGAGTACGAAGGTGCGCGCATCAACGGGATTCCCGCGCACGTGGTCACCTCGCGCGGCATCATCCAGGTTCCCGAGGGCCGTCGCATCTTCGCGCGCATGACGGTCATGGAGAACCTCGAGATGGGCGCGTTCCTGCGCAAGGACAAGGACGGCATCAAGGCCGACCTCGACCGCGTCTTCGAGCTCTTCCCGCGCCTGAAGGAGCGCGTCGCCCAGAAGGGCGGCACGCTGTCCGGCGGCGAGCAGCAGATGCTGGCGATGGGCCGTTCGATGATGTCCAACCCCAAGCTGCTCATGCTCGACGAGCCGTCGATGGGTCTGGCACCGGTCGTCGTCGAGCTCATCTTCGAGACCATCGAGAAGCTCCACAACGACGGGATCACCATCCTGCTCGTCGAGCAGAACGCGCACATGGCGCTCTCGGTCGCCGACCGCGGCTACGTGCTCGAGACCGGCGAGATCAAGCTGACCGGCACCGGTCAGGACCTGCTCACCAACGAGGCGGTTCGCAAGGCGTACCTCGGCGAGTAGCGTGATCGCGGCTCTCGGCTCTTGAGCGGGAGGCGCGCAGGACGGAGTCGACAGCAGGGCGTCCCAACGGGGCGCCCTGCTTCGTCCCAGGAGATGGCCCAGCTGCCTAGGCCCGCCCGAGTTCGTCGAGCACCTCGCGCGAGGCCTGCTGTGCCCTGGCGGCACCGTGAGCGCGGCGTCCGCGTCGTGTGCGACCAGAGCCCCGTCCAGCACCCGCCAGACTCCGCCGCTGGCGACCGCTCGGAGCGTGGCGGTCCCGCCGCGCTCGACGAGCGCGAACTCCGGGTCGTCGGTCGGGCCGAGCGCGAACACCGCGAGGTCCGCCTGGAAGCCGGGCGCGAGCTCGCCGAAGCGGTCAGAGACCCCGAGTGCGCGCGCGCCGAGCGATGTCGCCATCTCGATCAGCGCTCGCGGTGCTATGTCGGGTTCCGCACGTCGAAGCGCCCGCACCTCGCCGAGCAGATCGAGGTCGACGTTGCTGGCCGCGGAGTCGGTTCCGACGCCCACCGCGATGCCGGCCCCGAGCAGCGCAGCGGCACTCGGCGGCGAGTTGTGGAGGTAGACGTTCGAGCGCGGGCACGTCACGGCGCCGCGCACAGACGTCGGCGAGCCGAGCGATGTCGCCGCTCTCGAGTTCACACAGGTGGACCGCTGTGGTGCCGTCGAGCACGCCGAGTTCGCCCAGGTAGCGGACCGTCCCGACTCCCGGGGGCGTGAAGCCGTGGGCCAGTCGGCGTGCGGTGCCCGCGAGCGCGCCGGTGCCGTGCAGCATCAGCTCCCGTCTCGGCTGTCGACTCCGCGACGTGGATGGCGACCGGCACGCCGAGACGCTTCGCTGTGTCGTGAACCGCGCGGAGAAGCGAGGGCCCCGAGGTGTAGGGGGAGTGCGGCGAGATGCCGGCGACGACGCGCGGTCCGAAGGCATCCAGCCGGGTCGGATACTTCAGGCCGGCCAGGGTTGCCGGCAGCTCGTCGGCCTCGATGCCGAGGACCTCCCAGTAGAAGACGCCGCCGAGACCGGCCCTCGATGCCGAGGCGACCTCGGCCGCGCCGTAGGCGATGTCGCCGACGACCGTGACGCCGGCTGCCAGACACAGCTCGGCGCCGACGACGCCGGAGGCCTCATGATCGGCGATCTCCCAGGGCTTGAGCGCGGCGACCAACAGGGGCAGCCACTCGGCGAACGGCAGCGACGGCACGACGCCTGCGAGCGCGGTGAGCGTCAGGTGCGTGTGCGCGTTGACGAGGCCGGGCGTGATCACGCAGTCGGCGAAGTGCGCGGACTCCTCGGCGGGGTAGCGGGCCTTGAGATCGGCGTGCGTCCCGACCTCGAGGATCACGTCGCCGTTGGTCACCACCGCGCCGTCGCGGATCGGGGGCCGGTTGACCGGGAGCACCCAGTCGGCTGAGACGAGCACGCGCTACTGCTTTCGCTCGTCGGGCAGTCCGAGAAGGCTCGGCTTGCGATAGTCGGCGCAGCGGCACGCTCCAGGCGAGAGGTCCGCGTCGGCGACCGCGTCGAGCACGATGCGCGCGATCGTCTCGGACTCGTCGAAGAAGACGGCCTTGAGCTCGGAGTGCTCCCAGTCGCGCACGACGCCCTCGCCGTAGTTCACGACGATGTAGATGCCGGCGTAGCAGGCGCCGATGTCCCGGGCGAGGAAGACCTCCGGCGCGAGCGACTGGCCGATGACGTCGCCGCCCAGCCGCTTCATGTAGTCGACCTCGGCGACGGACTCGAAGCGCGGGCCGTCGGTGACGAGGTAGGTCCCGCGCGCGAAGACCCGCGAGAAGGACTCGCTCGCTCCGGCGTACAGATGAGAGGAGAGCGCGGGGCAGATCGGCTCGCGCATGATGAGCAGGTGGTCGCCGCGGACGTAGATGTCCTGCTTGATCGACAGGTCGATGAAGTCGTTGGGGATGACGATATCGCGCGGGTCGAGCAGGTGGTTGAGCGAGCCGACGCCGCCGTCGGCCAGAACCTTCTGCACGCCGGCCTCGTGGAACACCCAGAAGACCTGCAGCGACGCATCGGCCCGCTTCACGCCACGGCGCCAGCCGTGCATCTTGACCGCGAGCGCCTCGCGCGGACCGTGAGGTCCGTCCACGCGGAAGTGGGTGAACGCCGGGGAGCGACCGAACGGCGTCTCGAAGACGAGGTCCTCGGCCAACACCGTGACGCGCTCGTCGCCGAGCGCCGCGGGAAAGTCGAATGACAGCGAGCCGCTGCCGCCGCAGACACCGAACTGCGCCGCAGGTACCTTCACAGAGCTGGGCATGGCGTACCTCCTTCGACTACGAGGTTACCCGAACCGACCGGCGCTGGCGCAGCAACCTCACTGAGCGGTAGGCTACCCGAATGCGACCCGGAGCGACACGGACTCCGAGCGCGGAGAGGAAACCGCCATGGAAGACGCCCTGCTCGCCTCCGTCATCAAGCACGCGCCAGCTTGGGTGCGCTACGTGCTCACGCTCTCTGACATCGCGAGCTCCGGCGAGGGCTGGGTGCTCGCGGACCGCGAGAACATCGCGATCATGGACATCGGCGACACCTCGGCGATGCCGCTGTGGCACTCCCAGAGACTCGCCGAAGGCGCGATCGGCGCCGAGGAGGAGCTCGAGGCGACGCAACCCGCCCCGATCGCCACTGCGGTCCCCGCGAGCGAACTCGCCGAGAAGGTCTTGCCCGCGCTCTCCGACAACAGGGTGAGTGTCGCCGTGTTCCCCGGCCCGGGCGAGAACCGCGTCATCGCTCCTGAGGGAGTCATTCGTGACCTGCAGGCGTTCATCGACGAGCCGCGCGATGTCGCCGGAGAGCTTGCGCAAGAGCCGTACACGATCGAGCTCGAGGGCTGGGCGAACCTCGAGGTGCCCGATCTGGGGAGCGATGACGAGGAGACCGACGCGCGTTTCTGGCTCCTGGCCGCCGACGACGGCGCCAGCGTGATCGGTGTCATCGCCAAGGACCGCCCCGCACTCGCGCTCTTCGCGACCAAGGTCACCGCCGAGGACTTCGCGCGCGAGGTCGGGGCGAAGGCCGCGCCGCGCCCGGCGAGCACCGACTCGCTTATCGGCCACTGGCTGCTGATGGCGTTCTCGGCAGGGTGGGACGCCGCGATCGTGACCGACGACGGCGGAGCGGGCTCGGTCAAGCCGGTTCGGCTCGCGCTCGACCTGGCGCGGGTGGCCCGGAAGACGCCGGCAGGCTGATCAGGCTAGAAGCGCCGCACCTCTCGGTAGAGCGTGTCGCGCTGGACGGGCGTGTAGCCGGCGTCGCCGACGAGCCGCACGAGTTCCTCGCGCGCGAGCATGAACTTGGTGCCTGCCGCGGCGACCACGTTCTCCTCGATCATCGTCGAGCCCATGTCGTTCGCGCCGAAGGCAAGCGCGACCTGGCCGACCTTGGCTCCCTGGGTCACCCACGAGGCCTGGATGTTGCGCACGGAGTCCAGGAACAGCCGCGAGACCGCCAGCGTGCGCAGGTACTCCCAGCCGCTGGCCGCGCTCATCCACTCGCCGTGCGCCGCGAACTCGTCCTCGGCAAGCGCCGTGTTGCCGGGCTGGAAGCTCCAGGGGATGAAAGCGCGGAAGCCGACGTGTCCGGCCGCCACCGCCTCGTCCTGGACTTCCCGGACCCGGACCAGGTGCTCGACTCGCTCGTCGACCGTCTCCAGCCCTCCGAACATCATCGTCGCGGTGGTGGAGATGTCGAGTTGGTGGGCCTCGCGCATGACGCCGAGCCACTCGTCGCTGGTGGCCTTCTTGGGGCTGACGTGGCCGCGCACGCGGTCTACGAGGATCTCGGCGCCTCCGCCTGGCAGCGAGTCGAGTCCGGCTGCGCTCAGCCGAGACAACACGTCGCGCGTGCTGATGTCCGAGATGCGCGCGATATGCACGATCTCGGGAGGGCCGAAGCCGTGCACGTGGATGTTGGGGTGGTCGGCCTTGATGTCGCGCAGCATGCCCTCGTACCACTCGATGTCGAGGTCCGGGTGCATTCCGCCCTGCAGGAGGATCGCGGTGCCATCCAGGTCGATGGTCTCGGCGACCTTCTCGGCGAGTTCCTCGCGCGTCAGGACGTAGGCGTCGGAGTCCTCGGCGGAGCGGTAGAAGGCGCAGAAGCGGCAGCCCGAGACGCAGACGTTCGTGTAGTTGACGTTGCGGTCGACGATGAAGGTGACCTCGTCACCCGGTACCAGCCGGCGCCGCATCGCGCTGGCTGCCACGCCCAGGTCGAGCAGGTCGCCGTCGCGAAGCAGCGTGCTCGCCTGCTCAGGGGTGAGACGCAGCGTGCCGGCCGCGGCCGCGTTGGCGATCGCGGCGGCCGCCTCGCGCGAGCCCGCAGGCGCGGTCATCGCGACACTCCGGGGATACCGGATGCGTCGAAGATGACGGGCTCGGGAACCTCGTCGAGCTGCCCGATCGCGTGTGCCTCGGCCAGGTAGCGCAGCAGCCCTTCTCGGTAGCGGGGCTCGAAGCGGAACTGCAGCGCGTCGAAGTAGCTGCGGAAGTGCTCCGGCGGGAACTGCTCCCATCGGGCGGCGTACTCGGCGATGTCGTCGAGGTGCGCTCGACAGTAGGCAAGCGATCCGTCGAGCTGGTTCGATGACGTCGCGAACGGCATCAGGGTCGGTCTCGGCGAAGTCTCGGCGGACGGCCCACACCGCGTACACCATCGGCAGCCCCGTCCAGTCCAGCCACTCGGTGCCGAGGTCGTACCGGAAGATGCCCTCGGGCTTGTCCCAGTACGCGCGAAGGGCGTCGTCACCGATGAGCAGGGCCGCGTCGGCGTCGCGCAGCATCGCGCCCAGGTCGGGCGGCATCTCCGTGTAGGTCGCCGAGACACCCCAGCGCTTCGCGAGCAGGATGCGGGCGAGCACCTGCGACGTGCGCGAGCTGCTCGTCAGGGCGACGGTTGCACCCTCGAGCTCCTCGGCGGGGCGTTTGGAGAGGAGCAGGATCGACTGCACGGCCCCGTCACTGGAGATGGCGATATCGGGGAGCAGTACGAGCTCCTCGGCGTGTCTCGCGTACTCGATCGCCGGGATCGGCGCGATGTCGAGATCGCCGTTGACGAGTGAGACCGCAAGGTCCTTCGGGTCCGCCTTGATCAGGTCGACGTCGAGCAGCGCGTCGTTCTTCACCAGCCCGTAGTAGAGGGGCAGGCAGTTGAGGAACTGGATGTGGCCGAGTCTCGGCTTCTGCATGGCCGGCGACTACCCGAGGTCCTTGGGGAACACCCCGACGAGCGGCGGCGCTCCGATAGGCCCGGCGTCCCAGGGTGCGGGGGCAGCCTCGTCTGCGTACGTCTTCACGACGCGATAGAGGGTGTCGCGCTCGACCGCGACGTGGCCGGTCTCGGCGATCATGCCGACCAGGTCGTCTTTCGACAGCGCTTCGGGCGTCGTCGCGCCCGCCATGTGCGTGATGCGTTCCTCGACCACCGTGCCGTCGAGGTCGTCGACGCCGAACGCCGTCGAGATCTGCGCGATCTTGAGGCCGAGCATGATCCAGAACGCCTTGACGTGCGGGATGTTGTCGAGCATCAGCCGAGCGATCGCAAGCGTCTTCAGATCGTCGAAGCCGGTGGTTGCCGGCAGGTCGGCGAGTTCGGTGTTGGCGGG
Source organism: uncultured Coriobacteriia bacterium (assembly GCA_963726345.1). GTDB lineage: Bacteria > Actinomycetota > Coriobacteriia > Anaerosomatales > JAAXUF01 > JBAXEO01. The sequence continues at coordinate 55,458 of CAVSCC010000003.1, read as the reverse complement.
ATGGAACGCGAGGGGGATGAACGCGAGGAAGCCGCCGGTCTTGTCCTGCTGCTCGCGCAAGCGCACGAGGTGGTCGACGCGCTCCTCGGCGGTCTCGATATGGCCGTAGAGCATGGTGCAGTTGGTCGCGATCCCCAGCTCGTGAGCCTCGCCATGGATGCGGAGCCACACGTCGGACTTCGTCTTCTTGTCCCACGCCGCGATCCGCGTCCGGTCGCTGAATATCTCGGCGCCGCCGCCTGGCAGCGCGTCGAGGCCCGCGCTCTTGAGGTCGGCGAGCACGTCGCGCGTGGACTTGCCGCTGATGATCGCCATGTGCTCGATCTCGACCGCGGTGAACGCCTGCACGATGACGTGGTCGGGAACGGCCGCTCGCGTGCGCGCGACCATGTCGATGTAGAACTCGTAGCTCCAATCCGGGTGCAGCCCGGAGACGATGTGGATCTCGTAGGCCCCGTCCGCCGCTCCTTCGGCGGCCGCCTTGGCGACCTCGTCGAGCGTCATCTCGTAGGCGCCGGGCTCGCCGGCGTCGCGCGCGAACGCACAGAACTTGCAGCGGTTGCGGCAGATATTGGTCGGGTTGATGTGCCGGTTGACCATGAAGTACACGCGATCGCCGTTGATGCGCGTTCGGGAGAAGTCGGCCAGCTGGCCGATCCCGAGCAGGTCGTTGCTGGCGTACAGGGCGATACCGTCCTCGCGCGAGAGGCGGGTGCCTGCGGCGACCTTCTCGGCGATGGGGGCGAGGTTCTGGTCGGTCAGGTTGAAGGAGGTCACAGGCGGGGCTCCTTGGATGCGTCGACTCGGGCACAACACTTAGAGGATATTCCTCGCGGCGAGCGTGTGCCAGAGAGGGGCGGCGGCCGCTCCGCATCGGAATACTTGGTAGATATTCATGACATAAGGAGACATAATGTCTGCCACGGGTTGTTGGTATATCACCCCGACGGTTGGGAATGACCCAACCAAGTCGCGTGGCGGCTGTCAGGAACACCGCGCAGCCGTCCGTCTATGAGGAGGCGCCATGCGTAAGAACTGGAAGGGCGCGGCAGCGGTGTTCGCAGCCGTCGCCGTCGCCGTTGCTCTTGTCGGCTGTTCGAGCGGTTCGACATCGAGCACGGGCAGCACCACCGCCGAGAAGGGCCCGATCGTCGTGGGCTCCAAGATCGACACCGAGGGGAAGCTGCTGAGCGCGATCATTCTGGCCAAGCTTGAGAACGCGGGATTCAAGGTCACCGACAAGAGCGGCACCGGAACCACGGACGTCGTCCGGAAGGCGCTCCTCAACAAGGAGATCGACATCTATCCCGAGTACACCGGTTCGGGGCTGATCTTCTTCCCCAACCAGGACGCTGCGGTGTACAAGGTGGGCGAGGACGGCTACAAGGCCGACCAGTCCAACGACGCGTCAAATGGCGTGGTCTGGCTCGAGCCGGCACGCGCCAACAACACGTGGGCGCTCGCGGTCAAGAAGGACTTCTCCACCGCCAACAACCTCAAGACCATGAGCGACCTGGCGGCATACGTTAAGGCTGGCAAGCCGATCAAGGTCGCCGCGTCCGATGAGTTCTTCAACAACGCAGACGCGTGGCCCGCGTTCGCGTCGGTCTACGGCTTCGACATCCCCAAGGAAAGCCGTGTCGTGCTTTCAGGTGGCGATACCGCCCAGACCGAGAAGGCGGTCGCCGACGGCACCGACGGGGTCAACGTCGGGATGGCGTACGGCACCGACGGCGCCCTGTCCGAGCTGGGGCTGGTCGTTCTCACCGACGACAAGAACGCGCAGCTCGTCTACTGGCCTACGCCGACCATTCGCAAGGAAGTCCTCGACAAGTACCCTGAGATAGCCACTGAGTTGAAGCCGATCTTCGACGCGCTCACTCTGGAGAAGCTGCAAGAGCTCAACGCTCGCATCCAGGTCAACGGCGAGTCGCCACAGGCCGTCGCGGAGGACTTCCTCAAGTCAGGCGGGTTCCTCAAGTAGGTCCGACGACTGACAACTCGAAGCGAATCGGGAGTCCGATGACGCGGGGCACCAGACCGTACAAGGTCGGGATCACTGCCGCCGTCATCGGGCTCCCGCTCTTCCTGGTGCTGCCGTTCGCCACGGTGAGGCGCAGCCGCATCGCCACCGGCGTCGACATGCCGCCGCTCGAGGCGCTCGGCCCGCTGCTCACCGTCGCGGTCGCCGCCCTCTGGGTCGCTGTCGTGGTGCTGTCGCTCCGCGAAGGAGGGCGAGGTCGCGCGGCCGCGCGGGGGCTTCTCGGCGCGAGCATCATCATCTCCCTCGTCGTGCTCTCCGGCTGGGCCGCCAGCACGCTCGGACCGCAGGTCGGGCAGTTCGCCCGCGTGTCGATCGGCGGCGGCGCCTGGGTCTCGGGGATCGCCGCCTACTCGTTGGTGCTCGCGAGTCGACGTGCACTCGGCAGGGGGAGCGCGATGGGCGTGCTCGTGGGAGTGCTGGCGCCCGTCGCTATCGTGGCGCTGCTGCTTTCGGGCTTTCTCGACGATCTCGGCATCATGAAGGAGTACGCCAACGTCGCCGATCGCTTCTGGGTCGAGACAGCCAACACCGCCATCTTCGCAGCGGTCTCAGTGAGCCTGGCCAGCGCCGTCGGCATCTACCTGGGGATCGTCGCGTTTCAGAAACCAGCGCCTCGAGCGGCCGGTCTTTGCGACTGTGAGCGTGTTCCAGACCATCCCGGGGCTTGCGATGGTCGGACTGCTGGTCGCACCGTTCGCCGCAGTATCCTTCGCACTCCCGTTCCTGCGACGCTTGGTATCGGCGGGATCGGCTGGGCGCCGGTGGTCACCGCGCTCACGCTCTATGCGCTGCTCGCGATCGTACGAAACACCTACGCGGGGCTGCGCAGCGTGCCGCCGGCCGTCGTCGATGCCGGCCGTGGCATGGGCATGGCCGACGGCCAGCTCATGCGCAAGGTGGAGCTGCCCTTGGGGATGCCCGTCGTCTTCTCGGGAGTGCGGACCTCGACGGTGCAGACGATCGGCAACGCCACGCTCGGCGCGTTTGTGGGCGGCATAACGCTCGGGCGCTTCATCTTCCAAGGACTCGCCGAGCAGTCCCCGGACCTCACGATGCTGGGATCGATCGCGCTGGTCGTCATGGCGGTCCTGGTCGACGGAGCGCTGCGTCTCGTCCAGGACCGGGCCTTCCGGACGCATACGGTGACCAGCGAAAGGAACCTCCCGTGATCACGTTCGAGCACGTCACCAAGCGCTACGAGGGCGGTTCGCACCCGGCCGTCGACGATCTGTCGCTCGTGATCCCCGAGGGTCAGACGGTCGTCCTCATCGGCCCCTCGGGTTGCGGCAAGTCGACGACGCTGCGCATGGTCAACCGCCTGATCGAGCCCGATTCGGGCACGGTCTCCGAGGACGGCCGCAACGTGCGCGACTTCCCGCCCGAGCAGCTGCGCCGGCATGTCGGCTACGCGATCCAGGGCGTCGGGCTCTTCCCGCATTTCACGGTCGCCGAGAACATCGCGGTCGTGCCCGGGCTTCTCGGCTGGGATGCCGAGCGGACCTCGGTTCGAGTCGCCGAGCTGCTCGACCTGGTCGGTCTCGACGCCGACACGTACGCCGGCAAGTACCCCGACGAGCTGTCGGGAGGGGAGGCGCAGCGCGTCGGAGTGGCGCGTGCGCTTGCCGCCGATCCGCCGGTGCTGCTGATGGACGAGCCGTTCGGGGCCGTCGACCCGCTGACGCGCGAGCGGCTGCAGGCGGAGTTCGTCGCCATCCAGGCTCGGCTGAGGAAGACCGTCGTGTTCGTCACGCACGACATCGACGAGGCGGTGAAGCTCGGCGACCGCATCGCCATCATGCGCGAGGGGCGCCTCATCCAGTACGACACCCCCGAGCGCGTGCTGGCGTACCCGGCTGACGACTTCGTCGCAGGCTTCGTGGGGGCGGAGCGGGCGCTGAAGCGGCTGTCGCTCGCTCCGGTCGCTGAGGCGCTCGACCCGGCAGACGGCGCGACGGTCGCCGGCGCGACGGTGCCGCTCGACTCGTCGCTGCGCACGGCGCTCGCGAGAATCATCGAGTACGGCGTGCCGGTCGTCGGCGTGACGGACGAATCCGGCGCGCTTGTCGGCAGCGTGAGTGTCGAGAGCATCGTCGAGCGCTTCAAGCGGCCGCTTCTGTGAAACGCGGCCTGACAGCGCGGCTCTTCCTCTGGCCCACGGTGGCCTTTGTCGTCTATCTGGCGCTCGCCTCGATGCCCGGGCTCTGGAGCGCGGTGCTCCACGCGCTCTTCCCGAACGAGGTACGGGTGCTCTACCAGCAGGCGAGCATGCTCGAGCTGATCGGGCGGACGCTGCAGCTCGTGGCGATCTCGAGCGTGTTGTCCATCGTGGTGGGCGTGTCGCTCGGGATGTTCGTCACGCATCGCGCTGGCGCTGACTTCCACGACGTGGTCGTCGACCTCACCAATCTCGGGCAGACCTTCCCGCCGGTGGCCGTGTTCACGCTCGCCGTGCCGCTGCTCGGCTTCGGCGTGCGCCCCACGATCCTCGCGCTCACGCTCTACGGGATCCTGCCGGTGCTGCAGAACACCGTCGCGGGCATGCAGTCGCTGTCCTCGCGCGGTCGTCGAGAGCGCCGCAGGCATGGGCATGACCCCGACTCAGACGCTGTGGCGCGTGGAGCTGCCGCTCGCGTCTCCCGTCATCCTCGCGGGCATCCGGGTATCCGTGGTGATCAACGTGGCCACCTCGACGATCGGCGCGATCGCAGGCGCCGGCGGGCTGGGTGCCCCGATCATCTCGGGACTCGTGAACTCGGATCCGGCGGTGACCCTCCAAGGCGCGATCCTCACCGGAGCGCTTGCGCTCATCCTCGATGCCTACCTTGACGCGGTCGAGCGAGGGGTCGCCCAGGGCGTCGGTATCAAGATGCAATAGCGGAGACATAACGAACTGTGATATAACTGTCTCGTCGGCAACGACGAGACGGAGCTTGGCATGGGTTGTCCGCAGCGCACAAATGACTCGCAAGGTGGTATGACCGCGCCGACCGTCGTCCGTCGGCTGTTGCCGCTCGAGCCGATGTCCCGTGCCGAGCAGGCCGAGCTGACCGCCGCGACCCTCTACGAGTCCGGCTACTGGTGCGGCGAAGCCGTGCTCAAGACCATCAACGACCTGGTCGAGGCGCCGCTGCCTGACGACGTGACCCGGCTCGCCTCGGGATTCTGCGAGGGCTTCGGTGGATCGCGGTGCACCTGCGGCGCGCTCGCAGGATCGGTCATGGCGGCCGGGCTGCTCACGGGTCGGCGCGGACCACAGGACGCCTGGGAGCCGGTGTACGACTTCGCCGGCGAACTCAGGCGCCGATTCGTCGCCGACCAGGACGCGGACACCTGCGACGCCATCGTGACGCGCATCGGCGACATGGATGACCCCGGGCGCTGGACGCACTGCGCCCAGCTCGTCGGCCGCTGCGCGCGCTGGGTCGTCGAGATCGCCGAGGAGCACGGGACCGCGTAGGCGCCCCGAGTCCTCGAAGATCCGCGCCTTCCGTTCCTCGCGAGCTGCCCAGCTGTCACTCTCGACGTGCGGCTGCGCTACTCTGAACCCATGAATCCCGTCTCGCTCACAGCGCGCGCCACCGCCGAGCGTCTCGGCATGCTGCCGCCCGACGCGCCCGTGCTCGTGATGGTCAGCGGCGGCGCCGACTCGGTGACGCTGCTGCGCCTGCTCGCCGCAGGTGATCTCGGCCCGATCGGCCCGCTATCGGTCCTGCACGTGAACCACCAGCTGCGGGGCGCCGACGCGGATGCGGACGAGGAGTTCGTCCGTGCGCTCTGCGCCGAACTCGGCGTCGAGGTGCTCGTCGTGCGTTTCGACGTCGCCGAGTACGCCGCCGCCGAGGGCCTCAACCTCGAGGACGCCGGCCGTCGGGTGCGCTACCGCTTCGCCGAGGAGGCGCTCGACGCGGCCTGCATGGCGGCTCGCGTGCGACCTGAGTCCGGCCGCATCGCCACCGCGCACACGCGCGACGACCGCGTCGAGACCTTCCTGATGCGCGCGATCACCGGCTCCGGCGCAGCCGGCCTCTCGTCGATCCCGTACGTGCGCGGCCGCATCGTTCGCCCGCTGCTCGACTGCGACCGTGCTGACGTGCGCTCCTACCTGCGCGAGCTCGGGCAGGCGTGGCGCGAGGACGCCTCCAACACCGACACGTCCCGGCTCCGCGCGCTCGTCCGCGCGCAGATCGTGCCGGTCGCCGAGCAGGTCAACCCGGCCTTTCGCGAGACGCTCGCGCGCACCATCGACCTGCTCGCCGACGACGACGCGCTGCTCTCACGCCTCGCCGATGACTTCTCGCGCGACTTCGCCGAGACCACTCGCCGACGGTCGCGTCGAGTTCGACCGCGCGTTCATGGCGTCGCTCGATCCGGCGATGGCGCGCCGTACCGTTCGCAAGGCGCTGATCCGAGCGTTTCCCGAGGCTTCTCGGCTGGATGCATCGCACATCGAAGCGCTGGTCGACGGGCTCTCGGCAGAGGCATTTGCCCGTGACCTGCCCTACGGTCTGCGTGCAGAGACCGAGTACGGTAAACTGTTCGTCTCGCGAGCGGGCACGGAGCCGCCCGTGCTGGCACCTTGCTTGCTCCCGTTACCCGGCAACGCCGACCTCGGCCAAGCCGGAAGTATCGCGGCCGAGATGGTTGAGCCCGCGGACATCGCTGGCGATGCCGACTCGGTCACGATCGATGCCGGAGAAGCACGTACGCTGGTCGTCGACGCGGTTCGTCCTGGAGACAGGATGCGGCCGCTCGGGATGTCCGGATCGCGCAAGCTCTCCGACCTCCTCACAGACGACAAGGTGCCGCGCAGGCTGCGCAGGACGGTTCCCGTGGTCAGAGACGGGGAGCGGATCGTGTGGCTCGCGGGGGTACGGATGAGCGAGGAGTACCGTGTTCGACCCGATACCACGCGAGCCGTTCGGCTCACGTGGGAGCGGGAGTGCGGCGACTAGTGTCCGGCGCAGTCGACGAAGGGACGTTTCGGGATCCATGGAGCTTCATCCTGATCTCTCACACATCGTCCTGACCGAGGACCAGATCCAGACCCGGGTGACCGAGCTGGGCGCTGCAGATCAGCGCCGACTACGGCGACGAGTCGGTCCTGCTGATCGCGGTGCTCCGAGGTGCTGCGATCTTCGTCGCCGACCTCTCGCGCGCGATGTCCTCCCCGGTCGAACTCGACTTCATGGCGGTGTCGAGCTACGGCTCGTCGACCAAGTCGTCAGGCGTGGTGCGCATCCTCAAGGACCTCGACGAGACCATCGAGGGACGCAACGTGCTCGTGTGCGAGGACATCCTCGACACGGGGCTCACGCTGAAGTACCTGCTCAAGAACCTGGCGTCGCGCAAGCCCAAGTCACTTGAGGTCGTCGCGCTGCTGAGCAAAGAAGGCAAGCAGCGGGTACCTATCCAGTGTAAGTACGTCGGCTTCGATGTCGCGGACGAGTTCGTCGTCGGCTACGGACTGGACTACGCCGAGAAGTACCGCAACCTACCGTACGTGGGCGTGCTGAAGCCCGCGATCTACGCAGACTAGCCGCACCGTCGGCGCTGCGACTTACTCCCAAGGAGACTGGGTCACCGTGAACAAGAACTTCAGAACCGTCCTTCTGTACCTGGTGCTGCTGGCCGTGCTGGTCTGGGTCGTCATGGTCAGCTGAACAAGACCACCGACGGGCAGCCGAAGGCGCTCGCGACGAGCGAGTTCGTCACGGCCGTCAAGGACGGCCGGGTCCAAGACGTCACCTTCGTCGTGCGCGACAACAAGCTCGCCGGCCAGTACTGGGAGACGGAGAAGGCGAAGGATGCCAAGGAGAAGCCCAAGGCGTTCACCTCGACGTACGTCGGTGCGGACACGCTCGCCGTCCTGATGGCGCAGCACCCCACTGTGACCTACACGGTCGACGCTTCCGGGCCCAGCCCGTGGATCACGATCCTCTCCTCGGTGCTTGCCCATCCTGCTGCTGGTGTTCGTCATGTTCTTCTTCTTGAACCAGATGCAGGGCGGCAACTCCAAGATCATGAACTTCGGCAAGGCCAAGGCGAAGCGCATGACGCGCGACCAGCCGCGGATCACGTTCAAGGACGTGGCCGGCGTCGACGAGGCCATCGAGGAGCTCGAGGAGATCAAGGAGTTCCTCGCCAACCCGGGCAAGTTCCAGGCGCTGGGCGCCAAGATCCCCAAGGGCGTGCTGCTCGTAGGCCCTCCGGGTACCGGCAAGACGCTGCTCGCGCGTGCGGTCGCCGGCGAGGCGGCGGTGCCGTTCTTCTCCATCTCGGGTTCCGACTTCGTCGAGATGTTCGTCGGCGTCGGCGCGAGCCGCGTTCGCGACCTGTTCGAGCAGGCCAAGGCCGCGAACCCCTGCATCATCTTCATGGACGAGATCGACGCGGTCGGCCGCCAGCGTGGCGCCGGCCTCGGCGGCGGTCACGACGAGCGCGAGCAGACGCTCAACCAGCTGCTCGTCGAGATGGACGGGTTCGACATCAAGGACAACGTCATCCTCATCGCCGCCACCAACCGCCCCGACATCCTCGACCCGGCGCTTCTGCGCCCGGGCCGCTTCGACCGCCAGGTCGTCGTCGACCGCCCTGACCTCAAGGGCCGCCTTGGCATCCTCAAGATCCACGCGCGTGGCAAGCCCCTTGCCGACGACGTCGACCTCGAGGTGCTCGCTCGCCGCACGCCGGGCTTCACCGGTGCCGACCTCGCCAACCTCGTGAACGAGGGCGCGCTGCTGGCCGCGCGCCACGGCAAGAAGAAGGTCGACATGCTCGAGCTCGAAGAGGGCATCGACCGCGTCGTCGCGGGTCCCGAGCGCAAGAGCCGCCTCATCTCGGAAGACGAGAAGAAGGTCATCGCGTACCACGAGTCCGGCCACGCGATCATCGGGCACGTGCTGCCCAACGCCGACAAGATCCACAAGGTCACGATCATCCCGCGCGGCCGCTCGCTCGGCTCGACGTGGCACCTGCCCGAGGAGGAGAAGTTCCTCGGCACGAAGCAGGCGATGCTCGCCGACCTCGCGAGCTTCCTTGGCGGCCGCGTCGCCGAGGAGCTTGCCATCGGCGACGTGACGACCGGCGCGAGCAACGACATCGAGCGGGCCACCAAGCTCGCCAAGCAGATGGTCACGCAGTTCGGCATGAGCGAGAAGCTCGGGCCGCAGACGTTCGGCGAGGCCAACCACGAGGTCTTCCTCGGCAGGGACTTCTCGGCGAACGCGGACTACTCGCCCGAGGTCGCCTACGAGATCGACAAGGAGATCTCGCGCCTCATCGACGAGGCGTACGAGAAGGCGCGCACGATCCTGACCGAGCGGCGTTCGCAGCTCGACCAGATGGCCGCGGTGCTCATCGAGCGCGAGACCATCGGCAAGGACGAGCTCCTGGCGCTGCTCGAGGACCGCTGGGACGAGTTCGTCGCCAACGAGCCGCCGAGCGACATCGACGCGGGCTCCGGCACCGTCGCGCCCGCCGATGAGGCGCCCGCAGATGCCGAGGAACCCGAAGCGCTGCCCGATCCGCCCATGGCGCCGGGAACGCCGCCGGCCTTCAACGCCTAGGCTCAAGCACGACGCGCAACTCGCCGATGTAAGTACCGCGACGGTCGGTGGTGCATGGGCACCAGACCGGTCGCGTGGTTCGTACATCGGGGGGGCGAGATGGAGTCGACGCGTCAAGGGCCTTGGGAGAACGGCGATGCCGGCAACGGCACGTCGCCGTCGTGGCGCGCCGGGCTCACGGGACTCGCCGCAGGTCTCACCCGTCGTCGGCGTCGGACCATCAGCCAAGGCGAACTCATCACTTCGCTGAACGAGGTCGCCGCGGCGGTCTCCATCGGCGGTCAGCGTGGACGAGGCGCTCAAGGCTATCGTCGAGCGCGCAAAGCGCGTCACCGACACCGACAAGGCCGCGATCGTCCTCGCCGACGAGCATGACGGCACCCTCGACCTCGACACCCTCGTCGTGCGCGGCAGGCGCGACCAGCATCTGCAGGAGTGGTGGCAGAGCGGCTCGAGTCGTTGGGGGACCGCCTGTGGGTGAGCTCGGATAGTGCCGTCGAGCACCACGCCGAGCAGGGCGCATGGCTGCTTTGGTCGCCCATCTGCGTCAAGGACCACCCCATCGGCGTTCTCTGCGCGATCAACACCGCGGACCGCCCCTTCACTGACCTCCACGTCGACTTCTTGGCGGTCCTCTCGGCCTTCGCCGGCTCCTCCATCGAGAACGCCCGCCTCGCCGAGCAGAGCCGCTACGTTCTGCTCGCCAGCGAGCGCGACCGCATCGCTCGCGAGATGCACGACGGCGTCGTGCAGTCGCTGTTCTCGATCTCCCTCGGGCTCGAGCTGTGCAAGAAGCAGGTGGAGCGCGATCCGCAGGGCGTGGTCTTGCGGCTCGACGAACTCCAAAGCCACCTGAACGCGTCCATGGCCGAGCTGCGCCGCTTCATCTACGACCTGCGTTCGGCCAAGCTCGCCGAGCTCGGACTGGCCGGCGCGATCGACTACTGGATCAACGAGGTCACGAGGGGCCGTGAGGTGCGAGGCAAGCTCGTCATGGACGCTGGATTCCCTCACCTGTCGCCGTGGGAAGAGGCGTGTCTGTACCGAGTCGCGAAGGAGTCGGTCAGCAATATCGTCAAGCACTCCGACGCCAGCCACTTCGAGGTCCAGCTGATCGGCGCCGATGAGTCTGGCGACGCTGATCGTGACAGACGATGGCTGCGGGTTCGACGCCATCGCTGCGGTCAACGGCGGAGGCGTGGGAATCGGCCTGCACAGCATCCGCGAGCGCGTATCCCGCGCAGACGGAACACTGCGGGTGGAGAGCACGCCGGGTACTGGGACCACGATCACCGTCGTGCTGACGCCGGGAGGTAGCTATGGACAAGATCAGCGTCTTCATAGCTGACGATCACGAACTCGTCCGCTACGCGCTGCGCACGCTGCTTGGAGGCCGAGTCCGGGCATCGCCGTGATCGGCGAGGCCAGCGACAGCGACGGCGCGATCGCCGGCTGCGTCGAGACGCGCCCCGACGTGCTGCTCCTCGACCTGCGCATGCCCGGTATCGGCGGCATCGAGGTCTGCCGAGAAGTCCAACGCGCTGCTCCTGAGACACGCGGTCCTGGTCCTCACGAGCTTCGACGAAGAGGAGGAGGTCTTCGGTGTCCTGAGCGCCGGAGCGTGCGGCTACATCCTCAAGGACACGCGCCCCGAGCGGATCGTGCAGGCGATCCGCGCCATCGCTGACGGGCAGTCGGTGTTCGACACTTCCGTCGCGAACCGCATCATCTCGGGCCGGACCCCGGCCGTCCAACGGGCTCGCCCCGGGGTCGGAGCCGCTCTCCGAGCGCGAGATGGAGGTACTGCAGCTCATGGCCAAAGGGCTGTCGAACAAGGAGATCGGCCGGTCGCTGTGGATCGGCGAGACGACCGTCAAGACGCACGTCAGCCACATCCTGCGCAAGCTCGGGGTAGTGGATCGCACGCAGGCGGTCCTCGTCGCGGTGAGGGCGGGTCTGGTGCAGCTGGGGTCGTAGGACCCGGGCGCAGGAACCGGCTGAAGCACGGCGGAGGACGCCGGGAAGCATCCTCCTTCAGCATGAATCAGGGTTCATCCTTGCAGATCGAGACAAGACCGAGTCGGCGGATAGTCAGTCGCACCTGTCCGCGGCAGAGAATGCGGCAGGAGCTGATTGGCCGTCGGGTATCGCAGCTCCGCGTGAAGCGCCCGCGGGGCGCAACCGGCGGACTTCGGGGACCTGGGGAGGTCTCCAAAGGGGGGAGGTGTTCCGGATGCTTACAAAGCTTTATGTCCGCGCCCAGAACGCGATGGTGAAGGAGAGGGCGCCACGGCCGTCGAGTACGGTCTCATGGTCGCGCTCATCGCCGTCGTCATCATCGCGGCCGTCACTGCTCATCGGTACGAACCTGGACGCTGATGTTCGACAAGGTCGCGGGCCGCGACTCAGGCTAGGACGGTCAACGCGTTCTTCGCACTCCGGCGCGGGCGGACTCGAGTCTGCCCGCGCCGAGATGCGAAACACCGGGGTATCGATGCGAATCAAGGCAGGTGCGTCATGGAGGGGACTCTGAGGGACAGCCGACGATCGGCGCGCGACGAAGGCGCGGCCGCGGTCGAGTTCGCGCTCGTGTCGGTCATCCTCGTTGCCCTGCTCGCGGGAACGATCCAGTTCGGCTTCACCTTCTGGGAGTACATCCAGGTCGCCCATGCCGCCCGTGAAGGCGTGCGCTGGGCGGCCCTGGGAGCGTCCGGAGCAGGCGGAGACCCGCGCAGAGGCTGCTGCGCCCGGACTCGACCCCGCGCAACTCGTCATCGTGGTTGACCCCAGCCCCGGGACGTACTCGGTCCGGGTCCGTGCGACGTATCCGCGGACCGAGGTGTTCCCGATTCCCGGGATCACGCTTCCGGCGACGATCCAGAGCGTCGCCGAGCAGAGGGTGGAGTGATCGCGATGCTTCGCGACTTGCGCAGGGACGACAGCGGGGCGATCGCAGTTCTGTTCGCGATCATCTTCCTGGTGCTTGGTCGGCATCTCGGCCCTTGCTGTCGACGTCGGCTACTGGTACACGTGCAAGCGCCAGCTACAATCCGCAGCAGATGCGGCAGCGCTCGCCGGCTGCACGGAGCTTGCGCAACACTCGTCGAATGCCGCCGATTGGGGCAGCGGCCGACGACTACGCGGGCCGCAACTTCACGGCGCCACTCGACGGCCCCGCTTCGAGTGTTCAGAGACACCGAGATTGGCAGCAACTACGTCAAAGTGACGGTCGCGAGCGACGCGCCGGTCTTCCTGTCGCAGTACTTGCTGGGCAGGGGAACGACGCTGATTCGCGCCCAGTCAGTCGCGAAGATCGGGTACCTGGCCGGCGGCAGGTCACCCGTCCCGTGGGGCCTGTCGATCATCAACATCGGGGAGATGTCTGCCGGTCTCGGCGGGCAGAACACCTCGCTTTCGGAGGACGGATCGGGAGACGTGGTCGGGCACCTTCGGTGCGGGCCAGTCGGGTTCGCTGACTCTGCACGCGACCAACGAACAGGGCTACACCGAGGACTTCGTCGACCTCGTGCGCGTTGCGCCATTGCCGACAACGGGTCGTGTGGTCGCCGTGGACGTCAACAAGACGACGTTCACTTCGGGCGTCGATTCTTCCGCACACGTCTCGGTCACGCTGGCCTCGCCGCTGGCAACCGGCGGCAAGGTCGAGATGACGCATCGGCGGAGGCAAGGTCAGCCTCACGAAGGTGACCGACACCCTCTACGAGGGCGACTGTCGGGGTCGGCACGACCGCCGATCCATACGCAACACTCAATTTGGAAATCACCGTCAGCGAGGGCAAGGACAAGCAGGTTGTGAACTGCGGACTGCTCTTGCGGCGTGCCAACTACATCTTGCAGGACGTCGACGCTGAGCCGCATGGCGGTGCTGCCCAACGAGTCGGTCACCGTGAGCGTGAAGCCGCTCACCTTCGAGTACGGCGTGCAGTATCAGATGAAGGTCGAGGGTGGCGCCGGGACGACCGGCAACTACCAGGCACTCGACCTCGCCACGATGGACCACTCGGCCTGCGGCTACCCCGTCTTCACCGAGCCGGGGCAAAGCGGCGGGGCGGACTACAACGAGAACATCGTCGGGAACACCGATATCGTCATGCACATCAACGACTACGTCACCACGCTTCCCGGCAACAAGGTCGGTCCCACCGGGCAGGGCATCGACGAGCGGCTGCATGGGCACGACGATGCGCACCCTCGAGCAGTGGGTCGCCGCCGGAAGGCCCGAGACGAAGCAGCTCTGCATCGTCCCCATCTGCGAGAAGACCGAGGATCAGACGCGGCCGAAGCGTTCTCAGGGTCGTGAACTTCGCGACCTTCTTCCTCGAGGTTCCGCCGCAGAACAGCAAGGACCCGGTCATCGGCAGGTTCATCGAGTGGACCGCTCCCGGCTGGTTCGTCGCCGACGATCCTCCGCCGGGCGGGCTGGTCGATCGAGGCAGTCCACCTTTCAGACGACCATCTGGATTTCTAGGCGACGCAATCGGATTCGGGAGGCAGCATGCGCACCAAAGCTCTCATCATCGTTCTCGCCCTGGTGCTCGCGGGAGTCGCGGCAGCTCTTGACGGCGCGCTACGTGAACAGCGCGCGAACGGAGGTCGCGTCCAGCAGCCAGCCGGTCGAAGTGCTCGTCGCGCAGGAGGATGTCCCGCGCGGCCTCTCCGCTGCGGAGCTCATCGCGAAGAAGATGGTCACACTCGAGAAGGTCCCGCAGCGTTTCGTCGCTGCCGGCGCGATCTCGAGCGCGCGCGCCATCGAGGGCCAGGTGCTCAACACGCCGTTGACCAAGGGCGAGCAGCTCACTGCGGCGCGGTTTGAGCTGCCGAGCGCGGCCGGTCTCGCCTATTCCGTGGCCAAGGATCAGATCGCCATCGCGATTCCCGTGAACGACGTTCGCGGCATCTCGCAGCTCGTACGTCCCGGCGATCACGTGGCTGTCTTCGCGACGTTCGAATCAGGAGCCAAGGGCGGAGAAGACATCACCGCGCTACTGCTGCCGGACGCCAAGGTGGTCGCGATGGGCGGGAACCTCACCGCGTCGGCCGCAGCCGAGAGCCCAGAGCGGCACGCAAGAAGTCGGGCGCGCTTGCCACGAGCAGCAGACTCCGACCAGATTCCGACCGTCATGACGCTCGCGGTGACCGCACCGCAGGCGGAGAAGCTGGTGTTCGCCGAGGAGACGGGGAAGGTGTGGGTCACCCTGCTGCCGGCGACGGCTGACACGCCTCCCTCCGCCCCGGGCCAGACACTGAACACGATCTTTCGCTAGGGGCTGACGATGACATCGATCCTTGTTTGCGATGACAATGCGGATTTCGCCGGCGACGTCGACGAAGGCCGCGGGCGCTCTGCATGACACGCAAGTGCTTCATGTCGCCGGGCTGACAGAAGCGATCAAGCAGTTGCGCGAGAGTTCCTCGGCTGTCCTGGTCGTCGGCCCATCTGTCGCGGCCGACGAGGCGTTCGTCGCCACTCGCACCATCCGGGACGAAGGCGGCAGGGCGCCGGTCATCCTTGTGGTCGAGCGAGCTGTCGCAGGATCTTCTGCGCACAGGCGATGAAGGCGGGAGTCGACGACGTGCATCGCCGCGGATGCCCGCGTTGCCGAGATGAGGTCTTCGCTCAAGGAAGCCGTCGAGAAGGCCGGTCGCCGCAGTCCCGTGCGCCGAGGAAGCCGACGTGCGGCGCTCCGGCGAGGTCATCACGGTGTTCAGCACCAAGGGCGGCGTCGGCAAGACCGTCGTATCCACCAACATCGCCGTGGCGCTGGCGCAGCTGGGCAAGTCGGTGGTGCTCGTGGACCTCGACCTGCAGTTCGGCGACGTCGGCATCGTGCTTGGCCTTGAGCCGACTCAGACGATCATCGGGGCGGTCCAGAGCGGAGAGCGGCTCGACGTCGAGATGCTCAAGGGCTTCCTGGTGGATCACCCTTCGGGCCTGAAGGTTCTCCTTGCCCCGATCCAGCCCGAGGACGCCGAAATGGTGACCGCCAGCCGCGTTGACCGGATCATCGCGCTGCTCCAGTCGGCGTTCGACTACATCGTGATCGACACCCCTCCGGCGCTTGACGAGTCGGTTCTCACCGCCCTGGATCGCAGCGACCGGGTCATCGCCATCACGATGATGGACATCGCGAGCGTGAAGAACAGCCGGGTCTCGCTCCAGAAGCTCAAGCAGCTCGGCTACAACAGCGGGATGGTCGAGGTCATGCTCAATCGCGCCGACAGCAAGGTGTATCTGCAGCCCGAAGAGGTCGAGCAGGCCATCGGGCTGCCGATCAAGTACCGCCTGCCATCCGACCTGCAGATTCCGCGGGCAGTCAACAAGGGCATCGCGCTCGTTGTCGAGGCCCCGCGCAGCCAGCCGGCGAAGGTCATTCAAGACGCTGCGCGCGCTATCGTCGCCGCGCGCGAGGAGGTGCCGACCAATGTCGCTTAGAGAACGACTCGCATCGGGCAGCGCGGACGTGCTGTACGACTCAGGGCCCATCGCGGTCGACGCGGCGCCTTCGGCCAGGGACGAGATCGAACGCAACGTCCACTTCCTGCTGGTCGAGGAGCTCGGAACCGAACTTGAGGGCCCCACACAGCCGGACGCCGCACTCAAGTCGAGGATCGAACGCAAGCTTGCGGAGATCCTCTCCCAGGAGAGTGCGCCCCTGTCGGCGGCTGACAGGCGGGAGATCCTCACCAACGTGATGGACAACATCATCGGGTACGGACCGATTCAGCCGCTGCTCGATGATCCGACGCGTCACCGAGGTCATGGTCAACAACGCCGACACGATCTACGTGGAGCGCGCCGGCAAGATCTATCGGACGCCTCGGCGATTCTTCGACGAGAAGCACCTGCTGCGCATCATCGACAAGATCGTCAGCCAGGTTGGACGTCGTATCGATGAGGCGTCACCCATGGTCGATGCCCGGCTTCCAGATGGCTCCCGAGTCAACGCGATCGTGTCGCCGCTCGCCATCAATGGGCCCATGCTCACCGTCCGCAAGTTCTCTACCGAGCCCTACACGGTCGATGACCTCATCGAGTTCGGCACGATGAATGAGACGGCTCGCCGAGTTCCTCGATGCGTGCGTGCGCGGCCGCATGAACATCCTCATCAGCGGGGGCACCGGCACGGGCAAGACGACCCTGCTCAACGTTGTCTCGCAGTACGTCCCGAGGACGAGCGGATCGTGACCATCGAAGACTCGGCCGAACTCCAGTTGCATCAGCAGCACGTGCTTCGGCTCGAGTCGCGGCCGGCCAACATCGAGGGCAAGGGCCAGGTCGCCGTTCGGGACCTGGTGCGCAACACGCTTCGCATGCGGCCGGACAGGATCATCGTCGGCGAGGTTCGCGGCGGCGAAGCGCTGGACATGCTTCAGGCGATGAATACCGGCCACGACGGCTCGATGTCGACGGTTCACGCCAACTCTCCAAGGGATGCGCTGGCGCGCTTGGAGACGATGGTGCTCATGGCGGGCTTCGACCTGCCGATGCGAGCCATCCGCGAGCAGGAGGCCTCGGCACTCAACGTTCTCGTGCATCTTGCCCGGCTGCGTGACGGCACCCGTCGCGTCGTGAAGGTGTCCGAGGTCGAAGGGATGGAGGGCGACACGATCGTGCTGCAGGATGTCTTCTACTTCGACTTCTCGATGGGGGTGGCCGACAATGGCCGGTTCAACGGGCACCTGAAGTCAACGGGGCTGCGCCCCAAGTTCGCCCGGCATCTTGAGGACCTCGGCATTCCGCTTCCGGCCGGTCTCTTCGAGTACGAAGCGCCGGCAAGGCGGTGACAGGAATGACACGCCGCCTACTGATCGCAACCGCGGCAATCTGGCTCCTGGCTTGTCTCGGCGTGGCTGCCGCTGCTGACGCCAGGATCATGGTTCAGGACGTGATGCTGGACGAGTACCCTCGCGTGAGGCTGCAGTTCACCATCCCCGGCGACTCGGGTGCAGGCGATGCGCCGCAGTTCGCAGTCGCTGAGAACGGGCGCAAGGCTGAGATCCTGTCGACCGAGCAGACTCAAGTCAGAACCGGTCGATGTGGTGCTGGTTCTCGACACTAGCGGCTCGATGAAGGGGAAATCGCTTGCGGCGGCCAAGAGTGCCGCCGAGGCGTTCATCCGTGAACTCCAGCCGGGCTCGCGCGTCGGCATCATCGCGTTCTCGGATCGTCCTGCCGTCGTCGTCGCCCTTAGGGTCGGCGACCCAGCCCCTTCTTGCCGCCTCGGTGAACAACCTCGTCGCCGATGGTGAGACCGGGCTCTACGACGCGCTGCATCTCGCCGCTCAGGAAGTCTCCAGAGCACAGGTCAAGAGACCGGTGGTCGTCCTCCTCTCCGATGGCGGCGACACGGTGAGCCGCATCAAGCTGGACACGGCGATCAAGGAACTGAAGTCGGCGAAGGCGCCGGTGCTCGTGGTCGCGCTTCCGTCAGCGGAGGCGGACCACAGCGTCCTGCGCTCGATCGCGTCGCAAACAGGCGGCAGGTTCGCCGGCATCAAGAGCGCCGACAGCCTCGTTCAGGTGTATCAGGGGCTGGCGCGTCAGCTCCAGACCGGCTGGAAGCTCACCTACGTCAGCCGCAGACCGTCGACCAAGGACCTGGACATCGAAGTGACGGCGACGACGGGCACGGCGAAAGCGACTGGGTCGGTCGTCGTTCCGAATCCGCTGTTCGTGGCCGCTCCGGCCGATGCGAGTGCTGCGCTCCAGCCAGTCCCTCCCGCCAGCATGATCACGCTGTTCGGTGCGGCGGGCCTCGTGTTCGTGGCGATATTCGCGTTCGTCACGGCCATCGCGCTCCTTCTTGTTCGACCGAAGGCCGCGCTCGACAATCTCAAGTACTACGACCAGCTGCAGGGCACGGCCGAGGCCGCAGACGCGGCCGATGACTATTCCGGACGGGTGACTTCGTCGCTCATGGCGGCGGTCGACTACGTCGCGGGGAAGCGCGGCACCAAGAAGTTCGTGTACGACCAGCTCGACCAGGCAGGTCTGCCGCTGCGCCCGACCGAGTACATCACGATCCACATGCTCGCGGTCGTCGTCGCCGGCGTGGTCGCCCAAGTCCTCACGGGCAAGCTGCTTGTGAGTCTGTTGGCGATCATCGCTCACGACGGTTCTCCCCCTTGTGTTTCTCGATAGGAAGATCGCACATCGGAGGAGCGCGTTCGAGCTGCAGCTCCCAGACGTGCTCAACCTGATCGCGGGCTCCCTGAGGGCAGGCTGGGGTCTCCAGCAGTCGGTCGACCTCGTGGTCGAGCAGATGGCGCCACCCGTGTCGACCGAGTTCTCGCGCGCACAGACGGAGATACGGCTCGGCAGACCGGTCGAGGAGGCGCTGGGGACGGTCGCTGAGCGCACGCAGAGCGAAGACTTCGCATGGACGGTCACGGCCATCGGAATCCAGCGTGACGTTGGCGGCAATCTCGCCGAGGTGCTGGACATCGTCGCGGCCACGATTCGAGACCGCATGTCCCTCAAGCGCCAGATCGCCGCACTCACGGCTGAAGGACGGCTGTCGGCATGGGTGCTCCTCATCCTGCCTTTCGTGATGATCGGTCTGCATTCTCGATAGTGAACCCGACCTACCTGTCCAGGTTGGTCACGACTGCTCCGGGACAAGCGATGCTGGCTATGCGGAGTCGTCCTGCTCATCATCGGGGCCATATGGATTCTCCGAGTCGTCAAGATCGAGGTGTGAGATGCCGTACGCGATCGCCCTCATTGCGTTCCTCGCAGTTGGCCTGCTTGCATGGGCCGGACTCTCCTCGGTCTTCTCGGATGAGAGGGTGGTCAGCCGTCGACTCGCCGGGCTGACGTCGTACGAGTCCTCTCAAGCGGAGCTCGCCCATCCGCAGCTCAAGCCCTTCTCCCAGCGCGTGCTGCTGCCGGGTGGCGCGCGGGTCACCCACGCGCTCGGCAGTCTGGCGCCAGCCGCCTATCGGGACCGCGTCCGCCACCGTCTCGTGATCGCCGGGAAGCCCTCGAGGCATGGACGCCGGCCGTTTCGTGGTCGTCAAGGTGTTCTTGACCGTGGGCGTGACTGCGCTGCTTGCTGGCCTTCGCGGTCTTCGCCAGCGTGTCCGCACTGCAGTGGATGCTGCTCGTCATCGCGTGTCGTCGTCTCGTTCTGGGTTCCCGACATGTGGCTGTCGAGCCGGGTCTCAGGCCGTCAGAAGCAGATTCGGCTGGCGCTTCCCGACATGCTTGGACATGCTCACCATCAGCGTTGAGGCCGGCCTCGGCTTCGACCAGGCGATCTCGAAGATCGTCCGCACGACGAGCGGGCCGCTCCCGCAGGAGTTCGCGCGGATGCTGCAGGAGATTCAGGCTGGCACCGATCGCTCGGACGCGCTCAAGCGGCTTGACCGCGCGCACCGAGGTGCCGGAGCTCAACGCGTTCGTGACCGCGATCGTGCAGGCCGAGCAGCTGGGCATCCCCATCGCCAACGTGCTGAGGGTGCAGGCCAAGGAGATGCGGCTGGCGCGTCGGCAGCGGGCCGAGGAGCAGGCCCAGAAGACGCCGGTCAAGATCGTCTTCCCGCTCATCCTGTGCATTCTGCCGGCGACCATGATCGTGATTCTCGGCCCGGCCGTCGTGGGGATCGGCTCGGTGTTCGGCGCTTGGTGAGGCTGGCCCGTCGACCCGGCGGTATGGATCCCGCGTAGAGGCTTCTGACAGAAACCGACCACGCGGTGAGGTCTGGTCTGGACAGGCACGCGACGGCTGATGGTACGCTTCTGTGAGGGCCACCCACGTTCTTTGGAGCCGCATGGATCGCGAGAAGATCGAGGCCGGCGTCCGCCTGATCCTGGAAGGCGTCGGCGAAGACCTGAGCCGCGAGGGGCTGCGCGACACTCCGCGCCGAGTCGCCGACATGTACGAGGAGATATTCGCCGGTCTGGATGCGGACCCGGCCGAGCACTTCTGCGTGACCTTCAACGAAGGACACCAGGAGATGGTGCTGGTGCGCGACATCCCGCTGTACTCGGTCTGCGAGCACCACCTCGTGCCGTTCATGGGTCGGGCGCACGTCGCCTACGTCCCCGGCAAGTCGGGACGCATCTGCGGGCTGTCCAAGCTGGCGCGCGTCGTCGACGTGTTCGCGAAGCGACCGCAGGTCCAGGAGCGCATGACCTCGCAGATCGCCGACACGATCGTCGAGCACCTCCAGCCCGCCGGAGTGATCGTCGTCATCGAGGCCGAGCACCTGTGCATGTCGATGCGGGGCGTCAAGAAGCCCGGCTCCGAGACGATCACCAGCGCCGTGCGCGGGATCTTCGAGCGCAACCCTGCGACGCGCGCGGAGGCCATGTCGCTCATCACCGACCGCAGCCGTCGATGAGCGGCGTGTGGCGCTGCGGCGCTTTCGAGCTCTCGCTCGAGCGCCCGCTGGTCATGGGGATCCTCAACGTCACGCCCGACTCCTTCTCCGACGGCGGCATGCACGACGACCCCGCGAGCGCCGTCATCTGGGGCGAGCGCCTCATCGCCGACGGCGCAGCGATCCTCGACGTCGGCGGCGAGTCGACCCGCCCGGGGCGGAGCCGATGAGCGCGACTGCGGAGCTCGCTCGCGTGCGCCCGGTCGTCGGCGGTTCGCGGGCGACCCGGTGCCGGTCTCCATCGACACGCGCCACGCGAGGTGGCGCAGGCGTGCGTGGACGCCGGGCGCGAGCATCATCAACGACGTCTCGGGCTTCAGGGACCGCGCGATGGTCGAGGTCGCGGCAGGTTGTGACGCCGGAGTCGTCGTGATGCACATGCTCGGCGAGCCGGGGAACATGCAGAAGAACCCGCGCTACGACGACGTCGTCCGTGAGGTCGGCGGCTACCTGCTCGCGCAGGCGGCGGTGCTCGAGGCGGCCGGGGTTGCGCGCGAGCGCATCGCGATCGATCCCGGTTTCGGCTTCGGCAAGACGCTCGAGCACAACCTCGAGCTGCTGCGGCGGCTGCCCGAGCTCGTCGCGCTCGGCTATCCCGTTCGTCGTCGGCGTATCGCGCAAGCGGTTCGTCGGCGAGATCACCGGCGTGAACGAGCCCGCTGAGCGGGTGGGCGGCTCGATCGCTGCGGCGATCTGTGGCGGTGGAGCACGGCGCCTCGGTCGTGCGCGTGCACGACGTGGCAGCGACGGTGCAGGCGCTTGCTGTCGCCGGTGCCATCGCCGAGTAGAACTCCACGGGTCGATCGGTCACCGCTCGACGGGATAGGTGGCGGCGGGTCAGCCGGGTCTCACTGCATGTCCGACCGGTTTCTTCCATGTGAACGCAGGGTGCTTTGACGAGCGCTCCACTCTGATAGAATGTCCGCGACTTGGAGGGGGTGCGGTCCGGCACCGCCGCGCTTGCGATTCTGGAGGGAACATGTCCAACCTGCCGCTGTTCATCGGCTTGGCCGCTGGCGTCCTCGCCGCTGCCTACGCCAGCTTCCTCGTGATGAGGATCAACAAGTTGCCTGCGGGCAACGAGAAGATGCAGGAGATCGCAGGCGCGATCCAGGAAGGCGCGATGGCGTACCTGGGACGCCAGTACCGCACCGTCGGTCTCGTCGCCGTTGTCCTGGCGATCGCCCTCGCGGTTCCCGGCTTCTTCGGCGTCCCGGGCTTCGGCATCTGGACCTCGATCGGCTTCCTGCTCGGCGGCGCGGCTTCCGCCGCCGCCGGATTCATCGGCATGGGCATCTCGGTTCGCGCCAACGTGCGCACCGCTGAGGCCGCTCGCGGCGGCCTGCCCAAGGCGCTCAGCGTCGCGTTCGAGGCGGGCAGCGTCACGGGCCTCTTCGTCGTCGGCCTCGGCATCCTGTCGGTGTCGATCATGGCGCTCTGCGTCGTCTACCTGGGCGCTCCGGTCGCGGCGCTCGTCGGCCTCGGCTTCGGTGGCTCGCTCATCTCGGTCTTCGCTCGTCTCGGCGGCGGCATCTTCACCAAGGCCGCTGACGTGGGCGCCGACCTCGTCGGCAAGGTCGAGGCCGGCATTCCCGAGGACGACCCCCGCAACCCGGCCGTCATCGCCGACAACGTCGGCGACAACGTCGGCGACTGCGCCGGCATGGCCGCCGACCTCTTCGAGACCTACGTCGTCACCACCGTCGCCGCGATGCTCATCGGCATCCTTGCCTTCGGCACCGGCCCGATCGTCCTGGCGTTCTCGATCGGCATGCCGCTCGCGCTGGGCGCCGTCTCCATCGTCGCGTCGATCATCGGTACGTTCTTCGTGCGCATGAGCCCCAACGGCACGATCATGGGCGCGCTGTACAAGGGCCTGTGGGCCGCCGCAGCCATCGCGGCCGTCCTGTTCTACCCGGTCATCATGTGGCTCACCCCGAGCGTTGAGGTCTTCAAGCTGACCGAGATCGGCAAGACGCTCGTCGCGGTCGGCGCCACGGTCGGCCCGAGCCCGCTCACCGTCTGGTTCTGCGCGCTCGTCGGCATCGCTCTGACCGCCGCCATGGTCTACATCACCGACTACTACACGGGCTCGACGTTCCGCCCGGTTCGCACCATCGCTCAGGCGTCGGTCACCGGCCACGGCACCAACGTCATCCAGGGCCTCGCGGTCGGCATGGAGGCGACCGGCCTGCCGGTCATCGCCATCGCGCTCGCGACGATCATCAGCTTCTCGCTCGCCGGCATCTACGGTATCGCCGTCGCCGCGCTCTCCATGCTCTCGATGGCCGGCATCGTCGTTGCGATCGACGCCTTCGGTCCGGTCACCGACAACGCCGGCGGCATCGCCGAGATGGCCGGTCTGCCGGCCGAGGTCCGCGTGGTCACCGACGCGCTCGACGCCGTCGGCAACACCACCAAGGCCGTCACCAAGGGCTACGCGATCGCCTCGGCGGCGCTGGCCGCGGTCGTGCTGTTCGCGGACTTCACGCACGCCATCACCGAGGCGACCGCAGTCATGCCGAACGTGCCGGAGCTCGTCTTCAACCTCTCCAACCCCTACGTGCTGGTCGGCCTCTTCATCGGCGGCTCGCTGCCGTTCCTCTTCGCATCGCTCGCCATGACCGCGGTCGGCAAGGCCGCCGGCGCGGTCGTCGAGGAAGTACGCCGCCAGTTCCGCGAGATCCCGGGCATCATGGAGGGCACCGCCAAGCCGGACTACGCTCGCTCGGTCGACCTCGTGACGCAGGCCGCTCTCCGGGAGATGACGCTTCCGGCGCTCATCCCGACCGGCGTTCCGGTACTCATCATCGCTCTCGGCTTCATCCTCAAGGCATTCGGCTTCGCCAACGCCTTTGAGTTCACGGCGCTCCTTCTCGGCGGCGCGCTCGTCGGCACCATCGTCACCGGCCTGTTCGTCGCCATCTCGATGACCTCGGGCGGTGGCGCGTGGGACAACGCCAAGAAGCGCTTCGAGGACGGCTTCGTCGACAAGGACGGCGTCAAGCAGTCAAGGGCAGCGAGGCCCACAAGGCCGCTGTCACCGGCGACACCGTCGGCGATCCCTACAAGGACACCGCCGGCCCGGCGCTCAACTCGATGATCAAGGTGTTCAACATCGTCGCGCTGCTGCTGGTTCCGCTGCTGGTCCTGCTCGCGAAGTAGCACGCTCGCTTCTCTGACTTGACTGCGGCCCCTCGGCACACGCCGGGGGGCCGCTTGCGTGTCAGAGGTCCGCATAC
This sequence comes from uncultured Coriobacteriia bacterium, assembly GCA_963726345.1. GTDB lineage: Bacteria > Actinomycetota > Coriobacteriia > Anaerosomatales > JAAXUF01 > JBAXEO01. Next base: position 31,201 of record CAVSCC010000003.1, on the reverse strand, counting down.
CCGCGGCAAGGGGAATACTTCCAAGTGCGGGAGCAACTGCGCCCGAACTCGTGAGAGGAGCTCCGCCATGACCACCGCCTACATCGCACTCGGAAGCAACGAGGGCGATCGCCTGCTCAACCTCGGGCGCGCCGTCGACGCGTTGACCGACCTGCCCGACACGCGCGTCATTGCGGTCTCGCACGCCTACGAGTCCGAGCCGGCCTACGTGGAGGACCAGCCGCGCTTCGCCAACGCCGTTGCCGCCATCGAGACGGATCTCGAGTCCGAGCAGCTGCTCGAGCACCTCCAGCAGCATCGAGGCGAGCATGGGGCGGGTGCGCGCCGCCGAGAACGGCCCGCGACCGATCGATCTCGACATCCTGTTGCTCGGCGACGAGGAGCTTGCAGACTGAAGACCTCACGATCCCGCATCCTCGGCTGCTGGAGCGCGACTTCGTGGTGACGCCGCTTCTCGAGATCGCACCGCGGCTCCACCTTCCCGACGGGACGCGGGTCACGCGGGACAACGCGACGATCGGGCCGGTCGTCGGCGACCTGGGTGCCGTACCCGATGTCGGGGCATTGCACAACGATCCGGTGCTGCCCGGGGAGTGGGTCGACGTCGCCGACGGCACGCGCGACCAGGACGTCGTCGCCGGCTGGGACCCGCAGCTCATGCTGATCAGCGCGAGATCCTCGAGCAGGCCGATATTCCGTTTCGCTGGGATCCCTACGAGCCCGACGCGACCACCGACCCGTTCGGGTTGCCGACGCAGTTCAAGATCCTGGTGCCCGAGGGCGACCGGGCCAGAGCTCTCGACCTGATCGCCGCCGTGCTGGCCGCCGAGCCGCAGTTCCCGCCCGATCAGATCGACGAGGGCTAGACCTTCGGGCCGACTGCGGCTCACGCGCTATACTGTGCTACCTCTTGGAAGGCGCCGCGTGGACCGGGCAGAACCGTCCCGGCTGCGACGGCGAACCACGAAAGGAGATTCCATGAGCGCACAGGCCCCTTCGGGCCCCACCCCACGCGTCACGGCAACGTCGCTGCGCGGCATGAAGGGCGCGTCGACGCGCATCGTCATGCTGACCGCCTACGACTACCATTCCGCCCGGCTCGTCGACGCCGCCGGCGTGGACGCCGTGCTGGTCGGCGACTCGCTCGGCATGACGATGCTCGGCCATCCGTCGACGCTCTCAGTGACCGTCGACGACATGCTGCGCGCCACCTCGGCCGTCTCAAGGGCGGTCTCAAACGCGCTGGTCATCGCCGACATGCCGTTCATGTCCTACCAGGCCGACTACGCCGAGGGCATGCGCAACGCAGGCAGGATGCTCTCGGAAGGCGGCGCGCAAGCCGTCAAGCTCGAAGGTGCGACGTTCGACACCATCGCGCTTGTCGAGGGGCTGGTCTCGGCGGGCGTCCCGGTCATGGGCCACGTCGGCCTGACGCCGCAGTCGATCAACGTGCTCGGCGGCTACTCGACGCAGGGCAAGGCGGCGCCGGCCGCCGCGCAGGTCATCGCCGACGCGGTCGCGCTCGACGCCGCAGGCGCCTTCGCGATCGTGCTCGAGTGCGTCCCCTCCGAGCTCGCCGAGCGCATCACCGCGCTGGTGACGGTGCCGACCATCGGCATCGGTGCGGGCGCGGGCTGCGACGGCCAGGTCCAGGTCTTCCACGACGTGCTCGGCTTGGGCGACTTCGTGCCCCGCCACGCCAAGCGCTACGCCGAACTCGACGCCGAGATCGACCGCGCGGTCGCCGCCTACGCCGAGGAGGTGCGCGCCGGAGCCGTTCCCCGCCGAGGAGCAGTCGACCCACATGGACCCACTCGTGCTCGCCGAGGCCGAGATCCTCTACTGCGGCCGAGTACGCCGACGAGTTCGACGGGGACCTCCTGTGATCGAGCGGATCGCGGGAAAGACCGAGGTCCGTCGAGCGGTTGCTGAGGCGCGACGCGAGGGCAGGACCGTCGCCTTGGTGCCGACGATGGGCGCGCTGCACGAGGGGCATCTGTCGCTCGTGCGCGCCGCCCGATCGCGCGCCGCCTTCGTGGTCGCCTCGGTGTTCGTGAACCCCACGCAGTTCGGGCCCGGCGAGGACTTCGACCGCTATCCGCGCGAGCATCGACAGCGGACCTCGCAGCTGCTCGGCGACGAGGGCGTGGACGTCGTGTTCGCCCCGAGCGCCGAGGCGATGTACCAGGACGGCACGGACGTGACCGTCGACCCCGGAGTGCTCGCGGAGCGCTGGGAGGGTGCGCTGCGGCCGGGGCACTTCTCGGGCGTCGCCACGGTGGTCGCCAAGCTCTTCAACCTCATCTCGCCCGACCTCGCGTTCTTCGGCGAGAAGGACTACCAGCAGCTCCGAGTCATCAGCCGCATGGCCGTGCAGCTCGACTTCGGGGTGCGCGTCGTCGGCTGCCCGACCGTTCGTGACGCCGACGGGCTCGCCCTGTCGAGCCGCAACGTCAACCTCTCGCCGACGGACCGTGCTGCCGCGCTGGGCCTGCCGGAAGCGCTGGATGCCGCAGCCCGCGCCGTGGCCTGGGGCGAGAGCAGCGTGGCGGCGATCGAGGCCGAGATGCGCGAGATAGCCGCTTCACACTCCGAGGAAGGCCTGGAGCTCGACTACGCGGTCCTGGTCGATCCGCAGACGCTCGAGCCGCTCGACCGTCTCGACCGCCCCGCTCGTGCCTTGGTGTCCGGACGCGTCGGCACGACCCACCTCATCGACAACTGCGCGGTCACGCCCCCCGCTGAGGCGCTGTGATGGACATCGCCGCGCTGTCCGCCGAGATCCGCGAACTCGCGCGCGAGCGCGACGCGGTCATTCTCGCGCACAACTACCAGCGCGCCGAAGTCCAGGACGTCGCTGACTTCGTGGGCGACTCGCTCGGGGCTTTCTCGGCAGGCCGCCGAGACCTCGGCGGGCACCATCGTGTTCGCCGGCGTTCACTTCATGGCCGAGACCGCCAAGATCCTCGCGCCGGCCAAGACCGTCCTGCTGCCCGAGCCCCGTGCCGGCTGCCCCATGGCCGACATGATCACCGGCGAGGCGCTCGCCGCGTGGAAGGCCGAGTACCCGGGCGTCCCGGTGGTGACGTACGTGAACTCCTCGGCGGAGGTGAAGGCCGAGAGCGACGTCTGCGTGACGAGCGCCAATGCGGTCGCGGTCGTGAGGGCGCTCGGCGCCGAGAAGATCCTCTTCGCGCCCGACCGCAACCTCGGCTCGTGGGTCGCGCGGTCGCTGCCTGAGGTCGAGGTTCTGCTGTGGGAGGGCTGGTGCCCCACGCACGACGACGTCACCGTCGAGCAGGTCCTCTCGGCGCGCGCCGAGCACCCGGAGGCGCTGGTCATGGCGCATCCCGAGTGTCGTCCGGAGGTCGTCGACCTTGCGGACGCGGTGCTCTCGACCTCGCAGATGCTCGCATTCGCGGCCCACAGCCCGTCCGTCGAGTTCATCGTGGTCACCGAGGCCGGCCTGTTGCACGCGCTTGCAGAAGTCCGCGCCGGACAAGCGGTTCTTCGAACTCGCGCCTCGGATGCTGTGCCCCAACATGAAGATCACCACGCTCGCCAAGGTCCGAGACTGTCTGGCGAACGGTTCCGGTGAGGTATGCGTTGACGACGACGTCCGCACGCGGGCGCTGCTCGCCGTCGAGCGGATGGTCGCTATTGGCTGAGGACGCGCCGAATCCTTCGCGCGGCGAGGCGCACACCGGACTGATGGCGCGCCGGTTCCTCCTGGACTTCGACACCGCCGGCTGCGTTGCGCACGAGTGCGACGTGCTCGTCGTCGGGAGCGGAATCGCCGGGCTGACCGCGGCGCTCGCCGCATCTGAGACGCGCAGCGTGGCGCTCGTCACCAAAGGACGCCTGACCGAGACCAACACCTGGTACGCGCAGGGCGGCATCGCCGGCGCGGTCGGCGAGGCCGACAGCGTCGAGCTTCACCTCGCCGACACGCTCGTGGTCGGTCAGGGTCTGTGCGACGAAGCTGTGGTCCGGGCCGTCGTGGGCGAGGCGCCCGAGGCGCTTGCCGGCCTCCGCGATTATGGCGTCCACTTCGACCTGGCCGAGGGCGGCGAGGTCGCGCTCGCCCGCGAGGGCGGGCACTCGCTGCCGCGCGTGCTGCACTCGGGTGATGCGACCGGGGCGGCGATCCAGCGCGCGCTGACCGACGCGCTGCGGGCGAACGAGCGCGTCGCGGTCTTCGAGCAGCGCTTCCTGGTCGATCTGCTCACCGAAGACGGCCGCTGCGTGGGCGCGCTGGTGCTCGACACCGTGACGCAGGTGCGAGAGGTCATCTGGGCGGATGCCGTCGTGCTGGCCACGGGCGGCGCAGGCCAGGCGTACCGCGTGACCACCAACCCGGTCATCGCGACGGGCGACGGGCTTGCCGCCGCTTGGCGGGCCGGCGCACGAGTCGCCGACCTCGAGTTCGTGCAGTTCCACCCCACTGCGCTCGACCACGATGCGGCGCCTCGCTTCCTCATCACCGAGGCACTGCGCGGCGAGGGCGCCTACCTGCTCGACTGCGAGGAGCAGCGGTTCATGCTCGGCGTGCATCCGCTGGCCGAACTTGCGCCGCGCGACGTGGTCAGCCGGGAGATCGAGTCAGTGATGACGCGGTGCGGGCGCGACAACGTGTGGCTCGATGCGCGTCACCTCGGCGAGGAGTACCTGCGGACCCGGTTCCCGACGATCTGGGAGGCGTGCTCTGAGGCCGGCTACGATCTCTCGCGCGACCTGTTGCCGGTCGCGCCGGCCGCGCACTACATGGTCGGCGGAGTGCTCGTCGATGTCGACGGGCGCACCAGCGTCCCGGGGCTCTACGCATCCGGAGAGGTCACCGCGAGCGGACTGCACGGCGCCAACCGGCTCGCATCGAACTCGCTGCTGGAGGGGCTGGTCTTCAGCCGACGGATCGTCCGCGCGCTCGGGCCGTCGCTCGCGACGCGGCGTCGGCGGCAGCTCTCCTCGGCGGGGGAGGGCGTGGACGCGGCCTGCGATTCCGGCACCGTTGACGCACAGCTCGTCTCGGCGGAAGTGAAGGAGCTCATGCAGCGCCATGTCGGCATGAGCCGAAACGCCGAGGGGCTCGCGCGTGCGACCGAGGAGCTGGCAGAAGCTGGACGCATCCGTCGGCGCGCTCGCTGACTCCGTGGCAGAGCTCGAGGTCGCAAACCTTGTGACCGTCGGAAGGCTTATCGCGCAGGCCGCGCTGCTGCGCACCGAATCGCGCGGATGCCACTTCCGTAGCGACTATCCCGAGCGCGAGGAAGCGTGGCGCGTGCGCATCGTGCAGCAGCGCGCCGAGCAGCCCTCCCACGCGCCCGTTGTGGGACATATGATGCTGTGGACTGCGGCGGACGCGGTCGTCGCACGATGTCACCTCGGCACCGCACGCCATCGACTAGGGAGCAGCGGCCTCGTGTTCGTGTTCCCCGACAGCTCGCACATCATCGCCCTTGCGCTCGCCGAGGACCTCGGCGTGGCTCCCGAGCGGTTCGGTCCGAGCGCTCCCGGAACGCCCGAGCTGCTGGCTCGCGACGTCACGAGCTTCTCGTCGGTTGGACTCGACGCCCAGTTCTCCGGCGTCGTTGTCGCCCGGCATCCGTGTACGGTTGCCGGTCTTCCGCTGCTCGCCGAGGTCTACGACCGTTTGTCTGCCGCCGCCGGGCTCGTCGATCCGGTCGAGGTGTTTCCGCTGGTCGCCGAGGGCGCACGGGTCGAGGCCGGCACCTGCGTGGCCGAGGTGGGCGGGATTGCGGCTGCGGTTCTTGCCGGCGAGCGGACGGCGCTCAACTTCCTCATGGAGCTGTCGGGTATCGCGACGCAGACGGCGCGGTGGGTCAAGGCCGCTGGGGACGCCTTCGCCGTTTGCGACACGCGCAAGACGCCGCCTGGGCTCCGCGCGTTGGCGAAGTACGCCGTCGGGGTCGGCGGGGGGACGAACCATCGCTCCGGACTGCACGACATGGTGCTCGTCAAGGACAACCACATTCGGCGTGCCGGAGGGATCACTGCGGCGGTGGACAAGGCTCGCGCCGCTCGGCCTGACCTGCTCATCGAGGTCGAGGCCGACTCGCTTGTGCAGGCGATCGAGGCCGTCGGCGCCGGCGCCGACATGGTGCTGCTCGACAACTTCGATGACGCGGACCTTGCGGCTGCGGTGAAAGCGCGTGCGCAGCGCCGCCGAAGAAGGCAGGGCGTTCGGTTCTTGTTGAGGCGTCGGGCGGCATCACGTTCGATCGGATTCCGGCGCTCGCGCAGGTCGGGCGTCGATCGGGTCAGCTCCAGCGCGCTGACCTTTGGTGCGCCCGTTGTCGACTTCGGTCTCGACGAGACGCTCGGTCGGGGCGGTGCGGCGATGAGCCTTCTGCAGTCGATCCTGGACTGGGCGCTGTCGGCGCTCGGCACGTGGGGCTATCTCATCGTGTTCCTGGCGACCATGCTGGAGAACCTCTTCATCGTCGGCAGCTTCACGCCGGGCGATGTTCTCACGGCCGCCGCGGCGTTCACGGCGGCGACGCAGCAGGGCACGGCCTCAACCCGTTCACGCTCTTCGCGCTCGCGACCCTGGGCACGTTCATCGGCACCAACATCAGCTACTTCATCGGCTGGCGCGGGGGTCGCGACCTCATCGAGCGCATCGGTCCGCGCTTCGGCATCAAGGTCGAGGCGATCGAGGCGAGCGAGGAGTACTTCAACCGCCACGGGTCGCCAGACGATCATCATCGCGCGCTTCGTCGCGGTCATGAAGAACCTCGCCCCCGCGCTCGCGGGCGCGGCGCACATGAACGTGTTCTGGTTCGAGGTCTACACGTTGGTCGGGTCGATGGGCTACGCGGGCATCCTGGTCGGGATCGGCTGGTTCCTCGGCGCCAACTTCGAGCAGGGCCTCGCGTACCTCGGCGCGTTCTCGTGGCTCGTGTTCGCGCGATCGTGGTCGGCGGCATCGTGCTTCTGGTCTACAAGCGCCGACACGACCGCCGGATGATCGCCGAGGAGGCCGCCGACTTCGAGGCCGAGCACGGCGGCCGCCTGGGTTCGGTGCCGAGGACGAGTCCTCAGATGACGACGCGTGAGGCCGTGCTCGAGGCGCTCCGTGAGTCGGCAGGCACGGGCGTCAGCGGCGAGGCGCTGGCCGAGGCAGCTGGGCGTCAGCCGGGTCGCCGTCGGCAAGCACGTCAACGCGCTTGCGGGCCGAGGGCTACGACATCGACGCACTTCCCGGGCAGCGGCTACACGCTGAGGTCGGTTCCCGACGCACCGCTTCCCGCCGAGGTCCGCCGGCTGCTGCGTCCAGGCTTCTGGACGACGCTCTCAGGCGGCGGCGAGACCGGCTCGACCAACGACGACGCCCGCGCCGCTCGCCCGCAGCCGGCGCCGAGGAGGGCACCGTCGTGCTGGCGTCTCGGCAGACCGCGGGCCGCGGACGGCTGGGACGCGACCTGGGAGTCGCCCGACGGCGGAGCGTACTTCTCGGCGGTGCTGCGGCCGCCGGTGTCGCCGGCCGAGGTTTCGTCGCTCGCGCTCGTGGTGGCGCTCGGCATCGCCGAGGGGCTTGAGCGCCTCGGGGCGACGCCTACCGTCAAGTGGCCCAACGACGTGCTCGCTCGAGGACGGCAAGCTCGCGGGCGTGCTGCTCGAGATGGCCGCCGAGGCCGATCGGGTCGACTGGGTGGTCGTCGGCGTCGGAGTCAACGTGCGCCGTCCGGCGCACTCGCGAGCAGGGCGCTCCGGGGCCGCGTACCTGCGGGACTCGATCGACGCGACCGGTGCCCGAAGTGACGGTCGCGGCGCTGCTCGACGGCATCGCGTCGGCGTACCGGCGGTGGGTCGCCGGCGGCTTTCGCGCACTGCACGCCGACTACGAGTCGCGGCTTGCGCTGGTCGGCTCGCCGGTGCGCGTCAGCGGCCTGGATGGCGCGGTGCGGGCCGAAGGAGTGGCGCGTGGCGTCGACGACGAGGGGCGGCTGCTGGTTGAGTCCGAGCGGGGCGTCGTCGCGGTGGTCGCGGGCGAGGTCACCCTGCGCGCTTGACGCGCGCTCGGGCGGACACTACCGTTAACCACTCGATTAGCGTACGAGTTAACGGAGGCGCCGTGTCCCGCTTCGAACCATCCCCCGAGCCGATTGCGGTGCCTGTCGGTCGATCCGTCACGTCGGCCTGCGCGCGCGACCGACTGCCTCGCGCGTCAGGCACTTGGTCGCTGCCGCGCTGGTCGCGGCATTCATGGCCGCGACGGGCTGGATTGCGATTCCGTTCGGCCCGGTGCCGGTCACGCTGCAGATCTTCGGCGTCGTGCTCGCCGCGCTGCTCCTGTCGTGGGAGTGGGCCGCCGTCGCGCTCGCGATCTACCTCGTGCTTGGGCGCTGCGGGCGTGCCGGTGTTCGCGATGGGGACCGCCGGGCTCGGCGTCGTGCTCGGCCCCACGGGCGGCTACATCATCGGCTTCGCACTCGCCGCGCCTGCGGGAGCGTGGGTCCGGCAGGCGCTTGAGCGCCGAGGCACCGAGCAGGTGGTCGCCGACGCTGTCGCGCCGCGTGCACGGTGATCGCGGTCGTCTACCTGGTTGGCTGGGTGCAGCTGGCCGCCGTCACCAACATGGGGCTGCTGAAGGCGTTCGTGGTCGGCGTGCTGCCGTTCATCGTTCCCGACGCCATCAAGGCCGTCGTCGCGATCGCGATCGCCTCGGCGGTCAGGCTCTCGGGCGTGCGGCTCTAGTCGACCGGGGGTTCCTCGGCGATCGCGGGGAGCACGACGGTCATGCGCGCCCCGCCGGTGGGCAGGTTCGCCGCCTCGATGCGGCCGCCGTGCGCGGTCACGATCGCGCGAACGATCGCGAGTCCCAGCCCCGCGCCGCCGCTCGAGCGCGTGCGGCTGGAGTCGGCGCGGTAGAAGCGGTCGAAGAGCCGGGGCAGGTCCTCCGGCGGGATGCCGGGGCCGTCGTCGAGCACCGAGAGGACGGCGCGGTCGCCCTCGGCGGTGAGCTCGACGACGCACGTGCCCGCCCTCGCCGACGATGCGGCTCGCGTTGTCGACGAGGTTGAGCACCACCTGCTGCAGCCGGTCCACGTCGCCGAGAACCAGCGGCGCCCGACCGTTGACGGTCAGCGTCACGTCGCGGTCCTCCAGCAGCGGCTCGAGCATCGCCGCCGCGCGGTCGGCGGCGAGCCGCAGGTCGACCTGCGTCAGCGGCAGCTCGCCGGTCGCGCCCTCGATGCGCTGGAGCGTGAGCAGGTCGTTGGCGAGCCGGCCCAGCCGCTCGGCCTCGAGCGCGATCGTCGTGAGGAAGCGCTGCTGGTCCTCGGGGTCGACGTCGCCGTCGAGCAGCGTCTCGGCGGCGCCGCGGATGGCGGTGAGCGGCGTGCGCAGCTCGTGGCTCACGTCCGAGACGAACTGCGACTTGCGCCGCTCCTCGACCTTGAGCTCGTCGATCGCCGAGTCGACCTGGGCCGCCATCTGGTTGAACGCCTCGGCGATGATGCGCGTCTCGCGCGGGCCCTCGATCTGGGCGCGGACGCTGTGGTTGCCCGAGGCGAACGTTGCCGCCGTCGCGCCGAGCCGCTCGAGCGGCGCCACGAACGAGTGCGCGACCACGCGGCCGATGAGCCAGCCGAGCACGCGCGATGAGCACGACGGCGCCCGCGAACAGCGGCGGGCGACGTCGGGCAGCACCAGCGCGATCGCCGCGACGACGCAGAGCGCCGACGGTCGCGAACGCTGCGAGCGTGAGTGCGATGCGGGTGCGGAGTGCGCTGCGCACGTCGGCGGCCCTAGGCGGTGCGGAAGCGGTAGCCGTAGCCGCGGACCGTCTCGACCAGCGCCGGGTCGACGCCGGCGGCCTCGAGCTTGTCGCGCAGCCGCTTGACGTGCGTGTCGACGGTCTTGGTCTCGACGAGGTACTCCCAGCCCCACGCCTCGCGCAGCAGCTGGTCGCGCGAGAGGACCTTGCCGCCGTGCCGCATGAGGCAGGCGAGCAGCTCGAACTCGCGCGGCGTCAGGTCGATGAGGCGGCCGTCGGACTCGGCGACGTGCGAGCCCTCGTCGAGCGTGATGCCGCAGAGCTCGATGTGCTCGCCGGCGACGCCGGGCTCGCGCGCGCCCGACGGCGCCCGGCGCAGCAGCGCCTTGACGCGCGCCTGCAGTTCGCGGACGCCGAACGGCTTGGCGAGGTAGTCGTCGCCGCCGATCTCGAGCCCGACGACCTTGTCCAGCTCGGTGTCCCTCGCCGAGAGGAACAGCACCGGCACGCTCGGACTCGGCGCGCAGCCGGCGGCAGACCTCGTAGCCGTCGATGCCGGGCAGCATGACGTCGAGCACCACCAGATCGAAGGGCTGGGACTTGGCGAGCGCGAGCGCCTCGTCGCCGTCGGCGGCGATCGCGACCTCGTAGCCCTCCTTGCGCAGGTTGTAGCTGACGAACTCGGTGATGGACGGTTCGTCGTCGACGACGAGGATGCGGGCGGGTGTGTCGGTCACGGAGTGCCTCCCGAGTGTGGGCGGTCGACGGGCGCATGTCACGGCGCGGTGGGCCGGGGTTGCGAGCCTGCGGGTTCGGCCCGATGATAGCACCAGGCTCGAGTCGCAGCCGCGTCCGCGTCACCGCGCCGTCACCTTGTTCACGTGCTCGCGCCGGGAGGATCGCCCGTGCTGTTCGCAGTCGACGTCGGCAACACCCAGACCGTGCTCGGCCTGTTCGACGACGAGCGGCTCGCGGCCCACTGGCGCATCTCCACGAACGCCTCGCTGACCGGCGATGAGCTGCGCGTCAACGGTCACCGGGCTGCTCGCGCTGGACGGCCTGTCGTGGAGCGACGTGGGCGACGTCATCCTGGCCTCGGTCGTGCCGCGGGTGACCTCGGCGTGGGAGGAGGCGGTCGCGGCGTCGTGCGACTGCGACCTCCTGGTCGTCGGCCCGGGGCTCAAGACCGGGATGCCGATCCGCTACGACAACCCGCACGAGGTCGGCGCCGACCGGATCGTCAACGGGGTCGCCGCCTTCGAGCGGTTCGGCGGCCCGGTCGTCGTGGTCGACTTCGGCACCGCGACGACCATCGACGTGATCGCCGAGGACGGCGCGTACCTGGGCGGCGCGATCGCCCCGGGAGTCGAGACCAGCGCCGAGGCGCTCTTCAGCAAGGCGGCGCGCCTCTCGAAGGTCGACCTCGTGGCGCCCCAGCGCGTCATCGGCTCGAACACGCGCGAGAGCGTGCAGGCGGGGCTGATGCTCGGCGAGGCAGCGATGGTCGACGGGCTCGTGCGCCGGGTGTGGGACGAGCTGGGCGTCGAGACGCCGGTGATCGCGACCGGAGGACTGGCCGAGCGCATGGCGCCGCTCTGCGCGACCGTTGGCAGCGCCGATCTCGACCTCACGCTCGAGGGGCTGCGGCTGATCTTCGAGCGCAACCGCTAGCGCGCCGTCTTCGTCGCGTCGCGGCCGCCCTCGAGGCTCCGATGCGCCAGGCTCGCGCGACGAGCCGCTTGACGTCTTCTCGGCGCGGTTCGACCACTTCAGGTAGAGCGCCGTGCGCTCGACGATCTCCGCGCCGAGCAGGGCCCGGTCGACGCGAACATCCTCCGCGGCTGCGTCCGAGCTTCACGTACGTCAGCCTGCGCCCGGACCGTCGGCGCGACGAAGGGCTCCGCGACGTCGTGCAGCAGCGCGGCCCAGCGCGCGGTGACGTCGGCGGGCGCCGACGACCGCCTCGACGGTGTGGTCGAAGAGCGAGCGGGCGTCGTCGTCCACGTCGATGTCGACCTGCAGCTCGAGCTCGGGCAGCATGAAGCGGAGCAGCCCGGTGGCCGCGAGCAGCTCGAGGCCACGCTCGACGCCCGGGCCGACGAGCAGCCTGTCGAGCTCGATCATCCAGCGCTCGCGCGCCACGTACAGGATGCGGCGCGCGAGTCCCCAGCGCCGCCCGTCGGTCTCGGCTCGATCGGAAGTCGAGCTGCGAGACGAATCGTGCGGCGCGCAGCATGCGCAGCGGGTCCTCGCTGAACCGCTCGCGGGGTCGCCGACCGCTCGGACGACTCCGGCTTCGATGTCGGCCTGACCGCCGAACAGGTCGATGAGCTTCTCGCCGTGCAGCGCCATCGCGTTGATGGTGAAGTCGCGCCGGCCCAGGTCCTGTTCGAGGTCGGGGAGGAACTCGACCTCGGTCGCCGTGTGTCCGCAGTGTAGGTCTCGGAGCGAAACGTCGTGACCTCGACGGTGGAGCCGTCGAGCCTGAACGCGACGGTTCCGAACCGCTTGCCGATCAGGTACGGCCTGCGCCCGGCGTCCCGCACGGCCTCTTCGATGTGGTCGGGACGAGCGGCGTCGTGAAGTCGAAGTCGCGCACTCCCGGCCCATGAGCGCGTCGCGCACCGACCCGCCCACGAGGTAGACGGGATCGACGACCGCTGAGACGCGCTCGACCACGTCGTGCACGAGCGACATGGACTTCCCCGCAACGGCCCCGCACCGGTCAGGACCATCATACGCTCCGGCCTACGTCGGGACTCAGTCGGGCTCATGCCGATGTCCCGGCTGCGTTCGGGCTGCGCGTATACTTCCTGTGCACAGAGTTGTGCACGAGGTCATGGCGCCGCTGGTTCCTTCACCCGAGCAGCAGGTTCGACGCGGGCGACGGCTGGAAATCGGGCACCGGCAGAGGGGCGGGCGCGTGAGGCTCTACCGGATCGGCGACAAGGTCGTGAGCGAGGACAAGCTCTCGTGACGCCATCGGCGCGATCCTCGAGGCCCGCGAGGCCGGCGCCACGCAAGAAGACGTGGCGCAGGCGCACGGGGTCCAGCGCTCGTTCGTGTCGTTTCTCGAGACGCTCGGCGAGGTGCGGCGGGGGACAAGGTCGCGCTGGTCGGCTTCCCGATCGCCAACGCCGACGAGGTCAAGGAGCTCGCCGAGCCCCACTCGCTCGACTTCGTGCTCGTGCTCTCGCAGGACGAGCGCGAGTCCATCGAGTCCGGCGATGCGACGCGTGTCTTCAACCAGCTGCTCGAGACCATCGCCGCGCTCAAGGACTACGACACGCTCGTGCTCATGGCGAGCGACTGGCGCATCCAGACCATGGAGCGAATCCTCGGCACCGAGGTCATCGGCATCCCGCTCGGCGCTTCGCCGCTGCGCAGTGACGTGCCGGTCGACCTCGAGGAGCTCGACCGCGTGCTGACGTCCGGTGTCTGTCCGCTCGCCGGGGCAGGGCAGTCACGGCCGCAGGGGCGCTGCCCCCGACGAGGCCGCCGATCTCACCGGGAGGTGGAAGCCGTGAAAGAGGTCGTGAGCGTTTCGATCGGCTCGTCCAGCCGCGACCACGAGGTCGAGATCGATCTGCTCGGCGAGCGGTTCCGAATTCGCCGAGAAGGCTACGACGGGGATCTCGACGCCGCCGCCGCCCGCTTCGCCGAGCTGGACGGCACGGTCGACGCGTTCGGCATGGGCGGCATCGACATCTACCTGAGAGCCGACGGCCGCAAGTACTTCTTCCGAGACGCCAAGAAGCTCATCAAGGGATCCACAGCACGCCGATCGTCGACGGCTCGGGGCTCAAGGGCCCGGTCGAGGGCTCGACCGTCGACTATCTGGTCAGCGAGTGCGGGCTGGAGCTTGCCGGCAAGAAGGTGCTGACCTGCTCGGCGGTCGATCGGTGGGGCATGACCGAGGCGCTGCAGAACGCGGGCTGCGAGCAGGTCTTCGGCGACCTGATCTACGCCCTCGACCTGCCCTTCCTCATCAAGCGCTGGGGCTCGCTGCGCCGTCTGATCCGGGTGATGACGCCGCTGGCCTCGCAGCTGCCGTTCTCGGTGCTCTATCCGACCGGCACGGCACAGGACAAGGCGCCCAAGCCCAATCCGCGCATGGAAGCGCTCTACGCCTGGGCCGACGTGATCGCCGGCGACTGGCAGTTCGTCAAGAAGTTCATGCCGACGACATGCGCGGCAAGTGGATCATCACCAACACCACGACGGCGGCGGACGTCGAGCTCGCGCGCAGCCGCGGGGTCGAGCTGCTCGTGACGTCGACGCCGCGGCTCGAGGGCCGCTCGTTCGGCACCAACGTCATCGAAGCGACGATGGTCGCGCTCGACGGCGCCAAGGGCGAGCTGTCGCCCGAACGGTACCGCGAGCTGCTCGACTCGGTCGGGTTTCAAGCCCGACGTTCTCTGGCTCCAGCAAGAAACCTGACTCAAGCGGTCAGTAATAAGACGGCCGAGCGCAAGTTCGGCACCCGCTTTGCTCCCCTTCAGTTCGGATAAGGTTCGCGCCGAGAGGCGCCTCTCGTCGAGGGCCGTGGGGCCATTGAGATGTGGCGTGCGGCTCGGGCGGTGCTACTATCCGACTGTTCAGGCAAGCGGCAGGTAAAGCGGAGCGGAGCGGTGCCTCTACGGGCACCGCGCCTCACTCCCCTGCGGCGCGTGCGGCCCGACCGGCCGCCTATAAGGAGTGAGAGCACGTGAACAAGCGCGCAAGAACGCGCCTCATCGGCGTGACCGCGGTCATTCTCATCGCGATCGCGGCCGTGGTCCTTCTAACCGGAAACAAGCAGGGCGCGGTCTACTCGACGGTTCCCAAGGTCACCGAGGACGCCTCGCTCGTCGGCAAGCGGGTCAAAGTCGGCGGCACCGTGGTCGAAGGCTCGTGGGACAAGAAGTCCAACCCCATGGTGTTCGTGATCCGCGACGAGAACGACAAGACCGGCTCGGGTCCGACCCTCAAGGTCGTCTACACCGGCGCCGCGCCGTCGACGTTCGGTGACGGCGTCGTCGCGATCGTCACCGGCGTGATGGAAGACGGGGAGACGCTCAAGGCCACCGAGATGATCACCAAGTGCCCGTCGAAGTACGAGTCGGCTCAGGGTGCGATTCCCGTCGCCGACCTGCTGCTCAAGGGCGAGGCGGTCTACGGCAAGCCGGTGCGTGCGACCGGCTACGTCAAGGCCGGGACCATCGCCGACGCCGCGTCCGGCGAGCGCTTCGTGGTCGCCGAGAGCGCTGACGGCACCGGCAAGACCATCGCCGTCGTGTTCTCCGGGCGCTCTGCCGTCGGGCATGAAGGACGGCGCGCAGGTCGTCATCGCCGGCGAGCTCGACAGCAACGGCAAGTTCATCGCCACGAGCGTGGCGCTCGAGCAGAGCCAGAAGTAGCGTCAGCAACACCCCGCGCCCGGCCAGGGCGCGGGGTTTCATGTGCGGGGCCGACGACGGGAGTCGATGAATGGTAACGCTGGGGAGTGTGATGCTGGGACTGGCGCTTGTCTCGGCTGTGGTTTCCATCGTGGCACTGCTGTGGGGCAACTCGCTCGGGCCGAAGCAGGGGAATTCGATCACCAACGTGGGCTACCTCGCCACGTTCGCGGCCATGGGGGCGCTCACCGTCGCGGTCCTGCTCCTGGTGGTCGCGTTCTTCCGGCCCGACTACTCGTTCTACTACGTCGCCCAGAACCACAGCACCGACGTCTCGAGTCTCGCTTGGCTCTACAAGCTCTCCGGTCTGTGGGCAGGCCGAGAAGGCTCGTTCCTCTTCTGGGCCTGGCTGCTCTCGCTGTTCGCGGCGTGGGTCGCGTACAAGCGGCTCGAGTTCACCGATGCGCTCTCGAACATGGGGCTGATGGTGACCAACGTCGTGCTGACGCTGTTCGCGGCCGGCATGATGTTCTCGGAGCCGAACAACCCGTTCAAGGTGACCCCGGCCGCGCTGATCGACCCGGCGACCGGCAAGCTCGTCGGCGAGGCGACCGCGTGGGGGATGAACCCGCTCCTGCAGCACTGGGCGATGATCATCCACCCGCCGACGCTGTTCATCGGCTACGCGGGTCTCACGATTCCGTTCGCCTTCGCGATCGCGGCGCTCATCGTCAACGACAGCTCCAAGAAGTGGGTCGAGATCGTCGACCGCATCACGATCTTCTCGTGGCTGTTCCTCGGCATCGGCATCGGGCTGGGCGCCATCTGGGCCTACGTCGTTCTCGGCTGGGGCGGCTACTGGGCCTGGGACCCGGTGGAGAACGCCAGCCTGCTGCCGTGGCTGACCGGCGTCGGCCTGCTCCACTCCTTCACGGTGTACCGGCGCCGGGACGGCTTCAAGAGCTGGGCATCATGCTCGCGGCCTTCACCTTCTCGCTCGTCATCCTCGGCACGTTCATCACGCGCTCGGGCATCGTGCAGTCGGTACACGCGTTCGAGGCCGACCCGGTCTCGCTCTGCCTGTTCCTCAGCATGATCATCGGCTCGCTCGCTGGTGGCGGGTGTCGGCCTGCTGCTGCGCTGGAAGACGTTCGAGGGCAACGACGAGTTCGAGTCGCTCACCAGCAAGGAAGCGGCGTACTACTTCAACAACGTCATCATGCTGGTCGCGGGCCTGCTCGTCGCCTACCTGACGATCACCTCGGCGCTGCCGGCGTGGCTGCCCTTCGGCGGCAAGTCGATCCCGGCGACCACGTTCGACTCCGTCGCGCGTCCGGTCGGCATTCTCTACCTGCTGATCCTCGCGGTCTGCCCGCTGCTGTCGTGGCGCGGCACCGACTGGGCGACGTTCTGGAAGCGCATCAAGTGGCCGCTCGTCGGCGGCGCCGTGCATCTTCGCGCTGCTGATGGTCGACTACGTTTCCACGCTGCGTCCCATCTACAACGAGATGGTCGCGCTCGCGCGACCGGCAACGAGGCCGGCGTCAAGATCGCCAATGCCGGTCCCTCCTGGTACTACAACGGCCTGGCCGTCTTCGGCCTGTTCGTGGCGTCGCTGCTCATCGCGACGCAGACCTCGCTGTTCATCGACGGGGCGCGCAAGCGCGCTGCGGCCAAGGGCGAGGGCTTCTTCACGGCGCTGGGCGCGATCTTCATGAACGCGCGCACGCCAGTCGGGCGGCTACCTCACCCACATCGGCATGGGCATCATCCTGATCGGCCTCGTCGGCTCGGCGATGTTCGTGCTGGACCAGACGTACACGGTCCCGTCAAGGCCGGGCTCGACCTTCAAGGTCGACCAGTACACGTTCACGTACCAGGGCGACAAGCAGGAGACGCTCGCCAACGGCAACAACAAGACACAACATCATCCTGGCGGTCTCGCGCAACGGCAAGCACGGTCGGCACCATCAGCCCCGGTCAGACCGAGTTCGTCGCCCAGCAGCAGACGCGCCTGGACGCCAAGGTGCTCTCGGAGCCGCTGCGCGACATCTTCGTGGTGTTCCAGGGCGTGCAGAACGATGAGAGCGGCTACGATCAACGTCAAGATCAACCCGCTCATCTGGTTCTCGTGGGGCGGCTTCATCCTGATGCTGATCGGCACCGGCTTGGCCATGTGGCCCAAGAAGGGCGCGCGGCTCGTTGCCGCTCCCACGCGTCCTGCGGCCAAGAAGAGCACGCCGGCGCCGGCAAAGCAAGCCCAGCCCAAGCCGGCGACCCGCTAGCCCATGGCGGAGCCAACTCACCACACAACTCGCGCTGGAGGTCCGGGACCTGTCCCGGACCTTCGGCATGCGCAAAGCGCTCGACAAGGTGAGCTTCGAGCTGCCCCAAGGCGCGTTCCTGTCGATCTTCGGCCCCAACGGCGCCGGCAAGACCACCATGCTCAAGGTGCTCTCCACGCTCACCGGCGCATCGAAGGGCTCGGCGAAGGTCGTGGGGCTCGACGTGGTCCAGGACGCCGTCGAGCTGCGCAACCGGATCGGCTTCATCAGCCACAACCCGCTGCTCTACCCCGACCTCACCGCCGAGGAGAACCTCGAGTTCTTCGCGGACCTCTACTGCATCGACAACGCCAAGGCCCGCATCCACGAGCTGCTCACCGCCGTCGAACTCGACCACCGTCGTCTCGACCCGGTGCGGACGTTCTCGCGCGGCATGATCCAGCGGCTCTCGATCGCGCGCTCGCTCCTGCACGAGCCCGACGTGATCTTCCTCGACGAGCCGTACTCCGGCCTCGATCCGCACGCGATGGACATCCTCGACTCGCTCATCGCCCAGGTCCGCGATCAGCACACCTTCGTGATGATCAGCCACGACCTGACCAAGGGCCTCGAGCTCTGCAGCCACGCGCTCATCCTCGCCAAGGGCAAGGTCGTGCTCTTCGCCGAGAAGGACGACATCGACCCCGACGTGTTCGCGGCGACCTACCGCCAGACCGTCGGAATGGGGGTGTCGTAGCCCATGGCCGAAGATATCCTCGGCCCGGCAGTACAAGGCGATCCTGCGCAAAGACATCGTCATGGAGATGCGCACCGGCGAGATGCTCACGTCGATGGGCCTCTACGCGGTGCTCGTGCTGATCGTCTACGGCGTGGCGCTCTCGCAGGCCGGGTCGTCGTTCGACGTGCAGCGCATCGCGGCGGGCCTGCTGTGGCTCGCGATCCTCTTCACGTCGATGCTCGGGCTGAACCGCTCGCTCGTTCACGAGAAGGACCAGGGCTGCCTCGACGCGCTGCTCCTGTCGCCGGTCGACCGGCCGATCATCTTCTTCGCCAAGGCGACGGGCAACCTCATCTTCCTGGCCATCGTCGAGGTGATGATCCTGCCGCTGTTCTACTTCCTGTTCCTGTCGGGGAAGCCCATGGGCGCCCCGTTCTGGCTCATCTCGTTGCCGCTCATCGTCGGGTCCATCGGCATCGCGGGAGTCGGCACGCTGCTTGCGACTATGTCGGTGAACACGACGGGCAAGGACTTCATCCTGGCGGTGCTGTTCATCCCGGTGATGTTCCCGCTGCTGTTCTCGGTCGTCGCCGCGACGTCGGCGATCCTGATCTCCGACCCGATCGCGGGAATCACGTTCGCTGACGCGTTCTGGAAATCGCTCGCCCTCGGGGCGGGGTACGATGTGATAATGGTTCTGGCCGCGTTTGGCCTGTACGAGTTCATCATCGGGGCGTAGGGAAACCTCATCGCCGCCGATCTCTTCGTCGCAAGGAGGCGGATGCGCGTGGCCGAACAGGGCATCACGCAGCGCAAGTTCTTGGGTCTGACCGGAAACGCTTGGACGCTTCTGATGCTGGGCATCGGATGCGTCCTGACGACGATCGACTTCATACTCGCGTTCTACTACACCCCGATCGTCTATGGCGCCGGCGTCGGGGGGAGCAAGACCATCGGCGGCGTCATCGTCAGCCAGCAGCTGCTGTTCTCGCAGAAGATCTTCTACTTCCACGTGCCGGTGGCCATCGGCTCGTTCCTGGTGTTCACGTTTGCCGCTGCCTACGCGCTGCTCTTCCTGATACGCAAGGAAGAGAAGTACGACGTGCGCTCGCGTGTCGGCATGGAGGTCACGCTCCTGCTGGTCATGCTGACGCTGATCACCGGCGACATCTGGACGCGCTTCGAGTGGGGCGTGTGGTGGGCCTTCGGCGAGCCGAGGCTGACCACGTACGCGATCATGGCGCTGCTGGTCGTCGCGTACTTCGTCTTGCGAGCGGCGGTCTCCGACGACGAGCGCCGGGCGAGCTACGGGGCGGTGTTCTGCATCATCGCGTGGATCGACGCGCCGATCTCGTTCGTCATCACCCGGCTGATTCCGACGTCGATCCATCCTGTCGTGCTGCGAGCCGGCGGCGGCCTGACGGGATCGCAACTCACCGCGTTCCTGCTGGGCCTGTTCGGCATGCTGTTCACCTCGTGGGCGATCTACCAGCTCAGACTGCGTGAGGAGTTCGCCAAGGTACGCATCGACGCGCTCAAGGAAGCACTCGAAGGCTAGTAAAGGAGCAGAATCATGGACCCCGTACTTGCCGAGATATACAAGACCGTTCTGGGTGCCGCACCCTACGTGCTCGCGGCGTACGTGCTGCTGTGGGTAGGGCTGTTCGGCTACGTGGCCTTCGTCATGGTGCGCATGACCGGCCTTGAGAAGCAGATCGCCGTGCTCGAAGAGGCGATGTCGCGCCGCTAGTTCGCGGTGCTGTTGGCCTTGCGGAGTTCTCTGTGTCGCGCACGTTCCGCTAGCATGTGTTCATAACCTATCGCTGGTGTGGAAGGGAGGACGAACGTGGAGCAAGCCTCAGTCGTGCTGTTCTGGTTCGCCCTCGCGCTCTACATCTGCGCCACGGTGCTCTACGCGTACCAGTTCGTGCTCAAGCGGCCGTCGGTCGGGTGGTGGGCGCGCTTCTTCACCGGTGCCGGCTTCATCTGCCAGACGCTCTCAATCGGGGCCGCCTCGATCTCCACCGGCGGCACCCAGCTCAACGGCGCCAACCAGCTGATGCTTGCGTCCTGGGCGCTCGTGCTCCTGTACTTCGTGATGGAGCACCTCATCAAGATCAAGATATACGGCACGTTC
This sequence comes from uncultured Coriobacteriia bacterium, assembly GCA_963726345.1. Classification (GTDB taxonomy): domain Bacteria; phylum Actinomycetota; class Coriobacteriia; order Anaerosomatales; family JAAXUF01; genus JBAXEO01. The sequence goes on along the minus strand of CAVSCC010000003.1, from coordinate 10,944 downwards.
CTGATTCCCGTCGCCGTGGTGTTCATGGTCGCTGCCGAGCTCGTCGGCGGACTCGCCGGTCCCACACAGCTCACCCTCGCCCAGCAGGCACAGCTTGCCAGTTGGCGGGTGGCATTCCACGTGGCGCTGATCGTGTTCGCGAACGCCGGCTTTGCCTTCGGCGCGGTGTCGGCGGCCCTCTACCTGTGGCAGGAAGGCCAGCTCAAGAAGCACCGCTCGAACATCGTCACACGCCGGCTGCCGTCGCTCGCCACGCTGCAGACGGTTGCGCGCCGCTCGATCTCGTTCGCGTTCCCGGTCTACACCGCCGGCCTCCTGCTCGGGATCATCCGTGCGGTCGAGGAAGACGTGTCGGCCTGGTACTTCGACCCGCGCATCATGCTGGCCGGGGTCGTGTGGCTCACCTTCGGGTTCTACCTGACGCTCGTCTACCGCCACGACGTGTCCACGCGCACTTCGTCGTGGGTGGCGGTACTCGGGTTCGTCCTCGTGGTGATACTGGCAATCGTCGCCCGCACGGTTCAGGGCGGCTTCCACGTCTTCGGGTTGTAGGCCGTCGTCGTGCCGGCTGATGCGCCCGCACCTCACTACCCGATGTTCCTCAACCTTGCCGGGCGCGTCGTCGTCATCGTCGGCGATGGTGTTCCTGCCGAGCGCAAAGCCGCCGCCTTCCAAAGATACGCCGCCGACGTAGTGGTTATCTCGCCGTCGGGGACCGATCGCCTCCGCGAGATGGAGGCGGAGGGGCTCATCAGCCTGGAGCCGCGCGAATACGCGAAGGGCGACCTTGAGGGTGTCGCGCTCGCGATCTGCGCGGGTGCGACAGACGACGTCGCGCGGCAGGTGGCCCGCGACGCCAACATGAGGGGGTGCCCCTTCAATGCCGCGGGGGCGCCGGAGCTGTCCAACTACCTGATTCCTACGTCGCTTCGCCGAGGGCCACTCCAGATCGCGATATCCACCAGCGGTGCTGCGCCCTCGGTCGCGAAGCGGATTCGCGACGAGCTGAAGGCGAGCTACGGCGAGGAGTGGGGCACCTACGTCGAGCTGCTCGGCGCGGTTCGTGCGCTCGCCGTCAACCGCATTTCGGACGCCGCCGAGCGAGAAGGCGTGCTCGCCGAGGTCTCATCGGCTGACCTGCTCTCGCGAATAGCCGCCGGCGAAGCGCTCGACGCCGAGTCCGTCCTCGCCGAGTTCGCGCCGTCGCCCGCTGCGGACGACGAGTCGCAGCCTTCAGAATCCGAGGAGTGAGCGTGACCGAGCGCACCAGCGTCATCGTCACCGGCGGTAGCAGCGGCATCGGGCTCGCGACCGCACGGCTCTACGCCAGCCGCGGTTGCGACGTCGCCATCGTGGGCCGCAGCGCCGACAAGCTCGCAGCCGCGCAGGAGGAGCTTCTGGGCATCGCCAGCGCCGCGGGCCAGCGCATCGCGACCCGCCAGGCGGATCTGAGCGACTTCGAGCAGGCGAAGGCGGCGATCGACTCGCTCGTCGCTGACGGGTTCTCGCTCGACATCCTTGTGAACTCGGCAGGGGTCATCGTGCCCGGCGAATTCGCGACGATGCCTCTGGAGAACTTCGAGTCGAACATCACCAACGGCTATTGGAGCGTGGTGTACCCGTGCCGCGCGGCCGTTCCCCATATGCTCGCACGAGGAAGCGGCCACATCGTCAACGTGAGTTCCGGCGCGGGCTATCTCGGCCTCTACGGCTACACGGGCTACTCCTCGGCGAAGTTCGCGGTCATGGGGTTCACGGAGGCGCTGCGTTTCGAGATGAAGCCGGCCGGCATCGATGTCCACGTGGTCTGCCCACCCGACACGGACACGCCCGCGCTCGCTTACGAGCACACGCTCAGGCCGCATGAGACTCACGTCATCGCCGGCAACATCAAGCCCATCTCTGCCGAGAGGGTCGCCGAGGCCATCGTCGGTGGAGTCGACCGCGGCAAGTACCTGATCTTCGCCGACGCGCTGTCGGCGTTCTACTTCCGCCTCAAGGGTCTGATGCCGGAGCTCTTCTTCGCAATCGTGGACGGAGACGTGGTCAGAGCGCGCAAGACCAAGGCATAGCCGCTGACGAGGATCTGCAGGTCGTTGCGGATCGTCGCTGGCCCTGTCGGCACCACCTTTGCTTTGCTTAATGCGGGTGCGGATTCGTTGCCGAGGGGCGGTGCTCGGTGATAGAATTCGAGCGTTCAGGCATAAGCAGAGGTGCGCACTATAGTTCGTATGACACCGCCCTCGCCGGGCCTGCTTGCCTGAACAACACGCACCGCTCCGGCGAGGGCGCTTCTATGTCTGAAGACGTTGTGAGGCGAGCTGCCACAGAATGCATCTCACACTAGTGGGTCTGAGCCACAAGACGGCTCCCGTAGAGATACGGGAGAAGCTGACCTTCCCGGCGAACCGCCAGGAAGACGCGCTGTCGATGCTCACCTCGACGCCGACGGTCAACGAAGCGGTCATCGTCTCCACCTGCAACCGCACCGAGATCTACTGCGTCACCGCTTCGGGCGCCGATGGGCCCGGCGCCGTCATCGACTTCATCGCCGACTACCACGACCTCGATCGCCACGAGCTCGCCCGCTACCTGTACGTGGCGGAGGGCGAGGCCGTGGTCCGGCATCTGTTCCGCGTCGTGGCGTCGCTCGACTCCATGGTGCTGGGTGAAGCGCAGATCCTCGGACAGGTGAAAGAGGCGTACGAGGCGTCATTCAACGCCGGCGCCAGCCAGCGCATCTTCAACAAGCTGTTCCGCCAGAGCTTCGAACTGGGCAAGCGCGTGCGAAACGAGACCGAGATCGGCGAGAACGCCGTCTCGATCAGCTATGCCGCCGTCGAACTCGCCAAGCAGGTCTTCGACACGCTCGACGGCCGTACGATCCTGGTTCTTGGGGCGGGCAAGATGAGTGAGCTCACCGCCAAGCACCTGGTGTCCAATGGCGTGAAGAAGGTCCTCGTCGCCAACCGCACGTACGAGCGCGCCGCGGAGCTGGCCGCCAAGTTCGATGGCGAGGCGATCGTCTACGACGAGATGTTCGACCGCATGGGCGAGGCCGACATCGTCATCTCCTCGACGGCGGCCACCCACTACGTGGTCACCAAGGAGCGCGTCGCCGCCGCCCGCAAGGGCCGCAGGGGCAGCCCGCTCTTCTTCATCGACATCGCCCTTCCGCGCGACATCGATCCGGCCGTCAACGACCTCTCGGACGTCTACCTCTACAACATCGACGACCTCAACGGCGTCGTGTCGCAGAACCTCGAAGAGCGCATGCGCGAGGCCGAGCGCGCCGAGGTCATCATCGCCGAGGAGATGGCGTCATTCGAGCGCTGGCTCGAGTCCATGGACGTCGTCCCGACGGTCGCGGCGATGCGCGCGAAGGCCGAGCAGATCCGCAACGCCGAGATGCAGCGGGCCATCAAGCGCCTTGGCGGCCTCTCGGAGCGAGAGCTCGAGACCGTCGAGAAGCTGTCGTGCGCGATCGTCAACAAGATGCTGCACGGGCCAACCGAGCGGCTCAAGCAGGTCGCTGGCGAGAAGGACGGATACAACTACGTCGAGTCTGCTCGGTACCTCTACGGGCTGGACACCAATCCGGAAGGCAAGAGCCCGCACGGCTTGAGCCTGATCCGCTCGCTCCTCGGCAGGGGAGAGAAGAGCGCGAAGAAGAGTGAGACAGGAGATTCAGTTGGCATCTAGCCGAGAGAAGCTGGTCATCGGGACCCGGGGCAGCAAGCTCGCCCTCTGGCAGTCGGAGTACATCAAGGGGCTGGTGGAAGAGATCACCGGCCTTCCTGTTGAGCTCAAGATCATCAAGACCACCGGCGACAAGATCCTCGACGTGCCGCTCGCCAAGGTCGGCGGCAAGGGGCTCTTCACCAAGGAGCTCGAAGTCGAGCTGCTCGCCGAGACGGTCGACCTGTGCGTGCACTCGATGAAGGACGTCCCGACCGAGCTTCCCGAGGGCCTCTACATCTCGGCGACGCCGGCTCGCGTCGATCCGCGTGATGCGCTCGTCTCGGGCGCTGGCTACTCGCTCGACACGCTGCCGCAGGGCGCGCGCGTCGGCACCAGCTCGCTTCGCCGCATCGCACAGGTCCGCGCGCTTCGCCCCGACGTCGAGATCGTCGACGTGCGCGGCAACCTCGACACGCGCATGCGCAAGGCCGAGACCGGCGAGGTCGACGTCGTCATCCTCGCGTCGGCCGGCATCACCCGCATGGGCTGGGCCGACCGCATCACCGGCTACATCCCCACCGAGCAGATGGTCTCGGCGGTAGGCCAGGGCGCCATCGGTATCGAGATCCGCGAGAACGACGAGTTCATGCGCGATGTCTGCGCGAAGATCTGCGACGCCGACACGTTCACGTGTGTGACCTCGGAGCGCGTGGTCATGAAGCAACTCGACGGCGGCTGCCAGGTGCCGATCGGCGCCTACGCGCGCCTCGAGGGCGACACGCTGGTCATGGACGCGATCGTGGGTTCGGTCGACGGCTCGACGATCCTGCGCCACCACCTTGAGGGCCCCGCGGGCGATCCGGTCGGCCTGGGCGAGAAGATGGTCGTCGAGCTCAAGGCGATGGGCGCCGAGGAGATCCTGACCAGCATTCGCGCGTCGAACGTAGACGATCTGCTGGAGACCTAGAGAGTGGGCGCGCAATCGTGACGACGGTTCCTTCCGACAGCACCACAGTACCCTCCGGAGCGCCCCTCAGCGGGCGCTCCGTCATCGTGACGCGCACGCTCGCGCAGGCACACTCGCTGGCAGAGCCGCTCGCAGCGCTCGGCGCCGAGGTACTCGCGTTCCCGGTGCTGGAGACGGTCGACCCCAGTGACTGGGCGCCGCTCGACGCCGCGATCGCGAATCTCGCCGACTACGACTGGGTGGTGCTCACGTCGACCAACGGCGTCGACCGCTTCCTGAAGCGCTTTCGAGCGGTCAAGGGGTCGCGCGACGCCATCCTGGGCGCCAAGTTCGCCGCAGTCGGCTCGGCGACCGCCGAGAAGCTCGCCAAGCACGGCCTGCCGCCGGCCCTCGTACCCGCAGACTTCCGCGCCGAGGGCCTTGTCGAGGCGTTTCGCGATCTGGGGGCCGGTGCGGGCTGCCGGGTTCTCATACCCCGCGCCGAGGAGGCCCGCGAGGTCCTGCCCGACGAGCTGCGGGCGATGGGATGCGACGTCGACGTCGTGTGCGTGTACCGCACGCAGTTGGCGGTGCCCGACCCTGAGACGCTTGAGCGCCTGCGCGCGGGGAGCGTCGACGTCGTGACCTTCACCAGCGGCGCGATCGCACGCGGCTTCGTCTCGGCGATTGAGGCGTCGGGGCTCGATGCCGAGCAGATCTTCGCGCACCTCGCGGTGGCGAGCATCGGGCCCGTGACAAGTGACGCGATCCGCGAGATGGGGCTGCGCGTCGACGTCGAAGCCGCCGAGTCGACGATGGGCTCGCTGGTCGACGCGGTCGCGGAGTACTTCGCCTCCCGAGACTAGAGCTCGCATCGCTGCGCGCTCGGACCTCGCAACACGAAAAGGGACCCGGTCTCGCGATGAGACCGGGTCCCTCGTCAACGTGCCGAAGCCTGAACCTAGGCCTGTGCCTTCTTCAGCTGGAACGACATGACGATCGCTGCGATGCCGAGGACGACGGCGAAGATGCCGAACACCCAAGGAAGAGCAGCAGCCGCAGGCACCAGGTTGCCGACGATGATGAAGCCGAATATCACGCTGAACACGCCCAGTACCCCGCGGCCCCATCCTGCACCCTGGAATGCTTTGACGATGTCGGCGATGCCGTATATCGATTGCCGTCGATGCCGAGGAACAGCGCATACGCTGCGAGAAGCGACGCCGCGCCGATGAACGGGGCCCGATGATGAAGCCGCCGACGATGATGCCGAGGATGCCGCTGAACAGCCTCCATCCCCACTGTGCCCGGTTCGACAGAACAGCGAGATGATGTCGAAGATGCCGGAGATCAGCCACCACCAGCCGAGGAACTGGACGAGCATCAACGTCGTGGATGCCGGGTCTGGCGATCAGCAGTCCGCCGATGACCACGGCGGCAATGCCCTGGATCAGAACCGCCCACCATGGATAGACGAACTCTGTCGCAACTGGAGCAGTAGCATCGGTCATTGGAATCCCTCCCTGTTGGAACGCCCCCCAAGGGCGCAGGCACCTACAGGTAGATTCTACAAGTAAGCCGCGCGCGTTGACAAAGGCTGTTGAGGTGGGCACACTACTGTCTGCTCTGGCGGCGCGAAAGCCGCCCTGGCGCTATGTGGGGATGTGGCTCAGTTGGGAGAGCGCTGCCTTCGCAAGGCAGAGGTCGGCGGTTCGAATCCGCTCATCTCCACCACAAGGTAGAATGTCGAGGCGGCCACGAAACTCTGGTCGCCTCGGCTGTTTCTGTCGGATTCCCGAAATCCCGCCGTTCGCCGAGAACCACACACCGAAGGAGACATCCCATGGATCCAACGGCCGCCGCTGCCGTCGCCGCCCCCACCGGACTCGTGGGCTGGATTCTGGCCAATGGCCAGATCGTGCTGTTCGTCGCGCAGCTCTTGTTCTGGCTCGTACTGGGCGTCGCCGCGATATGGGCAGCCGCAGTGTTCAATCGCTACGTGAAGTTCGTCACCGGTGGCGCGAAAGTCGATGAAACGCCCGCCGCCGAGGAGAAGCTGTCGATCGAGGAGTTCGTCGAGTAAGGAGCCCCACACATGCAGTTCCCCGCCTACCGCCCGCGCCGGCTGCGCGCCAACCCGACCATCCGCTCGATGATGAGCGAAACGACCCTCTCGGCGAGTGATCTCATCTACCCGCTGTTCGTGAAGCCGGGCAAGGGACTCAAGGACGAGATCAAGTCGATGCCCGGTCAGTACCAGCTCTCGCTGGACATGCTGCCCGCCGAGATCGACGAGCTCAAGGCGCTCGGCATTCCGGCCGTGATCCTGTTCGGTCTGCCGTCGGCGAAGGACGAAGCTGGGAGCGAGGCCTACGACGAGCACGGCATCGTGCAGGAGGCCATCCGCGCGATCAAGGCGCACGATCCCGACTTCTACGTCATCACCGACGTCTGCATGTGCGAGTACACCAGCCACGGCCACTGCGGGATCATCGACGACCGCGGCTGCGTCATCAACGACGTCACGCTCGAGCTGCTCGCCAAGGAAGCCGTGACCCACGCCGAGGCCGGCGCCGATATGGTCGCGCCGAGCGACATGATGGACGGCCGTGTGGCCGCCATCCGCGCCGCGCTCGACGCCGAGGGCTATCAGGACATCCCGATCATGGCCTACTCGGTGAAGTACGCGAGCGGCTACTACGGCCCCTTCCGCGATGCTGCGGATTCCACGCCGACCTTCGGCGACCGCAAGCAGTACCAGATGGACCCGGCCAATGCCGAAGAGGGCCTGCGCGAGGCCTCACTCGACATCGACGAGGGCGCTGACATCGTCATGGTCAAGCCGGCGCTCGCGTACATGGACATGATCTGGCGCGTGAAGAACGAGTTCGGCTATCCCACGGCGGCCTACAACGTCAGCGGCGAGTACGCGATGGTCAAGGCGGCTGCCGCGAACGACTGGATCGACGAGGAGCGCGTGGTGCTCGAGACGTTGATCGGCTTCAAGCGCGCCGGCGCCGACCTGATCCTGACCTATCACGCGAAGGACGCTGCGAGGTGGCTCGCCGCTCGCTGAGCTGCTTGCGGGGTAGTCTCCCTATTGAGGGTCGTTCCTCGAGACCCCGTTCGGACAGAGCAATTCCTCTCGGCGTGCGCGCAAAGCGCCTCCGACTCGGTTACGCAGTGGGAGCATCGCGCAGTAGCGCCCGCGGTGGCGCCGCTTGCTGAGTCCCCATGGGCACGGGGCCGCGCGAACGCCGGGCAGAACGCAGCACGCTCTGGAAGTGAGTTTGGAACAGGCGCAGCGTTCGTCGATGCGTGCGCCCCGGAAACATTCGGTTTCTGGAAGTTGGGCGTTCGTAACACATACGGATTCGCGGATACATACGTGCGAGCCAACCAACTGGGTGTCCACGCAACCGATGTCCCTCAACGACTGGCCGGAGTCTCAATCAGGCCCTTCCCTGACCGACTCCGCGGACCAGCTGGTTCTGGCGGCTACGTGAGGGTGGGGGTAGTCGTCTGGTCGACGCTCGTGGCAACCCTCCTTGCGCTCGTCGCAAGCCCAAGCTCGTGATGGTCCTGGTGCCATGCCTCGCGTTGTGGCTGTTGGTCAAGGTATCCACGCAGGTGGCCTTCAGCTTGAAGTATGTCCTCGCAATTCCGCGATGAATACCGGGGTTCCTGTTGCTCCCCTTTGCGGCGCAAGAGCAGTGAGCACCGTCGGGGTTCGTATGGTTGGACGGCAGGAATGCTGCGGGCAAATGCTACCCTTGTTCACATGACAAACACTCAGACAGCGCCCCCACGGAACCTCGACGCGGCAAATGAATGGATTGTCGAGGCACGCGTCGGTCTCGACAAGATGCTTGGGTTCAGGTGGGCCGAGTCGGCCGCTTTGCCGCAGGCGGTCAGCAGCCAGAATCGCAGCTGCCGTACTGCAGCGGTGGTATCGTGAGTGACCGTTGTGCTGATTCCTTGCTACAACGAGGAGACCACCATCGGAGTGGTTGTCTCGAGCTTCCGTCACCGCTCGACCCTGAGGTCTACGTCTACGACAACAATTCATCTGAGAAACCGCCCGGATCGCCGAGAATCCGGGGCGTGGTCGTCAGCGAGCATCGCCAGGGCAAGGGCTTCGTCGTCCGCAGCATGTTCCGTGACATCGAGGCCGACTGCTACATCATGGTCGATGGTACGACACATATCCTGCGGTCGAAGCGATGGGCTGTCACGCTATGTGCTGTCCGCGAGGCCGACATGGTTATTGGGGACCGACTCTCGAGCACCTACTTCGAGGAGAACAAGCGCTATTTCCACGCTGCCGGCAACCGACTTGTCCGATTCTTGTCAACCGGATCTTCTCGCAGCGAAGTGCAGGACATCATGACCGGCTTCACCTATTCAGCCGGCGGTTCGTGAAGTCGTTTTCGGTTCTCTCCTCGGGATTCGAATGAGACCGAGATGAAGATTGACGCGCTGGACAAGAACTTCCTGATCAAAGAGGTGCCGGTCGGCTATCGCGATCGCCCTCGGGTCTCGACTCGAAGCTCAGCACCTTCTCCGACGGTCTCCGCGTCCTGCGAACCATCTTTGCGTTGTTCGTGACTACCGGCCGTTGCCGTTCTTCGGCATTCTCGCGTTCATGCTCTTCGTAGGTCTCGCTAGTGATGTTCATCGCGCCGCTGGCTGAGTACCTGAAGACAGGCTATGTCGAACAGTTCCCACACTCGTGGTCTCGGTCGCTTTCGGAATCAGCGCTATGTTCTCGTTGGTCTGTGGGCGTATTGCTTGACTCTATTCGCACCCACTCGCGGCAGTTCTACGAGTTTGCTCTTACGACTGCTGTCGAGAACGACAAGGCGGGCGGCGAGTGAGCTTCCGCAGGCGCGCCTGGGGCGTTGCGCGTTCCGGCTGCTGGTCGTCTTCATCACGACGCTTGCGTTGTTCTTCCTCGCCATGACGGCGGCGTACACGCTCCCGCAAGGACGCATCGTGAAGAACCTGAGGAAGTCGGTCAGGCGCGCTTCAGGGTGAGGGTCTCGAGCCCCGTCCGGTCCCCGATTCGTGGCGCATCGACTCGACAACTTCACGGACGCGATGATGCTCGATTCCGCGATTCGCCGAGAAGGACGCCGGCCCCGTGATGTCTGCCATGGCGGGCTACCACGGCTCGGTCCTCGGAACCGACGGCAAGGCCGACAGATACGATCGCATGCTAGACTCGCCGCGCAGGGTAAGTCGCCAGCCCAGCCCGTACGCCTATTACTGGCACGGCCACCAGGTACTGCTCAGGCCGGCGCTCGTGTCGATGACCTACGGCGAGATTCGTTACCCCAACCTGATGTGCTGGGCGCGCTCGGCCTGTCGTGTCGTTCGCGCTTCAGAGGGCGGCGGGGACCCTCGCGGCAATGGCACTGGGCGTTCCCGCTCCTGCTGAGCGGATTCTACCTGGTCCCCTTTCGCTACAGTTTTCGAAGCGTCGTCTACGCCACCTCTGTCTTCGATGCTTGCGGTGCTCTTCATGGCTCAGAAGCCCTACTGGAAGCGCTGGACGTAGAGCTCTCTTCGTGATTGGGATGGTGACGTCCTTCGTGGACTTGCTCACCGCGCCGCTGCTTACTCTCGGAATGCCGCTCGCGGCGGTGCTGACTCTGCGGGGGCGCGGGCCGAGCACGCCCGCGCTTCCTAGCGACCTGGTCTACGCGATGAAACTCCCGTGGTCTGGGCGGCGGGATATGTTGGCGCTTGGGCGGCCAAATGGGTCGATCGGCGCCGCTGTTCTCAAAACCGATGTGATTGGTCTGGCGGTCTTGCAGCTGCTGTTCCGGACGGGGCATGGACAGAGGTCGAGCCGAGCGTGCTCGGCAGCGGTTCAGCGCAACCTTCAGGATTTGGTGCCGCCCGTCACGGAGTCACTGTGGTCTCGCTCCCGAAAGTGTGGCCGGCTCGTAGTCGTCGGTACCGTTTCTTGCTCCTCGCCACTAGCTTGGGCCTTCGGCCCACCGCCGGTCGGCCGGGAATCGCTCGAGGCACTTCAGGTCTGTCGTCGTACCGCTCCCTACCTCTGGTTTGTGGTTGCGAACAACCACTCCCAGTTTCATGCGTTCCACCTATCGAATCCAGGCGATCGCGGTCTTCGCGATCGTCTACTTCCTTCTCTCATGCTTCGATTTCTCGCCGATCTTGCGTAGATTCGCGTCCCCGGGCGGGGGCTAGGACGTCGCGGTTTCGGAATCCACAACGGGTAGATTCCTTGCTGAGAGGATGCGCCGCGACGGTCTTCACGCCGCCCATCTGGTATAGAATCCGCTAAG
>CAVSCC010000002.1:0-18646 GCA_963726345.1 uncultured Coriobacteriia bacterium | reverse complement strand
CCGGGTCGGCCGCCAACAGATCACGGTAGGTCGCACCGGGACGCGCCTGCTGGATGTCGTCCCAGACGACCATGGCGTTGCGCTGCACGATCGCGTACGCGTCCTCTCGGCTGATGCCGGTGTCAACGAGCGCGAGTAGCACGCGGCTCGAGTAGATGAGCCGCGCGTAGACTCGAGGTTGGCGCGCATCCGCTCGGGATAGACCACGAGCCCGTCGAAGTCCACTCGAGCTTGCCGAGCAGGTAGTCGGTGCCGATGTAGCTGTCCGCGAGCACGACGCGTTCCGCCGAGGAGTGCCAGATGTCGCGCTCGTGCCAGAGCGCGACGTTGTCGAAGCCCACCTGCGCGTTCGCCTTCACCACGCGCGCGAGGCCGCAGACCCGCTCGGCGGTGATTGGTTTTCGCTTGGCGGCATCGCCGAGGAGCCCTTCTGACCCTTCGCGAACGGCTCCTCGACCTCGAGCGTGTCCGACTTCTGAAGCGCTCGCATCTCGGTGGCGATCGACTCGGCGGTCGCCGCGACGGTCGCGAGCACCGCGAGCACGTGCGCGTGGCGGTCGCGGCGATGACCTGCGTGGACGCGGGTCGGGCGTGAGACCGAGCTTCTCGCAGACGTAGCTCTCCACGAACGGGTCGATGTTGGAGTACGAGCCCACGGCGCCGGAGATCGCACCCGACGCGCACGAGTTCTCGCGAGCTGCGACCAGGCGCTGCCGGCGCGGTGAAGCGCCCACGCCCACGTCGCCCACTTCATGCCGAACGTCATCGGCTCGGCGTGGATGCCGTGCGTGCGGCCGACGCAGAGCAGATCGCGGAACTCCAGCGCCCGGCGCTTGCAGATCCGACCGAGCCGACGCACGTCCTCGATGATGATGTCCTGCGCCTGGTCATCTGGACGCAGAGCGCGGTGTCGCCCAGGTCCGAGCTGGTCATGCCGTAGTGGACCCACTTGCTCGGCTCGCCGATGCGCTCGGCCATGTCGGTGAGGAACGCGATCACGTCGTGGTTGAGGACGGCCTCGAGTTCGTCGATGCGCTCTACCGAGAAGCCTGCCGCTCGCGAATCTGCTCGGCCTCCTCGAGCGTGATACCGCAGTCGCCGAGCTCCGCCTGCGCCTCGCACGCGAGGATCTCGATCTCCTGCCAGATCGCGAACTTGTTCTGCAGCTCCCAGATGCGGGCCATCTCGGGGCGGGAGTAGCGAGGGATCATGGGCGGGTGCTCCTGTTCGGCGTCAACACGTCTGCTGCGATTGTACGGCACCGAGACCGCGCGCTACCGCAGCTCGTCGGCGAGCATGTCCATGAGCAGATTGTCGTGGAATGTGCCGTCGGCGCCCTTCTCGTACTGGCGCCCGACACCGATGGGCTTGAAGCCGACCCTTTTGTACGCCCCGATCGCGCGCTCGTTGGCGAGCGCCGGATCGATCGTGAGCCGGTGATGGCCGCGGTCGTCGAAGAGGTAGCGCGCGGCGTACGCAGCGTGTCGCTGCCGAGGCCTTGCCCGACGCAGGTCATTCGAGCGTGATGTCGATGCCGGCCGACTTGTAGTAGGGATCCGTCTGCTCGGTGAGCATCACCAGGCCGACGAACGCGCCGTCGAGTTCGACCGCGAGCGACGTCGTGTCGGGCTCCAGCGTGTCGGCCCGCAGCCGCGCCATGTCGTAGCCCGGCCACCACTCGGCGACACCAGGCTGATGCAGGATCTCGAGGAGCCGCGGCAGGTCGTCCTCCGTCGAGGAGCCGCAGCGTGACGCGCTCGCCGTGCAGGGTCAGATCAGCCATGGCGGCTCACCCTCCGTGGTGGTTCGTAGGTCCGTCCGATCGACCACGCGTCGCCGACGTGCTCGCCGACGGCCCAGTAGCGGTTGTCAGGCATGGTGAGCATGAATGGCCGCATCTTGGTTATGTCCGGTTTTCCATCGTCATCGAAGTAGCGCTCCTCGCTCCAGGTTCCAACGATTCGGCGACGAAGAGCTCGTGGCTGCCGAGTCCACGACCTGCGTGACGCGGCACTCGAGCGAAACCGGGCACTCGGCGATCATGGGCGCGTGCGCAAGTGAACCGCGAACCACCTCGAAGAGCGAGCTCTTGTCGACGCCGTTGCTCCGCCGACTTGATGCCGCACCAATCCGTCGCGGCGACCATGTCGACACTGGGGATGTTTACGCTGAACTCGCCGTGCTCGCGGATTCCCGCGTTGGTCGCGTGAATCTTCCTCATGCCGGTCGCAAGTCGCGGCGGGTTGAACTGCACCGTTCATCCACTCGATCGGTATGAATTGGACCCACGGCAGGTCCGCGCCCATGAGCGTCATCGGCATCGGTAGATGAAGCCCTGTGGGCCGAGTGTCGATTCTTGATGACATGGGCGCTCCTCTCGGCGTGCCTCGTCACTTGATGTACCTCGACTGTACCCTGACAGGGCCGTGCGCGGGTCCCCCCGTTGGCCAGCCGGTACGTTCCTTGAAAGTGAACCAATGGGAAGGCAAGCCAGCGATGCTCGATGGCCGAGGACATGATGCAGACATGGCAGGACACCTACTCGGTTCGCCGCGTCTTTGGCGAGCCGGTCGACAAGGGCGGCGTCGTCGTCATTCCCGTCGCCCAGATCGGCGGCGGAGAGGGGGTGGACCGCGCCGGCGAGGATGCTGGCGGCACCGAGTCAGCGGCAGCGGCTTCGGCGGAATGGCGCGGCCCGCCGGCGTCTACGTGGTACGCGCGGACGGTGTCGAGTGGCAGCCGGCGCTCGACGTCACCCTGCTGCATGTCGCGGGCATCGCGCTTGGCGCGCTCGATCACGCTGACCCTCGTCTGGGCACTCGGACGCAAGCGCTAGCCACCTCAAGCCGGCGAAAGCCCCGGGTTTCTCGGCGGGTATGAACCCGACACGGAACCGACACCTCTGGAGGTATCACCATGGCCAACGTGCAGATTCGCAACGAGGTCATGTTCAAGGCGCCCACCCGCGTGGGGCTACTCGCGGACGTTACCGACGCGCTCAACGCCGCGGGGGTCAATATCCTCGCGATCGGGGCATACGACAAGGGCGACATGGGCGAGTTCCTGATGATCACGAGCAACAACAAGCTCGCTTACGAGGCGCTTGCCGACTGGGCGGCGAGATGGATATGCAGTCGGTCGTCGTGGCCGAGGTCCCCAACGAGCCCGGCGAACTCGCCGCGATCGCGCGGATGCTCGCCGACAGGCATCAACGTCAGGCAGGTGTTCGCGACTTCGATCGACGGCGCCGACAAGGTGATGATCGTGCTGACCGCGAGTGCGAGGCGGACGTCATCGGCCTGCTCGAGGGCGTGTAGGCCCCCACCGGGAGCACTGCCCGAGATGCGAGCGTACAAGCTCGTGTTTGCAATAGCGACGAAGGCCGACTAGCGGTGTCAAGTTCCGACGCGATCCTCCGCCTGCGCCTCGAGCGCCAGCTCATCGAGCGGCCTGCCCGCAGGCGAACGACACGGCCGAGCAATCGACGGCCCCCGCAGATGTGGTTCGGCATCTCTGCGCGATGCAGGCGCAGGACTACCCGGGGCGCTCTGGTCGGTCGGGCTGCGCTGCGGGCCGGCACCACCGCCGCGGACGTCGAGCGCGCCATCGCCGAGCGCCGGATCGTGCGCACGTGGCCGATGCGCGGCACGCTGCACTTCGTCGCGCCCGCCGACGTGCGCTGGATGCTCGCGCTACTCAGTCCGCGCGTTTCGCGCGGGCGGCGACACGGCACGCGCCGCTCGGCTCACGCCGAGACCATCTAGGCGCGCGCGCGCGATCTTCACCGACGCGCTCAGCGGGCGGGCACGCTGACCCGCGGCGAGATGATGGCGCTGCTCGAGGCCGACGGCATCGACACGGCGGGACAGCGCGGCTACCACGTGCTGTGGATCCTCGCCCAGAGCGCGGTCTTTGTTGCGGGCCGTCGAGGGCAAGCAGCAGACGTTCGTGCTGCTCGACGAGTGGATCCGCCCAGCGGAGCCGACGACGCCGCCGAGCGCGGCGGCGCTCGCCCGACTCGCCGCGCGCTACTTCGCAGCACACGGACCCGCGACGATTGCGGACTTCGCCTGGTGGGCCGGCATCACCAAGACCGACGCGCGCGCGGGCGTGGCGCGGGCGGGCGGCGCGCTTCAGCGGCGGCGTCCCGGGGGGAGTACTGGATGCCCTCCGACTCGCCCAGCACCCACGCCGCCGTGCCGCGGCGCGTCCCCGGGCACGGTGCATCTGCTGCCCGGCTTCGACGAGTACCTCCTCGGCTACACCGACCGCTCGCATGCAGCTCGGCGAACACGGAGACATACGGCGCGTCCATCTCGGCAAACGGGATGTTCCGTCGACGCTGCTCTGGGCGGACAGGTCGCTGGTATGTGGAAGCGCACGCTGCGCCGGGACAGCGTCGACATCGGAGTGCGCCCGTTCGGGGCTCACCGCCGCCGAGAAGCGCGGCCTGGAGGATGCGGCCGCCCGCTACTCGCGCGTTCGTCGGGGAGGGGAGGGGGGGGGAGGGGAGGACGGTCGCTCAAGACGCACCGCGAGAGGGCTGGAGTGCGGGAACCCTGACCCGGCCACGAGAGGGGGGGGGGTCGCCCCGCGTCGCTCCGTCATCTGCGACAATCGCAACATGAGCCATCCCGCCGACATCGCAATCAGCCTGCTCCGAGACGGCAACGACGCTTCGCCGAGGGCCGCCAGAGGCCGCACTTCACTCCGGCCGAACGCGAGCGGTTCGTCGAGGGCCAGCAGCCATGGGCCGTCGTGCTGGGATGCTCGGACTCACGCGTACCGGTCGAGACGCTGTTCGACGTGGGGCCGGGCGAGCTGTTCGTCGTTCGCTGCGCCGGGCATGTCATCTCCGACGCCGGCTACGCGAGCGTGCGCTACGCCGTGGAGCAGCTCGGCGCACGGCTCGTGGTCGTGCTGGGACATGAGGACTGCGGCGCGGTGGCGGCCTCGCGGAGCGGAGATGCGCCCGCCTACCTGGCTCCCGTCACCGACCACATCCACACCGACGCGCCGACGCTTGCCGAGGCCGTCGAGCAGCACGTGCGCGAGTCCACCGCCGAGATGCGCGAGTGGTTCGACCGAGCAGGGTTCTCGGAAACCGACGTCGTGGTCCTGGGTGCGGCCTATCAGCTCGCGAACGGCGAGGTGCGCTGGCTGGACTGACGCGCCCGGTCGCCCGCCGTGGCACGCTCGCCGGCGCTAGAAGTTGTCGTCCTTCCCGGCGCTGTAGAGTCCGAGGTAGAGGCGGTGCGGACCCGGGATGTCGTTTGGACGAATCCGATGCAGTCCCCCGGCATCACCCGGACACCCAGCCCACGCACCGTGTGGTTCACGAAGACGCCCTCGACGCGTTCGGTCGGCAAGCCGAAGGACTCGGCCAGCTCGCGGGCCACGACGCCTTCGGCGGGCACCTCGAACGTGAACTCGTGGGGCAGTCCGCGGTCGGTCCGAGATGGACGCAGGCTGCCGAAGATGCGCACGGAGATGCTCGTGGCGTCAGAACTCCGGCCGAGCCTGTTGTCTCCAAGATGCAGCCTCCCTTTCCCTGAGAACTCAGTCTCACTCTGACTATCCCCCACCCGAACCGCTCGTCGCGGCCGTGCTCGACCTCCCGAGTGCCCCGTCCATCAGAACGCCTTCAGCGCGCAGACCGTCTCGGCGTCAAGCATCCCCCGTCGGCGCGCTATCTCGAGCGTACGCCGCCCGAGACAACAGTAGAGTTGCAGCTCGCTCCCGGGCAGGCCGCGCATCGCGTCAACGTGAGCGCGAACGGTGTCGACGTCGCCTCGCACGATCGGTCCGGTCAGGGCGCTTGTCGTGCCCAGCGAGCGGACATTCTCCATGGTCCCCGCAATCAACGGCTGCAGCGCCGCAAGCGCTGACTCGTCGTCGAAACCGGCGTCTACGAGCAGCTGCACGGCCATATCCTCCACTGCGACCAGGTAGTTCGACGCGGTGACGGCGGCGGCGTGGTACAGCACCTTGTCCTCGTCGGCGATGAGGACCGGACGACCGCCGAGTATGCCGACGAGCGCTTCGAGGGCCTCGAGAGCACCCGGCCCCGGCGTGATCCCGAACGTCGAACCGCGGATGAGGCGCACGGCGTCCTCGGCCGTCGCGAACGCCTGCAGAGGATGGACGCACCCGTCAGCGCCCCCGCCTCGGCAGCCGGTGCGAGGACCGCAAGGGGCAGCGCCCCGCTCATGTGAACGACGAGCTGGTCGGAGCGGAATCCGCCTGCCTCGGCGACTTCGGCCACGACGCGGGCGATCGAGCTCGTCGTTGGTCGTGACCAGCACGATATCCCCGGACGCGGCGGCTGCGGCGTTGTCCGTGCCGGCATGGGCTCCTGTTCGCAGGGCGGCCTTCTCGGCGGTGCGCGGCCGCGTGTCGTCACTGCTGCGACGTGAAGTCCCGCCTCGCGAAGGAGCACCGCCACCGCCGACCCCACCTTCCCCGCGCCGAGAACCACGACGGTCTTGTCGCGCAGGGGCGGAGGCACGGACTGTGGTGTTCGCTTGCTCATGCACCCATCCTAGACCCGTCGGACGAGTCCGCAACCGTCCCCGTCTCGGATTCTCGGCGCGGCGTCTGGGGAATGTCCAGTTGAGCGGGCGGCATCGCCCGGACAAGCTGAGGGAGATCATGATGAGGATCGGAATCATCGGCTCGGGAAGCGTGGGGAGCTCGCTTGCGAACGGCCTCGTACGCCACGGTCATGACGTGATGCTCGGAACGCGCGATACCGAGAAGCCGGCCTGTCGGGAGTTCGTCGAGGCGAGCGATGGCCGCGGCCGCGTGGGCAGCTATGCGGATGCGGCACGCTTCGGCGATATCGTCATCACCGCCTACCCTGGCTCGCTGGTCGAGGAGATGGTCGCGGCGATCGGCGCCGAGAACCTCGCGGGCAAGATCGTGATCGACACCGTCAACCCGATACTGCGAGTCGACGGCGTCGTCAGCGCAGCGTACGGCGACGACGATTCGGCGGCCGAGGTGCTCCAGCGCGCCGTTCCGAGTGCCCGGGTGGTGAAGGCGTACAACACCGTTTGGGCGAACCGGATGGTCGACCCGGATCCGGCAGACGGACCCACCAGAATGCGGATCGCCGGCGACGATACCGAAGCCAAGGCCCAGGTCACGGGGCTGCTCGAGTCGACCGGCTGGCAGGTTCGCGATCTTGGAGACCTGACGCGATCGCGCAAGCTCGAGGCCGAGGTAGTCGCTTGGGCAGCGCGCTGACAGGTATCGGCCACCGTGAAGCAGCTGGCGGGCTCGCGCGCCCGGGTAGACACCCTTTGGGAGGTGAGCGCCATGCCAATCACCTGCGAACGCATTCCGGCCGACATTCCTGCGCCGACCCTCGAGTGGCTGCTCGAGCCATCAAACCCGGCAGTAGCCGTCTTGACCCGTCGCACGCTGCTCGACGAACCCGACGATGCGACGACGACCAAGCTCTGGGCCAAGCGAAACGAATACCCGCCCGTAGCCGCGATTCTCGACGCGCAGGCCGAAGACGGCTCGTGGGCAACGCCGGGGCGGGACTACAAGAAGTACCAGGGGTCGCTGTGGCAGGTGCACTTGCTTGGCGAGCTTTGGGCCAACGGCGATGACGCAGCGGGTGCGGAAGGCGGCCGACTACGCGTTCTCTCGGCAATTGCCCGACGGCTCGTGGAGTGCTCGAACATGCGCGCCGACGGATCGATCGCCTGCCTCACCTCCAACGTCGCCCGAGCGCTCGCACGGATGGGCTGGGCCGGCGACGAGCGAGTGGTCGCCGCGCTGGTCAACCTCGTCGACCTGTACCGGGAGCTCGGGATCATCGACTGCCGGTCGGGACGCGGCTACCAGCTCAACGGCTACTGCCACATGCTGACCGTCAAGGAGCTGCTGTTTCTCGGCGAAGTGCCACGGGAGCTGTGGCCCGACGGCGCGGACGTGTTGCGCGATGCCTGCGTCGCCAAGCTGCGCGACAAGCAGGTCTTCCGTTCGCTGCCGGTGGAGTCACGTGAGTTCAACGATGCGATCTGGTCGATGCCGAGCGCGGAGCGCCCGGGTTTCCGCGAACGGTTCCTCGCCGAGCACCCCGAGCTGCACTACAAGGACAAGCCCGGATGGCTGCGCTTCGGCTATCCGCTGTCGTACAACTCAGACGCGCTCGAAGCGCTCTGGGCGCTGATGCGCGTCGGGGAGGCGCCGAGAGACGAGTACCAGCCAGCGATCGACCTTGTGAAGGCGGCGGCCGACAGCGAGATGCGCTGGACACTCCGCAACACGTTCAACGGCAAGATGCTCGCCGATATCGAGGTGCGAGGCCAGCCGAGCAAGTGGGTGACCCTGCGCGCACTCCAGGTGCTCAGATGGGCAGGCGGATAGGGTCAGACTCCACCCGCGCAACCGGCGGTGCCGTGGAGGCAACTCCGGCGGCAATCTATACTGTTCCGAGGCCGCAAGCGCACGGAGGACGAATCTTGGAACGAATCGAGTGGGACGAGACCCTGGAGACGGGGGATCCCGTCCTGGACCTCCAGCACCGCGCCATCCATGGCATCTTCAACCAACTGCGCGAGACCGGGGACGACCCTGCAGAGGTTCTCGGCGTGCTCGACTTCCTCACACAGCACGTAATCGTGCACTTCGTTACCGAGGAGGACCTGATGCCGCGGGAGGAGTTCCCGCCGCATCTGATCGAGGCCCACGTCGTCGAGCACCGGGCACTCACCGACAGTGTTCGCAGGCACGTGCTCGAGTTCCGGGCCGGGAACCTCACCGGTACCGGTCCGCTCCTCGAGCTGCTCCATGCATGGCTCGTCACGCATGTGCATGAATGCGACCGCCTGCTCGTCGAGCACCTGCAGAGCCGCGGCGTGACTGCGCAGGCGCCCGAAGCCTGGTCGAAGATCACCGGCGCGCCGGGCTGCTGAGCGCGAGGCGCGTCGCTCACGCTGCCCTACACTGGGGACATGCCAGAATTCGACTCGCCCTTCCATCGCTTGCGCGTGACTGACAACGACGGCGTGCGCCTGCTCAAGTTCGAGCGCAATCACCAGTCGTCGATGAGCATCGCGGACCCCTTCGAGACCAACATCGAGTACATCGGCTACCTGCACCTCGCCTTCGCGGTCAAACCGGATGCACGTTCGGCGCTCGTGATCGGACTCGGCGGCGGGTCGCTGGTCAAACGCATGTGGCGGGACTACCCCGACCTCGAGATCGACGCCGTGGAGATCGACGAGCA
This sequence comes from uncultured Coriobacteriia bacterium, assembly GCA_963726345.1. GTDB lineage: Bacteria > Actinomycetota > Coriobacteriia > Anaerosomatales > JAAXUF01 > JBAXEO01. Next base: position 9,402 of record CAVSCC010000002.1, on the reverse strand, counting down.
GGTCGTCGACATCGCTCGAGAGTACTTCGCGCTACCCGACGACAGCCGCATCCGCGTGTTCGTGGACGACGGTCGCGCGTTCCTCGGCTACTGTGCCGAGACCTACGACCTCATCTTCATCGACGCGTTCGACGACGACCACATCCCCCGTCCGCTTCTCACGGAAGAGTGCCTGCGAGCGTGCCGAGACCGGCTTTCCCCAGCCGGCGTCGTCGCGTACAACGTGATCGGAGCCGTGACCGGCGATCACAGCAAACCCTTCCGGAGCCTGTATCGGACTGCCGCCAACGTCTGGCGAAACGTCTGGGTATTCCCTATCGGCTCGGCGGACGGCGCTACGGACTCCACGCGCAACATGATCATGCTCGCGAGTGACGCCGAGCTGTCCGAGGATCAGCTCCTCGGGCGTATCGCGAGTCGGGTTGACGGGATGGTCTCCGTGCCCGGGTTCGAGCGCTTCGGTGAAGACCTGTACAGAGGCGTGGTTCGAAGCGGAGACGTGCCAATGCTCACCGATCCGACACCGCCCTATCGCAAGGGCAACCGCCGGCGCTGAGGGACGCACACCGGTAATGCCCTCTCGACGTCGGAGCCCGGCGTGCGTCAGCCTGCGAGCTGGCCCCACACGAGCCCTGCGGCGATCCACCACATGATGCAGCCGATGACGATGTCGAGCACGCGCCATGCGACTGGACGGTCGAAGATCGGCGTCAGCACCCGGGCGCCCAGCGCCAGCCCAAAGAACCAGACCGAAGACGCCACGCCGGCCCCCAACACGAACGACACGCGCTCGGCCGGCGGATACTGCGCCGCTACTCCGCCGAGCAGCACCACCGTATCGAGGTAGACATGCGGGTTGAGCAGCGATACCGCGAGGGTCGTCGCAAGCGCAGCCGAGAGCGTGGTCGTGTCGCGCGCGCCCGAGACGTCTCAACGTGCAGCACGTCGGGCCTGTACGCGGAGCGAAACGCCAGCGCGCCGTACGCGAGCAGAAACGCGGCGCCGCCCCATGCGGCGATGTCGGTGAGTGCCGGGAACCGGCCGACAAGCGCGCCGAAGCCAAGAGCGCCGACGATGATGAGCGACCAGTCGATCGCAACGCACAGCGCGGCCACCGCCAGCGCGTGCGAGCGCAGCAGGCCTTGGCGCAGCACGAAGGCATTCTGCGCGCCGATCGCGATGATGAGTGAGGCGCCGAGCCCGAGGCCGGCGATGAACGCGGAGTAGGTCATTGCTTGCAGTGTAGCGGCGAATCCCGCCGACTCCGACACCAAGCGTGGTAAACGCGGACCGATTGCTCGTGGCCAGCTCCACCCGTCCCACAGCCGATACTCGAAATCGCCACATCTGGTCGATGGCGACTTCACCCTCCAGAGGGATTGTCAGAGGTGCCGGATAGTGTCCGGGAATGGCCGGCCCGAAGAAGGAGGCAGCGATGTTGCGTGCAATCCACCTGAAGACCGCAGAACTCACGAGCGAGTGGGCAGCAGCCCTCGCCGAGATGACCGTCGCGCGCATCAGCGGCGTCGCCAAAGTCATAGCGGTCCAGTCTCTCGGAATCGTGTCCGTGTTGTTCGACGACAGTTCGACGAGCCCGGAGAAGTTCGTACTGGCACTGCGAGCCGTGGGCGTGAACGCCAGCGTCGTGCGCGGACGGGGCTGACCGGGGGCATCTGCGGTAGGCTTCTTCCAGGTTCGCGCCCACGAGAGGACTGAGCGTGGAGATCCTCGACCTGAAGAAGCGATACGCGAGACTCTACAAACCAAGAACGGCCGAGCCCTCGCTCGTCGAGGTTCCGCCGCTGCGATTCCTCATGATCGACGGAATCGGAGGCGTCGGCGGTCCGGATTTCCAGCTCTCGATGGCAGCGCTCTACCGACTCGCGTATCCCGTGAAGTTCGCGGCGAAGAAGCGGCTTGGGCTGTCCTATCCCGTGATGCCCTCCGAGGGGCTCTATGAGGCCGCTGACGACGTGCCCGGGCCCTCTGCCAACGACATGGCCTGGACACTCATGATCATGCTCCCGGATGAAATCGATTCGGAGTTCGTCGACGACGTCCGCGAGACGGTCGCCTCCAAGAAGGACGTGCCGCACCTCGGAGACGTCCGCGTCCAGACGTACTCCGAGGGCACGAGCGTTCAGGCGCTACATGTCGGCCCCTACGCCGATGAGCCACGTACCATCAGTCGGCTCCTCGCCTTCGCCGAGGGACAGGGGTACGAGGTGTCCGGCCGCCACCATGAGATCTACCTCGGAAACCCTAACCGCAGCAATCCTGACAAGCTCAAGACGCTGCTCCGGTATCCCGTTCGAAGAGCGGGTGCCTAGCGGAGTTCGAAGATGAACAGTCTGGTCTTGTTCTTCTCGGGCCAAGACCGACCCGCGACCGCCGTGATTCCGTCGCTGGACACTTGAACGCCATCCACGGTCGTTCCGAACATCGCGCTCAGGTCCTTCGTCGGGAAGCCGCCGCCTGATTCGCCGACCAGAAGGCGCTGGCCCGAGTCGATGATCGCCACGGCATCGTCTGCCCACGACCAGTGCGTTGACGTATCCCCCCGGCCCGGTGATGGGCGTGAAGGATCCCGTGGTCAGGGAGTAGCGACCGACCTGCTGCACACTCCAGTCCCATCGGTCGTATCGATCGAAGTTGATCGAGTACACCGAATCACCGGTGCGAATGGCGTACCCGGGGTAACGGAACCGAGTCGCCGGCATCGGATAGTCTCGGGCCTTCCCCGTCGACAGATCGTGCACGACATAGTGACCGGAGCCGTCGTAGATATCGGTCCAGAGGAGCTTCCCGTCCCTGAGCTGCATGAAGTTGTTGTAGAACTCCGCAACATGAGTCCGAGCTATCTCGCGCTTCTCTGAGGTGCGCAGGTTGACGGTCACGATTCTGGAGTCTGAGCCCTCCTCATGATCGACCCACGCCGCGATGTCTCCCTCAAGAGTCGGTCCGTACGCCTCGCGGCTGGTCGCAAGCACCTGTCTGCGTCCGCCTGCAACCGGCTCCGCGTACAACTGCTTCTCGCTTTCCCACAGCAGCCAGCTCTCATTCACTGTGATCCAGGCTATGTCAGCGGGCACGGTGAAGCGTGTGCGCGACCTTCCGGTATCGAGGTCGTAGCAGAGCAGCGTGTCGATCAGACCGCTGCCGGAGTCGACACTCGCGTAGAGGGTGCGCCCCACGACACGGGCCATACCGTAGCCTCGATATGGCAGATCGACTGTTCGGACGCTCGGCTGCCGGCCATTCGTGACCGCTCCCCGGCCTGCAGTCGGCCTGGCATTTCTCGACGCGCATCCGGCTCCACCGAGCAACAGCACACCAAGCGTGACGACCACGAGCACGACTGCAGTCGAGACTCCGAAGGTACGAGTTGTCGGCCCGCCTTCGCAGAGCGCGGGGCCCCAGGAGGGGCCCCTGCTGTGCCCGTTCACCAGCACATCGCCATGTTGCTGCCATCGACATCGGCCTGGTATGTGGCTCTGCACAGGCCGTTGGATGACTGAGAGCCCATGGGATCCCAATACACTCCCCGGTAGAGCGAGTTGAAGTTCGGGTCGACACTGCGCATCGTGACCGCAGAGTTCAGATCGTTGATCCCTGACACCGACATGTAGTGCCTTGAGGAGTGGCCGTTGTAGCGTGGGATACGCGCGGTCGCCGTCAGGATGATCGGCACGGTGCGCGCGGACTCCAGCATCCAGCCGATGCGCGTGTAGAACGCACTGGTCGGGTTGCCGGTATCGGTGATGTTGGATGCGACGTAGTTCACGGTCCCGAACGTCCCGTTGTAGCTGTTCAGGGCCCGGGCGAGTCCGGTCGTCAGGCTGCCACTGGTGGTGGTTCCGGCCTTCCCGGCCAGTGTCGCTTGAGACGGAAGGCCTGCCGAAGAGCCGCTCCTGGCCCTATGCCAGCTCAGACTCTGACGCGCCGAGGCGGGGCCGCAATAGTAGGAGGTCTCCTGCTTGTAGTTGGTGGCGGCCAGAGTGTGCAGCCCGTATACGGCCGAGGCTGCCGTCAGCGCCAGCGTGCTCGTCTGACCTACGACCGGCGCAACGCCCGTCGATGCCGCGATCTCCGCATCCTTCTGCTGTGTCGCCTTCTTCCACTTCGCCGCGACCGCCGGTGTCAGCGAAGGGTCGTCGACCGGCTCCCCTGGTTGTCCTGCGGCGCTGGCAACCCCCGGTGTCAACACCGTCACGAGCAGACAAGGTACCACCCACTTCAACACTGCTTGACGCATCTCGCATCCCCCTTTGAACTCGCGCTCGCCGCGTATCCGAACCGGCAGCTGCGATTCACTGCCAAGATCGGGTGCCGAGGAGGACGAGCCCTCTCCTTCCGCACGCAGCGAAGGTAGCGGGGCATGCTTCTCAGATTCTTTACGGTCGCCAATCGAATCCGGGGGACCCGACTCCGCTGGAGCGCGGACGGCAGCCCCGCGCGAGCGCATGGCAGTGGACGCGCTGGGCGGCTTCGTCGCGCCTAGGGGCGAGGGCCGCCTGCGGCTGAGTACGGCGGCCAGACGTAGGGTCGGTCGTAGTAGCCCGGCTCGCACACGAGTTCATCCACGCGGCGGATGACGCGCGCAGGGTTACCGACGACCACCGTCCCATCGGGAACGTCATGGACAACCACGGAACCCGCGCCGACCAATGAGTTCTCGCCGATGACGACACCCGGAAGAATCGTCGAGTTGGCGCCGATTCTCGCGAGCCGATGCACCGTTGCTCCGCGCCTGCATTCCTTGTAGTGGTCACACCCCATCGGATGGGGATCATCCGTGAACACCACGTTCGGACCGACGAACACATCGTCCTCGATGGTCACCAATTCGAGGAAGCAACCGGAGTGGATCCGCACTCTGTTGCCGATTCGGTTGCCGAACTCCAAGACGGTGTTGGTGCCGATGGACACGTCATCGCCGATGACATTGTCCTCGCGAATCGATGCCCCCTGCCCGGTCTGGAAGCGTTCGCCGATCGTGCTGCCCGCGTAGAGGGTCGTGAACGGGCGTATCGTGGCATCTCGCCCGATACGCAACTCGCGCGCGTCAGGCCCCGAGTCCCGCGGAGCCTTTCCGAGAATGCACGGCGGCTGAAGGTCGAAGCCGTCGCCGATGTCGACGCCGATCGCAACCTGCACGCCCGCCGGGATTCCGTGGAGACTCACGATCCGTCAGCTCCGGGCGCCGGATTCCCGTTGTGGTTGAAGAGCACGCCGCGGCGCTCGCGGGCCACATCCGCGCCGCCGTCGAGTGAACGCTGCGCGGCCTCAAGTGCGGCGACGACCGAGCGTCCGGCCATGCCGTCGGTTATCGGGCGACTCCCCGTCGCGACGCACTCGATGAAGTGGGCGGCCTCGACGGACAGCGGCTCGGTGTTCTCTATCCTGGGGGCCCGGATGTCGCCCGTTCTGTACGACAGCTGGAACTCGCCGAACGTCTCGGGATCCTTGTAGTCCACGCCCTGGTCGAAGATCTTCACCTTCTCGACACTCTCGGTGTCGTCGTACATGAGCATCTTCTTGCTTCCGACGATAATCGTGCGCCGAAGCTTGACGGGAGAGAGCCACGAGACCTGTAGCTCCGCAACGATGCCGGTCGCGTAGCGCACGCTGAGGAACGCGACATCGGGGATGCCGTTGTTGATGCAGCTGCGTCCCATCGCCTGGACCGATACAGGCACTTCACCGAGCCAGTACTCGAGGATCGAGAGGTCATGGGGGGCGAGGTCCCACACCACGCTCACGTCCCGTTGGTGCAGCCCCAGGTTCACTCGCGAACACGTGATGAAGTACACGTCGCCGAGCTCACCTGACTCGAGTATCCGCTTCACCGAGCGTACGGGAGGGCTGTATACGAACGTGTGCCCCACCATCAGCACGAGACCGGCCTTCTCGGCCGCAGCACACATCTCGTCGCACTCCTCGACGCTGGTCGCCATGGGCTTCTCAACGAAGACATGCTTCCCGGCCTGAAGCGCCTTCATCGCCAGCGCATGATGTGACGAGATTGGCGTGGCGATCAGTACGGCATCAACTTCGGGATCGTCGATGACGTCTTCGACGCGAGTCGTTGTCAGGAGCGTCGGATAGCGGGTGGAAGCCTTCTCCAGCCGCTCGGGATTCAAGTCGCACACCCACTTCGGGTTGGCGAAATCCGACTCGATGTAGTTGCGCATCAGGTTCGGGCCCCAGTAACCGTAGCCGATCAGCCCTATCGTGACCTTCGACATGCATCCCCCTCTTGCGCGCAGTGCCCTAGGCTCCGCACGGTTCTAGCCGCCTCCGCCGCCAAGCAGCGTTGCCGGCAACGTCTTCAGGCACAGCCCAACGTCCACGATGAGCCGCATGTTCTGCGCGTACATCAGATCTTGAAGAACCATCTCGTCGAAGGACACACGGCTGCGCCCGTCAACCTGCCACACGCCGGTGATCCCGGAAGGGACCGTCAACCGCAGCGAGTCCCAGTCATCGTACTCGTTCACCTCGTACGGAAGCGGTGGGCGTGGGCCTACAAGGCTCATATCCCCGCGAAAGACGTTCCAGAACTGGGGCAGTTCATCGAGCGAGTACTTTCGCACGAATCTCCCGATGGGCGTGATCCGTGGATCGTCGACCTTCTTGAAGATCGCCTCCCCGCCGGGGCCCGTGACAACCGCCTCTGCGGTGCCATTCATGAACGCTCGCACGTACTCCGAATGGTGGCGCTCGTCACCGTCCACGACCATCGAACGCAACTTCAGGAACTCGAACGGGACGCCTTGACGACCAACGCGGGTCTGCCTGTAGAAGACCGGCCCGGGAGACGTCAGCCCGATCAAGATTCCCGCCGCCGCGATCACCGGCGCAAACAGCAGCAGCAGGGCCGCCGATCCACCACATCCAGCGCCCGCTTCGCGGCGTATGGTTTCGCGTGCTCGATGCTGCCGCGCAGCCGAATGACCGGAGCTTCGAACAGCTTGCTGAGCAGTCGATTTCCCTCAAGTGTCTTGAGGAGAGGCGAGACCACATACACCTCGGCGCCGAGCGCTTGCGCGGCAGCAGCAGCTTCGAAGGCCGCCCGCGGCTTCAGGCTGGTCGCGTCCACGAAGACCGAGACGACCCCCGCACCATTGGACCACGTTGCCGTCGAGCGCGGCGGTAAGGGCCTCCTTTGCGTCGGCACCCGCCGACGTGGGGACGACATGCTCCACCCGGTCAAGCCCCCGCAGATGTCGCAAACGCAGCGCCAGCGCCTGAGCCGTCTCTGAATCCCCCACGAGCAGGGATACCGGATTGTGTTGCTGTAGCCAGTCGCACCGACGCTGTCGAGGACCACAAGCCTCAGTACGCCCGCGAACACGACGAAGACGGCGAATGTCAGAACGAGTACGAGCCGTGACTCGTCGAAGATGTCCGAGCGGATCAAGTAGATCGACAGCGCCGAGACGACAAACGCGGCAAGGGCCGCCTTCAGGACCGTCCAGAGGTGCAGCGGTCGCGATACATAGGCCTCCGGTGCGTACAGGCCAGAGACATAGAAGACCGAAGCCACCGCAGCGACGAAGACGGCGACAGACCAGTCGAGGGTGAGCCCGGCGGGTGAGTTGTTGAGTGCTGACAGCACGAAGGCGCGAACCGCGTCGGCCACGAGGTAGCTTCCGACCATCGCGACAGCGTCGGAGCCGGCGTTGGCCCAACCGAACTGCATGCGTGCGGAAAGGCGCGCCAACCGGCGCTCATCCGTCACAGCCTGAAGTGTCTCATCTACCACAGTCCCATGCCCCTCTACGTGCCGCCAGGTCTGTGCAACCGTCTCGTCCGCCCCGCGCGTACCAGGTGTGGAGACGCCCTGGTGGCCACCTCTGTTCTCGGCGGACGCGCTAGACCGTATCGCTTGGCATCTGGTGTCGAGCCCGATCGTTGCGCCGGACACGACATCTGGATGCGGAGACAATCTGGACGAGGTCCGCATAGGGTCTATCGGCAGTCCGCGGCAACAACTTCAGGGGATGTCCCGCAGCCGTCCTCCCTAACCGGTCACAAGGACGCGGCGCTCGCTGGCGATACGTCGATGGATTACTCTCTGTTGCATGAGAAACCCTCGCCGCCTAGTCCTTGCCGTGGTCGCCGTGGTGCTGCTCGTCGCGACATCGCTGGTGGCTGCCGGTCTTTGGGCACGGAGTATCGCTGCGACGGCGAAGACGGGCACAGCGCAAGCCAAGTCCGGCGCACAGAGCCTCGCCGCGATGGACGCGACCGCTGCGGCCTCGGACTTCTCGGCAGCAAGAGAGAGCTTCTCGTCCGTGACGCAAGCCCTTGGCCCAGACTGGGTCTCCCGCACGGTCGAGCCGATTCCCTGGTTGGGGCGCCAGTATGCCGCGACGCGGACCCTCGCGAGGATCGGTTCCGACGGCTCATTGGCCGGACTTGAAATCGCCGAGGCGCTCCGACCGACTCCCTCGGCCACATCCACCGCCGGCTCGGCGAACCAGCTGGGTTCGGCGCTGCCCGCCAGACTCGAACACGTGGACGCGGCGTATGCATCGCTGACTGACGCCCTCGACCGCGCAGACACGCTGTCGTCAGATGGTCTCCTCCCCCCGCTGGCCAGCGCGGTACGAACCATCCAGGACGCCCAGCGCAAGGCCGCGCCGCTGTTGGCCAAGAGCCGCGCACTGCTCGCGCTCAAGTCCTACCTGCTATCCGGCAACCACCGGATAATCGTCGTATCCCAGGACGGCGCCGAGCTGCGCCCAACCGGCGGGTGGGCGGGCAGTTTCGGCATCGTCAACACGGGTTCCACGGGAGTACAACTCGAGAGCTACCAGGACGTCTTCGTGCTCCCCAATCCGCGCATCCATGTCACGCCACCGCAGGGTGCGCTTCAGTCGAAGAACTTCAACTTCCGAAACGCCAACTGGTGGATCGACTTTCCGACAAGTGCTCAGGCCATGCTTGCGTTCTGGCTCGAGGCCGGCCAGCAGCCGGTCGACGGCATCGTGGTCATAGACCCGGTCGTAATGGCTGATCTTCTCGACATTGTCGGCCCCATCACCGTGCCGCTCCACAAGGAAACCTTCACCTCGGACAATCTGCTCGACCGCATGCTCTATCTCACGCAGATCACTGAAGGGCGGGCAGCGCGACCGAAAGGACGTACTCGTCGAGCTGGCAACCGAACTTGAGAAGCGGGTCTTTGAGGCGAGCCCCGGTGACTTGGCGAAATCGGCGCAAGCCCTCGGAAAGGCCGCCGACTCAAAGCACGTCCAGATGTACTTCACCGATCCGGGCGCGCAGGCCGCGGTCGACTCACTCCGCTGGTCGGGGCGTGTCGCTCCTCCCGGCGGGACCACGGACGTGGTCGTCGATCTCCAACGCGATGAACAAGCAAGGCAAGGTCAATGT
>CAVSCC010000001.1:0-169479 GCA_963726345.1 uncultured Coriobacteriia bacterium | reverse complement strand
CGCGATGAAGAAGTCCATCGACTACCATGTCGGGTTGAAGCCGGACCGATCCGCCGAGACGACGCTGGTCCTCGGCTACGCCAACAAGGGGGCCACCGGTCCCTAACCCGCCCGGATTTCCGAGACTGGCTGCGTGTCTACCGCATCCCGGGCACGGTCTTCCCGGCCACGCGCCCCGACGGCAGCAAGACCACGACCCTGACTGAGTTCGGATTCCCGGCGGAGACTCGGCTGTTCTCCGTCCTTCGGGTCAGACCCACGTCGAGACGCTCACCGCCCGGGTGCCAAACGCCGTCCGCGCCGTCAAAGGCAAGGCCAAGGACAGCGAAGCGCAGTACCGACTCTACGTCGTGCGGCAGGCGGACCTTGAGGACATCCCGACGACGGTGAACGTGACCGCTCCCGCCGGATGGCGCATCACTGCGGCCACCGCTCGGCTGATCGCCTCGGGTAAGTCGCTGCCCGTGGAGTCCAAGGGCGGGACGGCGCGCCTGGCAGCGCCACTGTCGGGCGACCTCACGTTGGACGTCAAGGTCGAACGCCAGTAGTCGTTAGACCAGACCCACCGCGCGCCACGCACCCGCCGCGATGCCGAACGAGGGCAGGTACCACATCACCGCACCGGTCAGGTAGATGGTGAGGTCCTTGCGCGCGAACCCGCGCAGTTCGCCCGGGGTGCCGAGCATCATGTATCCCACCCACCCGGCCACACCCAGCGCGATCACCAGCGCGAGGATCTGCACGACGGCGCGCCAATCCGGCCGTGTTCGGACCCGCTTCACCAACGCAAAGACCATCGGTGCGGCGAGCACGGCGAGGAGGAGCACCGCAAGCGGTGTCGTGACGGCCCCGTTGCCTGGCTTGAGGTACTGGCTTATCGGCAGGACCGTGAGCGACCCCGTGAAGAGCACGGTCACGCCGGTCACCGTCACGAGCGGAAGAAGAATCGCTGAGCGCAGCGCCACCCGGCGCCACGGATCGGTGTTGTCCGTGATGAATGTCGCGAGCAACCCGAGCACGAAGGGGCCGGCAAACGCCATCACGTACTGAAACGTGTACGTGCGGAACGGCAGCGTGCTCATCACCGCGAGTCCGGGAATCAGGAACGTGAGTATGAACGCGTACACCAGCGCATAGGTGTCGAAGAAGCGGGGCTCGGCCGAGGCGGTGAGCGGAGCTGCCGCGGAGTGATCGGTCATGCATTCCTCCAAAACCAGGAGCGGATGACCCCAGCATCCTCGCCGAGAAGGACTCCGTCCTTGACGGCCATCAAGTCCGCGCGAGCCCGCCGCCGGGCGGCGCCGCGCCCACGCCACCAGCGTGCCTGCCGGCTCCGCTAGAGGCCGAGCGCTCCCACGACTGAAGCCGGGAAGTACGTGGTCGGCGAAGGCGGCTCCGGATCCTGCGCCGTTCCCGACCAAGCGCCGCCCGTGTACTTGCACCAGAACTCGATGGACTCGTAGCTGCTGGTCGCAGAGCTGGCCGGCTGCACGACGGCGCGACCCCACCACACGCCCTTGGCGTCCTTGGCGACCTTGACCAGCGTTACGTCGTACGGCTCGCCGACTCCATCCATCAGCGACTTCGTCCACTTCTTGGCCGCCACGGACAGGCTCGCGATCATCGCCGCGCTGGTGGGCGGCTTCTTGTACTTCCAGTCGATCTTGCCGAGCAGTTCGTCTGACGCGCTCGGCACCGCATTCTTGGCGCTGCTCCGGGAGGCGCCCGCCGAACCGAACGCTGCGACCCATACTGCGTCCCATTCGGGACCACCCGTGAATACGACGAACTGCCGCTTGCCTCCGGAGACCATCTCCAAGTCTCCAACGGCGACATCGCCCTGCTCGAACAGCTGGTAGACGACGAACTGCGAGCCGGTGCCCAGCTTCCGTCGCGCCGCGTCCATCAGGGCCGTGCGCGTGTCGGAGCCGGCCTCCGGACTCGTGATCGGTCCCTTCGACACGTCAGGCTCAGGCTCGACCGCAGGCGTCTCAGCTGCCTGAGACGGCGTTGACGTTGCGACGGCGGTCGCGGGGGGCGTCGTGATCACCCGTGTCTTCTTGGCACAGCCCGGCGCGATTGCTGCGGCCAACACGCACGCGCATACGACAGCCAGGATCTTGCGTCTTGAACGAATCACGCGGCCTCCTGAAGACTCACCCGAAGCGGTCGGGATCCGGACCAATCCTCTCGGCGGTGTCTAGTCCTGCGATGACCGCCATCTCTGAATCGGAGAGCGCGAAGCCGTAGACGTCGGCGTTCTCGGCGATCCGGTCGGAGTGTACCGATTTCGGGATCGTCGTTATGCCCTGCTGCAGAATCCAGCGTATGGATATCTGCGCGGGCGTCTTGCGGTGACGCTGGGCGATCTCGACGAGCTCGGGGATGAGGTTCACGCGCCCCCGCATGATCGGCGCCCAGGCCTGCATCGTGATCCCGTGCTCGCGGCAGTACGCGACCAGCTCAGGCTGCTGAAGGCGCATGTGGAACTCAAATTGGTTGACTGCCGGAGGAACGTTCGCCGTCTGCATCAGGTCGTCGATGTGGTGCGGCAGGAAGTTGCAGACGCCGATGGCACGGGTACGTCCCGAGGCCAGGATCTCCTCCATCGCCCGCCACGTGTCGGCCGTGGTTGCCGGCATCGCCCAGTGGATGAGGTACAGGTCCACGTAGTCCATGTTGAGCGCGGCCAAGCTCGCGTCGAACGCCGCAAGCGTCGTGTCGTAGCCCTGCTCGGTGTTCCACAGCTTCGTGGTCACGAACAGCTCTTCGCGCGGGATGCCGCTGGCCCTCAGCGCTTCACCGACGCTGCCCTCGTTGCCATAGAGCGCGGCCGTGTCCACGAGCCGATAGCCGATAGACAGGCCGAACTCGACCTCGCCCTCGACGTCCGGCCCCTCGTTGGCCTTGTACGTGCCCAAGCCGAGCCGGTTCATCATGACGCCCGGCGCAATCTCGACCGTATCGGCGAGAGAGTTGAGCTCGGGCGACTCGTAGTCGGGGGACATCGGTCGGTCCTCTCCGTGGGTTTGAATCCGGTTCAGAAGCGTGGTCTGACTCAATACTACGCCTGCCCAGTTACCAAGGACCGAAACCGCGTCGCCCCAAGTGGTACATTGCCTGTAATTGACCCACCACGGGAGATTTCATGAGAATCCTGGTCTCAATCGATGACACAGACGACGCCGAGAGCAAAGGCACCGGCGAGATCGCGGAGATCATCGCCGCGGAGCTGGCTGACATGGGCCTTGCTCGTGTCGGGCGCGTCACGCGACATCAGCTCTTGGTCCATCCCGATATCGCCTACACCTCGCACAACAGCTCGATGTGTTTCGACGCCGAGATCGCCGAGGAGGCGCTCGCCGAGGTCATCGAGTCGTGTGCGGCAACGCTGACGGCCGAGAGCGTGGCGGCTGCTGACCCCGGTCTGGCCGTGGTCGTCCCCGAGCGACTCTCAGAGCCCGAGCGCCTGATGGCGTATGGGCGCCGCGCCAAGGAGTACGTGATCACCAAGGACGAGGCATACGCGGTCGCGCACGAACTGGGCGTACACCTGTCCGAGCACGGTGGGAGCGGTATCGGGGTGATCGGCGCCCTCGCCGGCGCGGGGCTCAAGATGACGGGGAACGACGGCCGTTTCAAGGGCAAGTTCCAGCTCAGGGCAGATGACGATGGCGTTGCAAGCGTCGCGCAGATCAAACGCCAGGACATCGATGATGTGCGGACGCTCGATGGCACGGTCCTGGGCGCAAGCGAGCGGGTCGTGGTCGGCACGGAATGCAAGCTCATCTTGCGCGACGGGTTGGCGATCCTGATGGTGGAACCGAGCGAGAATGGCGCGGCGGCGCCTTGGACGGTCGTCGACCGCAAAGCCTTGCGGGCGTTCTGAGAAGGTCATGACACCGATCATCGACACCGATTCGGGAGCCGTGTTCTCGGGCAGCGTGGACGACGACGAGGCAGTCAACGCCGCTGCAACGATTGCGCGAGACTGCCTCGGCTTCTCGGCTGACGACGATGACGAATGCTACGTCGACGCCGGCGAGCCGAACTGCTTCAACTGCCGAGGGCGCCGCTGGGTGCAGAACGGCTTCACCTGCCTCAAGGGACTTCTGCGCGGCTGAGGTCCGAGTGGGTGACGCCGACGCACGGAGCCTAGGGGGCCGTCGTCCCGTTGGGCACCCAGATCATCTCCCCGGACTGAAGCCGATACACGGTGCCAACCGCCGTCCCGGGGCCTTCTGTCTTGTCTCCGGTCTGCTCCAAACGGGTTATCTTGCCGCCCTTGCGCGTGATGATCTCCATATCCGGCTTCCCGGGGTTCTTCACGATGGTCGTGTCGGCATTGGTGAGCAGGTCATTCAGGCCGAACGAGCTGAGCGCCATGATGAGCAGACCGATACCGATGAGCAGTGCGATGTCGAACAGGTTGCCCATCATCGACATCGGGTCTTCGTGGTGAATGGGATGCTGGAGACTGCGGCGACGGCGAAAGCCTCGACGTCCGCCGCCACGCCTCGAGCTGCCGTCCGCGTTCGACATCGTTCACCCCTCCATCAATTCGAGCGCGTACTCTATGTCGCTGATGTCCTCCATGTAGGCGCGCTCCCTGAACATGGAGACCACGAATGCGACACCGCTCACCAGGAGCGCGATGACCGTGGTGGAGAAGGCGATGACGAGGTTCGCCGAGAGCACCTCGAGGTCGCCCTTGGCCAGCGCGACAAGGGCGGGGCTGATCGGAATGAGCGTGGTGATCAGACCGATGATGGGCCCGAGCCTGATCCACAGGCGCGTGCGATCCAGGCGCTTGGTGGCCGTCATCTCGGTCTGAATCAGCCGCTCCGTGAGACCCTCCTTGGTGAAGTCGTCTCCAGTTCCGAGCGCTCGCACAAAGCTGACAACGAGCCAGTTGCTGCTGATGCGTCCGAGATCGGCAACGGCCTGCGGGGGGTTGTTCGCCGCGAGGCTGAGTTTCGCGGACAGCGCCGCGGCCTTTGTTCGCCCGACAGATCTCTTGCGATCTCGGCGGAACATCTCGAGCGTAAAAGCACCGAGTTCGAACACGTTGTAGAACAGCGCGCCCGTCAATACCAGCAGAATCGGGTAGAACAGCGCTGTCGCGACCGTGTACATCACGGCCTCGATGTTGTTGCCGAATCCTTGCAGCATCACGCCTCCATTGCGGTCAACATAGTCTGGCCCCTAGCGCGCGAGCATCGTTGCGATGAGCTGCGTGACCGCTCGCGTTCCGGGCGACCACGCGATGCCGACGAGGTAGGCGCCTAGCAGGAGCGTGACCCCGGGCACTGCGGACTTCTGAAGCCGACCCTCCTCGCCGGGGCCCGACCCCGACCCCGCTGCCCCGGCCCAGCTCGCGTCTTCCTTGGTCTCGCTCATTACCCACCCGCTCATCATAGTCTGGGCAGTGGCACCGCTCGCGAAGGCGCTCGAAGCGCCGGCGGCGCCGGAGGCGACCGGTGCGCCAGCGCCCGGGGCGGAACCCCCGGTCTGGGTGCCCGTGCCAGAGCTGGTGCCGGAGCCGGTGCCAGAGCTGCTGGCGCCGGTCGTACCGGCGGACCCGCTCGACGTCGCGGTGGCGGTCCCCGACTTCTTCTTGGTGGCACCCGGGGTGGAGACCTCCCAGGTGATCGCCACGTCGTTGACAGAAGGTGCCCTGGTCCCGGTGTTGGTCATAAGCCGCAGCCGATAGCGAATGGCGGTGCCGGTTGCAGACGCCGGCAGCATCCCTCCGGGTGGTACCACTTTCCAGTTCCCCTTGCTGGTTGCGTACTCGGCCCTCACGAGGTTCCAGAAGGAGCGCTTCCGTTCACGGCGATTCGCTTGAAGGCCTTGAACGCTCCGACCGACGGGTCGATGAGCCCCGACGTCGCCACGTACTCATGGGCGACCCGATAGCCGTACCGAGTCAGTCGCATGTTGCCGAGATCGGCGATCAGGGTGGAGCCATCGCTCAGCATCATGGCGGCGCGCGGGTTACTGAGCGCAAGGCCACCCGCCTGAGCAGGTCCGCCGTACGTGCGGACGATGCTCCCGCCCGGTCAACGACGATGACTCGGTTGTTGTCGGAGTCACTGATGATCGTCTCACCGGTCTGCTCGATGCGCACGGCCGAGTTGGGGTTGAACACCTGGTTGGGCCCTGGGCCGCTCGCTCCGGTGCCGAAGGACCACACCGTCCCACCGCTGCGATTCACCTCGATCACCCGATTGCCCTCGGCGTCACAGATGAGGGTGTTGCCGTTTGCAAGCCGCTGGGCGCTGTGGGGCCGATTGAGCAGTCCCGGGCCAGGCCCGGAGACATTGAACGACCCGTACGACCAGACGATCTCACCCGTCGCATCGACGATCTCGATGACGCGAAAGCCGAGACTGTCCGAGATCAACGTGTGCCCGCCGGGGAGCGGCTCGGCACTGAAGGGGTCCCATATCTGGCCGGCCCCTAGACCGGACGTGCCCCCGAACCTCCACACCTCGTGATTGTTCGCGTCAATCCTGATAACCCGGCCTTCGCCGGCCGCAGCGCCACGGTCGACGATCATCATGCCGCCGTCTGGAAGTGGGTACGCGTCGAATGGACGCTCAAGTCCGGGGATGTTTGCCGCCGTGTAGAGTCGATACGCCCCGTTGGGCAGGATGCGCAGAACATAGCCGTGCTTGCCGCACGCGACAAGGTACGACCCGTCCCTGCTGTCCCGCCTGATTGACCGAGGCTCGAACTCCAGCGCCCGCCCATCAAAGGCGGTGACCGCCTCAAGGGGCATGGAGAGCACCGGGATCCCGATTCGTCCCGACGCTGATGGTCAGTCCCCCGCTGTCCGCGAGCTGGAACGGCGAGGCTACCGTGCCCTCAGTCCACACGGCTGCATGGGCGCCCGCTGGCACGGCGAAGAGCATCAGCGCGCCCAGCAGCAGAAATGTTCCTCGGCGGCTCATCCGGGACCGCCCCGGCCGGCAGGGTCGATCATCTGAGGGACCCTTGCGCGAATCAGCAACCCCACGATCTTGGCCGCGATCAGACCGCCCAGCGCCCCGAACGCGATGTGCAACACCAGCGAGACCGTCAGCCCCGCAAACAGCAAAGGCCCGGTGATGCCGGCGACGAGACTCTGCCCCACGTCGACGACGACCTTGGTTGCGTGAGCTGCCGCCCCGGCGAACATCGCGGGCAGCACCTGGTCGAAGCGTCCACCCAGCGGAACCACGATCACGTCGAGAACCATGCCGGGAAGGACGTACTTGAGCACGGTGAACACGGGACCGGCGTCACTCGGCTGCATGAGGGCGACCAGAGTCCCGCCGAGCAGCCCCATGAGCGTGGCCGAGAAGGGATACCGTACGGCGCTCCTTCCGACCATGAGGGCGGCGATCCAGAGCACGCCGGCATGGCCGGGAACCTTGATCGGCATGCGGAGCACGGACTTCGAGACGAGGACCAGCACGGCCACCAGAGTGATGACCGTCAAATCACGGATCGGGATCTTGTGTGTGTTGAGCTTGGTCACTGTACCTGTATCTCCGTGATGTCCCTGACGCGCTTGTCCCGCGGAATCGACGGCCCGGCAACCTTGACTGTGCCACGCTTCGCGATATCAAGCACGGTGTCTGGGCCGACCTCTGCGGAGCCGAGCACCAACCGCCCGCTGTCACGCTGGCCCATGCCCACGATGATGAGTGAGTCGAAGTCCGAGACGCCCGCGCGAGCCAGAACCTGGAGCAGCGGTGGACCTTCTTCCGCTCCGCCTTGGACGACAACCTTCTTCACGCCGAGAGCCCTGAGCTGCCCCAGGTTGTAGGAGGCAAGTTCGCGGCCATTTCGCGTGACGCTCACTCGGTATTCACCGGGAGATCCCGGCGGCGCGGGCGGCGCGATTCGGTTCTCAAAGACCCACGCAGCCGTCACGCTCGCCACGAGCACGAGCGCAACGGCTGCCAGGATCACCCGGACCGAGTGCTCACGAAAGCATCAGGGAGCTAGGTAGAAGCCGGGACCTTCGAGCGTGTAGACGCTTGAGAGCGTCGCGGCGACGTTGTCCTTCTCGGCAGGGTCGGCGGTGTAGAAATGCGAGCCGTTCTTCTTGTTGAAGAAGCGGTACACGGTGGTGGAGCCCGGCGTCGGTGAGGTGCTGACCTTGTATGCGATGCCCTCGTACCGGTAGATCGCCGACAGGTTGGCCTCCACGCTGGCCTTCTCGGCGGCGTTGGCGGTGTAGAAATGCGAGCCGTTCTTCTTGTTGTAGAAGCGGTACAGGGGCTGACTGTTCACGGGATTGGCGTTGTTCACTTTGTAGGCGACGCCCTCGTACCGGTAGATCGCCGACAGGTTGGCCTCCACGCTGGCCTTCTCGGCGGGGCTCGCGGTGTAGAAATGCGAGCCGTTCTTCTTGTTGTAGAAGCGGTAGACCGTGGTCGCCATCATCGGGGCGGCCACTGCGGTCGCCGACCGCGGCCCGACATTGCCCGAGGCGTCAAAGGCACGGATCTCGTAGTAGTAGGTCGATCCGTTGGTCAGCCCGGTGTCGGAGTAGGTGCGAGCGCTCGGTGCGAGCGTAGCCACGCGCGTGTGTACCGGCGAGTAGGCCGCACCCGCGGGCGCAGCCAACCACCGAGCCACGTAGTAGCCGGCAACCGCATTGTCGTCGGTAGCGCCGGCCCAGGACACCGTGGCCACCTTGTCGCCGCTCATGCCCACGGCGGACGCAGGCGCGGATGGGGCGGCCGTGTCGGCCGCGCCGACCGCCAGGTCGACGTCCGCCGGACCGGTAAGGAACCCGTTGCCGGGGGCCCACATTGACTGATTCAGGTTCATCCCGAGGGAAGTGGCGGTGGGCACGCCCATGCGGAAGTCACCCGTTGCGCCCGCAGGGCCGTACTGCTCGTCATCGACGACACCGTTGGAGTCATCGTCGACCAGCTGCATCTCGGTCTTCTGGAGCGAGAAGCACGGTCGTCGCCAGCGGCATCCGTCACCGCCGCCCGCTTGGAGTCGAGCTTTCCCGTCGCGATCCCGTTGTGAACCCAGCTACCGTTGACTCGCGGGTCGAGCACGGTGACGGTCGGCACGAAGGAGCCGTTGAACGTGGAAGCATCTCCCGTCGCGGAGAGCGAGATCATGATGTGATACTGGCCGGACTTGGTGTCATCGCCGAACTTCGCGAATGCCCAGCCGGAGCTGGACGAAATCGCCCCGGACGCGTCGGTCGAGACCGTGGGGAACAACGACCAGTCTTCGCGCTCCTGAACCCAGCGAGCCGTGACCGGATTCCACGTGAAGCCGCGGTTTGTGAGACCTGACGGTGTTGTGGCGACGGTATAGCGCACCTTCAGGTAGTAGCTGGTGCTCGGGGCGAGCCCTTGCTCGGCGCCCGCGGTGAAGTGCACCGCGATCGGCGTATGGTCGTTCAGGGTGTAGATGGGCCACTGGTCTGGCCCGCCCGTGAACGACGATGCGGCGGCGAACGCTGCGGCAGGTGCGAACACGATCAGCGAGAGTGCGACCAGACAGAGCAGCCGAACGGACCTTCGATAGCCTGTGAACATGTCAATCCTCTCCCTTGTGGAGCCTTGAGTGCTTGCTCGCGGCGGCGGCACCGTCGCGCGATTCACTGGCCCCTGTGCTCCAACCCTCCTGGCCTCGCCGATGCGCGCGGAGCCACCAGCCTAAGTTGGTCCTTAGTGTACGGGTACCCACTGTAGGACCGTCCGCATCGAGTGGTCAATGAAGATTGGGCAGCTCAGGCCTTCAGTCTCTTTCAGCAACAAAAGTTACAACTCGCACCCATGGCTTGCGGGTTGCATACTTGTCCCTGCGAACATACAAGGGGGCGCCTCACAGTGGTGCCCGACCGTAGGAGGCACCTGCATGGCACACGTCCGGTCGCTGTTCTTCAAGGGTCCGCTCGACACGGTGGAGAACCGCGCGGTGAAGGCCTACAAGCTCGGACGCCCGAGCGACGTCATCTGGAACATCACCAACCGCTGCAACCTGCTCTGCGACCACTGCTACATGGCCGCCGACGGTCATGTGCGGCCCGACGAGCTGACCGATGAGGAGACCATCGCCCTCGTTCGGCAGATGGGCGAGCGCGGCCTGCCTGCGCTGTTCCTTTCGGGTGGCGAGCCGATGATGCGCTCGAACTTCTGGGAGATCCTTGAGCTGGCTCGCGAGCTGGACATCCGCGTGACCGTTTCCACCAACTGCACGCTCATGGACCGCGACGCAGCCAAGCGCCTGCGCGCGGCCGGGATCGACTGGATCGCGACCTCGCTCTACGGACCCGCCGAGTTCCACGACTCGATGGTTCGCGTGCCCGGTACGCGCGACCGCGTCATCGAGGCCATCAAGGTCCTGCGCGAAGAGGGCGTCAACGTCGCCATCAAGACCGCGATCAGCAAGGACACCTGGCCGCACATCTACGACCTTATCGCCGAAGCCAAGCGGCTCGACGTCGGCCTCCTCTACTTCTGCGACCTCATCACCGCCGGCCGCAGCGAGGGCGAGGACGACGGCCGCATCACCCCCGAGCAGTGGCGCGAGCTGGGCGACTTCATCATCGACGACATCCTCTCCGAGGAGAGCACCATGGAGTGGGACATCGGCGCGATGCCGAGCTTCATCCCCTACGTCGCCGAGCAGCTCACCGCGCGCGGCATCGACGTCTCCAACGGCCTCGAGCGGCTCAAGACGATCTCGGCATGTCCCGTGGGCAAAGGCCACATGAACATCAACTCCGAGGGCGGCATCATGCCCTGCCAGTTCGCTCAGGACTGGACGATCGGCAACGTCCGCGAGATGTCGCTGCAGGACGCCGTGTGCGAGCTCTACGAACTCGACCAGATGGAAGCCGAGGGTGTGTGTGCGCCCGACGCATGCGTGTACTCACGCATCTGCCGCGGCTGCCGCGCGAAGGCCTGGCAGCGCACGGGCGACCCGATGGCCGAGGATGTCACGTGCCTGCTCCACGCCGAGACGGACCGCAGCGAGCTGGTAGCGCAGATGGACGCGACGCCGGAGTTCCAGCGCTCAGCACCGTGCTCCGTGCCGGGGAGCTGCTAGGGCAGCTGCTTGGCGACCTGCTCGGCGAGTGAGCGCAGTTCCTTGGGGTCCCTGGCCGCCGTCAGTTCCAGTGCGACCATGACCGCGCCATCGGTGAAGCCGAGTGCTGCGAAGCGCCGCCCGTCGGTTCCGAAGTAGACGCTGTGACCGTTGACCTTGAAGGTTGCGGAATCCTTGTTGTAGGCCCGTTTGACTTGGCGCTCCAGCCCGCTCTTCGCTTCCGCGGCGGTCCGGAACTGCTCGGCGACGATCACCAGCGCCTCTGCCGGCGAGTTGCCGGAGGGCAGGTACTCACGCGATATCGACAGCGGGTCTGACAGGGGCTTTGCGGCCTTGAAACCTGTGATGGTGTCCGGCGTCCACTTGCCCAATGCGCCAACCGGCGCCACGGTCTCACCGGGCTTCGGCGGAACCGGGGGCGCTGTCGTGGTGGCACCCGCGCTTGGCGAGGGTGAGGTGTCAGGCGCGGGCTTGCCGCCCTTGGCGATCGAGTCAGCCTGGGCCTTGGCCTTGCGGTAGGCGGGGTCGATGGCGAGGACTGCGGCGAGCTTGGCTGCCGCGAGCTTGGTGTCACCAGCAGTCAGCGCCGTCTGAGCCTCAGCGTAGAGCTTCGGCAGTTGGGTGTGCTTGTCGCAGGTCACCACTATGGTCCGCACCCGATACGCGCTCGCCCTGTTGGCCGGCACCGTGATCGTCTTGACGTCGTTGGAGATGACTTCGCCAGCGGTGCACACGGTACGCGTGCCCGATTTGACCTCGACCTTGCGCTGACATCCCGTCGCAGACGCGCCCGAAACCGCGAGCGCGAGCACCAACGCGAGTGTGACCTTCATCGTGTGAGTGAACCTCATCACGAGCCTTCTTCCTGTGAATGACTGGTCTTGGCGCCACGCGCCGCGGATAGCCCGAGCATCCCGGCCGAGACAACCGCCAGCGCCATCGCCCCGACCCTGACCGGATCGACGATGGCCGACACGGACAACCGAGCATACTCCGTGCCGTATGTCTGCTGGACCTCCGCGGGAATCCAGTCGTTCCACGTGTGAAGCGTCGTGGCTGCGAGGTGCGGCATCGCGAGCGCGCACGCGAACACGGCCGCCGATGCAACCACCCAGGTGCGGGCGGCCTGGCCTCGACGCGCCTCAAGGGCGGCAGTCAGTGCCAGGAGCGCTGCGGAGACCGGCATCCACCCAGCTGCCGATTCGAAGCCGAGCATCGTCCAAGCGACCCGGAACGTCTCGCTGATGTGCCCCTCGGCGAGCGCGTCGAGAGCAGGCGTGGCCAGCGAGACCGCCGCAAGCACGAGCGCTCCGACAGCGATCCAGACCGCCGCCACGGCGACCCCACCGCGAAGCGCGTGAGATGGGTTCCTGTCGGAGTCGGACAGCCACAAGACCAGCGCGCCGACGATCACGATCGCCGAGCCCACGAGGACGCCCCGCATCTCGAAGGGCAGGACGCCATAGACCCCAGTGGCTTGCTCGTAGGCGGACAGGGCGGTCATCGCCGGTGGGACGAGCAGCAGGGCAGCCGACGCGCGCGCCGCGCCCGCTTGTGCGGCCGTCCACAGCCAGCTCACGGCGAAGAGAGCCGTGATGACGCCGAGATAGACGCTCGGCCTCCATGCCGAGACCCCGGCAGCCGCGACCGACGAAAGCCTCGGAAGGCCGCCGAGCACCCCGAGTATCGCTGCCGCGCCAAGACCGAGCGTGACGGCGGAGCGTGTGCCCAGTCGTCGCGCGGCCTCTGCAAGAGCGAGCATTCCGGTTGCGAACAGTAGGCCCGCGACCAGCATCAGCGCTTCTCGGACGGGAAACTTCGCGAAGGGCGAAAAGGAGCTCGGATACTCCCAGCTCGCGAGCAGTGCAGCGGTACCCGCCGCCGAGCACACGGCGCCCGCGATGGCCGTGAGCGCCGGACGCTCGCTGGCGACCAGATACGCGCCGAGCACGACGAGAACGCCCCACATTGTCGTGGTGAGGAAGAGCGAGTCGGCACCGGAAGGTGCGCTGGTGGCGCGTTGGGTCAGAGCGAGAAGCGGAGCGGCCCAGAAGGCGAGGGCCCCGCCGACCAGCGCGAGCGCAAGCGTCGATCGCTCGAGCACCCGCAGCTTCTCGGCAATGCGCCAGCCGCCCGTCGCAGCGATGACGGCGAAGGCCACCAGCACGCTGGAACCCACGAGCACCGAGTCCGGCAGTGAGTCCATCGCGACGGTCGTCACGATCGACGAAGCCATCGCAGTCAGCACGGCGGCCGCAAACACGGCCACTGTGGCAAGACGAGCGTTCACGCGCCTCCCTCACTGTCGTCCGGTGCCAACCTCAGGTCGAGAGAAGGGCCGGGGTTTGACCCCCGGCCCTTCCGACAATACCAAGAACCTGTGCTACGAGCTTACTTGTTGTGGCACCTTTCGCAGACGCCGCGGTTGTCGTAGCGAAGCAGTGCTGACGGAACGGGGTTGGCCGCCGGGAACAAGTTGGTGGGGAGCCCGTCCGTGCCGACGATGGAAGCGGCGCCAGCGTTCAGACGCCCAGCCGGTCATGAGGCCGCCGTGCCGTGGGCACGGTGGCACGTCAGACACTCGATCCAGTCCGATGCCTCGTTGTGACCGGTGCGCCCTGCTCGTTGATGGCGTGAGCCAGCGGCAGGCCGGACGAGCTGTCCGTGACCATCTGGTCCTTGTCCGGACCCTTGTAGTTGTTCAGCGCCACGTTGATCGGGTGCTTGTGGCGAACAGCGAGCCCGCCCCGTCGCCGAGCGTTGTACGGTGTCGCAAGCGTTGTACGTGGACGCGAAGCCGGCCGGAGCGTCCTGGTACAGCTGACCCAGATACGTGCTGTGACAACCCGCGCACCAACCGCTCATGCCCTTGTCCATGTTGGTGGTCCAGCGGTGGCCAGGTGCGTCAGCGCCATGTCGTAGCCCTTGGCATACATGGCGTGGTGTAGTTGGGCTTGTAGTCCGGGTACGGGGTGTGGAGACGGAAGCCGTTGACCGGCCAGCCGGTCTCGACCGAGGACACGTAGCCGTTGGGGTCGGGATCTGCCGGCCGCCCGGACCGTTCCGGACCGTAGCCACCGACGGTGTTGCCGTTGACGACGGCCTTCAGGATGCGGTAGTTCGCGCTGCCGTGCGGATCGTGGCAGGTCGCGCAGTCCATCTTGATGGCGTTGCCGGTACCGTTCATGAAGGCGTTGGGGCCCTGGCCGGCGTTGCTGCCGTCGGGCAGGAATGTGTCGCCGGTGCCGGAGTAGCCGCCACCGTAGGCGCCCCATGACGAACCCTTGTACATGTGGGTCGAGGTCGTGGCCGACTCGTCGAGCGAGTCGAATCCGCCGCCGTTGAGGATGGCGCCTGAGTACCGTACAGCGTGCCCTCATAGATGCCCTGCTGGACGTTGGTGTCGGCGCCCTGGCTGGTCGCGTCGTGGCAGGCGTAGCAGAACTGCCACATCTCAGTCGCCGAGGTGACGAGCAGCGCAGACGAGTGCTGCGTGCTCAGAGTGTCCGTCCAGCCGATCGTGCTGACCGACGTGTGTGCGCGGTGACAACCGGCGCACGCGTCGGTGTCGGTCACGTAGTTGCCGTGAATCGCGAAGTTGGCGAACGCGGCCGTCGGCAGAGCCAGCGCGGCAAAGGCGACGAGGACGAGTGCGAGAGCGAATTTCTTGGTTTTCATGCGGTCCTACACCTCCCTTACTGACATATCGTTGGCTTCTGCTTCGACCTTGGCGCGACGCATCGAGACGACTGCGAACCCGCCGAGCAGCAGTGCCGGAATCTGAGCTTGCGCTCCCCGAGACCATGCTGCTCACCATGGGAGTGAGGTGGTCCTCGATGAACGGGTCGGCCTTCGGCGGGACGAGCATCGTCTTCTTGCCCGCCCAGTACATCGCCGCCGTTGCCGACCCAGTTCTGCGTGCCGTTGGCCAGCATGTAGCCGTTGGCCGGATCGCGAGGTAGGCAAGGATGTTGGCCTTGGTGTCCCACTTCATGGCCTTGGCCGGGCACGTGGAGACGCATGCCGGCTCGTGAGCCTTCTCGGGGACAGCGGCGATCTCCGCTGCCGTCGCGCCGGTCGGTGGGAAGCGCGGTGGCCGCGTTCGAGATTGGGATCTGTATCGGCACCCGCACGACCCGTGCACAGCGTGCACTTGTTCATCTTGAGCTGACCAGCGTACGGGCCGGTCTCGTAGGCCACGCCGACCTTGGGATAGCCACCTCGCTGGCAGCCGATCTCACAGGGCCTGGGGCCTGTGCCTGACTTGCAGAGCGTCGGCTTGCACAGTGCGCTGTTGACGTTGACTGCACCCGTGGTCGCCGTCTCTTGCTTGATGGCACCAAACGGACACTCCGTGGCGCACGGGGCATCGGGGCAGTGCCAGCAGCTGAAGCGGATGAACGGACCCATGTCTCCACGCCTGAGTGCTCTTGATAGCGAGGCGCTGACGCGGGCTGACGATTGACTTCTGCGGAATCACGTCGGCGATGTCCGTCGGCAGCTTGAGGTTCCACTCACGCTTGCAGGCGGTCACACAGCCGTTGCATCGCATGCACTTGTCGACATCTTGCAGAATTGCCATAACAGTCATTGGTCACACCTCCCTACATCTTCTCGATACGGCAGAGACAGGCCTTGGATTCAGGAATGGTCGTGTTGGCGTCACCAGCGTCGATGCACAGGTCGTTGGCACGAGAACCGGTCGACAGACCCGTCTCACCCCAGTGCCACGGGATCGCCACGACGCCATCGCCGATCTCTGACTCGCCGTGAGTCCGTACCGACGCGAGCCCGAATCCGCTTGCCGTAGCTCGGGCATCTCGTTGTTCACGAGCGCCTCGGTACGAGCGGTGACGATCTTGACGTAGTCGCCGTCCTTGATGCCGTATGTGCGGGCATCGGCGGAGTTCATCTCGATCCAAGGCTCCGGCTCGAGCTCGACGTTGAACCAGTTGTTACGGGTGATGGGGCCGCCCTGGAAGTGCTCGACGCAACGGACGGTCGTGAGCACCAGCGGGAAGTCCGCCGGAGTGCCGACGGGAGTCGCAGGCGAACCAGCGACGACCGGCAGAGGTTCATGTAGCGTACCGGTGCTGTTCTTGCCCCAGGTCTCCCAGTCCGTGCGAGGAGTCTCGTACGGCTCCGTGTGCGCCGGGAAGCGACCCGGGAGCGACGTGGAACGCAGGAGTCGCGTTCGCCGAGTTCCTCGGCACGTCCGCCAGACGGTGGATCGTCCGATACCAGCGGGAGTAGTTCAGGACCGCGGTGCTCGTGCTGACGAAGAGACGCGAGCACGAGTCCGGACCCATGAAGAAGTCGGCGGTGTCGCCAGGAGCCTCAGTCGTGTTGTTGTAGAGCACGCGACGGTTGACGAGCCACGAGTAGCCCCAGCCATGGGAGGCATAGGTACCGGTGTTGGTCCGGTTGCGGCTCTTCGCGCGGTTGTGGACCGTCCAGCCGCGGAGCGTACGGGCCAGTCGTGCCACCGGGATGTTGTCTGCCAGCCACGTGGCGCCGTCGTTGTACGCGCCGGTGTAGATCCAGATCGTTCCGCCGGGCCGCTCGGCGTGGCACATCTCGCGGTAGATCATCTCGGCGACCAACTCGCAGCCGGTGACCGGCAGGCGTCGACACGACGTTGCCGGTGGCAGCCACTGACTTCGACGGCCGGAGTGACCGTCGCGGTCACGTCCTCGAACGCCGTGGTGCTCAGCGGATTCCAGCCGTTCGCGTACGGCGAGCCGTACAGCTCGTCGTAGACCGACGTGCAGGTGACGCCAGCCGTGCGCCCAGGCAGCCGAGATGTGGCTGAAGGCGCCTGCACCGTCGAGCGCGTAGGCGAGACGGAAGAGGAGCTCGAGGTCGGCCTTGCTGTTGCCGGCAGGCTTGCGAGCCTGGTAGCGCCACTGCAGCGTACGACCGGAGTTGGTCGCGCTGCCGCCGCCTCGACGTGTGCAGCAGCCGGAATCAGGTAGGTGATCCGTCACGCGTCGCCTGCGCTTACTTGCGGTCGCAAGCAGCGGTCTCGGTCTCGAACATGTCGGTGACGACCAGCAGGTCGAGGTTCTTGAGACCGTCGCGGATCGCGCCCTGGTTCGGCTCGGTGACCGCCGGGTTCTGGCCCCAACAGACGAGTGCCTTGTCGTGCGCTGCCCGGTGATCATCTTGCGGAACATGATGCGGTGGTCGTCGCCGTTGCCCTTCGGCCAGAGCGAGAAGAGCGCGTCGATCTTGGTCTTGTCGGCAGCGCGGTCCCGGCGAGCGTGTCGGGAGTACCGAAGAACTTCTGCGTCATGTTGTAGAAGCCGCGCTGCTGCAGCGCCATCGTGCGCCGGTGACGTACGCGTCGGCGTACGTGCCGTCCATGGTGGCCCTGCTGCCGCTACCGGAGAGCGGGTTGCCCCAGAGGGCATCCATGTACTTGCCGAAGCCGTTGGCGTCCGTGGACGGCTGCTGGGCATGGTCGGGTTGCCCGAGTAGGCCGGGATGTTGCCGTAGAGCAGGCCCATGTCGGTCGAACCCTGGACGTTGTGGATGCCGCGCAGCGCGTTGATGCCGCCGCCGTAGCGTCCCATGTTGCCCATGAGCGTCTGCAGGACCGCGAACGACTTGACGTTCTGGGAGCCGCAGGTGTGCTGCGTGATGCCCATGGCGTACAGCATCGTCGTCGAACGGAAGTACGGGCTGTTGGGAGTGTTGATGACCGTCGTCGGAGCCGCCGGATCGAAGCTCGCACAGCGGCTGTTGTTGATGAACGACATCGCGATCACGGCGAGTTCAGCCTCGGTGATGCCGCTGATGTCCTCAACCACGGCCGGGGTGTACGGCGCCACGTGCGCCTTGAGCTTCAGGTAGACGGTGTCGTACGTACCGGCGCGGCGCTCCGCCCAGATCGCCCAGCGGGTACCGTGACCTGGGTCCTGCAGTCCGTGGACTTCTTCGGGAAGTCGTAGATGGTGCGTGGCGGCGGTCTCGCCGCCAGACCAGCGGGATCGCCGTGTGGCTGACACGTTCTCGCGAACGTAGTCCGTGCCGGCGCGTTGACCAGGAAGCGAGCGTCGGTGTACTTCGATCCGAACTTCGTGACGCCGCGGCAGTCAGCGGTGCTGGCGCCGCCGGTCTCGACGGCTCTTGTTCGGTGAAGAACGTGCTGCACCGTCAGCGCCGTCGCCGCCCTGGTTCAGGTAGGCGAAGAAGTTGACCGACTTGGGATCGGCCGGATTGCTCTCCATCCAGTTGATGATGTAGCGCACCAGACCGTTGACGAACGCGATGTCGGTACCGGGACGCATGCGGACGTACGTGTCAGCCTGCAGCGCAGTACGCGTCTTGCGCGGATCGATGACGATCATGTTCGCCTTCGGGTGACCCATGCCACCCGCGCGCGCGGCGTTGATGTGGGCAATCGACGCCGGGTGGTTCTCCACCGGGTTGGCACCCATGACGACGACGTTCGTCGAGTTCGCCATGTCGGCCCAGTGGTTCGTCATTGCGCCTCGTCCGAATGCGGCGGCCAGACCGGCCACCGTGGACGAGTGTCAAATACGAGCCTGATGCTCGGTGTTGCTCGTGCCGAAGTTCGCAATCAGCTTGCGATAGACGTAGTTCGGCTCGTTGTTCATGTGCGAGGAGCCGAGGAACGCGACGCCCTTGCTGTTGTAGCCGTTGGCGTCGGTGACGCGCGCCGCGAGCGGCGACCATGCTGGTTGCGATGTCGGCCATCGCGGCCTCCAGGGCCACCTGCGCTCCACGGGCCGTTGCCGGTCCGCTTGTAGGCCACACCGTTGGTAGGTGCCCGTCGGCCAGTGAAGACCGGGTTCACGGGATGTGGCGGTCGTCCACGCGCCGATGCGGCGCGAGTTGTTCACGAGCTGAATCGAGCCGGCGCCCTTGGCGCACAGGCCGCCCGAGTTCATGGGTGACTCGAAGTCACCGTAGATGTCGACGACCTTGCCTGGTCGCAACGTCGGTCACGACGCGCTGTCCGCAGCTGGCAGAGCAGTACGGACACGTCGTGGTCGTCACCTTGTACAGCGCTGAGTTCTCGTACGCGAGCGCCTTCTCGGCGTTATACGCGACATCGAATCCACAGCCGGCTGCAGTTGCTGCAACGGCCGCCGAGGTCACAAACGCGCGTCTGCTGATCCCGTTGGCCGGTTGCCCGGTGTCTTTAGTTGCCATTCCTCCATCCCTCTCTCTCATGTGGTGCATAAAGTGGGTCAGGGCTTCCGTCGTTCCCAAGCGGGAACGTCCGGGGCAGCTGGGGGGTCAGCCCTCCTCTCGCGCTGCGGTCAGCGAGCGGAAGCCCGCACAAAAAGAAGAACCGGAGCACAGCACGGCCTGAGGCCTGCACAGTGATCCGGTTCGAGAACACAACATATGAATCGATCTCCTTACCCCTGAAGAACAACGCATCGCAAATATGAGACCAGCGTGCTGGCCTCTGCCGGATGCGTTCTCCTTTCCAAGGAAGGGAGGCTCCACTGTTTCCGGTGAAACCCGACGGCCTGGGCGCCCTAGCGCCGGAGGCACCGTAGGCAGAGAGGCTCGGAGATCGCGCTGTTCTTCTGATTTCAAGTGCGGTTCGCCTCAGGATTGCCGGGCCCTTCAGCTAGCCTGCCGAGAGCACAGACCCCGCAGCCGTACAGTACACCCCATTCGGGGATTGTGGCAAGTGTTACAAACTCGTGTTTCTCGGCGCCGCATCCCTGTTCAGGAACACCGTGCGGAACTCCTCGACGTTCACCGCGCGCACCTCGGCGAGCACCGCAAGCCAGCGCAGTTCGCGGTCCTGAGTACCCAGGGCCTTTGCTCTCCAGGTCATGGAGATGCAGCACGCCTTGGCGCTCGGTGACCTGCAGCTTGTCGATCAGGCTGCGAACGTCTGAGTCGGAGTATTCCTCGAAGGTGATGAGTTCTGCGAGCGTGACCTCTTCGACGATGCGGCCCTCGTAGAGCGGCTCATCGCCTATCGGGGCGATCAGGCGTATCCGAGACTTGCCGGCTACCGCAGCGATTTCGTTCGCCTCGATGAGACCGTCGATGAAGTCGGGGGTGACGATGATGCGTATCTTGCGTCGCAGCAAGAGAAGCGGCAGCAGCAGGAGCGGGAGCAAGCATGCCAGCCAGTACAGCGGATTCTTGGGCAGCGGGATAGCAGGCAGTGCCGCCACCGGCCAACCCCAGACTTGCACCTGATTGTTCTCACGGTCGGTCACGTAGATGCGGCCCTGTTGGTCGAGCGCGACGTCGTTGGGGTAGTTGAACTGCCCTGGGCCGAAGCCGCGCGAGCCGAACTGAGTGATCGTCTTGCCGTCGAGCGCATAGACGCCCACGTCGTTCGCCAGTGCGTCGACCACGTACAGGCGCTGCTTCTTGTCGATGGCGATGCCGCGAGGGACACCGCTCACGTTGACGAAGTTCTTGAACGCGCCAGTGGGTGTGAACGCTTGGATCCGACGGTTGTCGCCATCGGAGATGTAGACGTTGTTCTTGGCATCCACCGCGACGCCGTTGGGGAAGAGGAAGCTCCCCGGCTCCTCGCCAGGCTGGTTGATCTGGGCGGTCTTCCCGAACATCGCCGTGCGTGAGCCCTCGGCCGAGAAGTAGAGCACCCGGTGTTCCTTGGTGTTGCCGACGTCAGTGACGCGCAGCGCGCCGTCGTTGTCGAAGCCCAACGCGAGTGGCGTCCAGTTCAGCTTCTCGTTCTTGGGCTCGAAGGTGCGCAGGAACTTGCCCTCGAGGTCGAACACGCTGATGCTGCGGAGCCTGCGGTCGGTGACCCAGACCTCGTTGCCCTTGATAGCCAAGTGGACGGGGTTGGACAGCTTCGCGCCCTCGCCCACGGTGTTGAAGGAAGAAAGGAACCGCCCCTGGTTGGTGAAGATGCTCACGCGCTTGTTGCCGAAGTCCACAACATAGACCCGACCGTCGGGACCGACGCCGACTCCGACCGGACGCTTGAGGGTATTCGCGCCTTCGCCGGAGAATGCGAAGAGGAACTGCGGCGGGGTGACGATGTTGGCGCCCGGGGGTGCGATGCCCAGAGTGGGGAGGCGCCGATTCTGCGCGTAGTAGTAGGCCGTGTACGCGAGCAGGCCCAACAGGAGGAGAAGGATCGTCAGCAGCACGATGCGGCGCCGACGCTCTCGGCCCGTCATCCTGCGCGGGTCCTTGGGGGGAATGGGCGGTACGTGGCTGGTGGCTGACTCGGGCGTCGCTTCCGACATCTGACTAGGATCCATTCGACACTCGTTTCAGGCCCTCGGTGGCAAGGACGTTACCCGGATCGAGAACCAGGAGTCTGCGGTAGGTCTCGGCGGCCTCGGCGGGCTGCTTGGTGGTCTCGTACAGAGTGCCCACCAGCGCCATCGCTTCCACCGACTCCGGGTCGAGTGCGGAGGCGATGCGCGCCTCGACGAGTGCCTTGGCGGGATCGGTCGCCTTGAGCTTCTTGGCCGCCGCCAGGCGCTCGGCGGGATCGCCGAGCTTGTCGAGTTCGATCTGCGGCTTGTCTATACCGGGCGCGGAGTCCGCTGACCGCCGGAAGTGCTCGGCCGCGGTAGCGGTGTCGTTCCTCGACATCAACAGGATGCCGTAGTCGTAGTTGGCCTCGGCCATGTTGGGCACGAACTGCAGGGTGTACTTGAGGTACTCCTCGTAGCCCTCAGTGATGCCGAGTTCCCGGTAGCAGACCGCCAAGGCGTAGCTCGCGTCCGCGGAGTCGCGGCGCAACCTGAGTGCGGCCTTGAAGTAGCCGACCGCATCCTCATACTTGCGCTGCTCCATCAGTGCGGTGCCCAGATAGAAGTAGGCCGTCTCGAGCGGACTCGACCCCGGGCTTGCGGTGTCGTTCTCCGTGAGGTCGATGATCTTGCGGAAGTAGGCTTCGCCTTCCTTCCACTTCTTCTGCTTGAGAAGCTCGAATCCCACACCGGACAGCGCCGGGACGAAGTTCTTGTTGACCTTGAGAATCGCCTTGTACTGCTCGATGGACTCGTTGTCACGGCCTGCGACCGCAAACGCCTGCGCGAGCCGCATCCGGACGTCGAAGTTGTTCGGGTTGGCACGCAGCTTCGCCGACAAGGAAGCTATCTCGCGGGCCGACGGGGAGTTGTCTCTGAGCATCGTGTTCTGGGCCCAGACCGAGTACCCGAGGTACGCGGCCAAGGCCAAGACAATCACCGCGACGACCGCAATCACGGCATCGAGCGGTCGTATCTGCTTGAGGAAGCTGGGCACGCGGTGGTTCCTTTCCTTGCAGTGTCCGGTTTCAGAGAAATCCTGGGTGGGACCCTGAGAGCCCCACCGAATCTAGAGGTGCACTGGAGCCGTGTCAAACACACGACACCCCCGTGAACTCGTCAATTACGGAGCCACGAAGAACGCCACACCGTCGAGCTGGTAGATAGCCGAGAGGTTGGCTTGCACGCTGGCCTTCTCGGCTTCAGACGCCGTGTAGAAGTGAGAGCCGTTCTTCTTGTTGAAGAAGCGGTAGACCGGCACGGTGCCGGCCGCCGGTGTGGCAGACACGTTGTACGCGGGGCCGTCGAGCTGGTAGATCGTCGAGAGGTTGGCTAGCACGCTGGCCTTCTCGGCTTCAGACGCCGTGTAGAAGTGAGAGCCGTTCTTCTTGTTGTAGAAGCGGTAGAGCGGTGTGGTGAATGCTGAGCTCACCCGATAGGCCGGGCCGTCGAGCGAGTAGATGGCCGAGAGGTTGGCTTGCACGCTGGCCTTCTCGGCTTCAGACGCTGTGTAGAAGTGAGAGCCGTTCTTCTTGTTGAAGAAGCGGTAGACCGGCAGGTAGCTGGCGTTCGCGACCTGGAAGGTCGCGGTCTTCGCGGGGCTCTCCGTGTTGCCCGCCACGTCAACTGAGTAGAAGTAGAGCGTGTAGGAAGCTGCCGTGGTCGGAACCGCGATCGAGCCGGAGTACGGAGTGTAGCCACCTGAACCGCCGAGACGGTACCACGTGCTCGCCACGCCGGACCCACCGGCGTTGTCGGTTGCCGTCAGCTTGATGGTGCCGCCCGTGGTGGGATACGTGGCCTTGGCGTCGCTGGTCGTCGTGGGAGGAGTCCCGTCGACGGCGCCGCCTGTCGAGTTGACGGCGGTCGTCGCCTGCAGGCCCATCCCGTCGGTCGCGCGTACGCTGATGGTCAAGTCCGACGTCTCAGCCGGAAGGGACGCGTAGCTCCATGCGGTGGTGCCGCTGGCCGTGTTCCACTTGTTGCCCGTGGCGTCCGTCACCCATGTGGAGCCGTTCCAGTACTGACCGTTCGCGCGCTGGATCCGCACTTCGACCTTGAGCACGCCAGATGCCCGTGTCGGAGGCGGTGCCGTTGATGGCAGCGACGGGACGCGAGAACCCCGACGTCGGCGCCACGATCACGGGGACCGGATTGGCGAGGCCGTACGATCCGGCCTGATTGGCCCCGCCGTTGGTGAAGCGGACGATGGTCTCGTTGCCGCCCACGACGATCCAACTGTCAGGGCCGGTCATCTGCACGCCGTAGAGGTTGTTGGTGGAGCCGGTAGTGGTGCGCGCGACCCATGTAGGCGGGCGGCGGTGGCGTTGGCCGTGTAGTAGACCTTGCCCGCGTCGCCCACGACCACGAGATGATTGGCGTCATAGGCATCGAGAGCATTGGCCTGGAAGCCAAGCGCTGATCTGCTGCTCGTCCCAGATGCCCGCTGCGGATCGCCTGACGGATGTTCCTGCTGCCCACTGCCGGCAGGCGCCTGCGTCGCATACATCACGTTGGCATCCACGGCAGTCACCGCGGAGAGCTCGGCCAACATGGGACCGGCGCTCGCGTCGGCGGCCCACTCGTCCCACCGTCGACCGTCCTATAGACGAGCGAACTCTTCACTGATGCGTTCTGCGGCAGGCTGTACTCGGCTCCGACCGCCCAGGCGATGTTACCGCCCGCGGCCGCATCAATCGATGTCAGCGAGGCGTAGCTTGGAACCGGGGTGCCGTCGGTAAGCGGTGGATAGAGCGGGAAGAAGTCCGGGGTCCAGTCTGCACCGTTCTCGCGGGCGATCACCGCGACGTTGCCGTTGGAGGCGGTTCCCTCCTGCTGGCCCACGGCCACGCGACCGCCGCCCAGGTAGGCGACGTCATTGATGTGGCTGGTGCCTCCGAAGCCGGGCACACCGCCGAAGACCTGCGGGCCCGATGCCCACGCACCGCCGTTGTTGGTGGTAGCAATCGTGCTATCGAAGTAGTCAGCGGATGCGGTAGCCGACGATCCATCGGTCGAGGAACCCACGGCCCATGTCCGACGATTGGGGAACTGCGTCGGCTTCCACGTGACGCCGCCATCAGAGGTGTACGCGAGCACGCCATCGCTGCCTGAGTAGCCTCCCACGATATAGCCGTGGGTCGAGTCCGAGAAGGACACTGCGAGAAGGCTTTGCGCGGGGACCGTGGCCGCCAAGGCGGCGCTGGCCGGGAGGACGACCGCAGCGAACACGGCCATCGCAAGGAAGCGACGAACCAACTTCATTCGAATCACTCTCTCAAATCTATCTCGACCGCTCTTGCCGGATTACGAGCGCGTCGGTTTCTCACACTTCGAGCCAAAGCAACAAGCGAACCAGAGTCGCGTGTGGATGTTCTCATTCACGGCATCTACACGAGCCTGAGCAGCGGGAATGCTCGGGAAAAGAGAGGGCCCCGTCTCCGGGGCCCGTCTCCCATCGCTGACTCTAGGAACAGCGACGATCTTTGCGATTCGCTCTTGCGAGCGTTTGCGGGTGGGGCTGAGTTGGGCCCCTCGAAACGCCGCAGTCCTATGCGGTGCCTGCCGCCACGTGAGTGGAAACGGTCAGGACCAGCGCAGCGATGTAGTTACTTCGCACTACTGGCTCACCTCCTTTTGGACAGCGGGTCGCGGGAGTGCGCCCTCGGAGTTCTCCGTGACCCCGGGGTAGCGAGGAGCGTGCCGACAAAGAGCACTATTCGGATGGAATCGCGCCGACGGCGCGCCGTACACTGCGAGAGACCGATCCGCCAACTGCCGAGGAGCCCGCGCGTGGTGCCGTCCGAACCCATCGCCGCTGCCGTCGCCGCATCCACCGCCGCCATCGACGCCGCGGTCGACACCGGCTCGAGGCCGCCCTCGCTCGGCGAGCTCGCAACAGCCACGCACGTGTCGCCCGGGCACCTGCGCCGCGCGTTCGTCTCGGCGATCGGGCTCTCCCCGCACGCCTACTTCGACGCCCGCCGAGCCGACAAGCTGCGCAGGGAGCTGGCCGACGGCACGGACGTCTCGGCGGCCATCGCCACAGCCGGCTTCGGGTCGCCGAGCCGCGTCTACGAGCGCACGGACGATCTGCTCGGCATGACGCCGGCGCAGGCCAGACGCGGGGCGCCGGGCGAGACGATCCGCTACACGCTGGCAGACACGTCGCTGGGCCGGCTCGTTGTCGCCACGACCGACCGCGGCGTGTGCCTCGTCGCCTTCGGGGAGTCAGACGCCGAGCTCGCCGAGGAGGTCGCCCGGCGGTTCCCGCGCGCGACTATAGAAGGGGCCGAGGGCGAGCACCGCGCATGGGTCGAGGCCGTGGTCGAGCTGGTCGACGCGGCGCACGGCCCCGCGCCGGACAGCACCGCGCCCCTCCCCCTCGACGTCCGCGGCACGGTGTTCCAGCGCCAGGTCTGGGCCGCGCTGCAAGAGATCCCCGCGGGCACGACCGTCACGTACTCGCAGCTTGCGGCGGCGATCGGCCGGCCGACGGCAACCCGCGCGGTCGCTGCGGCGTGTGGCGCCAACCCGACCGCCGTCGTCGTCCCATGCCACCGCGTCATCGGGGCCGACGGCTCGCTGACCGGATACCGCTGGGGCGTCGAGCGCAAGCGCGCGCTGCTCGACCGCGAAGGCGCCGCACACGGCTAGCCGGGCCGCTCGGCGGGGGCGAGCGAATCGGTTCGGCCCTGTCGGCATAGGCGTTGCTCCCACGACCGCATGAGAATCCACCGCATCCAAAGCGTCGCCGCGTACAGTCACCTCATCGAGACCGATGAGGCGCTGTATCTTGTCGATGCCGGGATGGTGGGACACGGGCGCACGATACTGCGCAGGATCCGCGACATCGGGCGCGACCCCAGCGAGATCAAGCTGGCGATCGTCACGCACGGACACGCCGACCACTTTGGCGGCCTTCCCGAGATACTCGACGAGGCCCCCGGGGTCGAGACCATCGCGCATCCCGAGCACGCGCGTGTGGTCGCGACGGGCAACGTCGTCATCTCGCCTGGATTGAATCCCTACTCCAAGCTCTACGAGTTCCTCGCGCGAACATCACTACCCCGCATCGGACTGCGCGGAGTCGGCCATGTCATCGCCTTGGACGACGGAGCGCGCCTCGACGAGTACGGTCTGCCCGGCAGGCTCATCTACACCACCGGTCATTCCGCCGGCGACATCTCGCTGGTACTCGACGACGGCACCGCCTTTGTCGGCGACGCGGTCCAGGGCCGCCGGATACCCGGCCTGACGCCACCCGAGCTGCCCAACATGGCGCTCGACGTCGATGACGTGTTGGCCAGCTGGCAGATCCTGCTTGATGCCGGCACGAAGGTGATCTATCCCGCGCACGGCAGTGTCGTTTCGGCCGAAGAGCTCCGCCCGGTCCTCGACCGCAAGCTCGCCCATCGAGAGGCTCGCCTCGCTGCCGCGCGGTCGAGCGCGTAGTCGGCAGGTCCACCGGACTCGGTGCCGACGTTCCGCGCAGCCTCGCCACGCGCCGCGCATGTCATACTCTCCCCCGAGGTGAGGTTGCGACTATGAAGCGTGTTCCGGGCGCCCCCGACGGCGCTGTTCCCATAGCGGGATCGACGCTCTACGTGCCCGGGCTGACCAACTCCGGCTACGTGGACGGGCTGATCATCGACACCGGCCCCGACGAGTCCGTCTACGAGTTCGCCTCGGCGGACCGGCTCGCCATCACGCACGGCCACGCCGACCATTTCGCCTGCGGCGCCTACCTGCGCAAGCGCGGTGCGACCGTGGTCGCCCCGCGAGACGACGCCGCGCTGGTCGAGAATCCCGACATCAACATCCGCGGCATGTTCTCGTGGGCCAAACCCAGCGACCTGCTTGTCAGCAAGCTCTTCCGAGGAACCCCCTGCCGCGTCGACGCGCTCGTCGAGAAGTGGCGCGACTCACGTGCAACGCCCGTGGCCCTGCCAGGCCATACGCTCGGCCACACCGGCTTCCTCACGACCGACAAGGTGCTGTTCACGGGTGACGCGCTCTACCTCGAGGCGCTCTGGGCGCGCCATCCCCTGCCGTATGCGATCGATCCGGACATGGTCGCCGCATCGCTGATATCGCTGCGGGCCGTCGACTTCGATTGGCTGGTCCCGGGCCATGGCACGCTCATCGATCGCGAAACCGCCGAGAAGGACATCTCCTTCCACCTCGAGCAGATCGAGGATATCGAGGCGAGCATCCTGGAGATGCTGCTCAAGCCGCACACGACCGAGGAGTGCATCGCGGCTGTCTCGGAACAGCGCGGCCTCTCGGACAATCCCGCCCAGTACTGGCTCGCGGTCACGACCGTGAAGGGGTACTTGGGCGACCTGCTCGGCCGGGGGCTGCTGGAGTTCTCGGTCGTCAACCACGCGGGCGTGTGGCGGACAGCCGCCTAGCTCTGCCGCAACCTACGTGCGTCTGAACCGCGCGCGCGATCCTGTCGATGATCTCGTCGAGGAGCTCACGCGACGTGGCGAAGTTGAGCCGCGCGAACCCGGCGCCCTCGGCTCCGAAATCGAGGCCTGCAGACAGCGCGACCTTGCCGCGCTCAAGGATCGCCTTCTCGGGCGCGTCGCCAAGACCGAGTCCCCGGAAGTCCAGCCAGGCGAGGTAGGTCGCCTCAGGAACACTGAAGCCGACCGCAGGCAGCTCTGCCGCGAGTCGCGCGGCAAGATGGTCGCGCTGCTCGGTGAGGTGCTCGCGAACCGTGCCAAGCCACGGCTCCCCCGCTGTCCACGCCGCGAGCGTGGCCTCAGCCCCGGGCGAGCCCACGGCGCCGAGAAGGTGCCTGGGCAGCGCGGCCAGCCCCTCCGCCACTCCCGCATGCCCGACGTGCGCGACAGCGCAATGCAGCCCAGCGATGTTGAACGCCTTGCTCGCCGCCGAGATGGTCACCGTCCGCGCCGCGATATCATCGCCGAGCGAGGCGATGGGAACGTGTTTGGCTCCCGGGTGCACCAAGTCGCCCCATATCTCGTCGCTGATCACCAGCAGGTCGTGGCGCTCGGCCACCTCGGCGATTGCCGCCAACTCCTCGGCGTCGAAGACTCGGCCGGTAGGGTTGTGGGGGTTGCACAGCAGGATCGCGCGGGTGGTTGGATCGATGACCGATGCGAGCAGATCAGGATCGATGCGCCAGCTGTCGGGATCGAGCGGACAGTCGACGATCCGCCGG
This sequence comes from uncultured Coriobacteriia bacterium, assembly GCA_963726345.1. Classification (GTDB taxonomy): domain Bacteria; phylum Actinomycetota; class Coriobacteriia; order Anaerosomatales; family JAAXUF01; genus JBAXEO01. The sequence goes on along the minus strand of CAVSCC010000001.1, from coordinate 140,967 downwards.
CCCGTCGACGTCACCGCCGGAAAGAACGGGAAGTAGACCGGCGTGAAGAGCACGACCCCGTCGCCGGGCTCGGTATGTAGCCAGATGACGGTCTCGACCGCCTGCATGACGTCGCAGAACACGCGGACACGCTCGGCATCCGGTCGCCAGCCGTGGCGCCTCTCTTCCCATGCCGAGAACGCCTCCGGCAGCTGAGCCGCGGCTGCGAAGTTGTAGCCGAAGTCGCCGCAGTCGACGAGCGCCCGGACCGCCTCCACCGCAACGGGGGCCGGGGCGAGATCCATGTCGGCGACCCATGCAGGTATCACGTCGTCGCCGTAGCGCGACCACTTGATGCAGGTGAGCGAACGCAGGCGATCGAGGTCAGCGCCCAGGTCGCCTTCATGCCTGTCGCGGGACGGAATCGATCTTCTGTCGGTCATGTCGGCCTCTCGTTGGGGTGCGGCGATGCCAAGTGGTGCATACCCAGCATCGTGGAAGCTGCCGGCGTCAGCCGCCCGGCCCGCCTGGCGAACCGGGAAGGCGGCTACTCCACCAACTCGAACGTGATGTCGCCCACCCCGCGCACGACCTTGAGCGTGATCTTGGGACCCGGTTGGCTCCACGCATCGTTGGTCAGCACGTTGCCGCTGCCGTTGAACCCCTCACTCGACACGTCGCCCAGCCCGTCACTGCCGCCGGTGATCTGGACCCCGACGTTGTTCGGCAGCCGCACGGTCGTCTCGCCGACGCCGGTCGTGATGGTGCCGGACACGTCGGAAGAACGTGGCCCGCTGAGATCGATCTCGGTCTCGCCCACGCCGGTGACGGCTTCCAGATAGCGGACATCGACGCTGCTGAGGTCGACCTTTCCCTGCCCGACGCCCATCTTCAATGAGAGGCGGGTGGGAACGCCGCTCGCAAGCGCGAGGTCCCACGAGTTCTCGGTCTCGCCCCACTTCATGATGTTGTCACCTTCGGGCTGGCCCACGTAGAGCACGCCGACCGAACCACCACCTGCGGGATCCACCCGATAGGTGACCTCCGGCTTCCAGCTCTCCGGGTTGTACTTGAACTCACCCGTGAAGCCGGCGGTCTGGCTGGACACGCTCGATACCGCCAGGTCGCCCACGCCCATCCGGATCGTCGCATCGATACGGTCCGCCCCGCCGAGCGGTGCCGAGGTCGTCTCGGTACTGCTCTTGCCCGGCTCGCCGCCGAACACCTTCTGCGATTCCGTTCAGCGGCACGCGCGTGCATCCCGCCGAGAACACGACCGCGCCCAGCACCGCCGCCGCCGCAATCGCTACCAGAGTCTTCTTGTTCATCACGCCCTCGCCTCCTCGCCGATAGTGACGGCCGGCGCGTCAACGGCACCGGCGCCTTCGAAGCGTCCGACCAGCATCGTCTTGGCCCACTGCCCGTGCACGAACCCGATGCCCTTGGCGATCCACAGCGTCACAAAGAAGCCGAGAATCCCCAGCGCCATCACCAGCGGCATCGCCCACGGCTGGATCAGGTAGCCGTAGTTGAGGTCGCGGATGATCGGCTGCTTGAGCACGACCTGCAGTATCGGCAGCGCCACGATCGCCGCGGAGAGCGCCAGCGAGGTCACCATGATCGTGAAGTAGATGATGCCGAGCGGCAGCTGCAGCACCATGTAGAGCATCGTCGTCCACGTGCGGTAGTCCGCGAGCCACGACTTGATGCGCGTCCACAGATTGCCCTGCACGCCCAGCGTCCGAGGCCTTCTCGGCATGCGCACGCCGAGCAGCCCCTCGACCATGCGGCCCTCGGCGAGCGAGATCGCCCGCACTACAGCGAGGAACACAAGGGCGAACGGGATGCCGATGATCAGGATTGCCAGCCCGAAGGTCAGCGAGAGGCCGGTCGACACGATTGTGAAGTAGATGATGCCCGTAGCCAGCGCCAGCAGCGCGTAGAAGAGCGCGCCATACGCCGACGGATCGATCACGACGCCGAAGAACCGGCCGATCGGCGAGCGTCCGAACTTGCTCTTGGGAGCCGCAGCTGTTGGCTTGCGCATGGCGGCCGCCGACCGTCACCTCGCTCTCGCGATACGCGGTCGCGATCTCCTCGGGCGTGCCGTAGGCCTCGATCGCTGCGTCGATGGCCTCGGGGCTCCCATCGCCCTCGGCGACCGCTGTGCGCAGGTAGTCTTCGGCGTCGTAGAGTGCGTCTTGCACCAGCGCGGGATCCGCTCCGGCGAGCGCTGCTTTGAGTTGTGCGAGGTATCCCTCGACCGTGTTAGACAACGTTTCCCTCCAGTGTCGCGTCGACGAACGAGCGAGTCCGCTCCCACGCCGCCTTCCATTCCCCCAGCGCAGCCTGGCCGCGTTCGGTGATCGAGTAGTACTTGCGAGGAGGTCCCGAAACACTCGGCTCCACTCGGCTTGCAAGCAGGCCGTTCTCCTCCATGGAGCGCAGTACCGGATAGAGCGTCCCCTGCTTGACCGGGACGCCCTCGCCCCAGGCGCCTTCAATGCTCTTGGCTATCTGGTAGCCGTAGAGCGGCTCGGCCGAGCGGCCCAGAATGGCCAGCAGGACGAGCGACACCGTGCCGCCGTTGAGCTCCTTCTGGAACTTCTTCAGCGTGCTGTCGGTCGTTGGATCCATGGCCACCTCCCCTTCGTGTTCGACGGTGTGCTGTGTTCACTAGTGCGAACTTACTACTAGTTCACAGCCATACTACTATGAAGTTGATACTAGTCAATAGGAGAATCTTGCGGGTTTCACAACGGCCCCGAACGGATACCCTCTGATAGTGAACAAAGACAACTCGAAAGGAGCCGTTCCATGGCAAGCGTCAAAGGAACCAAGACCGAGCTGAACCTGCTCAAGTCGTTCGCCGGCGAGTCGCAGGCGCGCAACCGCTACACCTACTTCGCGAGCGTGGCGAAGAAGGAGGGCTACGAGCAGATCTCGGCGATCTTCACCGAGACCGCCGACAACGAGAAGGAGCACGCCAAGGTCTTCTTCAAGTATCTCGAAGGCGGCGACGCCGAGATCACCGCCTCGTATCCCGCGGGCAGGATCGGCACCACGTCGGAGAATCTCGCCGCCGCCGCGGCCGGAGAGAAGATGGAGTGGAGCGAGCTCTACCCCGCCTTCGCGGACGAGGCCGCCGCTGAGGGGTTTGCCGACATCGCGGAGTCCTACCGCCGGATCGCCATGGTCGAGGCGCACCACGAGGACCGCTACAACCGTCTGCTCGCCAACGTCGACGGTGGGAAGGTCTTCAAGCGGCTCCTGCCGCACAAGTGGATCTGCCGCAACTGTGGTTACGTGCACGAAGGCATGGAAGCGCCGGACGTCTGCCCGTCCTGCACGCATCCGCAGTCGTACTTCGAGCTCTTGGCCGAGAACTACTAGGCACTGAGATACCGCACGCGACAGGGCCCCGGCCGCGATTCCTGCGGCTGGGGCCCTGTCGCGTTCAGCGACGCGGTACCTAGCGCACGATCTTGCTGATCGGCATCTCGAGGATGTCCTCGGCGCCCGCGGCCTTGAGCCGAGGGATGAGGATATTGACTCCGGCCTTGTCGGCGACGGTCGTGACCTCGAGGTCGTCAGAGCCGTACAGCTTGGAGACGGTGGGGTGCTTCATGGCGGGCAGCGCCGCGATCACCTCGGGCAGGCGCGACTCGGGCACGTTCATCGAGAGCAGCACGCGACCCCGTGCCTCGATCACTCCGAGCAGCAGCGTGCGGATCTCCTCGATCTCGCGGCGTTTGACCGGATCGGCCCACGCATCCTTGTTCGCGAGCAGGCGGGTGGTCGACGTCAGCACCGTGTCGACGATCTTGAGGCCGTTGCGGCGCAGCGTCGAGCCGGTCTCGGTGAGGTCGACCAGGGCATCCATCATGTCGGGAACCTTGGCTTCGGTCGCGCCATAGCTGAAGTACACCTCGACAGGAATGCCCAGCCCCTCGAAGAAGCGGCGCGTGACGTTGGGGAACTCAGTGGTGATGCGGCTGCCCGGCGCGATGTCGCGAGCAGACTGGACGTCTGAGTGGTCAGGTACCGCCAGCACCATGCTCACGACGCCGGTCCCGGTCTTGGCGTAGGGCATGTCGGCGACTTCGATCACGTCGGCACCGGTTTCGGTGACCCAGTCGAAGCCCGAGATGCCGAGGTCGAAATCGCCGTCCTGGACGAAGACCGGAATCTCCTGCGGCCGCAGGATCTTGACCTTGCCGATGCGCGGGTCGCTGATCACCGGGTTGTACTCTCGGCTGGACTTCTTGACCTCGAGATCGGCCTGCGAGAACAGAAGCATCGTCTGCTCTTCAAGCGAGCCTTTGGGAAGGGCGATGGTCAGCATCAGGGGGCTCCTCGGGATTGTGGTCCGGTTCTGCACTCTATCACTACAGTGTAGTGTAGCGGCTGCAGACGCACATGTCACCCTTGCCGACGGCAGGCGGAGGATTCAGGCGGCGTCGTTGCCGCGCTTTCGGGGTAAGGGTGAGTGGTGAGGGTGCGAGCTGATCCGACGGCGCGCGCCAAGACCGCGCCGACGTGCCGGAGGTAGGAAGATGGCTCCTGGATGGCAGCTCTCGCTCGACCGCGTCGCCCGGCTGATGGCCGCCGACGACCACCGCATCGCGCCCGCCTGCAGGACCAGTCTGCTGAGTCACGGGGCCGCCACGCCCACGGTTCACCTGCTCCTGCACGGCTACACCAACGCGCCGCCGCAGTTTCGTGAGATCGCCCAGGCGCACTTCGAAGCCGGCGACAACGTGCTCGTGCCGCGCATCCCGCTCCATGGCTTCGAGGATCCGCTCACGCGCGAACTGAGCGCGTTGACCCCCGAGATGCTCGCGACGTTCTGCAACGAGATCGTCGACGCTGCTGCGGGGCTCGGCGACCGGCTCGTGGTCACCGGACTCTCGCTCGGCGGACTGCTGGCCGGCTGGGTCGCAAAGATGCGCGATGACGTTGCCGAAGCTCGGCTTGTGTCGCCATTCATTCAGCCCAAGGCGGTACCTGAGTGGGTGGACGCTCCGTTCGACGCCGCCATGAGGGCTCTCCCGGACGTGTATTCCTGGTGGAACCCTAAGCTCCATGAGAGGGAGATCGCCGGCACCTGGGCGACCCCCAAGTTCTCGATGAAGGCGGTCGGTGCCCAGATCGCGTTGCGGCGGGAGCTTGAGCGGACCGATTCGCCCAGAAAGACTCGGCTCGACCGAGTTCTGCTCATCGTCAACGACAACGACATCGCGGTACGAAACGACGTGGCCGAGCGTTTCGTCGACGCCCAGTTGGTTCCGCTGGCCGTCACAGTGGAAGTGGCCACGCTCGACAAGTCACTGGGCTTCACCCACGACGTGTTCGAAGCCAACGGGGACAACCGGGACCGCATGGACAGCGTGCGGGACGAGGTCTGGCCACTGCTGGGACTGACTCCTCCGGAGCACGGAACGCTGGATGCGCCCACTCCGGGCGGCGGCTACTATCCTGAGCTCGGGCGCTGGGCCGAGACGCTCTGACCCCTGTGCCGCCGACCGCAGGTCACGTCCAGGGACCCGTCAGGCGCGGGTTTGCATCGCTTGTCCCTAGAAGTGAATAAGCGCTCTGCTTGGGGAAGCAGAGCGCTCGTTCTGGGATGCTGCCGCGCCGAGGGATGGTCGGCGACGACTGCAAGGGGGACTAGATGAGGTTGAGCAGAACCGCCAAGGCGATGACTCCGGCCACGACGGCCAGCGTACGACCGTAGAAGACCCCACCTGCGCTGAAGCTGTCATGCATCTGAAACGCCTCCTTCGGTGCGGCTCGGTTGGTCGCCGCGTTCGTTCTACAGCTATCTTCGTACCTTTGATGCTGAAGAACAATTGTCGTCTACTAACGCATACCGTAAGCTGTACTACATGTTGAACGTAACGAGACTGCGCATGCTCCGAGAGGTCGCCGCGCGTGGAACGATCGCCGCTGCGGCCGACGCGCTCTTCTTGTCCCCGTCAGCCGTGTCACAGCAGATGTCGGTGTTGGAGCGAGAGGCGGGCACCCCGCTCCTGGAGCGTCGCGGGAGAGGCGTCAGCCTTACCGAGGCCGGACTGAGGCTGGTCGCCAACACCGAGCGGATTCTGGCCGACATCGAACGGGCCGAGGCGGACCTGGCGGCGGCGTCCCGGGGGGTGGTCGGGCGGGTCCGCGTGTCCGCGTTCCCGACCGGAGCGCGTGCCCTGCTCATCCCTGCCCTGCCGGGATTGCGGGACCGCTACCCCAACCTCCGCGTCTCGATGGTCGACCTCGAACCCGAGGAGTCGCTCCCCGCGCTGAAGGCGGCCGATCTCGACGTCGTGGTCACCTACGAGTGGGGGCTACTGCCGCGGCTCAGCGATGCGGGCATCGAGCGGGAGGAGCTGTTCACCGAACCGGTGTACCTGGCGCTGCCCACCGATCACCGCCTCGCCCGGAGTGGACCGGTGAAGCTCGTCGACCTGGCTGACGAGGAGTGGATCGTCGGGCGAGACTCGACGTCGATGCTCGATCTGGTGGTGGCCGCGACTCGGCGACAGGGATATGAGCCGAGGACGGACTTCCACTCCATGGACTTCCAGGTGATCCTGGCTGCGGTCGGCGCGGGACTCGGCGTTGCGCTGGTTCCTCCGCTGGCGCTCATCGGCAGGTATCCCAACGTCGAGATCACTCACATCAGCGACTTGGAACTCGACCGCACGATATGGGCGAACATCCGTCGCGGGAGTAGCGACAACCCCGGAATCTCGGCGGTGCTCGGCGCCCTGCGGGAGCAGGCGACCCAGGTCGCGTGCCTTCTCCCGGGAACCGCCGAGGAGCCACCTCACCGACCGATGGTGTAGGTCGGCCGCGGGACCCGGACCGGACGGCGGTCCGCCTACTCGGCGATGACGACCGAACGGCGCCAGTAGGTGTCGGTCTCGAGTGCCTTCACGACGAGCGACGCCACGTCCGCGCGTGCGATTCGCGCGCTCTTGGCCAGGAGCGAGCCGTCGAGTGAGATGCGGTACTGCCCGCTCGGCGGGTCATCGGTCAGACCGACGGGCCGCACGATCGTCCAGTCGAGGTCCGAGGCCATGATGCGCAGTTCCATGGCCTCGAGGTCGTCGTAGGCCGAGCGCAACGCGGTCGCGACGAGGGTCCGATAGGCGATCGAGAGGTTCTTGTCCTTGCGGGCGAACGTGCCCGCTGCGCTGACCGCCGCCAGCCGAGAGACCATGCTCTCGGCCATCGCGTGAATGACGTTGGAGATTCCGGCCTCGTGAATATCGGCGCCCGATCCGGACCCCTGCGAGATCGCGAATGCCACGGCATGCTGCCCCGCGACGGCGGCGTTGACCGCTTCGAAGTCACGCACATCGCCGGAGACTGACACCAGTCTCTCGTTCGCGAGCTCTATCGGCTGGTTGTGCACGAACGCGGTCACGTCGTGGCCGTGGCCGAGCGCTCGCTCGACGATGTGCTTCCCGGTGCGTCCTGCGGCCCCGATGACGAGTATGCGCACGTGTGGTCCTCTCGGCGAGCGGCTGATGCGTTGTCAGGGGAAGCGGTGTCTTCCGGTCGACTCCGGCGGTCACCTCGCGGCGACGCGCACCTCGGCCGTGAGGGGCTTACCGTCGACGTAGTACGGCTGGTCGGCGCTCGACAGCGGCGATTCCGGGTCGAACTCGAACCTGCCTGCGACGCCGGCGTCGGCGAACAGGGTCACGAAGAGGTTCCCACGAGGCGGGCCGGACTTCAGTACCACAGGATAGTCGCTGAGCGCGCCGGCCGAAACGGGCGCGAAGCCCACCACCCTGCCGGGCCTTCCGCCGGAGGACTGTTGGACGACGACCCATGCGTCGGCGGGAGCAAGGACGTTGCGGACTGTCACGGTAGCGTCGGTGCTGCCCTGCGGATAGACCTCGATCCGCGCAGCGCGCGAGGCGACGCCCACCCCGTACCCGCGAAGCGCCAGTGTCTCCGCCAGCACCTTGCCGTTCACAAAGACCGGCCGGTCGGGACTGCCCTCCTTGTTCGCCTCATCGAACTCGAAGACTCCCCGGTTGCCGCGGTCCGAGTGCATGAGCAGGACGACGTTGTCCGAAGTCTCTTGGTCAAGGGGGATCTCAACGTCGTCGGTCGTGCCGCCCTCAACTCGGACCTGCCCGACCATCTTGCCGCGCGCTCCTTCGTCGTTCTCGTAGGCGCAGATCCACGCCGCCTCCGGCGCTACGACCTTGGCCAGGTTCACGGCGAGCACGCTGGACTTCTGCGGGTCGACGGTGAGCTGAGCGTTCTCAGCCGAGGAGACGAAGCCCCACACCCGCCGCTGCTCGGCCCGGCTCGGCGAAGCAGACGTGCAGCCCGTGATGCCGGTTGCGAGGGCAAGGACCGCCAAGGCGACAGCAAGGTGGTCCGCAATGCGGCGCACTCGCAACTCCTCTCCCGTCTTCGATCGCGGCGCAGACAAGGCAACAAGAAACGGGCCGCCACGAGGACGGCCCATCTCCTCTTGCACTGGTAGCAGCAGGTTACTTCACGAGCACCTTTATCGCGACCTCCTTGCCGTCCACGAAGAACGGCTGGTCGAGACTGTTGATCTTGTCATCCATGTCGAACTCGTAGAGTCCAGGGTCGCCCTTGTCGGCGTGGAGTGCGACGACCAGGTTCGACGTGAGCTTCAGCGGCTCGAGCGGTACGACGACGTCGCTGCTCTGACCGGCCGGCACGTGAACCAGTCCGACTCGCTGGCCGGGGCCGCCGTCCTTCTCCAAGTGCACGACCACCCACGCGTCTGTCGGCGCATTGACGCTCGACATTACGAGCTGGCTTGTCGCACCGGGCTGCGGCGTGGCCTCGAGCGACGCCGTTCCGGCGGTCGCCTTCACGCCGAAGTCGCGCACCGTGGCGACCTTGGCGACCTCGGCGCCGCTGACGAAGAACGGTCGGTCGCGGACTCATCTCCTTGTTCATCATGTCGAAGTCGAACTTCTCCGGAGTGCCCTTATCGGCGTGGAGCGCAACGATGACCTTGGGCGTCGTCAGGTCCTTCAGCGGAACCTTCACATCGACCGATTCGCCCTTCTTCACGCGCGCAAGTCCGACCCTCATCCCCGGCTTGCCGTCCATGTCCGCATGGACGACGACCCAGCTGTCGCTCGGGGCGACAACCCGCTTGACGACGAGTTCGTCGGCGCCGTTCTGGTCCTCGGCGACCTCGAGCTGCGCCTTGTCAGGCGCGGCCACGTAGCCCCATACCTTGCTGGTGTCAGTCTCGGCACTCTGAGTAGACATGCATCCGGTGGCGACCAGCGCGATGCCGGCCATCACGACGAACAGGGTGCTCACGCGCAGTATCCGTTTCATGGATGTTCCTTTCAGGCAGCCAGCGGTTCGGCGGCGGCCGGGGTGGTATCGGAGGGCGGAGTCTTGTCGGCGGTGCGCAAGCTGGGCTTGAAGCGCCGCAGTAGCAGCGAGTTGAGGACGACCGAGACGCTCGAGAAGGCCATCGCGGCGCCTGCAACCCACGGGAACGGCGAGAGCAGGCCGATCGCGGCAACCGGCATGAGTACCGTGTTGTAGCCGAGCGCCCAGACGAAGTTCTGTCGGATCTTGCCCATCGTCGCGCGGGAGAGCTCGATGGCCGTGACGACGTCGCGCAGGTCGTTCTTGATCAGCACGATGCCGCCGGTCTCCATGGCGACGTCGGTACCCGCGCCCATGGCGATGCCGACGTCGGCCTGCGCCAAGAGCGGGAGTGTCGTTGATGCCGTCGCCGACCATCGCGACGGTCAGGCCCTGCTCCTGGAGCTTGGCGACCTCGGCCGCCTTGAACTCGGGCAGGACCTCGGCAAGCACCTGGTCGGACGGGATGCCGGCCTCGAACGCGATGGCTCGTGCGGTCCGGGCATTGTCGCCGGTGATCATGAACACCTTGACGCCCATCTCTGTCAGGCGACGAACCGCCTCGGCCGAGTTGGGCTTGAGCGTGTCGGCCACCGCGATCATGCCGGCGAGCTTGACGCCGTTGACTCCGACGAGCATCACGGTCTTGCCAGCGTCCTCAAGCGCAGCGATCTGCTCCTCGAACGCCGAGATGTCGATGTTCTCGCGCTCCATGAGCTTGCGATTGCCGAAGCTCACGCGCTTGCCCATGACGGTACCTTCGACGCCGTGCCCCGGAACCGCCGAGAAACCCTCGACGCTCGGAAGTTCGATGCCGTCGTCCTTCGCGCGAGCAACGACCGCCTCGGCGAGTGGATGCTCGGAGTTGCGCTCGAGCGCAGCCGCGAGCGTGAACATGTGAGTCGCGTCATGGCCCTCGGCCAGGATGACGTCGGTGACCACGGGCTTGCCGTGCGTGAGCGTGCCCGTCTTGTCGAAGACGATCGCCGAGATCTTGTAGGCGGTCTCGAGCGCATCGCCGGACTTGATGAGGATGCCGTTCTCGGCACCGCGGCCGGTACCGACCATGATCGCGGTCGGTGTGGCCAGACCCAGCGCGCACGGACACGCGATCACGACGACGGCGATGCCCGCCAACAGCGCGGCGATCCACCAGCCATTCGCCGCGGCAGCCATCGTGATGGGCACGAAGAGCGGGAACACGCTCATCGGGTCCGGCGTGGTGCCGAAGATCAGCGGACCGGCGAACGCCCAGAACAGGAATGTGAGCAGCGACGCGCCGATGACGAACGGCACGAAGACGGCGCTGATTCGGTCGGCGAAGCGCTGCACCGGGGCCTTGGAGCCCTGTGCGTCTTCGACCAGCTTCACGATCTGAGCCAGCGCAGTGTCGGCGCCAACCTTGGTCGCCCGGAAACGGAAGCTTCCCAGCTTGTTCATGGTCGCGCCGATCACGGCGTCGCCCACGTTCTTCTCAACCGGCAGTGACTCGCCGGTGAGCATGGACTCGTCGACCGCCGAGGCGCCCTCAGTGATCACGCCGTCGACGGGGACTTTCTCGCCGGGACGCACGACCACCAAGTCGCCCACGACGACCTGCTCGACCGGGATGTCGATCTCCTCGCCACCACGCACGACGCGCGCGGTCTTGGCCGCGAGACCCATCAGCTTCTTGATCGCGTCCGACGTGCGGCCCTTCGCTCGAGCTTCAAGCAACTTGCCGAGCAGCACGAACGTGATCAGCAGCGCGGATGTCTCGTAGAACGCCGGCTCCATCTCAACGGCCGGCACGAACGTGGCGGCCACCGAGTAGAAGTAGGCCGCCGAAGTGCCGATGGCCACGAGCAGATCCATATTGCCCGACCGCCGCTTGATGGCGTGCCAGGCCCCCTTGTAGAAGCGGGCACCGGCGTAGAACTGCACCGGCGTGGCCAGCAGGAACATGAGGTACTTCGAAACCATCATGGGATCCCAAGCACCGCCGACGGTATTGGCGAGCAGCTCAGATACCTTGAGCGGCACCAGGTCCATGAACGGTGGAACCATCGCGATCAGGAACAGCGGCACCGAGAACGCGAGGGCGAACCGGAACATGAACACCTCGTGCTTGTAGGCCTTGGCCTGGGCTTCGGCTTGCACGTCAACGGTGTCCGAGGCGCCCGGTATCTGTTCGACCTTCACGAGTGCGTCGTAGCCTGCGCCACGAACGGCGCCGATGAGCTCGTCGATGCCGACCACCGTGGGGTCGAACTCGACGGTCCCGGTGTTGGCAGCCAGATTGACGGTCGCGGACTTCACGCCGGCGACGCCGGTCAGTGTCTTCTCGATGACCGCCGCGCACGAAGAACAGGTCATGCCGAGGAGCGCGAGGGTTACCTTGCCTGGCGCCTCGGCCGCCGTGCCCGGAGCACCGAGCAGTATCGCCGTGTAGCCGATATCGATGACGGTCGCGATGATGCCGTCGGTATCGATGACGGCCGGATCGTAGGTTACGTTGAGCTTCTCGGTGGCGAGGTTCACAACCGCCGAATGGATGCCAGCGGTCTTGCCCAGCACCTTCTCGATGATCGCCGAGCACGACGCACAGGTCATGCCGCCGACGGCGAAGGTGGCGTCTCGCACTACTGCGGCCGGCGCGACGACCGCGGTCTGCGGCGATGAAGCGGCCGGAATCTCCTCGTCTGCCGGGATCACCGGACAGGCGGTCTGCGCCTCCGGGGTTACCGGAGCGGGCTCGACAGCTGCGGCGGCGGGAACGACCGCTGCAGCAGCAGCGACGGCGGGGGCCGCCGCAACGACGACGGGTGCGTCGCCCGGCAGCTCGGTCGCGAAACCGACTCCCAGAACGAACGGATTGCCCGGGGTGAACCCGGCGGCCTCGACGGCAGCCGACAGGTCTTCAAGCGCGACTTCGCGATCCAGATACACGGTCAGCGTCTCAGCTTCCGCATCTCCGGTCGCCGCCGCAACTCCGGCGATCTGCCGTGCCTGCATGGTCACGAGCTTCTCGCACGCACCGCAGTGCATGCCGAGCGACCGGAGCGTCAGCCGACGATACCGACCAGTGGCCAGCGGCTCGGGCTCGGGCTCGGGCTCGGGCTCGGGCTCGGGCTCGGGCTCGGGCTCGGGCTCGGGCTCGGGCTCGGGCTCGGGCTCGGGAACAACCTCCGCTTTCGGGGCGGCGGCGACAAGAGCCACCGGCTCCTCGACCGGCGCGGCGACAATGGCAACCGGCGCTACGACCGGCGCGGTGGCGACAACTGCCACCGGCGCTACGGCCGGCGCGGGCTCCTCGAGTATCGGCTCGGGCACCATGGGCACCTCGGGCGGATCGGTCTTGGACGCCTCGATCGGCATCTCGACCGCCGGAGCGCCCGAAGCCGCCTCGATGACCTCGGGAACACCCGGGACGAATCCCGCGTTCATAACTGCCTTCAGCATCTCGTCGACTGAAGTGTCGTCGCTGGCGAAGATCGTCACGAGGCCGATCTGGTGCTCGGCGACCACGCCTTCGACGCCGGGAATGTCGCGAAGCCAGGCCGAGAGAACCTGCTCGCATGAGAAGCAGCGCATGCCCTCGGTTCTGAGTCTGACGATCATGATGCCACCATCGCTGGGCATGTGATCACCCCCTGGGGTGTGTGAGTGTTTGGGGTCATCTTTTCACACCTACTCGACGACGATCTTGCCGAAGACCATCTGCATCCCGCATGAGAAGGCATACGTGCCGGGCTGCAGGCCCTTGAGACTCACGGTCTTCGGGCCGGTCGAGAGGTCCTCGGTGAATCCGAGGTCTGCTGACTGCACGACCTGCGTGCAGCCCTGGGCCTGGCTGAAGGTGATCTCGGCGGGAACGCCCGCCTTGAGCGTGATGGTGTTGGGCGCGTACACGGTCGTGACATCGACCGATATCTTCTGAACGCCGCCTTCGACGACCGCCGCTCCGGTGGTCACCGGGCCGGTCACGCCGTTCTCAGTCGGAGTCCCGCTGCCACAGCACGCGCACGCGGCGCCCGATCCAGCCGCGCCCGAGGCTCCCGCAGCCGACTGACCCGCGTTCGAAGCCACGGTCGCGATACCCGTGGCAGCCGCGGTCTGAGCGACTGCGCCCTTTGCGGACTGTCCAGTCCGTGCGGATGCGAACCGATATGCGCCGAAGAACGCGACCAGGACGAGACCGATTATCATCACCCAGCGCAGGGTGTCGTTCCTCTTGATGGTCGTTGATTCTGCCATTGTGCCTTGCTCCTTTGAGTCGGTCATCAGGACTTCCTTGCTCTCCATCGCCGAGAATCCCGGCGGTTTCGTGATCAGGACTTGTGCTTCTTCTTGGGCGCCGCCTTAGCTTTCGACTGCGCCGCCGGCTTGCGCCTTGCGAGGTAGATTGCGCCACCACTCGCGACGATAGCGACGAGAAGCCACAGCAGCGGCGATCCTGACGACCCGCCGCCCGACGCTGCACCGTCTCCGACGACGAGCTGCCCGGACATCATGCCCATGCCGCACGTCATCGAGTACGTACCCGCGGCGGTCGCCGGCAGGTCGATGGTCGTGACCGCATTGGGTGCCAACGCTACGTCGACCCCGAGCTGCTTGATGACTAGCCGATCCGAACAGGCGGCGTCCTCCTGCCTATCAAGCAAGAGGCGGACGGGCTTGTCGGCAGGGATGCTCACCGATTCCGGCACGTAGCGCGTATTGATGATGGAGAACGGCACCTCGACGATTCCGTCGGCACCGGTCTTGTACGCCGTGGCCGGTGTTGTAGCGGCCTTCGGGCTTCCGCCAACGACCGCGCTCTTGACGCTGTTGAAGGTGACCGGCGAGCCGACGAGCATCGCCGCGCGATTGATGAACACGAGTCCGAACACCATCACGACCACCGCCAGCATGATACTGAGACGGTGCTTCCAGTTCTTGGGGATGAAGCTCGAGGCGGTGCCGAACAGAAGCATCAGCGGCATCGTTCCGAGACCGAACGCGAGCATCGCTGTTGCGCCAAGCATCGCACTGCCGGTCGCCGCCGCGGCGATTTCGGCGCCCTGAAGCGGCGCGCACGGCATGAGGCCGGTGAGCAGTCCGAACGCCACTGGCGTGGCGAGCGTGCTCTCCCCTTGGTCGGCATCCGACTTGGCCTTGCGGCGAAGCTTCGACAACGACGTGATCAGGAACTTGGGCGGGCGCGGCGTCAGCCGAGCGGCCCACGGGACCTTCCCGGTCATTCCCAGGCCGAGAATGATCATGAAGACGCCGGCCGCAAACATGATCCACGGCCGGATGCCATTGAGGTTGAACGCGGCACCGATCGCGCCGAGTGCAAGGCCGACGATCACGTAGCTCGTGATCTTCGCACCCTGGTAGGCCAGATTCGGTATGAGTTTCTTGTGCCAAGGGCCGTCCTCTTCGCCCTTGACCGCGTAGGTCACGACCATGGGACCGCACATGCCGATGCAGTGCAGGCTCGTGGCCAAGCCTAACGCGAACATTGATAGAAACAGTGCTGACACGGTTGAGTCTCCTCGTGAGAAGGGGGCGGAGCGCGCTCATCTAGCAGAGCGCGCGTCATCGCCGCGAGCGCGCGAAAGCGCAGCCCGAGCGGTCACGAGGAGCTGATCAGATGCGGGTTCTTTGCCCCAGCGGGTCTTCAGGCGGGGGCGGGGGCTCGTCTGCGGCGAACCGAACCGGTGCCGCAGCTTCGCGGGGCGCGAGCGTCACAGCCACCGCTACAATCGCAACGCCCAATGCGAGCAGGAGGTTCTCCACGCCGTTGGGAAGCACCCCGACAGGGCCCGTGGTTGTGGCCCATTCGCCGGTGCATCCGTTGTAGATGCCGGAACCCGAAGGCATGAACGGCATGCCGCTGCCCATACCCATGTCGCAGCCGATCATGGTGGTCGTCGGGATGGCGATCGCGACGACCGCCATCATGACAACCAGCGCCATGGCCACTCTGCGATTATTGGTATGCAGCGAACATCGAGTCCCTTCGGAGCACAGACTTCGAGCGCATAGACGCAAACATCATGCCGAAGGCTGAAAGGTGATCGACACCGAGTTGATGCAGTAGCGGAGCCCCGTCGGCTGCGGCCCATCGGTGAAGACGTGGCCGAGATGGCCGTCGCAGACCGCACACCTCACCTCGACGCGGCGCATACCGAACTGGTCGTCCTCATGCTCGGTAACGGCGTCCGCTTCGATGGGCTCGAAGAAGCTTGGCCACCCGCAGCCCGAGTGGAACTTCGCCGCCGAGGAGAACAGCGTGGAGCCACACCCCGCGCACAGGTAGGTCCCATCCTCGGCCATGTCAGTGAGCGCTCCGGAGAACGCGGGCTCCGTGCCCGCTCTCCGCAGTACGCGGAACTGCTCGGCGGTCAGCAGTGCGCGCCACTCGTCATCAGTTCGACTGATCTTCTCGCGCATGAGGGGCACTCCTCGGTGTACGAAGGACTCTGGTAGGTGCATGATTCCCATTCGCGCAGCGGAGCAGCGAGGTCGAGACGGTGACCCGATGCGCGCTCGGACGGATGTGGCAGTCTAGTTCTCGAGTTCGTTTGCGAGGTGCTCGAGAAAGAGCCCCACGTCGGTCACGATGCCGACCGTCTGCCACGACCCGCGGTCGGCCAGTTTGGTCACCACGGCCGGGTTGATGTCCACGCACACTGTTGTGGTCGATGCCGGCAACATGTTGCCCGTCGCGATGGAATGCAGCATCGTCGACAGCATCAGGCACGCTCCGGCGTTCCGCGCATAGACCCGCATCTCGTTCTGCGCATCCACGCAATCGGTGATGACGTCGGGTAGCGGCCCGTCATCGCGGATCGATCCGGCAAGCACGAAAGGCACGCCACGCTTCACCAGCGTGTACATCAAGCCTTTCGTGAGAACGCCCTGCTCGACCGCCTCGGCAATGGATCCGCAGCTGCGGATCGTGTTGATCGCACGCAGGTGGTGTTCGTGACCGCCGAACCACGGCACTCCGTCTTCGAGCCCCACGCCGAGCGACGTGCCGTACAGGGCGCTCTCGATGTCATGCGTCGCCACGGCGTTGCCGCCGAACAGCACGCTGATGTAGCCAAGCTCCACGAGGCGCGCGAGGTGGTCAGCGGCGCCGGTGTGGACGACCGCGGGACCGACCACCGCGATCACGTCTCGGCCTTCCGCGCGAGTATCACGAAGCATGCGAGCGACTTCGGCAACGACCTGCGCCTTAGGCTTCTCGCTTGAGACGGATGAGGACATGAACTCGAAGGCCTGCCGGTCGCGCGGTCGCTCGTGCGGATGCACGCGAATGCCTTTGTGCCCCACCACGAACAGTTCGCCCTCGCGGACATCCGCCATCGGGATCGTGTCGGCCAGGCCGCTGATCGGGTCGATGCGGACGCCAAGATCCATCTCGGGATTGCCGACGCGCACCCACGCACCGGCGATCCGCACCTCGGTCTCCATGTTGGTCGTGGCGTAGAAGCCGTCGGGGAAGACGCCGCTCATCGCTGCGGGCACGTATGCCGCGTCAGAGGCGTCGCAAGCGACGGCGCCGTGATACTGGATCTCGGCGAGGATCGCTTCGAGTTGGGGCTGCGTGTCCGCGCTCACTCGAAGGACCGCCACCGAAGGATCCTCGTTGGTGCGCCCCACCTCGAAGGAGAGCGACTCGAACTCTCCGCCCATCGAGATGATGCTGTCCATGACCGCGGACATCATGCCCGAGTCGATCAGGTGTCCCTCGATGCGGACGTCCTCGAAAACGGCGCGCTGCATGGATCCTCCTCGCTGGTGAGTACTCCAGTGCACGCGCGCCCTCAGGAGAACGCCGTCGCGTGCATAGTGCAGTATCCACGAGCTCCTGAGGCTGCGCAAAGCGTTTGCCGCCACGAGTCCCGTGAGCGCCGCTGCAGTTGCCAGAGCTCCGTCTCCTACGGGCCGCCTACGAAGCTCCCGTGTGGCGTGGGGCTGCCGAAGCCGCATGGCTCGACGTCGCCTGTTGCGTCGATGGAGTAGAGACCTGCAGGAGCCACGGCCGCCGGACACCGGGGCGGTCGATGCAGATACAGCGGATTCATGATGGGATTAGACATGTCCACGGTTCCTTGAAGCGACGACACCGGAGCGAGGGCATCGACTCTCCATTGCATGACTGCACCCTGGATTGTGCGCTGGTTGGCGAAGCAAGCTCGAATCTGTGCTCGGCCTTTGATCGAATTGAAAACGGGAATGGCAATCGCCACAAGAATTCCGATAATGAGCACCACGACCATCAGCTCAACCAGCGTGAATCCGCCCTCCGCTCCGGGCGGACCTGTGGTTCGTCGTTGCCGGTCATTCAGGGCACACGTCATCCTGACCACCTATCCTTTGCAGCGCGTCGCCGCAATCGGGCATACCTAGGTATCGGCCAGTGAGCGCTTGTACTCAAGTATTCGATGCCGGTACTCCGGCAGACTGCAACCCAGAACCTGAGTCGCGAGAATCGCGGCGTTCTTCGCGCCGTTGATGGCGACGCATGCCACAGGCACGCCCGTGGGCATCTGAACCATCGAGAGCAAGGAATCGAGCCCGCCCAGATCGCTCGTCTTCATGGGCACCGCGATCACCGGCAGCGGTGTGTAGGCCGCCACGACGCCACCGAGGTGCGCTGCCTTGCCGGCAGCCGCGATGATGACCAGCAGGCCACGGTCAGCCGCGGTCGAGGCCCACTCATGCACTCGCTCCGGACTGCGATGGGCACTCGCCACGATCAACTCGAACGGCACCCCGAACTCCTCGAGCTGCTCGGCGCATGCCGACATCACCTCGGCATCGGAGTTCGACCCCATGATTATCCCGACGAGCGGGCTCTGCTCCATCGAATCCTCCCCTGTGTGTCATGCGCGCCCGAACCGGACCGCGCCGCACGTCAAAACCAGGTCTCACACGCTCGTGAGCGTAGCAGAATCACCATCGAGAAGCGGCAGCTAGCGCGGTACGGGTGAGTTCTCGGCGATCTCCGTATCCGCCGCGACGGCGGCCACCGCAGGCTCGCCTTCATTCGCCATGCAATGCTGCGAGTCGCCGTCCCCGAAGAGCAACTCGCGCTCGGGAGTCGACAACGCCTCCCTGGCCTGATCGCGCAGGTTGTTCACTCCCACAAAGAACTCCCGCATCATCGCCACCAGAAGGTAGCGACCGGTGCCCGAGAGGATGAGCTCGTCGGCATTGTCGACCGAGAAAGCGCCCGCGGAACGCATGAACGCCATCTCGATGGCGAGACCCTGGTCGATGGATACGCCGAAGTCGGCCGCGAACTGCCGCTTGTCCAAGCGCATCCCAAAGAGCGCCATCAGGAAGCGGTACTTCATGCGGTCCGGCACGGTGAATGCGCGCATCTGCAGCGCCGCAGTCTTGCCTTCGGCAATGCGCTCGCCGTAGGCCTTGAGCGAGAAGGTGTTCACATAGAGTGCGCCTTGGAGGAAGGAGAACGCGCCGCTCCCGAGGCCGACGTAGTCCTCGTAGTCGACGATGTACTCGTCGATCATGCCACCGCCCGTGCGCGAGAACGTCCAGGCGCTGGCGGGCTCGAAGGTGTCACTCATCTGTTCGGAGATCTGTTTGTAGTAGCGGTACTCTCGCGCGTAGTCGACCTTGCCCACCGTGCGCTTGAGAGATTCTCGGACTGCGGGTGAGGCCATAAGGGGATAGAACGTCGCCTGATTGGCCCCTGTCTGCTTGACCAGGTCGATGTCGCGCTGAAGCTTCTCGGGCGTCTGGCTCGGGAAGTTGAAGATCATGTCGATGTTGAGCGAGTGGAACCGTCCCTCGATGGACTGCAAGCGCTCCAGGATCTCGGACGCCGAGCCGTACTTGTCATAGCGGTCCATCTGGCGGAGCAGGTCGTCATCGAGCGCCTGCACGCCGACGCTGAACCGGTCTACTCGTTCGACCAGCGGATCGACCCATCTTGGATAGAGGTGGTTGGGATTGGTCTCCGAGGAGACCTCCCGGATCGAGAAGAGCGACTTCGCCAAGTCGATCGTCGCCACCAGCTCGTCAAGGTCGATGGTCGGCGTGCCGCCGCCGACGTACAGCGACTCGAAGTCGTATCCCAGCTCGGCGACCATGCGCATTTCGTCACGCAGGTGCCTGAAGTACGCCGTCGCGCGCTCGGCGTTGTAGGGGAATCGGTTGAACGAACAGTACGGGCACAGCCGCTCGCAGAACGGAATGTGGACGTAGAGCAAGTACTGACGACCGGGAACCGGCGCAGGCAGCTGCTCGATCCCGGACGGCCCGAGCGTGAGGTACCGGTCATTGGTACGACGCATGACCGCCGTGAGGATTCTCTCTGAGAACATCCTGTGCTACTGCTCCCTCGCGAAGAGTCGCTAGGCGCCGGGCTGGCGGCTGGCAGCCAGTGCCCGGTGTGCGATGTCGTGCCGGTAGAACGATCCATCGAACGAGATGAGGCGAACCGCCTGGTAGGCCCGTTCGACCGCTTCGTCGAAGTCGGGTGCCGAGGCGGTCACGTTGAGGACGCGCCCGCCGGCGCTGACCACCGCCCCGTTCTCAGCAATCGCGGTGCCCGCATGGTACACGGTGACGCCCGGGAGTCCCGCAGCCCTGTCGAGACCCTCGATTGGCTTGCCGGTCTCGTAGTCGCCGGGATACCCGCCGCTCGCAATTACCACCGAGACCGCGACGTCGCGGCTCCACGAAAGTCCACCGAACGCCTCGAGCTCGCCCTTGGCAAGCGCCATGAGCACCTCGGCCAGATCGTTCTCGAGCCTCGGAAGTAGCACCTGGGTCTCGGGGTCGCCGAAGCGCGTGTTGTATTCCAGCACCTTGGGCCCCTCGGCGGTCAGGACGAATCCGCCGTACAGGATTCCCCGGAAGCTGATGCCACTCTCGACGAGCTCGCGTGCGGTCAGCTCGAGAATCTCAAGCATCCGGGCATACTCCGCGGCGGAGATGCCCGGGACTGGCGAGTACACGCCCATCCCGCCGGTATTGGGGCCGGTGTCGCCGTCGCCCACACGCTTGTGGTCCTGCGCCGGTGCCATCGGCAAGACCGTCGCGCCATCTACGAACGCGAGCAGCGATACCTCGGGGCCTTCCAGGAACTCCTCCACGATGACCGTGCTCCCGGCTTCGCCGAACCGGCCGTCAAAACACTCGGCGATCGCGTCCAGTGCCTCGCCGATCGTCTCGGCGACGGTGACTCCCTTGCCGGCTGCAAGCCCGTCCGCCTTGACGACGAGCGGTGCTGCGAGCGTCTCGACGTACGCCGAGGCAGACGCGCGATCGGTGAACGAGCGCGAGGCCGCTGTGGGAATCTGGGCGCGCTCCATCAGGTCCTTCGAAAAGGACTTGCTGCCCTCCAGCTTCGCGCCCTCGGCCCCCGGACCGACTGTAGGGATGCCGGCCGCGCGCAGATGGTCCGCGAGGCCCTGACAGAGAGGGCCTTCCGGACCGATGACGGCGAGGTCGATGGCGTTCTCGCGCGAGAACTCGACCACCGCCGAGGAGTCGGACGGGTCCAACGCCACGTTGGCGGTAACACGCTCACCTGCGGTGCCGCCGTTGCCTGGCGCCGCGAAGATGGCGTCTACCTGAGGCGAGGCTGCGAGTGAGTGGACGATGGCGTGCTCACGGCCGCCCGAACCCAGGACGAGGATGCGCATGATGTCCCCCGCTCATAGAAGAGGTGACTGGCGACGGCTTGCGACGACGCGAAGCCGGGTACCCTGCCGAATTGTAGCGGAAGCTCCACCGACCCAACGCGATTCGGAGACGACGGTCTAGGACGCCTTCTGCGCCACAGGCTCCGTGAAGCGCTTGGGCGTCACCTTGTAGCCGAGCGGAATCCCGAGCATGAGCCGGGTCTGGGCCGACAGCGCCGGAATCATTCCCAGCACGAGGCCCAGGATCGGCAGGAACGCCCAAAGCCCCAGGATCTCGACAGCGGTGACCAGCCTCGACTTGCTGTCGGGCGGAGGGCAGCGCCAGAGCTCGAGGACGATCGAGGAGAGCATCACCATCGATCCCATGACGAACAGAACGTTGAGAAAGGCGAGGTTGTGAGCGATCGAGGAGCGCCAGCCGAGGTCGTACCAGTGCAGTTGCGAGAAGTACAGCGCGTAGAGGTAGATGCTCGTCAGCACCACCCAGTTGACGACGCGCATGCTGTGGTCATGCAAGACCTGGCCGAACCGGAATACCGTCGACGAGCGCCACGCGTGCTTGCGCTCGCTGAGCTGGCCCCAGATGTAGCCGACGTCCTCGGCCCCCCATGAGTGGCGCTTGAGCTGCTCGAACCGGTTCTTGACCGCGTCGACCGTTCCTTCTCCGTCGGTAGCGTCGCCGAAGGTGGGCAGGAATACCGGGTGAACCGCGATCTCGTCACCGGACTCGAAAAGGCAGTTCAGGTACGAATGCCAGTCCTCCGGGATAACCGCGGGGTCCCAGTAGCCGCACCGCTCGCACAGGTCGAGAGAGAGCGTGTACGTCGAGATGGGGAGTGAATCGAACCACGGCATCGCAAGCTCGGAGAGCTGAGTCGCATGCTGCATCCACGTGGTGAACCGCACAGGTGCGGGCACCTGCCAGATGTTGTTGTAGAAGAAGATGGGCGCCTGCCAGAAGGAGACGTGCCTGCGCTCCTCCTCGGCGAAGGATGCCGAGACCGCCGAGAAGTACGCCGGGTGCAGCACCGAGTCCGCGTCGCAGGAGGTTATGGTCGTCAGCGCGGGGTCGATTCCGAGAAGGTCGATCTCGGCGCGTGCCTTGCGGCCGGCCCATGCCTCGTTGGACGACTTCCCGGGCTCTTCGCCGGAGATGTTGCTGGGGTGGATCGTGGCCATCATGTGCAGGAAACGACCCGCGTAGCTCTTGATGATCGCGTCGGACTTGGCTCGGGCATCGGGCTCGCGCTCCTCCATGCCCAACACTACGATGACGCGCTCATCAGCTCGGTGCTGCGCGGCGAGCGCGTCGAGTGTCCGATTGAGGATCGCGGCGGGCTCCTTGTAGGTGGGGATGATCACCACGTGACGCACGTCTGACGGAGCGAAACCAAACTCCCCGACGATGTCTTCCCCCGTCGTCCAGTCACGCTTCTCCCACTCATGGATCTTGCGTTGACCCACGATGGCGAACACCGCGGTGATGCACATGCGCACGATGAAGTATGAGAGGAAGATCGTGGCGATGACCATCCAGACGCGGGGGAAGAAGAAGCATCCCAGCACGGCCACGACGATCACGGCCCACGAGATCGCCCCTGTGAGGGCATGACCCAGATTGCGACGCGGCTCAGCCGCGTTTTGAACGAGTAACGACACGAATTCTCCCCGCTTGAACGACGTCAGTACGTAGAGACATACAGCACATAGTGTACCTGCTCAGCCGCAACGGCAGGTAACGGGGCGCTGCCAAAACCGCCTCGGTCAGGGGCGCGACTCCCAGCGTCGCATGATTGTCTGTTCCCGGCTCGGGCCCACAGCAATCATCGACACGGGGACGTCGGCGAGGTCTTCGATGAAGCTGATGTACTCGCGCGCCTGCTTGGGCAGCTCCTCGAAAGTGCGGCATCCGGTGATGTCCGTCCCCCACCCGGGCAGCTCCTCGTAGATGGGCTTGGCGTGATGGAACGCCGTCTGGTGCGACGGAAGCGTGTTGTAGCGCTTGCCCTCGTACTCGTAGGCCACGCACACCTTGATCGTGTCGACCGCCGAGAGCACGTCGAGCTTCGTGATGACCAGGTCGGTCAGGCCGTTGACCTGAACGGCGTAGCGCACGATCACGGCGTCGTACCAGCCGCAGCGACGCTGCCGACCGGTGGTGGTTCCCCATTCGCCGCCGACCTTCTGGAGCAGCTCGCCCGTCTCATCGTGAAGCTCCGTGGGAAACGGCCCGGATCCGACGCGGGTGATGTACGCCTTTGCGATGCCGAGCACGCGGTCGATGTGGCGCGGGCCAACCCCCGTGCCCGTGCACGCGCCGCCAGCGGTGCACGGTGACGACGTGACGAAGGGGTAGGTGCCGTGATCGATATCCAGAAGCGTGCCCTGCGCGCCTTCGAAGAACACCCACTGGTCTGACTCGAGCGCCTTGTTGATGATCTGCGACGTGTCGGCGATATGTGGCCTGATGCGCGCGGCGTAGCCCATGTACTCTTCGACGATCTCGTCGACCGTGTAGGTCGGCATCCCGTAGACCTTTGAGAGGATGTCGTTCTTCTCGAGCAGCGCCGCCTCGACCTTCTTGCGGAAGATGTGCTCGTCGGTGAGGTCCTGGACGCGCAGGCCCATGCGCGAGGCCTTGTCCATGTACGCCGGACCGATGCCACGACGCGTGGTGCCGATCTCGTTCCCGCCGAGCCGGTGCTCGCTCGCGCCATCGAGGTCGCGATGGTACGGCATGATCAGGTGCGCGTTGGTCGAGATGAGCAGCTTGTGCGTCGACAGGCCGTCGGCCTCGAGCACGTCCATCTCGTCGAGCATGACCTTGGGATCGATGACGACGCCGTTGGCGATCACCGGCGTGATGTGCGGATACATGATCCCCGACGGGAATCAGGTGCAGCTTCAGCGTGCGCCCACCGTGGATGATGGTGTGACCTGCGTTGTTACCGCCCTGGTAGCGAACGACGTAGTCCATGTCGTCTGCGAGCAGGTCGGTGATCTTCCCCTTGCCTTCGTCGCCCCATTGGGCGCCGACAAGCACGATACCGGCCATGTGAGGTTACTCCCGTGAGTGCTGGGTCCCGCGGACTCATCTCTGCCGCTCCCGGACCGTGCACGCCCACTTCCCGAGGGCGCGCTCGCCGCTCCACCTAGATGAAGCGTGCGCGCGTAGTATGCCTCAGGCGCGGAGTGAGCGCCACCATTCCCACCGCGCGAACCGTCCTGCCGCTTGCGCCGGGGCGCATATCGGGAGTAGGTTAGTGATTGATAACTAACCTCTCCTTGCGAGGAGCGTCGTGTACCGTCGCGTCGCAGCCGCCATCCTCATCGCCGCGTCCTGTATCGCTCTCCCAGGATGCGCCTCCTCGCGGCCTGAAACGGTCGCGGTCTCAGGTCGAGTGGCCGACGATCTCGTCACCGTCCAAGCACCTGCGACGACTGAGCCCCTCCCGAACCTCGACGCTGGATTCGTAGTCGCCGGGCCCGGGATTCCCGCGGTCGCTTCGGGCCGAAGCGCCATTGCGACCATCACGGCGATCACCGGCGCCGGCTCGTTCTCGCGCGTGACGAGCGTCGCCGTGGACGTCGGCGACCCCGTTGTCGCCGGTCAGCTTCTCGCGACGTTCGAATCAAGCGCTTTGGAGGCCGACGCCCGGGCGACACGTGCGAATCGCCGCGTTGCGATCGCCCAGGTCGCGCTGCTCGCTGAAGCGATCGACAAGACGTTCTCGGCAGACGCGACGATCTCGAAGAACCGGTCCACCGTCTCGGCGGCGATTGTGAAGCTGAAGGCGACGCGATCGCAGCTCGCCGACAAGCTCGATCAACTCAAGCGGCTGGCGGAGCAGCTCCAGCGGATGCCGCAGCTTCCCCCGGGCGTACGGCCCCCCGGCGGCGGCACGGGGGCCACACCCCCCAACCCTGCAGCGATTCGCGCTGCGATCGCGAAGCTCGAGGCGGCGATCTCCAAGATCGACGCCGGGCTCCTGAAGGCTCAGGACGGGCTGGGCAAGCTGTCGTCGGCATCCGCGACTGTGGCTGACGCGCGCGGGCAGCTGCGTGACATGCGCAAACTCGCGCGCATCGCAGCGGACGCGTCCGCCCTCGGCGTGGACGTCGCGCGCTATCGGCTCGGCCTCACTGCGGTGACCTCCCCCGTCGATGGTGTGGTGGTGCAGATCGCGCAGGTCGGCGATGTTGTGGCACCGGGCGCCTCGGTTGCGGTGGTTCGTCGCGCGGGCGAAACGCGCGTGGAGACATGGCTGTCGCCGGAGGAAGCTGCCCGCGTGGCCGTGGGCGACGAAGTGATCGTCACGGCCGACTGGTTTGGACCGGGCGAGAGACTGAACGGTCGCGTGAGTCGGATCGGAGTGGGCGCCGAGCATCCCCCGACCTCGTTCCCCACTCGGGACGTCCACCTGACCAGGGCGGTGCCCGTGGAAGTCGCCGTCCTGACCAGCGGCGCGGCTCCGGCCCTTCCCCCAGGCGCACCCGTAGACCTGGTGATCAGTCCGAGTGGGCTGTCACACGCACCGTAACGGCATCTCGCGCGATCGAACGATCGCGTTTGCGCAGACATCCGAGTCGAATAGGTGAGGCAGATGGCGAACGAAGAACACAAGCGTCCACCCGTAGCGGCAATCGTCGTCATCGTGGTCCTGCTGCTCGCTGCGGCCGGCGGATACGCTTGGTGGCGGACACAGCAGACGGCCGCGAACGGATCGCTCACGGCGAGCGGAGCCGTGGAATCGACCGAATACCAGGTCGCCGCGACCGCGGCGGGGCGAATCGCCACCGTGACCGTTGGTGAGGGCGCGGTCGTGACCGCCGGCCAAGCGCTCGTCGGCCTGGACGACACCGCGTTCCGGCTGCAGGTGCAACAGGCCCAGCAGGGTGTGCGAGCGGCCAACGCACAAGTGAAGTCGGCCAAGAGCGACGGGACAAGCGCCGAGGTGACCGCCGCCAAGGCACGGCTGGAGCAGGCGAAGGCCGCCGTCAGTCTCGCTGAGGTGCAGCTCGCCTACGCGACCGTGACGTCGCCACACGGCGGCGTCGTTGTCGCGGTGACCGCCAACGCGGGCCAGAATGCCTCCCCGGGCAAGACGCTGCTCACCATCACCGACCCGAGCGACCTGTTCGTGCGAGTGTTCGTCCCCGAGACGCGGATCGGCGAGGTGAGCCTGGGACAGTCGGTGCGTGTCGCCGCAGACGCTGGTGGCCGCGACTATCCCGGCAAAGTCGAGTTCATCTCGGCGCAGGCCGAGTTCACGCCCAACAACGTCGAGACAAAGGACCAGCGCGCAAAGCTGGTGTACGAAGTGCGCGTACGTCTCGCCGACAAGACCGGCACGCTGAAGCCCGGCATGCCCGTGGACGTGACCTTCGAGTGATCGACGCGCGCCGACATGGCGGTCGAACCCGCGAGCACGGCGGCCGGTCTCGCCATCGAAGCACGCGGGCTCGAGCGCGCGTTCGGACACGTGCAGGCGGTCGCGGGCGTCGACCTGACCGTCGGCGTAGGCGCGGTCTTCGGTCTGCTCGGCCCGGATGGCGCCGGCAAGTCGACGCTGATCAGGATGTTGGCGACGGTGCTGAGACCGGGCCGCGGCGACGCCGACGTGTTCGGCGAGTCGGTCACCGACCACCCGCGCAGGGTCACCCCGCGCATCGGCTACATGTCGCAGCGGTTCTCGATGTATCCGGACCTCACGGTCGCCGAGAACCTCGAATACTTCGCCACCATCCGCGGCATATCGCCGTCGGCTCGACGCGAGCGCGCAACGTCACTACTCGAAAGCATGGGCCTCGGCGAGTTCGCTAACCGCCAGGCGCAGCATCTCTCCGGCGGCATGAAGCAGAAGCTGATGCTGGCAACGACACTCATGCACGAGCCCGACCTGCTCCTCCTGGACGAACCCACCACCGGTGTCGACCCGGTGTCGCGACGGGAGTTCTGGCGAATCATCGCCTCACTTCACCGCGCGGGTAAGACCGTCCTCGTTGCCACGCCCTACATGGACGAGGCCGAGCGCTGCACCGACATCGCCTTCATGACCAGTGGCCGCATCCTTCACCGCGGCACGCCCGCCGAGGTCAAGTCGCTGGTCCCCGGCAGTCTGTTCGAGGTGAGCGCGCCCGACCCCCGTGCGGTCTTGGCCGACCTCGAAGGCTCGGAGGGCATCGCCTCGGCCCACCTG
The DNA here is from genome assembly GCA_963726345.1 of uncultured Coriobacteriia bacterium. GTDB lineage: Bacteria > Actinomycetota > Coriobacteriia > Anaerosomatales > JAAXUF01 > JBAXEO01. The sequence continues at coordinate 113,747 of CAVSCC010000001.1, read as the reverse complement.
CTGGGCGAGTATGTGCGCGTCCTCTCGATGCCGAACGGGCCCGACGCCGCCGAGATGACCGCGCGTCTGAACGCGGCCGGCATCGCCGAGGCCGACATCCGTCCCGTGCGCGTCGACATGGAGGCCGCGTTCGCCTACCTTGCCGAACTGGGCGGGGAAGGCCAGTACGTGGCCGACAGCGATCGTACGCTGGCCGAGGATCGTGTGTCGCTGTGAAGGCGGCCCTGACTCGCATCGTCGCCATCGCGCGCAAGGAGTTCATCCACCTGGGGCGCGACCCGCGCATCCTCATCGCGGTTCTCATCATCCCGATCACTCAGCTGCTGCTCTTCGCCTACGCCATCAGTTTCGACGTCAAGAACGTGCCGACGGTCGTGCTCGACCAGGACAAGACCGCCGCCAGCCGGCAGTACCTGCAGACGTTCATGTCGTCGGACTTCTTCGACGTGCGCGGGCAGATCAGCGATCTGGGCGGAGTCGACCGCGTGTTCGACAGGAACCAGGCACGCATCGCCGTGGTCGTGCCTTCGGGGTTCGCGCGGTCCCTGGCTGCCGGCGAGAAGGCCTCAGTCGCCGTGCTCGTCGACGGCAGTGAACCGAACTCCGCGCAGCTCGGACAGGCCTACGCCGTCGCGCTCAACCAAACGTACGGACAGCAGATCCTTGCCGACTGGGCCGATCGGCAGGGACTCGATTTGACGCAGATAGGCCGGCTCGAGCCCAGGATCCGGACGTGGTACAACCCCGAACGCCGGTCCTCGGACTTCCTGATACCGGGGCTCATGGTGGTCATCATCATGATCGTGACGATTCAGCAGACGGCCGTGACCCTGGTGCGCGAACGCGATCAGGGCACGCAGGAGCAGATGATGGTCAGCCCGCTGCGGCAGTGGGAGCTGATGGTCGGCAAGCTGCTGCCGTGGACGTTCCTCGCCTTCGCCGACATGGTCGCCATCACGGCGGTGGGCATGCTGGTCTTCCGGGTTCCGCTGCGAGGGAGCGTGCCCTTCCTCGTGGCGTCTTCGGTGGTCTTCGTCTTCGCCGCTCTTGGCCTCGGACTCATCATCTCGGCACTCTCGCCGAGTGTGGAGTCGGCGAACATCACGGCGCTGCTGGTCTCGTTCCTGCCCGCGTTCATCCTGTCGGGCTTCGCCTTTCCGCTGGAATCGATTCCGCGATTCTTGCAGATAGTCAGCTACGCGTTCCCCGCGCGCTACATGATGGTCATCTCGCGTGGCGTGTTTCTGAAGGGCGCGGGCTTTGCCGAGCTCTGGCAGCAGCTCGCGATGCTGAGCGTCTACTCGGTCGCGGTCATCGTGATCGCCTCGGTCCTCTACGGGAGGCGGGCGCGATGAGCCTCAAGCGCATCCGGCTGCTCATGTGGAAGGAGTTCCTGCAGCTCCGTCGCGATCCACTGCTGCTGCGGCTGCTGTTCATCATGCCCGTGCTGCAGCTCGTGCTCTTCGGGTACGTGGTCGGAGCCGACGTGAAGAACCTCTCGGCAGCCGTCGTCGATCTCGACCATTCGAGCGTCTCGCGCCAGCTGACGGGCTCCTTCGCCAGCTCCGGCTACTTCCGCATCGACGCGACGCCCGCCGACGAGCGACAGCTCCAGCCTCTCCTCGACCGCGGTGACGTGAAGGTGGCGTTCGTCATTCCCGAGGGGACCCAGACGCGGCTGGCGCGCGGCGAGACGGTGCCGATCGGCATCATCGTCGACGGCTCCGACAGCAAGACCGCATCGGTGGCGTCGCGGCTACTCGGCGCAGATCATCTCGGCGTTCAACACCAAACGCATCGCCGACCAGGGCATCAGCATCGCCGGTCCGGGTCTCGACGCCCGCGTGCGGGTGATGTTCAACCCGACCCTCTCGGCGGTCAACACGATGATTCCCGGGCTCATGGCCACCATCCTGCTGATCTCGATGATGTCGATCATGGCGCAGGCGGTGGTTCGCGAGCGCGAGCGCGGCACGCTGGAGCAGATGTTCGTGACGCCGATCGGCCGAGGCGAGTACCTGATCGGCAAGGTCACGCCCTACGTGGTGGTCGCCAGCGTGCAGATAGCGACCGTCGCGCTCGTCGGAAGGCTCTGGTTCCGCGTGCCGTTCAACGGGCAGGTCTCGGTCGTGGTCGTCGGGCTGCTGCTGTTCATGTTCACCGCGATCGGCATGGGCCTGCTTGTCTCGCTCGTGTCACACACGCGGCAGCAGGCTCAGCAGACGGTCATGTTCATCCTGATCCCGATGATGGTGCTCTCCGGCTTCATCTTCCCGATCGAGTCGATGCCGCCCGCAGTCGTCCCCATCACCTACTTCATCCCGCTGCGCTACGCGATCACGGTGCTGCGCGGCGCGTTCATCAAGGGCAGCGGCTTCGAGGCGCTTGCCGTGCCGATGCTCGCGATGGCGGTCTTCTCGGCGGTCGTCTTCGGTGTGGCCGTGGCAAGCTTCAGCAAGCGGCTGTCGGACTAGGGGCTGTGCGATGACTCGTGACACACACACTCATGCTGCGGCCGATCCCGGATCGCCGATGACCGGGACGCTCCTCTCACGCGAGCCCGACCCCAGCGCCGCGATCTCCGTGCGAGGACTCACCAAGCGGTTCGGCGACTTCACCGCCGTGGACAGTGTCGACTTCGATGTCCCGAGAGGCCAGATCTTCGGGTTCCTCGGCCCCAACGGCAGCGGCAAGACCACCACGATCCGCATGCTGACAGGGACCATCGCCCCGCAGTCCGGGCGCGCGCTCATCCTCGGTGACGACGTGATCGCGTCGCCCGAGAAGGTCAAGCGGCGCATCGGCTACATGTCGCAGAAGTTCGCGCTGTTCGAGGACCTGACTGTCGACGAGAACCTGCGCTTCTACGCGGGTGTCTACGACCTTCCCGCCGAGGAGTTCGCACGGCAGCGGAGCTACGTGCTGGACATGGCCGATCTCGTCGGGCGCGAGAACGAGCTGACCAGCAACCTGTCGGTAGGCTGGAAGCAGCGCCTGGCACTCGGCGCCGCGACGATCCACCAGCCCGAGCTGCTCTTCCTCGACGAGCCGACGAGCGGGGTCGACCCGGTGGCTCGGCGACACTTCTGGGACCTGCTGTACGACTTGGCCAACAAGGGCGTCACCCTGTTCGTGACGACGCACTACATGGACGAGGCCAGCCACTGCAACCGGCTGGCGTTCATCTACCGTGGCCGCATCATCGCCGACGGCACGCCTCACGAGATCCGGACCGGCTGCATGACGCAGAGGATCCTCGAGGTGTCGGTCGGGGCCGTCGATAGCGCACTTCAGTGGCTCGAGTCAGCCGACGGGGTCACCGAGTCGTACCTCTCGGGTGCCGTACTCCACGCGGTGGTTCAGGATGGCGCCGGGGAGGGGTGCGGCCCCGATGCCGCGTCCGCAGGCGAGGACAGGCGTGCGGCCGACGACTTGGCGAATCGCCTCCGATCGGCCGGCTTCGGTGACGCAACGGTTGTGGCCGTCGAGCCGACCATCGAGGACGTGTTCGTGCACTTGGTAACCCAGAACCGCGGAGGTCGACCATGACCGACCCGAACGCCGATGCACTGAGCGAGGCGGAATCCCAGCGGGACTTCTTCTCGGCCGAGCAGCCAGGACGAAAGGGCGAGATCCTCGACGCTGCTGCGACGGTCTTCGCCGAGAACGGCTACACGGGCGGCTCGATGCGCCAGATCGCCGGGCGCGTCGGCGTGAGCGAACCCGCCCTCTACCGCCACTTTCCCAGCAAGGACGCGATCTTCATCAGCCTGATCAGGGTCGGGACGGGCCGTCTGCGCGGCGAGGCGCTCGCGCTCATCAGCCGAATCGAGCCGGACGACTTGCGCGCGCAGCTCGTCGCCGTGATCGTGGATCGGCGGCGCGCCCTGCAGCGCTACAACGTGGTGCTGCGGGCGATCATGCCCGCAGCGATGCGGAACCCGGCGTTTCTCGACGAGATCCGCGTCTCGATGGTCGACCCGCTCCGGGCAGCGCTGACTGAGAAGACTGCCGAGCTGGACCAGGCTTTCGGCGAGCCCCTGAACGCCGAGGAGTCGCGCGAGGCCCGCGTCCGGGCGCTCATCGCGCTGTTCGTCGGCTCCCTCATCAGCTCGACGGTGCTGCGCGACGAACCTGACGCGGCAGTCGCGGACGCAGCGCTGCGGGTCATGGGATGGGACCGCGCCGGGCGCTGATCTCCGGCGGTGCTACCGCCCGGCGACCACGGCCCGCGCCGCGATCACGCCGCTCGCACTCGACTGAACGAGCCCACGCGTGATACCGGCGCCGTCCCCGATCGCGTAGAGCCCGGCGATCGGCGTCTCCATGTCGGGCGAGACCTCGAGCCGCGACGAATAGAACTTGACCTCGACGCCGTACAGCAGCGTCGACGGGCCGGCGATGCCGGGAGCAAGCGCCTCCATCGCGTCGAGGAACTCCACGATATCGGTCAGATGGCGATACGGGAGAACCGCCGCCAGGTCGCCCGGTGTGGCGTTCGCGAGCGTTGGCTCGGCGAGTGACTGTGAGATGCGCTCGGGAGTGGAGCGCCGCCCGGCTTTGAGATCCACGAGCCGCTGCACCAGGATGCCGTCCGCCAGCAGGTTGGCCAGCTTCGCGATCGAGCGCCCGTACGTGATGGGGTCACGGAATGGCTCGGTGAACCGCGTGCTCACCAACACCGCGAAGTTGGTGTACGGCGTCTTGGCTTCGGCGTAGCTGTGGCCGTTGACGGTGATGACGTCGCCGTAGCTCTCCGTGGTGACCTCACCGTAGGGGTTCATGCAGAATGTCCGCACCGTGTCCCCGAACGACTTGGTGTGGTAGACGAGCTTGGCTTCGTACAGCGCGTCGGTGAGGCGTTCCATGACCGGCGCCGGGCACTCGACGCGCACGCCCACGTCGACTGCGTTGTTGACGAGCTGGAGCCCCAGGGCCTTCGCCTGCGCTGTGAGCCAGTCGGCTCCCTCTCGGCCGGGAGCGGCGATCACCGAACCGGCGGTGATGAGGGTGCCGTCGTCCAGCTCGACACCGGTCACGCGACCGTCGTCGACGACGATGCGAGCGGCTGGCGTGTCGGTCCGCACGGTGACGCCTTGCTCGAGCAGCCAGACCCGCATCGCATCGAGCACCTCCGGGGAGCGCTCCGTGCCCAGATGCCGGATGTTCATCGGAATCAGCTTCATGCCGGCCAGTGTGGCCTCGCGCGAGAGCTCCGCGGCGGTCTGCGGGTCGGGCCCGTGGACCTCCGTGGTGGCGCCGAACTCGAGCCAGAGCCCGTCGGCGTAGTCCAGCAGCGTCTCCAGCTGATCGCGCGGCACGAAGTCGCCGAGCCACCCGCCCACCTCGGTCGTGAGGGTGAGCTTCCCGTCCGAGAAGGCCCCGGCGCCTCCCCACCCCGTCATGATGTCGCAGGTCTTGCAGCTCACGCATGTGCGCCTGCGCGCGGGGCAGTTGCGCCGGTCGATGCCGTGCCCCTTCTCCAGAACCAGGACGTCGCGGACCCCGGACCGTGCCAGCTCGAGCGCAGAGAAGATGCCTGCCGGGCCGGCGCCTATGATGACTACTTCGAAATGCTGGGAAGACACTGTTGGGAACTCCTCGGAGTGGCAGCTTGCGGTTTAGGGCGTGCATGTTCGGGCGCTCTTGAGCCGTCGGTTATCATACCTGTGCTGTCAAGCGCAGGGTTCCAACGGCTCCCGACGAACGATGAAAGGCTGCATGATGCCGACCAGCGGCAGTCGGAAGCATTCACCGACAGTCACGATCTACACGACACCCCACTGTCACTGGTGCGGGGTGGCGAAGGCCCACTTCGCCGAGAACAACATCGCCTATCGCGAGGTCGATGTGAGTGAGAACGGACCGGGACGCCGAGAGATGACGCTCATGACCGGGGGCACGGCGGTGCCGGTCATCAAGGTCGGCGCGTACGCGATGACCGGCTGGGATGAGCGCGAATTCGCCAGGCTGGTGAGCGGAAGGTTCAAGCAGCGCTGAGGCACGGCGCCAACCCTGCGGCGGCATCACGAGGTCGCTCCCCGTGTCAGGGCGCGCGAAGTCTCACCGGTCTCAGCCTCAACACGCCCGAATACCTTCGCCAGCAGAAGAAAGACGATGGGGCCGGCCGCCCCCCAGCCGAGGATGCCGATGATGATGGCCTGCGAGGCGAAACCGCAAGCCAGACCAGTCCCGCGAGACACAGGGCTCCGCTCAGGATCATCAGAGCCCGCAGTGCGTTTCTGAGAGTGTCCCCGCCGAAGACCGGTGCCGCCAGAAGCATCGATATCCCGAAGAACCAGTCCCAGACGAAGTTGTCCAGGATGAATGCGGGAGCCGGCCACCTGGCCCGGGAGGAACAGCGCGCGCCACGACTCTGAGAACAACTCGGGCTGGCTGCTCACGAAGAGCAGCATGAAGTTGATGCAGGAAGTGATGGCTACGCAAGCGATCATGAAAGCGAGGGCCGCGAGGGCGTACGTCTTGCGCATCGGTGAGGCGTAGGCATGGACTGCGACCATCGAGAGCACCAGGAACGGCCCCATCACGACGACCAGCAGGGCCATGATCGAGAGGTAGGGCCCGCTCTCCACGGCCCTCCCTTGCGACGCGAACGCGAGTCCGGACACGATCGCGTAGACCTCGACCACGATGAAGGCCGTCCACGCAGCGGCGATTCCGAGAGTCCTCGGCGTGCAGCGAACGTCGGATCTGGCGTGAGGTCCGGACTCGCCATGCTCAGCTCCTTCTCGCCTTCCTTGGCGTGTCGCTCATGAGCGGTGCCCAGACGCCGCCTTCAGGATGCTCGTGCGGCGATCCGCTCGTTGCGCCTGCTAGGTAGCGGGCTGCTGTCCTGTTCGGTGAATGCAAGTCGCCGACTAGTGCGGGACCGCGAACTCCCCGATCAGCAAGAACAGCACGAACGCCAAGGGAAGCAGCGTCGCCCAGACCACCGCAAGACCGCTCGTGGTTCTTGATGATCGAGATCAGTCCGATCACGCCAGCGGACACGCCCACCAGCAGCATCGCCGATGCCATAGAACGGCATGACTGTCCTGCTGAACGCATCCACAGTCTCGTTCGTGCTCGCCCCAAAGGCTCCAACAAACACCGAGTTGACGCGAACATCACAATGAACGCTACCGCGAGCCACATCGACCAGCGCCCCAGCTTCGTGGTCGCCAGAGAGAAGAGCCTGTTCTCGGCGCGCTTCTCATGCCTGCCGATCCAGCACTCTGTAGGGTTGACATCAGATCACCCCCGTTCGCCGAGCCGGTCGCGCCCCTTCGGTACCGTTCTCGCAGTAGGAGTATTCCCGCATTCAGGCGACTCCGGATGTGCGGTTCCGTGAACGGTCGCGGGTATCTGGCCACATCTCAGGAGTGCGTCGTGGGCGCTGAGGGCTGCACTCGCGGATTCGCAAGCTAGATGACACGGCACCGACCCGCGGGGTCCGCGCGCAGTTACGCAGCCGGGCGCCGCAGCGCCCGGCGAGTATGTCTGAGCACGGGCCCCTCGGGTCGGTGCCCCGCGGCTACACCTGGTTCGTGTAGTCGATGAACTTGGTGAAGCGGTCGTTGAACACCAGCTGGATCTGACCGGTGGGGCCGTTGCGGTGTTTGGCGACGATGAGCTCGGCGACGCCCTTCTGTGGACGCCCCTCCTGGTCGTCAGCGAACGGATCGGTGTTGCGGTCGATGAACATGACCACGTCCGCGTCCTGCTCGATGGCGCCTGACTCGCGAAGGTCGGAGAGCTGCGGGCGCTTGCCCGCCCTCTGCTCCACCGCACGCGAGAGCTGCGAGAGCGCGAGAATCGGAACCTTCAGTTCCTTCGCGAGGATCTTGAGCCCACGTGATATCTCGGCAATCTCGGTCTGACGGTTCTCCGAGCGCCGCCCTTGCGGCTGCATGAGCTGCAGGTAGTCGACGATGATGAACCCCTTGGGCTTGTCTCTCAGCTGCCTGCGGGCCTTTGCCCGAACCTCGAGGATCGAGATCGAGGGTGTGTCGTCGACCCAGAAGTCGAGCTGGGCGAGTTTGCCCATCGCGGTATGGATCGTGTACCAGTCGCTGTCTTTGATGTAGCCGGTCCGAACGTCTTGCAGGTTGATCCGTGCTTCGGAGCACAAGACGCGCTGGACGAGCTGATCCGCTCCCATTTCGAGCGAGAACACCGCCACGGACGCTCCGTGTCGCGCGGCGTTGATCCCCATGTTCAGCGCGAGAGCCGTCTTGCCGACCGAAGGACGCGCGGCAAGGATGCACAGGTCTCCGGGGTGAAGGCCTGCGAGCAGCTTGTCGAGGTCTTTGAACCCGGTGTGGACGCCGGTGATGTGCTCCTTGCGCTCTGCAAGCTCCTCGAGGTTCTTGAACGACACCTTGAGCAGGTCGTTGATGACGGCGAAGTTGCTGCTGACCCGCTTGTTGGTCACGTCGAAGATGATCTTCTCGGCGTCGCCGACCACTTGATCCATGTCATCGGGCGCGTCGTAGCCCATGGTCGCTATGGCTGTGCCCGCCACGATGAGCTGCCGCAGCATCGACATCCGCTTGACGATGTCGGCGTAGCGCTGCCAGTTCGACGCGATCGGCACGACACCGGTGATGTCGAGGAGATACGTCCGGCCCCCCGCCGAATCGAGTTCACCTGTGGACTCAAGGCGATCAGCGACTGAGAGGTGGTCGACGGGCACCGAACGTGAGTTCAGGTCGCTCATCGCCGAGAAGATGCGCGCGTGGGCCGGACGGTAGAAGTCCTCCGGCTGCAGTATCACCAGAGCACCCTCGACCGCCTCCGGCGACAGGAACATCGCCCCCAAGATGGCCTGCTCCGCCTCGACATTATGCGGCGTTTCACGCTCAATTCCGCCTTGGCGTCTCCTGCCGACCGTATCGACCATCTATGTGCCGCTCCCTCTCCCGAACCGTTTCGCGCCCCACTTCACAGCCGATAGTAGGACACAGGACCGACAATCGGGCGGGCCGCCAGCGCCTTCCACAGGGGTCGGTGGACGTGGCGTCGGTCGCGACCTGCTCTTGCGCCAGTTATCCACAGTATCCACGGGTTTCCGGTCGATTTGCCTTGGACGACGAACAGCGCCAGCCCTCCAACGGAGGACCGGCGCTGCGACCGTCAAGTACGTTGTGCGTTGAGGCTGCGGCTACTCGGCCTCGGTAGCCTCGTCGAGCGCCACGCCGGAATCGGCCTGATCCGACGTCTCCTCGACTACCTCGACGAAAGGCTCCCCGTCGGCGCCGATGCCCTCAACCTCGGAGACGAGGGTGACGGGCACCTCCTCGGCGGCCACGTGGCCCTCCGCGACGACGTCCACGGTGAGCTCCGCCTTGACCTCGCGGTAGATCGCAACGTTGACGAGGTGCGGACCGACGTCCTTGATGTGGCCGTGAGTCTCGATCTTGCGGCGGTCGATTTCGACGCCGAGCTGGTCAGCGATGGCCTCGCCGATCATGACCGTGGTGATCGATCCGAAGAGGCGACCCTCCTCGCCGACCTTGGCGAACACCGTGACGACCTTGCCCTCGAGGGCCTCGGCCAGCGCGTTGGACTCGTTGAGACGAGCGTCCTCACGTACACGGATGTTCTTGGAGCGCTGCTCAAGCTGCTTGAGGTTGCCCTTGGTCGCCTCGATCGCGACCTTGCGCGGGAGCAGATAGTTGACCGCGAAGCCCTGTGCGACGTCGATCACGTCGCCCTCGCCTCCGCGCCCCTTCAGTTCCTGCAACAGGATGACTTTCATGGTTACTCCTTCAGTCGCCAGACGGCCCTTGCCGTCCGGACGGCAGTTCCTAGCACTAAACGTCTCTACGCATCGGCTTGCGTCGGTGCGACCGGCGTCACGCCGTCCCGCGGCAAACGCCGAAAGTTGACCCAGAAATCCAGTAGACCGATGAAGCTGACCACGAGCGTGATCGCGTCGAGCGCGGCGAGCGCAGCCAACGCCAGGATGCGCCCGCCGAGACCGACGCCGGTCCGGTCGAGCAGCCCCGCGGACACGCTGAGTCCTTGGAGGACGAACAGCGTGCGAGTACACAGAACGAGGTTCAGCCCCACGACAGCGAATGTCTTCGATGCCGGAAAGGCCCCGTACGATGCTGCCAGCAACAGCAGCCCCACAACAAACGCCCACAGAAGGTGAGGGGTGAGGTCCAGCTGCGAAAGCGCCGGGACCTTCACTTCTCGGCCCGCTCTTCGTGCCGCCCACGCGATCGCCACGATGACCAGGACTCCCACCACGACAGCTGACTCGAAGAGCGTGGCGGGCCAAGCCGTCGACATCACCTGTGCAACCTCTTTCAGGCGACTCACCACCTCAGCCGTGGCCGAGGTTCCGAGCACCTTCGTGAACTCGCCCACAGCTGCCTGCATCTGCAGGGCGGTCGCAGCCGTCAGGGTCGTGCCCTGACCGCGTGCGAGCAGCTCTTCGAACGCCACGCTAGCCAGCATCAGCACGCCGACCAGCATCGCTCCGACGACCTGCGCGTTCCGCTTGGGAAGCATCACGATCGCGAGCAGGATCGCTGCGACTGCCGGAGCCACGAAGACCACGTCGATGCGCTGAAGTGCAGCGACGGCGCCCACGCCGAGCACGCCGGCAACGATCGCCAGCGTGAGCCTCCCGCGGTAGGCAAGCCCCGCAGCTCCAGCGGCAGCGATCGGCAATCCCACAAACGCCAGCTGCGGCGCAGTCAGGACACCGAGCACCACGGCCACCGAGAGCAGCGACGCGTCACGAGCTCCTGCAGGCTGGACTTCCACGGGGAGGCTACCTGCCGCCCCGGCGGTCGATGCGGCCACTGATGACCGGAATCGTGTAGGGAACGAGAGCCATCTCACGAGCGCGCTTGATGGCCATGGAGAGGGTGTGCTGGTGCTGAGCGCAGTTGCCCGAAACGCGGCGGGGCTTGATCTTGCCGCGGTCGGTCATGAACTTGCGCATCAACTGCACGTCCTTGTAGTCGATGTACTCGACGTGGTCCTTGCAGAACTGGCAGTACTTGCGCCTGGGCTTACGGGCGAAATCGGACATGTTCTTGACCTCCTTCCGCGATATCAGTCGCGGTATCTCTTGCTGATGATGCGCGCCCGAGGGGCGGGCGCGCCGGGTGTACCTAGAACGGAATGTCGTCCTCGATGACAGGGCTGGCCGACGGTGCAGCTGCAGCCGGTGCGGCGTAGTCACGCCCACCGCCACCGCCGCCGCCTTCGCCGCGGGTGCTCATGAACTCGATGTCATCGGCGACGACTTCGACCTTGGAGCGCTTGGCGCCAGTGGTCTTGTCTTCCCAGGAGCTCCAACGAAGCTTGCCTTCGATGGCGACCTTCGAGCCCTTTGACAGGAAGCGGCTGACTGACTCGGCGCGTGTGCCGAACATGACCACGTCGATGAAGTTCGGCGAGTCCTCCCATTCACCCGTCTGCGCGTTCTTGCGACGGTCGTTGACCGCCACGCCCATCTGGAGAACGGACATGCCGCTCCCCGTGGACCGCAGCTCGGGGTCACGTGTGAGGTTGCCTGTGATGTTGACGCGATTGATGCTCATGGGAATACCACCTTCTTGACGAGCACGGATTCGGGCCACCGCCCGGTCAGTCCGCGAAGTACGGCTGCGAGAGGACTACTCCTTGTCCTCGCGATGCACGAGCATGAAGCGGACTACGGGGTCGGTGATTCGCAGTACGCGGTCCAGCTCGGCGATGGCGGCCGGCTTGGTGTGGAAGTCGACCAGGACGTAGTCGCCCTCGGTCACCTTGCCGATCTCGTAGGCGAGCTTGCGCTTGCCCCACGAGTCCACAGCATCCACAACGCCCTCGTCGGCGGTGATCACGTTCTGGACCTTGTCCAGTACGGCCGCACGGGCGTCCTCATCGAGAGAGGGGTTGAGCAAAAGCAACAGTTCGTAAGCCTTCATATTGTCACCTCCCCTGGGCTGGTTCGGCCCCGGGACTATGAAGGCAGCGGCCCGGAGCAGGAAATGAACCTGTGGAGTGTATCACCGGCCCGTTACTGCCGCAACATCATCGCTGGAGGGTCTGACTGAAAGCTGACTTGGACCTTTCCGCCTCTCCCGACGCCAGATCGGCCAGAGCGCGCCGAGCGCCAGGAGCACTGCCGCCAGCACGCGAGCGCCGGCCTGCAAGCCGCGGGCCGCGGCGCCGAGAGCCCACTCGAGCAGGGCGCCCCCCGGAGCACCGTCACCGCTGCGGCCGGGAGCCGTACCGCCGACCGCCGCCGACAGCGCCCGAGAGACCGATTGCATCGTGCTGGCTCCCGCCGCGGCCTCCTCGGCCCCGCCCGCGACCGAAACGCCGGGGGCGACGCTTGCGCCGGGCACCGCGACGGTGAGCGGCGCGACCTGCCCGGCGGTTGCGGCTCCCTGCGCTCCCGTCGCCGCACCCTGGGCCACGGCAGAGCCCGATCCTGAGAGGTCCACCCGCGCCGCGGCAGCTGTCTGCGGAGCCGGATGCATCGCTGCGGCCGTTCGCGTCGGCTGGCTCTGAGTGGCGGAGTCGGGCTGTAGCTCGGGAGAGCCCTCGGCGGGCGCAGCTGCCGGCGCAACGAGGAGCGACATCGGGTCGACGTACAGGTCGCCCTTGCGCGCGCCGACGTGCAGGTGAGGCGATGCCGAGGAACCGTCCCCCGTCCCGGCGAGCTCGCCGACGCTCTCCCCTTCGGCCAGCTGCATGCCCGCCTTGACCCCCGCTGAGGAGAGCGGCATGAGCGTGAGCGACCCGCTGGACGTCGCGATGGTCACGGCGAGTATCGTGCCGCCGCCGGTTCCGGGGACGCGCCCGGCGAAGCTCACGCGTCCCGACAGCGGGGCGCGCACCGCGGCCCCAGCTGGCGCCGACAGGTCCACCCCGCGATGGGTCGACGCCGTGCCATCGGGTGCCGAGTAGGTCGCTCCGAACCCGAGTGCACACGGCGCCGCAGTAGCGAGCGGCCAGCCGGCGCGGGCGCTCGGCGGGAACGCAAGCGCGGTGGCCAGTGCTGCGAAGCATGCCGCCGCACACGCCGCCCGGCGCCGCCCTGAGCCTGCGATCGCCACCACGCGCGCGTCGCCAGCGCGAGGGACGGTTCGGGTGCGATCCGGATCGTGGTGCTTCATCGATATCACTCCTGCCTTCTCGGCGAGGAGCGGGAGAGTTGCGGGGCTGTTGACGAACACGTGTTCGCCTGTCACGAACATACGCCCGGGAACGAGGATGCGCAAGAGCAAGAACGGCCGCCCGTGGGGGCGGCCGAGTGGGTGCTTCTGGAGCGGGTGACCGGATTCGAACCGGCAACATTCAGCTTGGGAAGCTGACGCTCTACCATTGAACTACACCCGCGCGCCGAGTGAGTGTATCCCAGCCTAGAACGCGCCCGCAAACGCGAAGCGCCGCCGGATTCATACCCGGCGGCGCTTGAGCATATCGAGCGAGAAACCTAAGAAGACTTACCGATCTTGAACATCTTGGTCCCACAATCGGGGCAGGTGCCCTTCGTTGCCGGACGCCCGTTCTTCATGACGATAGCCTCGGGCTCCTTCATTTCCTTCTTGGCCTTGCACTTGACGCAGTAACCTTCAGTAGCAGCCATTCGCGCAGTCACCTCCTTGACGATGCGATCGCGTGGACGGCTTCACACCCGGGTGGGTGTTGCCGCTTCGATCGTAGAGTCCCCAGGGGCGATTGAACTCCGCCCCGTACGAAAGTCTACAGAATCCGCGCCCTTTGTCACGCACGATCTGCCGAGGAGCCCTCGTGGCGGGGGTTGTCGGCCTTGGCCTGCGCTGCCCCCAACAGGTGGGCACCGGCGGCGAGCCCCACCGCACCGAGGAGTATGAGGGCCGCCCAGACCGCTGCAGCAGTCGCCCAGAACCGCTCCGGAAACGTCTGGATCAGCAGCGAGTCGGCTGCGAATGTCCAGGTACCCTCGGCGAAGAAGAGCCCGTGGAACGCGGTGAACAGTCTGTCGAAGTCGAGCAGGCCGGCGAGCGCGGCGAGCACCACGAGTGCCGCGCACCAGATCGCCCCCGCACGCATGACGCGGGCAACCTGGTCGATCCGACCACGCGTCACCGCCACCCCCAACGAGATGCCGAGCAGGACCGCCAGCCCCCACGTGACGAGCTGCGCGGTCGAGATGACGCTTCGCACGTCTTCGAGGTGTGAGACTGCGGAGGCGTCAAACCCGGCTCGGCCGTCCACAGACTCAGGGAGCGTGGAGTCCGCCGGCTCCGCGACGAAAGCTCGGACCTGCTCGGCGACCTCGAGCATGCGGTCACGGGGCAGCCCGGCTTCCTCGGTCAGGGAGAAGCGTTGCGAGAGGATCCGGGTGGCCGACGGCGTGGTCAGCGGAACGAGTGCCAGCCCGACGACGAGTACCGCGAGCGCCAGCCCGGCAAGGCCGGTAGCGATGCGCCCCACGCTAGACCCCGGGCTCGTCGAGGACCTCGTAGTTGGTGAGCGGCGTGCGCGGGGGCGTGATCGAAACCCGGTCGCCCCCGGCCACGACGGCAGCCGCAAGGGCCTCGTCCGCGGCGTCCAGCAGCTCGTCGGACGTGGCGCCGTCGGTCGGCATCGAAGCGATGCCGACGGAGACCGTCACTCCGGCACCGTCCACCTCCTGCTCGCCGATCGCTCGGCGAAGACAGTCGGCCAGGCGCAGCGCATCGTCGTGCTCGGGCGGCCCCTTCGTCTCCTGGTCCTCCGCGAGCAGAATGACGAACTCCTCGCCTCCGTAGCGCGCTGCGAGGTTGGTGGTGATCAACATGTCACCGGCTTCGGAGAGGCAGCCGGTGATGGCGGTCGCTATCAAGCTGAGCAGGGTATCCCCCGCATCGATACCGAACCGGCGATTGAACTCGCCGAAGTGGTCGATGTCGATGAGCAGGACGTGTAGCGGACGAGCATCCCGCTGGGCCCGGCGGATCTCGGCGCCGAGCGCGCGGAGGAAGTACGCCCGCGAGTACAGCCCGGTCGTCTCGTCGAAGACGGTGAGCGCCTGGCGTGCGGCCGCCTCGGCCCGCTGCTCACCGACGAGCTGAGTCGAAACCGCCGCGGTGCCGGCGAGCACGGCCACCTGCCACAGGTAGCGCACCGAGACGTAGACCGGGTCGCTGTACTGCGCGGCTGTCGCGAAGGGAATGGCCACGTGCGGCAAGACGGCCATGTACTCGAGCAAGTCGATTCCGCCGAGAAGCACCATGCAGAGCACGGCAAGGCCCCAGGTATCGCGCCGCTTGGGCAGGATGAACGCAGCCTCGAGGATGAAGAGCGAGTACATCGACCAGAACCACGAGCTCACGCCGCCGGAGTAGTAGACGAGCACCGTCACGACGAGCGCATCGAGCGTCAGCTGCAGGTTGTTCCAGAGAGCGATGTTGCCCAATCGCCGGTAGTTGATCTGGTAGAAGGTGTTGTACAGAGCGACGAAGGCGAGGGCCAGCGCCGGGATGACCATGCGCGAAGCGAGTTCTGCGACGGGCATCACCGTCATGTAGGCGGCACCGGCAAGCAGTGAGTAGCTGACCAGCACGATGAGGAGCGCCCAGCGAACGCGGATAACGAGCCCCACGCGACGCGTGTTGGCCTGCACTGCCTCGATGTCGTAGCGTGTCGGTTGCTCGCGCCACGACACCTTGAGGGCGCGGGCGATTCGCTTCCTGAGCCGGCTCGGACTCACCAGGCCTCCGATGGCTTCGGGACAAAGGTGCGCACCGATTCGGCGGTCGGCGCGCTTCGAGAGTGTACCCGTGCGCCTTGGTGACCAGCAAATGGTGCGCCGTCACGACGGTCGTATACTGACGCCATGAACCCGCTGCTCACGTACAACTCCATCCAGAGCCTGCTCGCCACCACGGCTCGCATCGGCTACCCGCTCCAGGCCGTGATCGCGGTCTGCGCGGCGCTCCTCGCTCTGTGCGCGCTCCTGCCCCCGATGGCGGCGTGGCGCGGCCGGGCTCTCGGGGTCATGACGGTGCTGCTGCTGGCCGGCGAGGGCGTGCTCATCTGGCTGCACTGGCGTCTCTGGCAGCTCGCGGCGGTCGTGGACCCTTCCACCGGGCGAACCGTGGCCCACATCGCCGTCTCGCTCTGGATCGAGTCCGAGAAGCTCTACGTTTGGGCGTTGATGGTCGCGCTCTTCGGCGTCGCGATGCGCCGGCATCGTGATGAGCTGCTGCCCGGGGTCATGCTTGCCGTCGCCGCGCTGTCGGCTGGCGGCGCCCTCATCGGCACCCCGTTCACCGACCCGCTGCCCGGATTCATCGCACAGTACTACGGCTATCTGCAGGCAACGTCGCTGGGAGGAGTCGCCGCACAGCAGGCCTTCGAAGGAATGGCCAGCGCGGCAACCTACTACTACAACGCCTGGTTCATGTGGGTGCACCCGCCCCTACTGTTCATCGCCTATGGCGCCTTCACCATCTCGTTCGTCGCGACCCTTCAGATGATGATCAAGCGCCGCTCCGCCTACGAGACGACGGCGTATCGCTGGGCGCGTCTCGGCTACCTGCCGATCACGGTGGGGATGCTGCTCGGGTTCCCCTGGGCACTCATGTCTTGGCAGGGTGAGGCCTGGTGGTGGTCGGGCAAGGTCAACATGTCGATCATGATGTGGATGCTGTACACGGCCTACCTGCACGCACGTCTCTACCTGCGACGTCAAGGAATGTGGAAGACCGTTGCCGCGCTGGCGGTCCTCTCGTTCCTGATCCTGGTGCTCACCTACCTCGCCACCTATGTGGTTCCGGGCGCACACTCGTACGCGGCGGCGGTTCTGACCGGGGGAGGTGTCGGGTGATGGTCGACATCGAGCACGTCAGACAGCGTTCCTGGGACTTCGCGCTCACCATCATCACCGTGGTCATCCTCGCCTCACTGGGCGTCCAATCGTTCGTCGGCACGCTCTGGGTGCTCTTCGCCGAGAAGACCATCGCAGGCTGGGAGCAGGGAGCCGGCTACGCGTCGTACGTCTCGGTGATGAACGCGATCGCGGCCCCGCAGATCCTGGCGCTGGTCGTGGTCATGGGGCTGTGCGTCCCCAAGAGACTGTTCTCGCGACGACTGCTCATCGGGGTCTCCCTCGCGATGGTCGCAGCAGGCGTTGTCGCCGGCGTAGCGACCTCCAGCTTGGGCCGCGGGCTCGCGGTGTATCTGGGCTTGGCCGCGGCCATACAGGTCGCCGTGGTGGTCATGACGGTGGCCGGCGTTCGCGGGCCGTCCTACCTGACCGCCGGTCGGCTGACCAAGACCGGCAGCGGGCTGCTCCACTTGGGTTTCATCGTCTTCGGGATCGTGATCGTGGCGCTGCAGGACTCGTCACTGATGCTGCCGGTCTTCTCGGCGAGCGCGTTGCTGGTCACGTTGGGAACGGCGATGGCCTTCTACGCCGACCGACTGGCCTGGCATCGCCCGCATACGGAGCAGCTGAGCTTCTCCGAGGCCGAGGAGGAACTCGCCGAGGCCGGCGAGGACATCGAGGACATGGAGATGCCCGAGGCCTGGCCCTAGGCCGGAGTCCCCGGCCGCGCCCGTCTATGCCTCGCGGATCATCTCGGTGACGAGATCGGCCACGCGCTCGACGAGTTCGGGCTCGATGTTCTCAGACGTGTCCGACTTCCAGTGCCAGTTCAGGGGAAGTCCCGAACTGTCGACGGCCATGAGCGTCATCGCTTTGTAGCCGCGAGCAAGCGCCGGCGTGGCGTCAGTGGAGAGCCCCTTGAACACGCGGGGCTTGACGAGAATGTCGCGCTCGCGAGACGCGCGCTTGACCAGGCCGATGACGCGCTGCGCGGCCCGGTATCGGCGTGCCATGCCCTCCGCCGTGATCCACGAAAGCTGGCCCGCGCCGACGTTGTCCAGATTGATGATCAGCGCATCGCGCAGGTCGTCGCCGTAGTCGTTGAGCAGCGCCTGCATGCCCACGGTCCCGACTTCCTCGGCCCCCGTCGCGACGAACCACACTTCCTTCTCGGAAAGCTCACGGTCGACCGACTCAGTGACACGACGCCGTATGCGCGCTGCCTCGCTGGCAGCGAAGTCGTCGTCGCCGATGGGATCGTCGCCTGCGTGGCCGCCCTTCCAACCGAGCCCGCCCGCATCGTCGTCCTCATCGTCGGACCCGAACTTGTCCCACGATCCGATGTCAGCTCCGGCCTTGCGAGCGTCGAACTCGTCGTCGACGCCCAGCCAGCCCTTGACGTCAGCCGGCTCCTCCTTCTTCTTGCCGATTCCCAGCCCGCCGAGAAGCCCGCGACGCTTGCGCGGCGATTCAGTCGCCATCGCGCCTGGCACCGCTCCCGCGCCGGGAAGCGTGTCGGGGCCGGTGGGAACATCGACGCGCACAGGCTCTTCGGGTACGGCAGGCGCCTCGGAACGAGCAGCTTCCGTCCGCGACCGTTTCTCATCTTCGGGCTGCACCGCTGCGAAATCGATGGTGTCGAACTCGAGCAGCCCCTGCCCGCGCTGCGGCTGACGGGCGGGCTCGCTGGACGGCTCCGCCCACTGGAAGTCATCGGGCAGCTCGGACGACGTGTCGCGGGACCCGGCGGGCGAGTACGACAGCAGCGCGCCCTCCGGTACGACGTCGGCCTCCAGTGCCGCCTCGGCGCTGCGGCGTACCGGCTCGAACTGCGAGGTCGAGAAGCGCGCGGCGTCCGGCTCAGACACGAGGTTGTTGAGCACGCCAAGCATCGCGGCAACACCGGACGCGTTGTCGTTGGCTCCGTCGACGAACGGCATCATGAGTTCGCGGTGCACGTTGATAACCAGGGGGATGAGCAGATAGCCCGCGACGACCATGGTGCCGTACCACAGATATGGCTGCGCCGCGGCGGCCCAGGGCGTGGCCATCACCAGGATGAGCACGGGGGTAAGGAACGTCGCCCATTTCATGAGCCCAAAGGTCACCGGGAACTGACGCACCATACCCGGAGAGAAGGCCAGCGATGCGCGCGCGGTGTCGTAGTGCGCGACAACGACGATCTTCTTGAGCTTCTCGCCGCGGCGAGACTTGGGGACGTGGCGGACGATGACGTTCTGGCTCGGACCTTTGGGCATCAGCCGCGTCAGCCCAAAGCGCCGCGTGTCCAGATCGAGCCAGAAGAAGATCGCCACCGTTGCGGCGACAATAAACGCGCCCCAGGTCAGGGCTTTCATATCGGGTTTGATTCCGGCGACCACGGCCGCCGCGATCGTCAGCACGTAGTAGATGACGTATGCCCACGAGTACGTCCGCGGAGCGTCGAACTCCTGCACCTCAGGCTCAAGCCCGCGAGCGATGAATACCGACTTGATGTAGTCGGCGGCGCGGCTCTCCGCGTCGCTCGTCGCCGGACGCGGGCCGATCTCGTCGGCCAGCGCGGTCAGGTGCTGCATGATCTCGGCCATCGGGTCCTCCGACGCGGGCTCGTGCGGGCACGGGCGGCCGTCGACCGCCATCCACATGGTAGCGCAGAGAGAGGCCGCGCGGATGCCCAAACCGCGACGCAAAACGGCCCGGCCACCGTTTCCGGAAGCCGGGCCGTGTGCAGGCCTGCGCCGCGTTCCGACGGTGACTACAAGATGCCGGGCTCGTTGTGCGCAGGGTTGGTGTTGTGGCACTTGACGCACTCGTTCATGTGCCGCTTCGAGTGAAGCGCCGTGAGCACCGGGTCGGTGCTGTGACACTGGCACCCGGGGATCGGAATGACGAACCGCTTCCTCAGCGGCTGCGCCTGTCCGGAGGCGACCATCTGCTCGAACTGCGGCTTCATCTCCGGATACACCGAGCCCGACGGACCACCGAAGTTGTAGAGCATGACCGCCGCGAACACGAGGAACGCCAGCGTGCCTCCGACGCCGATCGCGGTCCACTTGAGCACTCGCTTCCAGCGGGGGCGCGGGGGTGCGCACTCGGCCGTCGGCGTGGAGTCGACTTCGGTCTCGACGGTTTCTGCTGCCATGTCGCGTTCGCGGTCGGTCACGGTGATCTACGCCTTCTGGCCGAGAATCGCATCGAGATCCTCGCGGGGGCTGGCCGCGATCGGCTTGATCGCGAAGTTCTCGACGAGCACGCCGAGCACGTTGGGGGTGATGAACGCCGGCAGGGTGGGGCCAAGCCGGATGTCGGTGATGCCGAGGTGCAGCAGCGTCAGCAGGATCGCGACGGCCTTCTGCTCGTACCACGACAGGATCATCGACAGCGGCAGATCGTTGACCCCGCAGTCGAAGGCGTCGGCAAGTGCGATCGCGATCTTGATCGCCGAGTAGGCGTCGTTGCACTGACCGACGTCCATGAGGCGCGGGAGCCCACCGATCTCGCCGAGCTTCTTGTCAAAGAAGCGGAACTTCCCGCATGCCAGCGTCATCACGATCGTGTCGCTCGGCGTCTCCTCGACGAACTCGGAGTAGTAGTTGCGGCCCGGCTTCGCGCCGTCGCAGCCGCCGACCAGGAAGAAGTGCTTGATAGCACCGCTCTTGACCGCCTCGATGACGGTCGGAGCCACGGCGAGCACCGCGTTGTGCCCAAAGCCGACCATGACCTCGCCGACGGTGGTGTCCCACTCGAAGCCCGGCTCGGCGAGCGCCTTCTCGACCACTGCCGAGAAGTCATCGCGTGTCAGGTGCGGGACGTCGGGGAAGCGCACGGGGCCGCTGGTGAACAGCCGGTCCTTGTAGTCCGCCGACGGGATCATCAGGCAGTTGGTGGTCATCAAGATGGCGCCCGGGAACTCGCGGAACTCCTTGTGCTGGTTCTGCCACGCCGTACCGAAATGGCCGGCGAGGTTCTCGTAGGCGTGCAGTTCCGGGTAGGCGTGCGCCGGCAGCATCTCGCCGTGCGTGTACACGTCGACGCCGGTGCCCTTCGTCGCCTCAAGCAGCGCCTTGAGGTCGGCGAGGTCGTGGCCGGAGATCAGAATCGCGTGGCCCTTGCGCTGGCCGAGCGACACCGTTGTAGGCGTCGGGTCGCCGTAGGCGCCCGTGTTGGCCGCATCGAGGATCTCCATCGTGCGCAGGTTCGCGGCTCCGCACTCAAGCGTCAGTCCGACCCAAGCGTTCAGATCGAGACTCTCGTCGCTCATCGCCGCGAGCGCCTTGAACAGGTAGGCGTAGATCACCGGATCGGTATGGCCGAGAGCGCGAGCGTGGTGCTCGTAGGCGCCGACGCCCTTCATGCCGTAGAGCGTCGTCTCTTGCAGCGACTGCACGTCGGCGTCGCGCGAACCGTCCCACGGCACGCCGAACTCGCGGCCTTGCGCGATGCGACCTGCGGTGGTCTCGGCGGGCTCGAACGTCGCGAGCGCGTTGTCGTACTCGGCGGAGCCACCGGCGTCACGAACGGCGGCCTTCAGCGACTCGCGCAATGCAACCGCATCGCCGACAAGACCGGCGACCGACTCGGCGTCGAAGTCGACGTTGGTCAGCGTCGTGAACAGCGCGTCGGCGACGAACGCGCCGGCTGCCGAAGTGTCGATCCCAAGTGCGTCAGCATCGACGGCCACGATCGCGATACCGCGACAGGCGTTGACGAGCAGGTCCTGCAGCGCCGATACGTCCGGCGACTTACCGCAGACGCCGACCTTGACGCAGGCGGTTCCTTGGGCCGTCTGCTCGCACTGGTTGCAGAACATGGCGGTTTCGTTTGGAGTCATGCGCAATCCCCTCTTCCATTCTCTTAGGCTTTCAGGTCATCTGCGTGGCACGTGGTGCTGGAGGTGCAGGAATCGCGCGAGGGTGTGAGCGCGGGGGTCCGCGCGAGTTCGCAGCCGCAAAGCGCGAGGATGTCTGAGCCCGGATCCCTGCCCGCGCCCTCGCATCTAGCCGTGGATGAGCGCGGGCAGGCAGCGCGTGCAGACCCACGTGCTGGTCCCCTTGGTGCGGACCGGAAGCAGCGGGCCATCGTCTTCCGAGCGGCCACAGTTGAAGCAGCTCTGGGCGATGTACGTGGGGACGCCTGCAGCTACGGCCGCGGCGGTCTCCTCGGCGACGTGCACCTCGACCGCCTCGTGATCGAACGGCACGGCCTCGCGGGTCTCGAGCGTCAGCGCGCCGGTCGGGCACACGCCCAGGCAGAAGCCGGCGCCGTCGCACAGCTCTTCCTTCACGACTTTGGCCTTGCCGTCGACGATGACGATCGCGCCTTCTGCGCACGGCGAGACGCACACGCCGCATCCGTTGCAGAGCTCTTCATCGATGTGGACGATCTGGCGGGTCACGGTGGTGCTCATCGGGATTCCTCCTGGTTGTCGGCCGCGGGCGCGGCGGTCTTCTCGGCGGTGGCGGTCTTCGCCTTCGCCTCGGCGAGCTTGCGGTACTTGCGTCCGTCGAGGACGTGTTTGATGCCGTCGATCGCATGGCCTTTGCGCCACGACTTTGGGCCCGAGTAGCGCATCATCTGGCGTTGCCATTCGCGCTCGTCGGACTTGTAGCAGTGCACTTCGCAGTACGCGCAGAACGGCTTGGGGTCCTGGTTGCAGTACGCGCGGCGCTTCTCGGCGTAGGCAAGGTGCGCCTCGCACTCCGCGCACAGCATCGGTCGCCGGCGCTTGTAGATGCCGAGCTGCGCGCCGTCGGTCTCGACCGGTCTGCGCACCGCGGACTTGTGGTGCCCGTCGCAGTAGATCTGGACGAAGTCAGCCAGCGTCGTCGTGTCCTTGACGATGACCGGATCCTCAAGCTTGGCTGCGAATCGGTCGTTCAAGTCAGCGGATCCTTCCTTCGCGCGTTTCGCGATCACGGGTGGAGCGAACCAACCGCTACTACGACGCCGACACTACGCACGCAGCGGCGTGCGTTCCTTGATGCGCGTCAAGAGCCGGGAATTTGTGCGAGAGTGGGTCGAGTCACAGCCATCTAAGATGTACCCGGGCCGTCACGCCGGGTCAGTCAGGTCGAGGGAATGGACGACATGGGCACTCCGAACGACATCAGAGCGGACGTATGGTCAGCCTTTCGCGGCTGCCGCCTGTGGCGAACGGCTTCCGACGAGGCCGTAGCCACGCTCGCCAGAAGCGCCCGCATCGCCGAAGTGCCGCGCGGCGCCTCACTGGCGCGCGAAGGCGAATCCGCCGAGGAGTTCGGTGTGCTTGTCACCGGACGAGCGCGCGTCTTCTACCTGGGTGCCGACGGGCGACAGATCACGTTCGAGACCGTCGAGGCCGGCCAACCGCTCGCTGCCGTCGCGGCCATGGCAGGCGCCCGCTACCCGGCCAATATCGATGCCGCCACTCCCGCGACCTACGCCTGCATTCCCACGGAGGCTCTGTTTGCGCTGCTGGATGCTGAGCCGCAGGTCGCGCGCACGCTCATCGCGGACTTGGCGAACCGTGTGGTGAACTTCACAGCCGTCGTCTCGACACTCGCGCTCGACGTGCCGAGCCGCGTTGCGCGCTACGTGTTCCAGCGCGCACTCCAGTCGGGCACTCCCTCGGCGAACGGCCTGCACGTCAGCCTCGGTATGAAGAAGGGCGATCTCGCGATGGCGCTCGGCACGACGCCGGAGTCGCTTTCGCGTGCGTTCGCTCGCCTGAAGGATGACAGCGTCATGGAGGTCAGCGGGCAGAACGTGACCATCACGGACATGCGTGCCCTCGCCGCGCTCGGAAGCGGCTACGACGAGGGCTGATCCGCTGCGCGATCCGGCGGGCCGCCTGCGTCAGGCCGGCGGCGGCATCTCCTCGGCGGCCTTTGCCGCCGCCTCATGCGCGCGACGCTCCTTGCCGTGCTGCACCGACTCCTTCACGCCCTTGTCGAGAGTCCCCGCCATCAGGAATCCCACCAACAGCAGTGCCGAGGCGAACATCTCAGCGGGATAGAGCCCGACGCTGAGTCCGGCGCGCGCCATGCTGCCTGCGCCGGCGATCAGGATGGTGCCCGCAGCGATGAAGACGTTGGCCCACATCCGGTAGGCGAACTCCCGTTTGCGCGCAAAGCGCCAGATGGAGATGAGCGCACCACCGAGCAGGAAGATCGAGCCGGAGATGTTGAACGGCAGCGACATCATGCGGGGGAAGGTCGATGCGGCCCCGAGCGCCTGACCCCCGACTGTGATGCCCGGAACCAGCTTGTCCATCCGCAGCGGGATGCTGAACACTCCCCAGAGGAACACGATCTCCCAGCCGAGGATCATCCCGAGGTAGATGTGCGGACCGGTCTTCGTCTTCGCTATCAGGTAGTACGAGCCGAGACCCAGATAGCCGACCATCGAAGCCGCGAGCACGATGTAGAACCGGTAGACGACCGGATTCCAGTCGCCGCGATACTCGGAGACCGCCTCCATCAAGGCCGCCACCGCGTACATGAGAAGGCCGACGGACCACGCGAGCTGGTGCGGCTTGCGTCGGTGCAGCCACTGGTCGAACACGAGCCACGTGAACACGAAACCGATGACCGCTGTCGCGAGCGGCCACCACCATCCGGACCAGAACTCCAGTGCGCTCACGCGCTCCCCTTCCGACGTGCGCCGCGCTGGACTGCGGGCGCCGCTGCCTTCGACACGCCGCCTACAGCTTCACGAGAGCCGCGTCGGCCTGCCGAACCCTCTCCACTGCTTGAGCATAGTCCTGCAACGCTTGCTCTCTGACGCTCCCGTCAGTCGACAACGCCGTCTCGGCGGCAATCAGCGCGTCGATACGTGCCGTGGCCATCGCCTTCACGATCGTGGCACGCCTCTGTTCGTCTGTGGTCAGGCGGTCGTAGCCGTCCTGGGAGAGAGCGGACGCTTCCTCCAGCTTTGCCTGCGTCGCCCGAACGACGGCGAGTGCCTCCGCGGACTCGCCGGGTGTCTGCGTGGACGGCGACGCCTTCAAGGCCCGGTCGATCGACCTCAAGGCACCGTCGGTCTCGCCGATGGTCGCGGTCGCCCTGTCGAGATTGCGCGCCGCGGTGAGCCGGCCTTCCACCAGCGGGCGTCCGAAGAAGATGAGCGCGATGAAGACGACGACGCCCACGGCCACGAGCGCCCACCAGATCTGGCGGTCGCGGTCGTTCGCTTCGGGCTCGGGGGAAGCATCGACCGAGGAGGTGGTGTTCACGTCTGCCACTCGTCCCCGCACCTCGATTCCGTGAATACCGCATGCACGTTCCCCGACCCCTTGTACCGCACCGGAGGCAACTCCGCAAAGGCAGCGCGTGCGCCAGCAGCGTCGTCGTACCGGGCGAGGGGAATCTTCCGATTTGTTCCCGCGGAATCCTTCTTTTGGCACGCGCATTGCTCGCAATTGGTCGAGCAGTGGCGAACCGCCTTTTTCTCCCCCCTCATAGGCGGGGACCGCCCGCTCAGGAAATTGAACGGCCCGCGTCCCCCACGCGGGTCGTTTCGTTTCTCGGGACTGCCGTCAACTCGCGCCGCCGGGCCGAGCGTGCCGTACAATCGCGGAATCGGCGTCATCGAAGGGGGCCTCTTGTACAGCGCAGTGGAACGGCTCGTCAACCTCGCCCTCTACCTCGCCGCCGCGCGCGAACCCGTGAGCGCCGAAGATATCCGTGCGGAAGTCCAGGGCTACGATGCCGGACAGGCTGACGAAGCGTTCAAGCGACAGTTCGAGCGCGACAAGGACGACTTGCGCGCCGCCGGCTTCGTGATCGTGACGGATGCCGAGAACGAAGGCCTGTACCGCCTCGACCGCTCGGCGACGTTCGCCGCCCCTGTCGAGCTCACGGGCCGCGAAGCGGCCGCCGTTCGGGCGGCAGCGAGCGCCCTGCTCGACGATCCCTCGTTCCCCTTCACCGACGACCTGCGCTTGGCGATGGCGAAGATCGCCTCGGCGGTCGACTCCGGCGATGTGCCAGCCGCCGCACGCCTTGCCGATGAGGATCCCGGTCAGCAGGGGTCGGCCGTGGCCCTGCTCTCCGATGCGGCCGGCCGGGGGAAGTCCGTTGGCTTCGACTACACGAATTCGCACGGGGTCCGCGCGCCGCATCGCGTGGAGCCGTACGGCCTCTTCCTGCACGACGGGCGGTGGTACCTTGTCGGCCGGGACGTCGAGAAGGACGAGCCCCGCACCTACACCGTGGCTCGCATGTCCGACATCGAGGTCAACCGCTCCCGACCCAAGTCGCCCGATTTCGAGCGTCCGGCCGGCTTCGACGTCGCGAGCTTCGTGCGGCTGCCCTTCCAGTACGGTCCGGCCGAATCGGAGTTCGAAGCGCTGGTCCGCTTCGATGCGACGGCACTCTGGCGAGCAGCTTCTCTTGCGGCTGGTCACGGCGAGCTCAAGACCGATGGCGACGGAGCGCTGTGGCGCGTTGTGGCGCGGTCGCAACCGCTCCTGCTCAGGTTCGTGATCGACAATGGGCCCGGCCTGCAGCTCGTCGAGCCTTCAAACGCTTGCACCGCGCTGGACGACGGCTTGAAGGAGGTGCTCCGTCTCCATGCCTAAGGCAAGCACCGCTCAGCGCGCGCGACGACTCATCGCACTCCTGGGCCACATGGAGAACGGCACCGTTGGCTCCTTGGCCGAGATGGCCGCCGAGATCGGATCCTCCCCCGCCGAGCTTGCGGAGGACTTGACCACGCTGTCGATGTGCGGCATCGCGCCGTACTCGCCCTGGGAGCTCGTGCCCGTGGCGATCGAAGGCGATCGCGTCGAGGTGTTCGGGGCCGTTCCGGCGATGCGGGGTCCGGTGCGGCTGTCGCTCTCGGAGGCCGAGGCGCTCTCGGCAGCACTGTCAGCCGCGGGATTCTCGGCCGACGATCCGCTCAACGCCAAGCTGGCGGCCGCCTCGAACACATCGCTCGATGCGCCTGAGCTCTCGCGCATCCTGCACACCGAAACCGCCAAGCACGACGTCGGCGTCTTTGAGACGCTGGCCGCCGCCGTTCGTGATCGTGAGGCAGTCATCCTCACCTATCAGAGTGACGGGGCCGAGTCCCCGCGTGAGAGGACCGTCGAACCGCTGCAGCTGCTGGCCGAGCGCGGCGCTTGGTACCTCTCGGCGTGGTGTCGTGAGGCCGGCGACTTCCGGACGTTTCGCATCGACCGGGTCCGGCGGCTTCGCGCCACGGGCGAGCGATTCGACCCGGCAGCGCACGGCACGTCACGGCTGGACTCCGGAGCCTTCCCCACGGACGGACTGCCAGTCGCACGATTGCGGTTCGCAAGCGAAGAAGCCTACGTCGAACGGGACTGGCCGGGCTCGCGACGTGCCGAGCGCTTCGAAAACGGCGATGTCGTAGCCGAGGTGCCGTTCTCGGGTACCGACTGGATCGCACGCCACGTGGTCGCGCGTCTCGGCGCAGTCGAAGTGCTGGAACCCGAGTCCGTGCGAGCAGCCGTGGCGGCACTGGCAGCCGAACTCGCCGGCCGCTAGCGACGATCGGCCGGGTTGCCGCGCTCTACTGCTGCTGGGCGCGCCTGAGGACGAGGGCCTCCTCCGTGCCGAGTTGCTCGGCGCTTGGCGCCACAGTCAGCCTGTCTCCCTGGAGCCGGAAGAACCAAGTCGTCGGTCTGTCGGGGAAATCCGCGTAGATGAGGCGGATGACCTGACCCTCGGCGGAGCTGCCCAACTGGTAGGTTCCGCCGAAGTTGACCGGGAGCCCGAGTGCGTTGCTTCCTGAGTGACGGAAGGTTCCGTCCTGGGCGAACCCGATCTCCGAAAGACTCGCTGGCTGCCCCTTCGCCACGGGATCCATCCAGAGTCCGACGATGTTCGGAATGGCGTCCACCGACTCGGGCTGCCGAGAACGACAGCCCCCCGCGAGGAGCGCCGCGCACAGCAGCACCGTTCCCAGAGCGATCGCCCTCCTGGTCCAGGTCACGCCCGCAGTCTCCCCTGCTCCATCGCCAATGCGCCCGCCGTGTCAGGCGCTCTGTCCGACATCTTAGCGCCCGAACCGCTTGCGTATCTCCTCGACGGCGACGCGCGCCGGCACCTTCTCGATGTCGGCGACCGGCAGCGCCGAGATGAACTCGCGGCCGTAGCCTTTCGAGACGACCCGAGCATCGGCGATGACCAAGCAGCCGCGGTCGGTTCGACTCCGGATCAGACGGCCTGCCGCCTGCTTCAGTTCGAGCACCGCCTCCGGGAGGGTGTAGCGGCTCCAGGCCTGGCGGCCCTCTCGGCGTTCACGCTCTTGCGCGAGCGGGTCGGTGGGACGCCCGAAGGGCAGTTTGGGGACGATGACGCAGCGGAGGGTATCGCCCTTGGCGTCGAACCCCTCCCAGAACGACTTGAGCGCGAAGAGCGACAGCCGCTCGTCGGCCAGGAACTCGTCTCGCAGTCGCTTGGCGGACGTACCGCGCTTCTGGCACAGCAACGCGATACCCGCTCGTTCGAGGCGCGGCTCGAGAATCGCATGCAGGTGCTCCATGTCGCGGCGGTTGGTGAAGAGCGTGAGGACACTGCCCCCCATCGCGACGTGCACGTCTTCAAGGAGCCTCTCGAGGTCCGCGAGGTAGCCGCGCTCGGCTGGCAGCGACATGTCGGTCGGAACGAACGCCGCCATCTGCCGCTCGAAATCGTAGCTCGATGCGAGGCGCAGCGACCGCCAGGATCCGGGGGCGAGGCGATCGAGCCCGACGGCGCGGGCGAAGTGCTCGAATGACTCCCCCGTGGCGATAGTCGCCGAGGTGAACACGACGCTCTGGACACGCGGGTACAGGTCGTCGACCAACACCTCGCCCACGTCGAGCCGCTCGGCGACGAGCTTCTCGGCGTCTCGGTCACGCCTGCGATCGAGGGTCGCCGAGTAGACCAGCCCCTCGTCCTCACCGTCGAGCACGGCCACCAAACCCGTGTACTGCTCGGCGAGCCGGGACAACAGGCCGACGAGGTCGGCTCGGCCCTCGGTGAAGTCAGGGCCCGACTCCTCCAGCAGCGTCATGAGCTCGCGACCGTCGGCGATCGCCGACTCGAGGCGCTTCGCGAGCGCGGCGCCGGTGGAGGCGACCGTGCCCCACGGGCCGCTCTCTCGCGTCTCGGCGGTGAGCCAGAGCTGCGCGGAGTCGTAGTCCGAACCACCCGCGAGCGGCGCGAGGTCCTTCACGAAGTCGAAGAGCGAATCGCTGATCGTCGAGCAGCGCGCGACTTGGTCCTCGAGGCGGGCGATCACGCCGACAGCCGCGGCTGAGTCGGCCCCGCGCAGCGCGCGCCGCAGGTTCTCCAGCAGCCCGCCTCGGCCTTTCGAAACCAGCGCGCCGAGCACCGCTGACAGCTCGACGTGACTGGCACCGCTCGTCAGCTGCTTGCGCGCCTCGCTCTCTGCCGAGTGCGCTTCGTCCACGATCCAGTGCCGGATGGGCGGAAGGATGCCGCCTTGGGCCACCACGTCGCGGAAGAGCAGCGCGTGGTTCGTCACGATCACGTTGGCGCTCGCGGCCCGCCGCCGCACGCCGTGCAGGTAACAGAGATTGGGGTAGAACCGGCAACGTTTGCGCGTGCAATCCGCCTGCGACGCCGAGACCGCGGCGCGCTCCTCGCGGCGTCCCCAGTGGAGGTTGATCGCGTCGAGATCGCCCCACGACGACTGTGCCGTCCACGCGTAGAGCGCGGCCACCGTCGCAAGTCGGTCTTCATCGGCCCCTTCAAGCTCGCCTGCGTATCGCTCGAGCTTGCGAAGGCACGGGTAGTGGTCGTAGCCCTTGAGCGCCGCATACCGCAGCTCGCCACCGAGCGCTTGGTTCAGCTTCGGGAGTTCGTGATAGACGAGCTGGTCCATGAGCGCGTTGGTCTTCGTCGCGACCCCGACGCCGACACCGTTCTGGAGCGAGTACAGCGCGGCCGGCACGAGATAGGCCACGGACTTCCCGACGCCGGTCCCGGCCTCGATCGCTGCGTGCGTGCGCGTCCGGAAGGCATCGAGTACCGCACCGGCCATCTCAAGCTGCTCTGCGCGGGCCTCGTATCCCTCGTACATGCGGCCTGCGATCCCGTCCGGTGAGAACTCGCCGAGAACCTCCGCGTGTTCCGGACACGCGCACTCGATCTCGTCGGCGTCATGCAGCGCCTCGGCCTTGTCGGCGGCGACGCGGCGGCGTCGGACGTCCTTGAGGTCGAAGAAGGCCCCCGGGGGCTCGGCCCCGGCAACGCGCGCCAGCACCTCCCGCTCGGGCCACGCTGTGGTCGGCGCGAGTTCGGTCAGGCGGTGCAGCAGTCCGGCCGGAAGGTCCGAGAGTCCGACCAGCGCGATCCGCCACACGGCTGCCAGCGCCTCGACATCGGGCAGCGCCCGGTGTGCCGGGCCGTCGGGGATGACACCGAAGGCGGTGGCGAGGTCGGTCAGGCGATGAGAGCGCAGGCGCGGCAGTCCGATGCGCACCACACGGAGCGAGTCGAGCCAGGACCCTCGCAGCGCACCGCGTCCTGCGACCCGCTCGATGAAGGACCGATCGAAGGAGGCGTTGTGGGCGACGATGTCCCGCCCGCCGATGAACTCCACGAGCCTGACAACGGCCGCCTCGACGCTCGACTGGCCCGCCAACATCTCATCGGTGATCCCGGTGAGCTTGGTGATCTCGGAAGGAAGCGGGATCAGCGGATCGACCAGGGCCGAGAAGGTGCCCACGATCTCGGGACCACGCATGATCGCCGCGGCGATCTCGATGATCCGATCGCGATCCGGGTCGTAGCCGGTCGTCTCGATATCGACGACGGCGACCTCGTCATCGAATCCGAAGACCACCGTGCGAGCGCGCTCGGCAAGCGTCCGATACGACGCTTCGACGTCCTCGTCCGTACCGGGGACAAGAAAGGATGAGAGGCTCTCGAGATTCACGGGCAAAGACTAGCACGCGCCCCTGACGCGGCGACGCAAGACGGGGCGCCCGATGGGCGCCCCGCGCGAGTACTCATGCAACTGGCCGACGTGCCTACTGGAGCGATCCGCCCATGGTGCGGGACACGACGTACCACTGGTCGCCGACCTTCTTGAACTCCCACGTGTAGGTGATCGGCATCTGCGGCGTGACCTGCTCGGAGACGATGGTGACCTTGTCGCCGTCGGTCACGGCCTTGCCCATGTTGAACTTGGTGATGCCGTAGGCCTTGACCTGTGCCTCGTAGGCGGCCGCGTCACCGTAGCTCTGCTGCTTGTCGAGCGGCAGCATCTTGTAGGCCTCGGCGTACTTGTTGGCGAGGATGTCATCGCCGTAGGTCTTGAGGAACTCCTCGGGCGTCTTGCCAGCGGTGACCTTCGTCGCCGTCTTGGCATCGAACGGACCTGCAGCCGCAGCCGCACCGCCTGCCGCACCGCCCATACCCGCAGGAGCACCGCCGGTGGCTGCCGGAGGAGTCGTCCCGCTCGTGGTCGGACTCGGGATCGTGCTTGCAGCCTTGCTCTGCTGCCAGATCACGACGCCGACGATGGCGGCGAGCAGAACCGCGATCACCACGAGGGCGATGACGATCATCTGCTGATTGTTGGACTGAGTATCTTCCGACATGTTCTTCCTTTCGCGCGCGATTACCGATGCTTGCCTGAACATAAAGCGCCCTAAAAGCGCTGGCACACTATACTCTCGCACGCGCCAGCGCGTACAGCCTGTGGCCTGTGGTCGGTGCTAGGATGAGCGAATGGCACGCCAAAGAAGCGTCTTCGACATTGTGGGTCCTGTGATGATCGGGCCGTCCTCAAGCCACACGGCGGGAGCCTGCCGCCTGGGCGGCCTCGCCTTGGCGGTGTTCGGTTCGCCCCCCTCGCGGGCACACATCCTCCTCCACGGATCGTTCGCATCTACCGGTCCCGGGCACGGCACGGATCTCGCCCTCGTCGCGGGGTTGCTCGGCATGCATCCTGACGACGCGCGGATTCCGAGGGCGTTCGAGATCGCCGATGAGGCCGGCCTCTCGGTCTCCTTCGCCGAGGTCGACCTGGGCGACGCGCATCCGAACACCGCGGTCTTCGAGCTCGAGGACGCTAGTGGGCGTCTGATGGGCGTGCGCGGCTCGTCCCTCGGCGGAGGGGACGTGGTCGTCACTGAGATCGATGGGTTCGAAGTCGATGTGACCGGCGACCTGCCGGTGCTCGTGGTGGGGCATGTCGACCGCCCGGGCGTCATAGCCGCCGTGACCGGTCTGCTCGCAGAGACTGGTGTCAACGTCGCATCGATGCAGGTGTCGCGAGCGAAGCGGGGCGCCTCGGCGCTCATGCTCATCGTCACCGACGCGGAGGTCGATCTCGCAACGTCCGAGCGGATCGCCGACCAACCCGGCGTCACACACGTGCGGAGGCTGCCGGCCGTCTAGTCGGAGCTCTCCTCGGCGCCGCCCCACTCCGAAGGAGGGGCGTTGCGGGTGAAGAACCGCATCTCGTCGGTGAGCGTGAACCCGAGGCGTTCGTAGAGCGGCCGCCCGAACTCGCTTGCGTGCAGCGTGACCAACGACGCGCCGTGGTCGGCGGCGCAGTCGATCGACTTGAGCATCAGCGTGCGCGCCACGCCCCGACGCCTCATCTCGGGAAGCACATACATTCCCAGTGCGTACGCCTGGATTCCCGCGAGATTGCGCACCCCGGGCGGAACCCGCTGCCATACGAGCACCACCGTCCCCGCCGGCCTGACGACGCCGTCCGCGTCGAGGTACTCGGCGACCATGCCAGCGCAGTCGCCTGCGGGCAGCGCCTCGGCGAGGTACGCCGCGAAGAGCGGCTCGACTTCGAGCAGCCGCTGCTCGTTCCGCCAGCCCAGCTCGCGAAACATCCTGGTGCGGAACTCGACGACGTCCGGGATGTCGTCGAGGGTGACCGAGCGGTAGTTGAAGTCCACGGGGCTTTCAGCAGTCATCGGGCTCCTCGGCGCAGACGGCGAACCGACGAGGTAAGTCTAGCGCTCGGTGTTCGCCGAGGGCGATGCCTGCTCGAGGCCGCTACGCGAGGCATCCCCGCTGGGCTCGCACTCGACGCTCTCGCAGTCGCTCTTGCACAGCGCACACGAGCCCGAGCAGCCCACCACCTTCAGCGCGTTGCAGCGCGGGCAGCGGATCTCGCCCGAGACCATCCCGCATGATGGGCACTTGGCCAGGATTCCCATCGCCGTCGCCCTACGCCACGCCGACAACGCGGGCGATGATGCCGCCGAGCAGGAACGCCAGCCCTATCGAACTCGCGAACAGCCCGATCGTGAACGGCCAGCCGCGCTCCTTGAGCACCACCATCGTGCTCGCGATGCACGGAACGAACAGTGTGATGGTCACCATGGCGACCAGCAGCTGTGCCGACGACAGATTCATCGTGAAGAAGCCGGCTGCGCCGAAGTCACGGCGCACGAAGCCCATCACGAAGGCGGCGGCCGCCTGAGGGGGAAGGCCCAGCCAGCCGATGGTGACCGGGGCCGCAACGCGGATTATCCATTCGAGAACGCCCAACACCTGGAGCACCGAGATGAACGCGGCGCCGGCCAGGAAGAAGACCGTGACCTCCTTCATGAAGCCCCAGACCTTGACACCGCTCTTGCGCACGACGTTGTCGAGGCGCGGGAGGCGCAACGACGGAAGGTCGATGAGCAGGTCCGTCGACTGGCCCGGCATGATTCGGTGAAGTATGGTCCCGAGCGCCACGAATATCGCGAACAAGATCGCGAGGTAGGCGCCCGCGTAGACGGGGCCGGTCTTGGCCATCAGCGCGGCGATGACGGCGATCTGTGCCGAGCAGGGCACGGCGATAGCCATCAGCGCCGTGGCGATGAAGCGCTCTCGCTTGCTGCCCAGAATGCGGGTCGTCAGCGTTCCCATCGTCACGCAGCCGAGCCCGAGGATCAGCGGGATGATCGCGCGTCCGTTGAGCCCCATCGACATGAGCGAGCGGTCGGTCAGTGCGGCGATTCTCGGCAGGTAGCCGGTGTCCTCGAGCGCCGAGAGCAGCAGGTAGAAGGCGGTGACGAGCGGCAGGATCACCGCGAGCAGGTACGTCGGAGTCATGGTGAGCACGCCGAACTCGCCCGCGAGGATCACGTAGAGCGGCGAGCCGGGAGCGAACACGGCGCCCACCACCTGCTGCACGAACGGAACGTAGTAGCCGAGCATGATCGTGCCCTCGAGGAACCCGACTACGCCCCCGGCCACCCACTGCCCGATGACCACCCACATGCCCCACAGGAGAAGGAGCAGCATCGGGATGCCGGTCAGCGGGTGCATCATCGCGTGCGACAGCTTCGCCGAGAACGAAGCGCCCTGCACCGTCTCAGTGATGACGTGTCCGCAGATATCGTTGACTCGGTGGCGCCTTCGCAGGTAGACGGCGTCTCTCGACGTGCCCGGCGCAACCCCGTGGCGAGCGCTGATGATCTCGTCGCCTTCGAGCACCAGCAGCCCCTCGGCCCTCGTGCCGACGCGCGAAGCCATCTCGACGATGTCGGCGTCGAGCTCAGGATCCGCATGTCCGCTACGGGCCCGCGGGACCGCCGCTTTGAGCTCGTCGAATCCCTTGCCCTCGACGGCCACCGTCTCGATCACCGGCACGCCGAGCAGATCCTCGAGCAGGTCGCGGTCGATGGCGACTCCCCGCTTGCGTGCTTCGTCAGCCATGTTGAGCGCGACGACCATGCGCTTGCCCATGTCGATGAGCTGCAGTGTCAGGAACAGGTCGCGCTCGAGGTGCACCGCATCGACCACGTTGATGACGATGTCGCCGGACATGATGATGTCGCGCGCGACCGTCTCCTCGTCGTTGAACGAGCTGACGCCGTAGACTCCGGGCGTGTCGACCACGTCGTGCTCGCCGAGACGACCTCGGGTCAGCTCGACCGTCGTTCCGGGGAAGTTGCTCACGTCGACGTACGTGCCGGTGAGCGCGTTGAACACGACGGACTTGCCGACGTTGGGGTTTCCGACCAAGACAATCGTCTCGGCGCCAGTCCGCGCTTCTGTTCCGGCGGCCGTGTGGCAATGGGCCTCACTCACGGCGTGCCTCCTATCCGTGTGGTGCTGGCCATCGAAAGCTCCGATTCGGCGGCTCGTGCCCCGGAGGGCGCGAAATCACCGTGGGGCGCCTACGACAACCTGCGGACGCTGATGCGCTTCGCAAGCGCGCGTCCGACGGCGATCTCCTGTCTTCCGCTCTTCAGCACGAGCGGACCGGCCGGGACCTTGGTCACGCATTCGACGAGAGCGCCCTCGGCCATACCGAAGCGCAGCGCCTGAATGCGGGCATGCTTGTCGTCCACCGACATGATCTCGATCCGCTCGCCTTTTCGGATGCAGTCCAGCGAGCACAGCTCACAGAGCGGCTGCAGTTGCGGACTGGCGAGCGGGACGGTCGGTTCCTGCATTCTGAAGAGCTCCTTCATAGCGCCGACTCGCGGGCTGGCAACAACTCTAGGCGGTCGGTGCGTCCGTAATTAGCATATGCTAACTCTCTTGCTGGGCTGATACTACGCCGCCTACACGGCCGCCGTCAACAAATCCGATACGAATAGTTAGGATTGATTCTCGGGAACAGCCTCCCCCGACCGGCCACGCGACGTGTCCGCGCTACAATCTTCAGAGTGATGCTGCACTCCCCCGCCCCCGGACCGATCACGGCTCAACCCGCCTCGAAGGGACTCGAATGGCCTACGCATCATTCGCCGAACTGCTCTCCGCATCGGTGAGCGCCGGCTCACTGGGCGCGGCGGCGCTCGAGCTTGAATCAGAGGAGTCGGGCACGGCGACCTCGGTGCTCCGTGAGCGCATGGCCGAGACGCTCGCAGTCATGCGAGAGGCCGTGGCGGCCGGGCTTGTCGGCGATGTCCGATCACGCTCCGGATTCGTCGGAGGTGACGGGGCGCTGGTCGCTGCGTCGGAGGCCGGCCCGCTCGGCGGCACGTTCGCGCGCGTGATCGCCGCGGCCCTCGCCACCGGCGAGGTGAACGCCGCAATGGGCCGCATCGTGGCCGCCCCGACCGGGGGTGCATCCGGAGTGCTGCCCGCGGTGCTCCTGGGTATCGGCGACCAGTACGGGGCCACCGACGACCAGCTGGTCGATGCGCTGTTCTGCGCAGCAGGCGTCGGCGGCGTCATAGCTGCGCGCGCAACCTTGTCGGGCGCCGCAGGAGGGTGCCAGGCCGAGATCGGCTCGGCTGCGGCGATGGCTGCCGCGGCTGCAGTGGAACTCGCGGGGGGTTCGCCCGCCCAAGCGGGGCAGGCGGCATCGCTGGCACTGCAGGGGCAGACCGGGCTCGTGTGCGATCCGATCGGCGGGCTGGTCGAGGTCCCGTGCGTCTTCCGCAACGCGACCGGCGCTTCGGTGGCTCTGGCGGCGGTACAGATGGCGCTCGCCGGCGTCGAGTTCCCCGTCCCCTTCGACGAAGTCGTCGACGCGATGGGTTGGGTCGGCCGCTCGATGCCGCCATCGTTGCGCGAGACAGCGCTCGGCGGACTCGCCGTCACGCCCTGCGGTCGCGAGATGGCCGCGGCCCTGCACGATCGCGACTGAGGGATCCTTTCGAGGCACCCGCCACCTCCTCGATGGCGAGCGCGTCGTCGGTGCCCGACGCCGTGACCCGACCCTTCTGCTAGCATCGCATCGTCGAGAGGGAGTAGCGCTCCGGTCACGATTCCGGGGAGACAGGCCGTCAACACGGGCGAAACGCCCCGGTTCTGTCCCTTGCAGCGAGACTCTCGGCGGTGACGCATGTCCTTACGTACCCGCCGAGGAGTCCACCATGACCGATAGCCCCACTCACCCCGGCATCAGCCGATGCGCCCGCGACGTCGCGGCCCGCGTATCACACGCTGTCCGTAGACGAAGTCGTCAGTCGACCTTCGGCAGCGACGCCGAACGTCGGCCTCTCGACTGCCGAGGCGGCCGCCCGGCGGCTCGCCGAGAACGGCGCCAACCGTCTGCGCGAAGACGACCGCAAGTCACCGCCCTGGCGGCTCCTCTGCTCGCCAGTTCGAGGACTTCATGATCTGGGTCCTCATGGTCGCCGCGGTACTCGCGGGCCTTCAGGGCGAGTGGGTCGATACGATCGCGATCTGCGCTGATCCTGGTGCTCAACGCCGTGCTCGGCTTCGCCCAGGAGTACCGCGCCGAGCAGGCGCTCTCGGCGCTCAAGCAACTCTCCGCACCCACCGCCCGGTCGTACGCGGCGGAGCTCGAGACCTCACATCGCGGCCGCGGACCTGGTCGTTGGCGACCTCGTGCTTCTCGAGGCCGGCGACCAGGTGCCCGCCGACGGCACGACTCGTCGAGGCCGCCGCGCTCGCGCGTCATGGAGTCCGCGCTCACGGGCGAGAGCGAGCCGGTTCGCAAGAGCACCGCTGCCGTGACGGACTGCGAACGCCTCGCTCGGCGACCGTGTCGGGATGGTGTTCGCCGGCACCGCGGTCGCTGTCGGCCGCGGACACGTGATCATCACCGGCACCGGGCGCGACACCGAAGTCGGCAAGATCGCCGACCTGCTCGCCGAGCAGACCGACGAGTCCACCCCCCTGCAGCGCGAGCTTGCAGCGGGTCGGCAAGCGCATCGCGCTCATCGTCCTCGCCATCGCCGCGCTCATCTTCGCCGAGCAGATCGCCGCCGTCTTCTTCAAGCACCGGCGACATCGCTGGCCGAGGCCATCTCGCGATCCGGCGTTCCGTGCGGGCTTCACGGCCTCACTGCTCCTCGCGGTCTCGCTGGCGGTTGCCGCGATTCCCGAAGGACTGCCGGCGGTCGTGACCATCGCGCTCTCACTCGGCGTGCGCAGAATGGCCGAGCACCACGCCATCGTCCGCCGCCTCACGCCGTCGAGACGCTCGGCTCGACGACCTTCATCTGCTCCGACAAGACCGGCACGCTCACCAGAAACGAGATGGCTGTTCGGCGAGCGATCGTCGGCTTCGACAAGATCTCGATCGAGCACGACTGGGGTATCGAGCCGGCCGAGTACGCCCCGCATCCCGGCGACCTCGCGCTGCTGCTCGAGATGGCCGCGGCGAACAACGACGCTCGCCCCAACGCCGACGGCGGGTTCATCGGCGACCCGACCGAGACCGCGCTGCTCGAGGTGGCGAGCCGGCTCGCGCCCGGGCACCTGCGTCCGCGTCGGGTCGGCGAGGTGCCGTTCGACTCCGAGCGCAAGCGCATGACCACGATCCACGAGCGCGAGGACGAGCGCGTCGCGTTCGTGAAGGGCGGCGCCGACGTCGTCCTCGCGCTGTGCACCCGCGCACTCGTGCGCGGAGAAGTCGTCGAGCTGGACGACGCAGGCCGCGAATCGCTGCGTGAGAACAACGAGGAGCTCGCCTCGAACGGCTACCGCACGCTCGCCTTCGCGAAGCGGACGCTGACCGAACGTCGACACCGCCGAGGACGAGAGCCTGGAGCGCGACCTTACCTACGTCGGCATTCTCGGCCTCGTGGATCCGCCGCGGCCGAGGTCGAGGCCGCGCTCGTCGAGTGCCGCCGAGCCGGCATCAAGGTCGCGATGGTCACCGGCGACCATGCGCTCACGGCCCGCGCCATCGCCATCCAGATCGGGCTGCTGGACGCCGACGCTCCCGCGACGTCGGTCGTCACCGGCGCACGAGCTCGCCGAGATGACCGACGAGGAGCTGTGCGCCCGCGCCGAGGACGTTCGCGTGTACGCGCGCGTGAACCCCGAGGACAAGATCCGAATCGTCTCGGCACTCAAGGCCGACGGCGAGATCGTCGCGATGACCGGCGACGGCGTGAACGACGCGCCCGCCCTCAAGCGCGCCGACATCGGCGTGGCGATGGGCAACATCGGCACCGACGTGGCGCGCGAGGCAGCGGACATGGTGCTCGCCGACGACAACTTCGCGACGATCGTCGAGGCGGTCGAGCGAGGGCCGCACGGTATTCGACAACCTGTCGAAGGTCATCCTGTTCCTGCTCTCGTGCAACATGAGCGAGGTGCTGGTGGTCTTCTCCACCGCGATCTTCGTAGCATTCTTCCCCGAGCACGGTCTGCTTGCTCTCCTGCCCCTGCAGCTGCTCTGGATCAACCTCGTCACCGACGGGCCTCCCGCGCTTGGCTCTGGGCGTGGACCCGGCGGATCCGACCGTCATGGACCGCTTCCCCCGCGACTCCAAGGAGCCCATCCTCTCGGGCTCGCGCATGACCGAGGTCGTCTGGCAGGGCATCGTGATGACGGTGTTCGCGCCTCGGTGCGACGTTCGCCGCGGGTCCGCTCTTGGGCAGCAGCGACCTCGCCGA
The DNA here is from genome assembly GCA_963726345.1 of uncultured Coriobacteriia bacterium. Classification (GTDB taxonomy): domain Bacteria; phylum Actinomycetota; class Coriobacteriia; order Anaerosomatales; family JAAXUF01; genus JBAXEO01. The sequence continues at coordinate 74,684 of CAVSCC010000001.1, read as the reverse complement.
GCGAACGATGCTCTTCACGATCCTTGTGTTCTCACAGAAGCTCCACGCGTTCAACTACCGCAGCGCACGCGGATCGGTCTTCTCGGCAGAGACGTTCAAGAACCGCTGGCTGCTGATAGCCTTCGTGGCGACGGTGGCGCTGCAGATAGCGGTGGTCATGTGGCCGCCGATGCAGCAGCTGTTCAAGACGACCGCGCTCAACTCGGGTGAGTGGACGCTGGTCGTCCTGGCGTCGCGCATTCTCGCTGCTGCTCATGGATGCCGTGAAGCTGGTCATCGAGCGTCGTCGAGATGCGAGCCCGCGCACGCGCCCGCCAGACAGCCCGGCGATGACCGGCAACCCGCTCACTTCCGAGGCGCTCGCTTCGTACGCCCACGAACTCCGCGGTGCACTCACTGTGATCGCCGGCTACACCGAGCTCCTGCGCCACCCGCTGACGCCGGTCGAGCGCGAGTCGGCGCTTGGCGGTATCGAGCGCGCGATCCTGCGGGCCGACGCGCTGTGTGCCGACGCGCTCGCGGGCCTTCCATACGCTGGCGCCAGCCGAGCGTTCTGCCCGGTCTCGCTCAGCCTCCTTGCCGAGCAGGTCGCCGCCGACCAGCGCTCGGCCACCGGCCGCACGATCGACGTCAACTTGGAGGCCGCTGGCCAGATCCTCGGCGATCCCGATGCTCTCGCGCGTGTGCTCGCCAACCTCATCGACAACGCCGCCAAGTACTCACCGTCACGCACGTCGATCGAGATTCGCGTTGCCGAGGAGCACGGCGCTGCCCTGCCGATCGTGGTCGTAGAGGTGGCGGATCGGGGGCCGGGCATCACCGAGGACGAGCTGGTACAGGTGATCGAGCCGTTCGCACGGCTCGATCGTGACGCCGACATTCCCGGAACCGGGCTCGGGCTCGGCATCGTCGACAACGTGGTCGGTGCCCACGACGGCCGCCTGAGCGTCTCCGAGCGCGATGGCGGCGGGGCGATCGTGCGACTGGAGTTCCCGGCTGCATGATCCGCGCGGTCTAGGTCACCGGACCGCACTGACCCGTGCTACCGCGCAGGCTCGAGCGCGTACTCCACGAGCTTCCGGCACAGTTCCGGGAACTCGATTCCTGCGGCCCGGGCAGCGTCGGGAACAAGCGAGGTCGAGGTCATTCCCGGGATGGTGTTCACTTCGAGCAGCCAGACACTTCCGTCGGCCTCGACGATCGTGTCAGCGCGCGACATCCCACGGCAGCCCAGCGCCGTGTGGGCGGCGACGGCCACCGCTGACACTCCTCGCGGGCCTCATCGCTGACGCGCGCAGGGATTATGTGACTGCTCATGCCGGGCACGTACTTGGAGTCATAGTCGTAGAACTCGTGCTCCGGAACGATCTCAAGTGTCGGCAACGCCATCACGTCGTCGTTGCCGATCACGCCGATCGTGACCTCGGTACCCTCCACGAAGCGCTCAATGAGCACCTCGCGGTCGTACTCGAAGGCCTTGTCGATCGCCTCGGCAAGCTCGCCTCGGCGGTGAACGATGGTCATGCCCACCGATGAGCCCTCGTTCGCGGGCTTGACGACGCACTTCTCGCCCACCGCCGAGACGACCGCGTCCATGTCGTATGGCTGACCGCGATGGACCACCGCGAAATCGGGAGTCGGAAGGCCAGCCAGCGCGAAGAACTGCTTGCTCTTGACCTTCTCAAGCGCCAGCGCGCTCGCGAGGACGCCCGATCCCACGTATGGCAGCTCGAGCAGCTCGCAAAGGCCCTGGACCGTCCCGTCCTCGCCGAACCGACCGTGCAGACAGATGAAGGCGACGTCCGCACCCGCACCGACCAGCTGGGTGACGAATCCGTCGGCTCCGGTGTCGATGGGCGCGACGTCGAAGCCCAGCCCGCGAAGGGCCTGCTCCACCTGTCCACCCGTATTGAGCGAGACGGCGCGTTCGGCGGACTTGCCGCCGTACAGTACGGCGACGCGAGTTTCTTGAGGATTGATGCTCACGAGGATTCCCTTCGGGCTAGAGCAGCCTGCCGAGGCGAAGCATGTCAACGGCGCCGAGCGCCAGCATCCAGAGCGCAACTCCGGCGAGCGTGGTCACCGCACCGATGATCAGCGATCGGCTGAAGAGCCCGGCCCGCGCGCCAGGCCGAGCCATCCACAACGCCAGCCACACCGCGATAGCCAGGAACGGGCCCAGCGCGGTCAGCACCAGGCCGACGAGGATGCTGATGCCGTAGAGCTCGAGTTCGTACACCGGCACTCCTGCCGGCGCCTGCATCGCCTGCCATACCAGCAGTCCCGCGAAGACGACCCACAGCCCGAAGTACACGATGAAGGGCCACAGCGGGATCCCGGCGCGGTCATCGGGGAGCGTCAGATCCCTGGAGTCGGCGGCTGCTTCTTGCGCGCCACCGACCTCGGCCGGGCCGGTCTCGTCGGGAACCTGCGCCGGCTCGGGCTCGGGCTCGGGCTCGGGCTCAACGGCCGAATCGTCGGCATCGGCTTCAGCGGCATCGGTCTCGGCTTCAAGGTCCGCCTGCAGCGCGGCGATCTCAGGTGCGATCGGTTCGGGATCCGCGGCCGCCGAGACGTCCTCGCTCCGGCCGTCGTCGGGGCCAGCGCCCGGCTCCGGATCTTCGAGGGATGCGACTACCTCGGCCAAGTCAGCGCTCTCGTCGGCGGCTTCCTGACTATCCTGACCGTCTGCCATGAGACTCCCTCATCAGATGCGACTCCCGAAAGTCTAGCCACCTTGTGCACTTCACTCAACCGCAAAGTGTCCCTCGTGGCGCAAGCGAGAGGCCTGTGGTCTTGTCGGGAAGAAACCGTGTAGTAACCGTGAGCGGCGCGCTAGCTGCTGTTGTCTATCATCGCACTTCAGGGGCCAATTGCCCTGAAAGCCCACATAATCCCCGAGAAGGAGTCCACCATGACCAACGACACCCCCTTGGACGGTGCCGACACAGGGGCGGTTCCGGACCCGACTGCTTCGCCGCAGCAGGCACACGCGCCGGCTGAAGAGGAGGCGTCTGTCGCCGCTGAGGTAGCCGCGAACACGGATGCCGAGCAGTCGCCAGCGGCGACGGGACCCTCGATCACGCCACCTCCTGTTGCCGGTTGGGATAGCCCCGAGGCGGCCGCTCCCACTCCTCCAAAGGCGCACGGCTCAACGGGGACGGTAGTCGCCGTCACCGTGATCGTGGCGCTGCTGATCGGCGCGCTCGCCGGCCTTGCGGGCGGATACGCGGGGGCACGGCTCGCCGCTTACGGCCCGGTGCTCGAAGGGGGCTCGCTCCGACGTACAACCGCTTCCACGGTCCCGACCGGATCAGCCGACGAACCCGTGGTTGCGGCGGCCGAAGCTGCGGTGCCCTCGGTCGTCAACATCGACGTGACCGAGGCGGCCGCGAAGTCCGGCTCCCCGGCATTGCCGGACAGCCATCCGTCGGTTCCGATGAGTGGGCAGGGGTCCGGCGTGGCCTATGAGCGGACTCCTGAAGGAGGAACCTACATCCTCACCAACAACCACGTCATCGAGAACGCCACGAAGATCACCGTGAGGAGCACCGCGGGCAAGTCCTGGCCCGCCACCGTGGTTGGCACAGACGCCGACAACGATATCGCCGTCCTCAAGATCAACGACAAGCTCCCTCTCATCGCACTGGGCAGCTCGAAGGATCTCGTGGTCGGGCAGACGGTCGTCGCAATCGGTTCGCCCTTCGGCCTCGAGCACTCGGTCACCTCCGGTGTCGTCTCGGCACTGGGCCGCTCGCTTCCTGACTTTGGCGACAACGCCACAGGGAGCTACCCGCTGATCGACGTCATCCAGACCGATGCCGCCATCAACCCCGGCAACTCCGGTGGGGCGTTGGTGGACCGGTCCGGTCGTCTCGTGGGAATCAACACCGCGATCTACTCGGACTCAGGGTCGAGCGGCGGCATCGGGTTCGCCGTTCCGGTCGACAAGGCGATCGACGTGTCCGAGCAGCTCATTGCCAGCGGAACCGTCACGCATCCCTTCATCGGGATCATCGGCGTCTCGGTGACTCCCGAATTGGCGGCAGCCGAGAAGCTTGCCGTCGAGGAAGGTGCCCTCGTCGAGGAGCTGGCGCCCGGTTCCGGCGCGAGCAAGGCCGGGGTCAAGGTCGGCGACGTCGTTGTGGCAGTCGACGGCTCTGATGTGCGGTCGATGAACGACCTGATTCTGCTCGTGCGGCGCCACAAGGCCGGAGACGCAGTGAAGATCAAGCTCCTGCGCGACGGCAAGCCTATCGAGCTCAGCGTCACGGTGGGCGATCGCCCGGCAGGATACTCGGCCACCACGACTGCTACGCCGACGCCGAAGAAGTAGCGACGCCACATGCAGTAGACGTTCGAACACAGGTGAGGCCCCGCCACATCGGTCGGGGCCTCACTGGTTCTGCATGATGAAGTCGCGCGTCAGGCTGAACGGCGGCGCCACCAGAGGAATCCCGCACCGATGCCGATCACGAGCAGCACGCCGAGCCCGACGAACAGCCAGGTGTTCGTCGACGTGGGAGTCTCGCTCGTCGGCTCAGCGGCCTTCTGCTGAGCTTCAGCCGATCCGTACACCGCCTGCTCGGCGGAGGCCATGACCGTCGTCGGGTTCTTCACTCCCGCCTTGGTGGCCAGCTGCTCGGGCACTGAGCGGTAGAGGAGCTGCGCCTTGAGCGTGCCCGCCTCGACTCCGCTCGGCAGGGCGAGCTTGTAGGAATGGGTCACGCTCTGCTTCGGCGGAATGCGATCGTCTGACTGCACGGCGACGGCGTCCCACAGCTCGGCCGGGTACTTGCCGGCCGCGTCCTTCAGCACGGTCCCGAAGCGGTGCTCTCCAAGGCTCGTGGACTTCCCTGCTGCATCGACGACCGACACATCCAGCCACATCTCGCGGACTTCGGTGAGTCCGGTGGGCAGGTAGTGTCCGGCTCCGCTGTTCGTGATCGTCACCGAGACCGATGCCTCTTCTCCCGGCGCAACCACCTGGGGGGCGTCCATCTTGAGCGTGGCCGCGCTCTGGAGCATCTGCGTGGCGAGCTCGGGGTTGCTCAGCTCGACCTGCGCGCCGGTGAACGTCATCTGGTAGATATTGGGACGCTCCGGAGCGCCAGGAGCTGCTTGGCCGGCCGAGGGCCCGATCTGCCCCGGCTTGAGGCTCATATGGCAGTCCTGACACTGCGTGCCGGCCTTGCCCTGCGGGCTCTCAGCCCACTCGCGGTAGGTCGACTCCAGGTGCATCCCGTTGATGGGATGGTTGACGTTGTGGCAGCCGCCGCAGATCTCGGACTTCGCGTGCATCGCCGAGAAGACCGCCGGATGCGGGGCTTGCGGATTCTCGAGCTGCGCGCGGCGCGTGCCATCGGGCTCGAGCAACTGCGAGACGTTGCCGAGCGGCTCGGTGTTCCCGACAACCTGGTGGCAGAACATGCAGACGATGCTCTGCGCCGCTCCCGGGCTCATCTCGGCGATGGGCTTGCCCGACTCCCCTGTCATTGCAGCAACGGGCCCGTGGCATTTCTTGCAGAAGGACCCGAGCTTGCCGCCCGTAGCCGCTTCTGCCTCGGCGACCTTTGTCGTGAAGATCGGGTCTTCGAGCGCTTGGCTGTGCATCGACTGGCCCCACTGGTCGACAAGCGTCCCGTGGCACCCACAACTCGACGCAGGAGGGAACGCAGCCGCAGGCGCGGTTCCCGGGGCGACCGGAACCGGCTGTGCGACCAAGGGCGCCGCCGCGGTCAGCATCATCAGTCCGCCCAGTACTATCGCCATCACGATTCTCGACGCTCTTCCCATGTACCTGTCCTCCTTGGCCGTCATCACCACGCCTCTATTGGCGATTGTCATCGTAGCCTACCTGCGAGTGCGTGCTCTCGTCGTGTCTCATCGCCCCGCCCAGGGCGCACCGCCCTGACGACGTGCGTGGGGTAGAAACCTGTCACTATCGTGTGGACGTACCCACCGTGAAGGGAGACTCGAATGGTCGAGACGTACAGGTGCAGCTCGTGTGGCTATCTCCACGTCGGCCCGGCGCCGGAGCACTGCCCCGTGTGCGGTGCGCCGCGCACGGCGTTCAAGCTCTATGAGGGACCCGGCGATCTCGCTGGCTCCGAGACGCTTGAGAACCTGAAGGCCGCCTTCGCCGGCGAGTCGCAGGCCAACCGTCGCTACACGCTCTGGAAGCGCATCGCCGAACTCGAAGGCGCGCCGCAGTCGGCGCTCGACGCTTTCGAACGCGCGGCTGCCGAGGAGACCGCTCACGCTCTCGGTCACCTCGCGTACATGGGAGGCTACGGCACGCACGGCGCAGAACCTCGCGGCCGCCGCCGAAGGCGAGGGCTACGAGACCTCCGAGATGTACCCGTCGTTCGCCGAGACCGCGGAGGCTGAGGGCTATCCGGAGATCGCGTCGTACTTCCGCTCCGTGGGCCGCTACGAGGGCGAGCACAAGGGCGAGTACCTCGCCGCGCTCGAGGAGCTCGGCCGGTAGCGATGGATTCGCCCGCCAACACCGTCGGTATCAAGGCCCTCAGCCGGCCCGGACTCGAAGCGCTCGTCTCCGAGCTCGGCGAGCCGCGATTCCGCGCGGTGCAGATCGAACGCTGGCTCTACCAGCGCGGCGTCAGTTCCTTTGCGGAGATGACGGACCTCCCAGTCGGCCTGCGCGAGACTCTCGCGGGCCGGCTGGGGCTGTCCTCCCCTTCACTGCAGGACCGCCAGGAATCCAGCGACGGGACGCGCAAGTATCTCGTCGGGCTCGCAGGCGAAGCAGCCGTCGAGGCGGTAGGACTTCCGAGCGGTGACCGGCTGACCGTCTGCTTCTCCACACAGGCCGGCTGTGCCATGGGCTGCGCCTTCTGCGCGACCGGCATCGGTGGGCTCACGCGCGATCTCGGTCCGGGAGAGATGGTCGACCAGGTCCGCCTCGTCGCAGACGACTTCGGTCGGCGCGTCACCAACGCCGTGGCGATGGGACAAGGTGAGCCGTTCGCCAACTACGATGCGACGCTGGGTGCGCTCCGGTTCATGAATGCCGATACCGGCCTCGGCATCGGGGCGAGGCATCTCACGGTTTCGACCTGCGGCCTCATAGCCGGCATCCGACGCTTCGCCCAAGAGCCCGAGCAGTTCACCCTGGCCGTCTCACTCCACTCGGCGGTTCAGGAAACGCGTGACCGTCTCATGCCTGGCGTGCGTGCCTTCTCCGTGCCGCTGCTGCGGGAAGCTCTCATCGACTATGCCGAGCAGACCGGACGCCGTCCGTCAGTCGAGTACGCGCTCATCGCCGGCGTCAACGACAGCGCATCCGAGCTGGCTGCGCTCATCGGTTTCTGCAGAGGCATGCTCATCCACGTCAACCTCATCCCGATCAACCCGGTTTCCGAGAGCGACTTCTCCCGCTCCCCTGCCGAGCGGCTCACCGCCTTCGAGCACGGCCTGCACGAGGCCGGGATCGAAGCATCGGTTCGAACCGAGCGCGGCGTCGATATCGACGCCGCCTGTGGCCAGCTGCGTCAGCGCCACGCGGGCGGCTAGATCAGCTGCGCGGACTCCGAGCTGAATCGCGAAGGAACTCGCACATCCCGTCGGGCACGGAGCAGTTCGCGCACGCGTCACCCGGTCTCGGCTCGAAATCGGAGTCCACGATCTCCCGGTACTTCTCCACGAGGCCAGCCTCTATGCGCCCGGCGTCCGTCTGGCCGAACGGAAAGCTCACGTGCTCGACCTGGCCGTCGGACGACACCTCCGGTCTGACGAAGACCACTTCGACGTGCTCGCATCCTGCCCGGAGCACCGCAAGCGCGTAGCACTCAGCTTGCAGGCGGTATCGGGCGGACAGCTCCTCTGGGGCACCCGAAGCACCTGACTTGTAGTCGACGATCAAGGCAGAGTCGCCGCTGCGCGCGTAGAGATCGATGCTGCCCCCCAGCACGAACAGCCCGTCGCCGATCGCGACGGTGAACGGTGCCTCGTGTATCACAACCTCCGACTTCGCCGCACGGCTCGCGATGTCGGAGGAGCAGTACTGACGCGTCGCCTGCACGAGCCGCTTGGCCTCGGCCGGGTCCAGCTCGAAGTAGCGCACTAGGGCGTCCATACGCGCTTCGTCCGGCATCGCGCCCTCCGGAGAAACGAGCCGCAAGGCCGCATGCAGTGCTGTGCCGAGGCGCTTTGGTTCCGGCTGGGATGACGGTGAGGCCGGTGGTGCGATTCCCAAGACCCGGCGGATTCGAAACTGCCGAGGACACCGCTCGAATTCGCTCAACTGCGTGTACGAGACTGAGTCGGGGCTCCACGTTTGATGCTCGGCCGTTCTCAGCGACTCGCCGATGGGAGGCAGGGATGCATCGCGAGATGCCGCGACTGTCGGGCCCGCCGCTGGCGGTTCCTCCGTTGCATCGATGACCCTGAGTCGGCCCACCTCTTCCCCGCCGAGCGTGATCGGCTCGATGCGGGCACCGCCGATCGGGATGTCGTATCCGAGCACCCGGGCCAGCCTGGCCAAGTCGCTGTTCGACTCCGAGCTCTTGGCTGGATTGAGCCTGCCGGATCCGCTGACCATCAACAGGTCCCGTGCCCGCGTCAAGGCGACGTAGAGCACTCGGTCGCGCTCCTGCTCCTGCGCGGCTTTGTCGGCCTCATCAAACGCGTTGAACCACTCAGATCCGGGCCGAGACTTGCCGCTCTCGTCTTTCGGGGGTGTCTTCAGCGCGACGCGCAGTGCAACGGACGACCTGTCAGTGCGCACTACATCGCTATTGGCCCTGCCCCCACGCCCGATATCCGGGACGACCACGACCGGGAACTCGAGCCCCTTGGACGCGTGGATGCTCATGATCTGCACTGCACATGAACCCTCGTCCGCTGCGCTTTCCGGTGCCTCCCGATCGCCGAGCCGCTCCTTGTCGTCCAGATACGCCGAGAAGCCCGCGGGGCCCGAGCCGTCTCGCCGCTCGAACTCTGCGGCGCGTCGCGTGAACTTGAGCACGTTTGCGAACGCGTCTCTTCCCGTGTCGCCCTCCGCAAGGAGGCGGAGGTCATAGCCCGCCTCCTCGACCGCTCGCAACAGCACGTCCTCCAGCGGTTCCCGACCGACCCGTCCACGGGCACCGTCGATAACCGACCTCAGCCGCTCGAGAGCAGCGGTATCCGCTGGTTCGAGCGCCCGGGTGTCCGAGCAGATCAGCTCCCAGAGCGATGGCCGGCCACCCTCGGCCGCCAGCCTCAGCCCGAGCAGGGCCTCGTCCGATATGGGGACGAAATCCGAGACCAGGAGCACGCCGAGAGCCGCCTCATCGGCGACGTTGGCGACCGTCCGGGTCAGAGCACGCATGACCGCGACCTCCGGCAGGGCGAAGAACCGCCCGCCCCCGACTATGACTGCGGGCAGGCCCCGGGCGATGAGGGCATCGGCGTAGACGTGAGCGTCGGTGTACGCCCGGAGGAGCACCGCGACGTCTCCGGGTTCCACCCCGCAGGCGTGCAGCTCGGAGAGCCGCTCGGCGATCGCCGCCGCCTCCCGCGCGCGTGCGGTCCCCGCGTTCTGGACCCCCCCATCGACGAAGAGCACGTCAACGCGAGGTTGCCCCTCGAGCGGCCCGTCAAGCCGCTGGGGTCCTCGCCCGTCTGGAGCAGCTCGCAGTGCGAGGGTGTGGTTTCTGGCGTACTCGGCCGAGCCGAACACCGCGTTGATGAAGCTCAGTATCTCGGGACGCGAGCGGTAGTTGGTGGCCAGCTCAGCTACGAGGGCGCCCTCTTGCTGCATTGAGGTCCGATGGCGACGGTACACCTCGACGTCGGCACCACGAAAGCCGTATATCGACTGCATCTCGTCACCGACCGTGCACAGGTTCTCGCCCGCCACCCGCTCGACGAGCCGAAGTTGAAGCGCGTCGGTGTCCTGAAACTCATCGATCATCACAACCTGGAATCGCGCTTGATATCGGGCCGCCACCTCAGGCCGCTGTTCAAGAAGTTCGACCGCCTTCGTCTGCAGGTCCTCGAAGTCCAGCACACCGGCCGCCTGCTTCAGCTGCCGATACCGCCTTCCATAGACGACCACCAGGGCGCGAAGCGCTTCAGCGTACGGCCGTACCATCCCCGCGGCCGCCCGGGCCGCCAGTGCTGACTTCCGCGAGGTGTACTCCTCGTTCAGGTGCTCGAACCCCTTGAGCTTCTTGAGGGGCTTGTAGCTCTCGACCATCTCAAGCACGCGTTCGTAGGTGGCCTGCTCAGAGTGGTCCAACAGAGATATCGCCGAACACGCGGTGAGGAGGCCTGCGGCACTGCTCAGCGTGGTCTATGTGGGCCGAGCTGGTTCCGGAGTAGCCGATATCGCATGTGGTGGTACCTTCGCCGAAGAGCGCGGAAGCATCCTCCAGCAGCTGGTTCACCGACGGAGATGTCTCAAGGACGATCGAGTCGGGGCCGAGCCCCGCCACCGCGAGCTGCCGTTCGATCTCAAGCACTGCTGCGAAGACGGCGTCGACCCGGTAGGCGTCCAACAGTTCTCTGAGACCGTCGCCGCGGCCGTCGATCTCGATGAGCGCGTCGCGGAATGCCCTCTCGCGAAGCTGTCCCGTCTCGACGGTGTCGACGACGGTGAACATCGGGTCTATTTGCGCCTCGAGGGGATTGCTTCTGAGGATCCGCGCGCAGAACCCGTGGATGGTCGATATCCAGAGGTCGTCGTCCAAGTCGAGGCGCTGGCCGGCCCCGGAATCCCCGATCTCGGCTCTCACGCGCTCTGCGATCTCGCCAGCGGCCTTCTCCGTGAACGTGATCGCTACGACACTCCCCGGATCCACCGGGCGCCAGCCGGCAAGCCGCCCCGGGATCACTGCATTGGCGAACCGCTCTGTCAGCATCCGCGTCTTGCCCGACCCCGCCCCAGCGGTCACGAGAACCGGACCGCTCAGGCGCTCGGCGGCCAAGGACTGCTCATTGTTCAGATGGCCCTTCACTTCAGCGCTCCCCCACAGACCTGCCTGATCCCGCAGTATCTGCACGCATCGGCACTCGAGGGAGTACGCGGAATCTCGCCAGCGCGGATTCCCTCGATCGCGCCCGCCACGCGCTGTTCCAGCGTCTCGACCATAGCCGAGAAGCCATCCTCGTCCATGGCGTCCTTCTCACACGCCTCCGTTGGCAGCGTTGAGAGCAGGTCCGAACGCCAGTAGCCTCTGAGCTGCCTGCCACGCAACGATCGATAGACCGATCCCACGACCGGCAAGCCCAGCGAACGCTCTGCGGCCAGGGCGTAGAGCACGTGCTGGATGCTGGAGCCCCGGCCTGCGCCCACCAAACTGCCCACGTCGCGTGTCGACTTGTAGTCCGTGACGACCGCCCCAGCCGGACCGACATCGATCCGATCGATGCGACCGGCGATTGAGACACCGGCGAATTCGAACGTTCGATCCCGTCCGAACTCCACTTCATGTCCGGATGGCGCGTACCCAGGAAGCAGGTACGCATCATCCTCGACCACGTGGCGAGCCCACAGATGAGCGCGCCCGGCGTCGATCTCCTCGGCGAGGCCCTGCGCGGCGCCCATCGCGTCCTCGCATCCGGCTGCCGTGCGCTCGAACAGTTCGATGTCCTCTGGCAGGGTCTGAGCTGTGACGCGTTCGCGCCCCTCGCGCCTCATCGCCGCGTAGAACTCGGAGATGAGGCGATGTGCCCTGCTGCCGATCGCGGCAGCGTCCATCTCGGCATCAAGGTCCCGAGGTCGCAGCACTCGCGCATAGAACCAGCTGTAGGGGCACTTGAGGTACGTCTCGAGCTCCGTCGCCGAGAAGACACGATCCTGCGCCATTCGCGACGCGATGTCGGCACTGACGCTGCCGCGGACCACGGTTCTGCCAGAAGGAATCTCGCTCGCCGGAAGAAGACGGGCCTCGCGCCTCCCGCGCGTGAACGCTGGCGCGAACGCTCGCGTATCGCGACTCTTCACCGTCTCGGGAGCTCGACTGAGGTCGTCGTCCTCCACGCCAGCAATCGGATCGCGATACAAGCCGAGGATCCGATCGAGGAAGGGTGAAGCGAGCTGGGGGGCTCCCTCGCTGTCCACGGTCTGCCTGACGAGGGCCAGCCGCCTTCTTGGCCGCGTCAGCAACGAGTAGAACTCGACTTCCAGGACGGCCTCCTCGCAAGGGGCTGCACGCCCGGTGGCCAGCGCGAGCATCTCGGAGGAGAAGGTCTCCCTTGTAGCTCGGGGAAACTCCCGGCTGGTCAGGCCCGCGAGGATCAGCTCATCGAACCGCCGCGCCCCCACGTGTGATGCTTGCACGACCTGGACATGCCCAGCGGATTCCTCAGGGGAGAGCGCGCACGACAGCGACGGTAGAATGTCGAGGACCTCGACTGCGCTGAATGGGTGGCCCGGGACTGCCGACATCTCCGCAACCGCCCTTGTCACGGCGCGATGTGCGCTTGCGTCCTGCTCCCGGACCTCGCCCCGCCGATCGCCTGCCGCCGAGCAGGCGATGAGGCAGTCTGCCAATTTCTGCCATTGTTGCGCAGACTGGTCGTCAAGGGGCTTTGCGTGAAATCGTGCGGCCGATAGCAGCCGCGGCGCCTGTACTCCCGCCGAGAGAGATCACGTCACGGAGGATCTGGGAGCTGTCCTCAGTCTGCCGCATCGTGCGCCACTTGCTGTCGAGTTGGAGAACTCCCCGGGGGTCCGAATCACTGAAGGGTCCCTGCAGGAACTGAAGGGCGTCCGCACGTGCCCCTCGTCCTGTCGCAAGGCGCAGCAGGGCGGCCAGGGCGCGCCCGAAGGGAGTGGCGCCAACCGTCAGCGGACAATCGAAGCTGCACTCGAGACCCTCTGCCGCCATCGCGCCCCGCACCAGGTCCACCCGTGGAGCAAGGTCACCGAACGCCACGGCGACCCGTTCCGGACTCGTCCCTCTCCGCACGGCGGCGGCCGCCATCTCTGCAACAAGTGCCGCCTCCGCCTCGCGTCCCCTCGCCTCTCCCAACACCACGCTCCCGGTGGCCGCCAGCAGTGCCTTGGCTGGGTGAATGCCGGTCGCGACGGCGTCCAGCTCCGAATCTCCCGGCGATTCTTGGGCTGTCCGGATCTCATCGGCCCTGACCAGGAGCGCTTTCGCCGCGGCATCATTGGCGCGTGTCGGCGCAAACCCGTCTTCCCACGTCAACGCCGCACACGCGGTGTTCTTCTCGGCCAGACAGAGAAGCATGGACAACTGCGCTTCCGAGAAGCTCGTGAAGCGAAGAAACGCCACGAAACCGATCTTCGGAGTCTCGGCACTGAGAAGTGGGGCAATCCAGTCCGGCTCGATCAGGTCGAGTTCGCCAAGTGCCATCCGATAGTGCTCCAGCAGACCGGCGATCAGGTCGCTCGCGTCTCGACCCCTCCCCGTCCGATAACCTGTATCGGTCAGAGTGCAGTGCCGGACGGTCTGCATAAGAAGCCGCTCGAAGCCGGGGGTGCCCATCGACGGTGCCAGCGCTTCGCTGGAAGTCAGTTTCCAGTATCTTCCGGATCACTGCTGCCCGAGTCGCGTCTCCAACCAGCCGCCGCCCATCCCCGTGCAGTAGCCAGAGCTCCTCGGCCAGGACATGCGAAGTAGTCACTCGCACACCGAACGGGGCCTTCGCCGACAGTTCCCTCTGCAGCCGTCGAACGTCCGCCATGCTGGGCACGACCAGCGTCGCCGACTCTCCTCGATCGAGGGCCTCAAAGGCCCAGCGCAGGATGTATCCGGTCTTGCCCGCGTTCGCTCTGCCGGTCACAACCTTCAGCGGCATGCCTCGCTCCCTAGTCCGGGTCCATCTATCCGCTGAGGTCTGACATCAGTCCTGGGTGACTGTGTAGCGCTGCACTCCCTCTCGAATCTCGCGAACCTTGCGCCACGCGACTTCTTCGTCCCGCCCGAGATAGTGATCGACCCTGCCTCCGAGCATCTCTGCTGCGTCCTCGGCCCGCTCGGCCAGCGCCCGTGCGACGTCCGCTGCCCGCCGTGCCTCTGCAGCAAGCCGCTGGCGCGTCTTGTAGCCTGAGCTCGGAGCCATCAAGAGCCCGCACACAAGCCCCGCGACCGCGCCGACGATGGCCCCGATGACAAAATATTCCAGATTGCGCCTCACTGCTCGACCTCCTGGGCGGTCGCTGCCGCCTCCCCCTGGGAGAGCAGCCGGTAGATGCGGTCAAGGTCTTCTTCCCCCTGGAAGTCGATCTCGATCTTGCCGCGATCCTTTGGCAGTTTCACGCGCACGTTCGTTCCCAGTCGCCTGCGAAGCTGCCGTGCCACCACCTTGAAGGACTTGGGGGTGGTGGGCCGGGGCGCCCGCTCCGTCTGTCCCGCCGCGAACAGCCGTGCGAGGTTCTCCGCCTCGCGGACAGAGAGGCCGTCGTCCACGATGCGCTTGGCGAGCTTCAGTCGCGCCGCCTCGTCGGGCACCGAGAGGACGGCCCGTGCGTGCCCGGCCGACATCCCCCCTTGATACACGATCTCCTGGACCTCTTCGGGCAGGTCCAGCAGCCGGAGCGCGTTTGTGACCGTCGATCTCGACTTCGAGACCTTGTCCGCGAGTTCCGCCTGCGTCATCCGGTGCTCGGTCAGCAGCCGGCGATATCCACGGGCCTCTTCGATCGGATTCAGGTCCTTGCGCTGCAGGTTCTCGATGAGCGCCATCTCCAGCGACTCGATCTCGGTGCTCGTGCGGACGCGAACCGGGACTCGCTCCAGCCCGGCGTGCCGAGAAGCCCTCCACCGCCGTCTCACCTGCGATTATCTGGTAGCCCTCCCCCATCGGCCGAACCAGGATCGGCTGCAGCAGCCCCACCTTCTTGATCGAATCGCTGAGCTCGAGGAGGCTCTCCTCGGTCAAGTCGGTTCTGCGGCTGATCCGGATTCGGGGAGATCATGTCTATGGCAAGTTCGTAGACGTCGCCGTTGGTCTGCGATTCCTGCGAAGCGCTCGGAATCAGCGCCGCGAGCCCACGCCCCAGTCCCCTTCTAGACACGGTCAACCACTTCCTTCGCTAGGCTCGAGTAGGCTTCCGCGCCCTTGCCAGTTGGGTCGTAGAGCGAAACCGGCTTCCCGAAGCTCGGCGCCTCCGACAGCGGACCGTCCGCGGAATGAGGGTCGTAGAACACCTTCTCCTCGAAGAAGTCCCTCACCTCGGCCACCACCTGCTGCGCCAGCCGCGTGCGCGAGTCATACATCGTCATGACCACGCCGAACACCTCAAGAGCCGGGATTCAGGTGGGTCTTGACGAGTCGGACGCTGTCGAGAAGCTTCGACAGCCCCTCGAGCGCGTAGTACTCGCACTGAATCGGAATCAGGAGGCCATCGACCGCGGTCAGCGCGTTGATCGTGAGCAGCCCAAGCGAAGGCGGGCAGTCGATGATGACAAAGTCGAACTCGGCGGCAACCGGTTCCAGAATGGACTTGAGCTTCGTTTCTCGGCTGAACGCGGAAACGAGCTCAATCTCCGCTCCGGCCAGCTGAATCGTCGCTGGAGCAACGAACACGTGTTCGATTTCGACCGGCTCGATGATCTCCGCGAGCTCGGTGTCCCCAAGAAGCGCGTTGTAGATGCAGAGCTCCCGCTGGTTCTTGTTGAGGCCGAAGCCAGAGGTGGCGTTGCCCTGTGGATCCAGGTCGACCAGCAGCGTCTTGTAGCCCAGCTGCCCGAGCGACGCAGACAGGTTGACCGCCGTGGTGCTCTTCCCGACCCCGCCCTTCTGGTTCACGACCGCCAGTTGTATCCCAGGCCCCGAAAGGCGACGCACCGAATCTCCGTATACCAACTCTCCCCCTCCTCCGGGTACGAGCCCTGCCAGACGACGAGTATAGTCTGAGCGTTGCCCCGTGCGATAGTGAGTCTACGCTAGTGGCGCGTGCTGCGCCAGGCCCTCTCTCCGAGGCAATGCCGGCCCCGATGCGGCGATCTTCCGGTAGCAGAATCACTGTTCTGTGCCCTTGACCCTCCGGCAGCTCGAAACTCCGCGTGTACTGAGGAGCGCATACCCACCAGTTTCGCTACCTTCTCTGCTCGTGCGATCTCATCGGTCCCTGGCGAGCCCTTCATGCAGATGAGCCTGCCCCCCTTCATAAGGAGAGGGGATGCCAGTTCGACGAGAGCCGGAAGCTCCGACACCGCACGTGCCGTAACCGCAGCGAAGCGCCCGGGCTCGCTCCGGGCCAAAGACTCCGCGCGTGAGGCTACTGCATCTACGCTGGTCCGCCAGTCCCAGGTCCACGATGATCGAGCCCAGCTCGCGGACCTTCTTGCCGACGGAATCGAGCAGTGTGGCATGCCTGTCCGTACAGACGGCCAGAGGAATCCCAGGGAAGCCCGCGCCCGAACCCAAGTCCAACAGCGGTCCCGGCGGCGCAGCGTCGACGTCCTCGAGGATGGACAGGGAGTCCGCGGTATGTAGACGAAGTGCCGCCGCTGGTTCCACTACCCGGGTCAGATTGACCCGCTGATTGGCGCTGAGGACGAGCTCGACATGGCGAACGAGGGTATTCAGCGCGCTCGGGAGCAATCTCGACTCCCATCAGATTGAGATAGCTGATTAGATCCGCTTCGAGTTCCTCGTGTTTCACGTGAAACCTCCGATAGGTCATCGTGTCGTTCGGAGTCTAGCACTACCTGACCGAAGTCCGCGCTCCGAGGAGTTCCGTCATGTCCGACGGGCACGGCCCGCGGCGGACCGCACCGGCCTGCGCCTCGCGACTCGTCTAGCCTCAGCACCGAGTCCTTCAGTCGATGCCAGGTCCTGCGGGACCGCCGAGCAGAAGCGGTCGGCCTGGTATTGCGCGTTGCGGCCGAGTGCGCCGGCTGGTTTCACGTGAAACCTCTCCACTCTTCGCGGCTTCATTCGCCAGGAGTCCACGACACGAGAATCTCAGGCACGGGTAGGCGCTTTGGGGCCGACTTCACTCGGCTGGCCGATACGATACCCTAGGCCGCCGGCTGCAGTCCAGCGTGGGGGATGGGCGACGCGAATGTCCACCGTGTAGCCCATCGGCATGAAGTGGCTCTCGAGTGGGTCGCGACTGATGGGTGCAAGTCGTGGCTGAAGCTCTCAGCGCGCGGGAGCCGTCTCGACCCAGTCCAGAACCTCGCAGCCACCAGAGCCTTCGCAGCGAAAAGGAGAGGGGCGCCCGTGGGTGCCCCTCTCGGACTCACTCGCAGTGCACGCCGTCACTGACTACTTCGGGATTGATGACCACCACGCGGAACGGGTCCTGCCCTCGCTCTGCCGTGCTGACTCTGCGGTCGTCCCGAGCGCGACATGCACGACACGGCGCTCATAGGCGGTCATCGGCCTCAGTCTGAATCGGGATGTGCTGATTGGCTGCGCGATCAGCTGACCGCCGGGCGATGTCCTCAAGCTTCTGCCGCCGACGATGGCGATATCCCTCGACGTCAACAATGACGGGGTGACGAAAGCCGAGTTCGCGGCTGGTGATCGCCGAGACGATCGTCTGAAGTGCATCGAGGGTGCGGCCGTGACGCCCGATGAGCAGCGCCAGGTCTCCGCCGACGACGTCGAGAATGATCTCGCCCTCGTCGCCCTCGTACTCCTCGACCGCGGATCCCTCGATACCGAAGAACCCGAGAATCGTCTTCAGCGCCTTCACTGCGGTATCGGCCACCCGGTCAAGGTCCTCGTCCGAGAGCTCCGGCGTCTGCTCATACCCTGAGCTCCGGCGGGTAGCGGCTCATCGTCTCCGGACCGTCGAGCTCGTCGACCGGGAGCTCGTCATCGGTTGCGGGCAGCGGCGTCCTGCTGCTCTTCGAGGATACCCCTCCTTGACCCAGACTCTGACCTTGGCCGCCCGCTCACTGCCGATTCCGAAGATCTTCTTCCCGGGCTCCTCGAGGATCTCGTAGGCCACCGCATCCTGCTGCACGCCGAGCTCCTCCAGCGCCGCGTCGACCGCCTCGGCGACCGTTGGCGCCTCCTTGTGCACTCTCGCTCCATGCTTGCCACCATCCTTTGCCACAGCGCCTGCCGGCGCGGAACTAGCTCTTCTTCGCCTGGCTTGTTCGAAGGCTTCTTGGATGAGACCTGCTCGCTCGCAGCTCTTCGCTGCGTCCTTCTCCTCTGCCAGCGCGAGTTCATCAGCGGCCTTCTTGCGATTCATCCAACGTCATGGTCAGCTGCTGCTGGGCGACTCCCCAGATGCTGGAGACGTCCCAGTAGAGCAGAACGCCGGCCGGGCTCGTCCAGCCAAACCAGAGCATCGCTATCGCCATGTAGGCGCCGATCATCTTCTGCTGCTTGTCGCCGGGCATGAGTGCCTGCGGAAGCCAGATGCTGACGAGAGAACAGGATCACGAGGACGATGTAGGGGAGGGCGGCGATGATGCCGGCCATGGGGCCGCCGCCAGCAGCCGCCGCCTTGTAGACCGCCTGAGGCGCGTCGCCGAGATTGGGAATAATTCCCAGAAACGATGCCCCTTCGGGCAGCCGTGTACGCAGTACGCTGAAGAGTGCGAAGAACACCGGCATCTGGAGCAGGAGGGGGAGACAGCCGCCCAAGGGGATTGACCTTGTTCTCCGAGTAGAACTTGAGGGTCTCCTCCTGCAGCTTCTCTTTGTCGTCCTTGTACTTCGCCTGCAGCGCCTTGATCTTCGGCTGGATCTTCTGGAGCTCATACATCGAGCTCGTCTGCTTGATCGTGAGCGGCAGAATCAGAATTCTGATTGCGACCGTCAGCAGAATGATCGCCACGCCCCAGTCACCGGTGAGTCGGTAGAGGTACGTCAAGGGCGTAGAAGATCAGGTTCTGGAACTGAACCCAAATCGCCAGCTGAGCTGCGAATACGTGCACGCTGTGGATCCTCCTCGTATACAGTAGTAGGCCCGCCCGCTAGGGGACAGGATCATGTCCTCCGGGACTCCAGGGGTGGCAGCGGGCGATCCGCTTGAGAGTGAGCCACCCGCCTTGGAGCAGTCCGTAGCGTTCAAGTGATGTTAGCGCATATGCCGAGCATGTCGGCGTGAACCTGCAGGATGGCGGAAAGGCGGGGGAGATGAAGACCTGGTATCCCCGCACGAGAAGCATGGCTGCCTCTTCGAGGCAAGGAGAGGATGATACGCGCCCAATTGCCCTCACGGCGCTGAGTCCCGAGCTTGGATAGCTGAGAGCGCAAGGCGCCGTCGAGTTCTCGCTGGTCGGCGTCTCTGGTAGCCGGTCTCGCAATGAGCAGCGCGTCGTAACCCGCCCACGGGCCGGCACACCGGCGCACGGCCTCACGCAGGACCCGCTTGGAGCGATTCCTAGTCAACCGCGTTGCCGAGCTTCTTTCCCGCGATAAACGCGACGCGGCCTGTATCGGCCGCGTCCTTCTGGTGTCTGTGCCGCTAGCACTATGATGAGCGGGTGGGCCGCCCTCTTGGCTTCCCGGAAGACCGTGTCTATCTCCCGGGAGGACTTGATAGTGCCCATTCCTTCACGCCCCGGTCGCTACCGCTACACGTCGAGGGGCAGAGAACCTTGCGTCCCTTGCGACGGCGAGCTGCAAGTACCGCACGGCCGCCGCGGGTTGCCATGCGTGCGCGGAAGCCGTGCGTCTTCGCACGCTTCCGGTTGTTGGGCTGGTATGTTCTTTTCACTGTGATCCTCCTTGTGGCGCCCCGTCTGTTTTGGGGCAAAGCCCGACGATTATAGGGGCGCGGCCGCGCACCTGTCAAACCACACGTGACTGGCAGCGTCTTGTGCAGTCCCCGCTCGCGGACCGACAAGCGAATCCAGAAGCCGCCAGGCACGAACATGCGTTCTATTTGCTAAAACCCCAGCTAGACTAGCCATATTCCGAGAGCACAAAACGTTCAAGAATCTGTGGATAATGTGGAAAACGCAGGATTGACGATTCCTTGGCCTGTGGATAACGCCCGCGGCAGCGTTGTTGGTCCCTCGGCCCTCTGCTATGCTCCGCCGCGTCTGAAAGTGCCTCTTTGCACCTTCTTGATGCGAATATCTACCCCTTGTGCCATTGGTCTGGCCCTCGGTCAGTTCTCAGTGCTTCCGGATACCGGCCGGCGCTCTACCCCGGTTGGCGCGAGTCGCGTCTGGTGCAGCCGGCAGTTCCAGTCCCCGCTTCTCCACGATCCTCTGGTCAGGATCCGACTGGAGTTCTTCCACTCTTTCCACAGCAAACGCGTGCCCCTAGCAGGGTGATTCGTTGGGGGAGGGCAGCGGTCTGGAAAGTTGTTTCCACAGATGTGGAAACTCGTGTGGACAGTCTAGGAAAGCCCAGCTAGACGACTTGTTTCTGTCTCTGGCTCGGCTTGCCTCGGTGGGTAGATACGCGTGTGTTCTGGTGTTATCGAAGCGCCGCTCGCGGCAATCAGCCTGTGGATTACTCCGTGGGTGTGTGGAAAGTGATGAAAGACGGGGGAGCATGAAGTCGTTCTACTCCGAGGTCGCTCGGCCGACCTCGATCTCAGTTGTTGGAGCGGGCCCGCTCGCTTTCGACCTCGTCGAGCCGACGTCTTCTCCAGCCCGTATCGCGGTGTATGAAGCACCCGGGGCGTCCCCTCGTGTTGAGGAGATCGCTCCTGGTCCCGTCGCCGAGTTCATCGAGGCGATTGCCGCTCGTGTCCACGAGCTCTCCGGCCAGGCTGGAGGGAACCTCCCCTATACAGTGGTACGCGAGGTTGCCGAGAACCTGATCCACGCCGGATTCGCAGAGCCGGTCGATCTCGATTCTCGACGGGGGAACGACGGTCCGGTTCGCGGATCAGGGACCCGGGATCCCCGAGAAGGATCGCGCGGTCTTGCCCGGATACACGACCGCGCGCGGCGGGATGAAGGCATTCATCAGGGGAGTCGGCTCGGGCTTCCCGATTGTGAGGGACTTCCTGTCTTTGTCGGGTGGAGCGCTTGTCATCGAGGACAATCTCGGCTGCGGGTCCGTGGTGACGATCAGCTCCGGACCGTTGACGTCGACAACACCCTCCAGCGCGGAACGCCGGTAGGGGTGCTGGGAGAAGCGCGCGTTGACGAGAGCTTCTTTCCCGAATCGCCGGTACCTGCGACCGTACGGCCTCGTCTGACCACTCGGCAGACCCAGGTTCTCGCGCTCGTGCTTGAGTCGGGTTCTGCGGGACCCAGCCTGGTTGCCAAGGAGTTGTCCGTGGGTTTGTCCACCGCCTACCGCGACTTGGCCTTCTTGGAGGAGCTCAATCTGATTGAGGCCGAGGGGGGCAAGCGAACTGTGACCGAACAGGGACTCACCTTTCTCGATGAACTGACCGCCCGCTAGCTCTCTCCGACAGGGGTTCACCCTATGCCCACAGCCACCGATATCACCGTAGTGTGGTCTCAGGTTCTGGATATCGTTCGAGCCGAGCTCAACACTCCGAGCTTCAAGACCTGGTTTGAGCACACCGCCCCGATCGAGATCACTGATGACGGCTTCTTTGTCGTCGGCGTCCAGAACGACTTCGCGCGCGCGTGGCTTGAGGACCGATACTCCCAGCGGCTGAGCGCTGCTATCGAACAGGTCACCGGCGTGGGGCTCCGCGTCAAGATCGTCGTTGATCGTGACGCCGCGTCCGTGAGCGAGCCGGTGAACGAGCTGCCTGTGATCGCAGAGGAATCGACGGCGGTGTCTTCGTCGCCGAGTGCCCCCGCGCCATCATCGGAGTTCGATCCTAAGTACACGTTTGATCTGTTCGTCGTCGGCGAGTCGAACAGTTTCGCGCGCAATGCTGCCTTGGCCGTGGCCGAACAGCCGGGCATGAAGTACAACCCTCTGTTCATTTGGGGCGGTCCGGGTCTCGGGAAGACCCACCTTCTCCAGGCCATCGGTCACTACGTCACCGAGAACTTCCCTCACAAGAAGGTCATCTTTGTCACCTCCGAGCAGTTCACCGACGACTTCGTGAACTCTCTCCGGGCCAAGCGGGTCGATGGCTTCAAGCAGAAGTACCGCTCGGCCGACGTTCTCCTGATCGACGATATCCAGTTCCTGGAAAGCAAAGAGGGAATCCAGGAGCAGTTCTTCAACACCTTCAACGAACTGCAGCGCCGAGGAAAAGCCATCTGCCTGGCCTCCGATCGTCCTCCAAAGGACATCGACATGGAGGAGCGCTATCAGAGCCGGTTCGCGATGGGTCTCAACGCGGACATCCAACCGCCCAACTTCGAGACCCGGCTGGCGATCCTCAGTCAGTTTGCTGAGTCCCAGGGCATCGCCGTCCAGCAAGATGTGCTCACCTATGTCGCGGAAATCGCGTCTCCCAACATCCGGGAGATGGAGGGCGCCATGATCCGGATCGGCGCCTACATGGACCTTTCGAATCGTCCCGTCGCGGACCTCCCGATGGTCCGGGATGTCGTAAAGGACATCTTCCCTGAGCGTTCTACTCGGCCTATCTCGGTTGCGACGATCCAGCGAGAGGCCGAGCGGCTGTTTGGGGTATCCCACTCCGACCTGATCGGGAGCAAGCGTTCCCAGGCGATCGTCTATCCTCGGCAGGTCGCGATGTACTTGTCCCGTGAACTCACCGACCTCTCGCTGCCCAAGATCGGCGCCGAGTTCGGTGGCCGAGACCACACTACCGTGATGCATGCACAGGCCAAGATTCAGAAGCTCATGGGTGCCCAGCGTGAGGTTTACAACCAGATCCAGCAGCTCACCAATATCATCAAGCAGAAGAGCTGAGCTACTCCAATGTCAGTTTCTGTTGATAACGCTGTGGTGAATCTGTGGGTGGGGCGGGGACAAGTCCCTCGATCGGTGGGCAGTCCAGTGGTCCCTGTGGATCATGTGGAAGAGATGAGCAGATGTTCCACAGGCAAATAAGTGGGGCTACTCGGTTCAATGAGCTGCAGAAATGTTCGATGTACACATATCCACAAGGCTTACTATCGCTACTACTAGGGTTAAGTAAAGAAAGGACCAATACATGAAGATCACCATCTCCCGGAGTGAACTGCTCACGGCTCTGTCGGTAGTGGGGAAGGGAATGTCGGCGCGCTCAACCCTTCCTATTCTCTCGGGGATCCTCTTCTCTGCCTCTGAGGGATCGATTCTGATGCAGGCCACCGACCTGGAAGTCTCCGTTCGCCACTCGTCCCCGGCCTTGGTTGAAAAGGAAGGACAGGTGGTTCTCCCGGGGAAGCTTCTGACAGACATCGTCAGAAGTCTCCCTGAGGCGGCCGTGACGATCGAGACAGAGGGAGAGGTAGCTCTCGTTCGCTGTCAGCACTCATCGTTCACTGTGAAGAAGCTGAACCCGGCAGACTTCCCGAAGTTCCCTGAAGTCGCAGTGGACAAGAAGGTCGTTCTCGCTTCGGCCGTGCTGACTTCGATGGTGAGACAAGTCTCTCGGGCCGTGAGCCGAGATGAAACCCGGGCCACCCTGACGGGAATCCTGTTCGCGATCGAGGGACCCACAGTCAGAATGGTGGCTACGGACTCCTACCGCCTGGCGGTTCGTGAACTCGTCCTTGAGACCGTCGCCGGAGAAGACGTTGAGGTAGTCATCCCCGGCAAGAGCTCTCGAGGAAGTCTCGAAACTCCTCGGGGAGATCGAAGAGATTGCTCTCGGGGTTTCCGAGAATCAGATCGTCTTCGAGTTCGGCGAAACCACCTTCGTGACCAGGAGGATCGAGGGGACGTTCCCCAACTACAAGCAGCTGATTCCTAAGGAGACCGTGACGAACGCTGTCATCTCGGCGGAGGAATTCACGGCCGCGGTCAAGAGGGTCTCGCTGATGGCCCTGCACAACACGCCGCTCAAGATCAGCATCAGCGTCGCGGACCAGACACTCTCTCTGTCAGCCACGACGCAGGATGTCGGAGACGCCTCAGAGGATCTGCTGGTCAAAGCTGAAGGGGAGGATGTCGAGATAGCCTTCAATCATGCCTTCCTCATGGATGGGCTCAGTTCGGCATCCAGCGGAGACTCTGCGGCTGGAAGTGCAGAGCGCGCTCAAGCCTGGTGTCCTGAGGACGGTGGGAGACGAAGGGTTCCTCTATCTCCTCATGCCGGTCAGGGTCGGCTAGGCAGGGTGTCCCTCAGCATCAAGCGTCTCGAACTGAAGGATTTTCGAAGCTACGAGTCCTTTGAGATGGAACCAGGAGAGCGAATCATCGATAATCGTCGGAAGTAACGCCGTTGGTAAGACGAACATCATCGAAGCCATCCAACTCCTCACAGCAGCAAGTTCCTTCCGTAACCCTTCGTGGCCGGAATGTGTGCGTTGGGGGGCAGGGGAGGCCATAGCTCGAGCTGGAAGCTGAAGGAGACGAACGAAGGGTCCTCACAAGACTCATGATCTCCTCGGCGGGGAAGAGGACCTACTCCGTCAACGGGACTGCGAAACGAAGAATCGCCGATGTGACGGGGAATCCTTCCCTGCGTGGTGTTCACTCCCGACGATCTAAGGATGGTCAAGGACTCAGCCGATCGAAGAAGAGACGCGATCGACGGCGTTGGAGACCAACTGTCCAAGGCTTACGCGTCCCTCCGCGCCGAGTACGAAAGGATCCTTCGCCAGAGGAATTCTGCCCTGAAGTCCCCTAACCCCGAACGCGGGGTGGTCGAGATACTGACCGAAAGACTGAGAGACAGGGGCACAGCGTTCTCGGGTCACCGCAAACGCCTCTTTGCCAGACTGGCAAGCGAGCATCTCGGTAGCCTATTCGTCGCTCGTCCCGGGCGAGGTTCTTGAAGTCGTCTACGAGTCATCGTGGACAGGCCGGGGATTCCAGGAGGACGACGAGACCGCGTTCGGGGAAGCCCTCAAATCCGCCCAGAACGACGAGCGGGCGAGAGGGGTGACGCTCGTCGGTCCACACCGGGACGAGATCCGTTTCCTCCTGAACGGAAGAGACGCCAGGGTCTACGCGTCCCAAGGACAACAGAGAACGATCGCGCTTGCTTGGAAGCTCGCAGAGGTCTCCGTCATCACCGAGATCGGAGGCCAGGAGCCGATCCTGCTGCTCGATGACGTCATGTCGGAGCTCGATGAAGCGAGAAGGCACTCCTTGGCTGCGTTCGTGGGAGAAGCAGCACAAACCTTCGTCACGACCACGAACCTCGGATACTTCGACCCGGCAATGGTTGAGCGTGCGCATGTGGTGAGTCTGAGATGAAGAGACGGGGAAAGCAGGGACAACTAGCGGACTCCTTACAGGGACTGCTTGGAAGACTCGACCGGAAGAACGCGGGGGGAGCGGTCTCGGCAACGGTTGGGGCCGCGTGGCTCTCGATCGTGGGGCCTTCGGTTCAGGGGCATACGACCGGCGCCTACATGCGAGAAGGCACCCTGATCGTGTACGTGGACAGCCCCGCATGGGCGCATGAGTTGTCCGCCATGTCAGAACGCTACAGAGGGGCAATCAACGAGAAGATCGGTGAGGAACTGGTAAGGGAAATCAGGTTCTCTGTCTCCAAGAAGGTCTCCGAACAACACCGGATCATCTCTTCCGAGCGGGAGAAGGACGATTTCTACCACGAGGATGACGTCCCCTCAGTCCCCTTGACGCCGGAGGAGCTCTGCCCAGGTGGTCACTTCGGTGGCCTCAATCCCCGACGCCGACCTTCGTGAGGCGGTCCTGAGGGCCACAGTGAAGGACTTGGAGTGGAAAAGGGGTATTGCTGCCCGCAACTCCCGTGAGGAGCCGCGAGAGAC
Source organism: uncultured Coriobacteriia bacterium (assembly GCA_963726345.1). GTDB lineage: Bacteria > Actinomycetota > Coriobacteriia > Anaerosomatales > JAAXUF01 > JBAXEO01. The sequence continues at coordinate 49,038 of CAVSCC010000001.1, read as the reverse complement.
GCCCCTGAGGGCCGTTTCCGGCCTTTGTACACAACAGTTTGTGGTACCATCGAGGGTGCAACCACAACATGTCGTAGTCCCTGAGAGCATGCGGGCGGCTGCGATTTTGTATGCGGTCAAGTGAGGAGACGGTGTGTCAGTAGACGCAGGGTATTCAGCTAAAGACATCCAAGTGCTCGAGGGGCTTGAGGCCGTTCGGAAGCGGCCGGGTATGTATATCGGCACGACGGGCCCGAAGGGCCTCCACCACCTGGTCTATGAAGTAGTCGACAACTCCGTCGATGAGGCCTTGGCCGGCTATTGCACGGCAATCGACGTGGTGATCCACGTGGACAACTCGGTGAGCGTCACCGACAACGGCCGAGGGATGCCGGTGGACAAGCATCCCAAGCTGAGGAAGCCCGCCGTTGAGGTCATCCTCACAGTGCTGCACGCCGGGGGCAAGTTCGGCGGGGAGGGCTACAAGGTCTCCGGGGGGCTGCACGGCGTTGGCGTATCCGTGGTCAACGCTTTGTCGAGCAGGCTTGAGGTCGAGATCAAGCGGGACGGAGCGGTCTGGACCCAGACCTACGATCACGGCAAGCCGACGGCCCCGCTCGCCCAAGGGGGCAAGACGAAGGCAACAGGGACGACCGTGACCTTCTGGGCCGATGGGTCGATCTTCGAGACCACCGTCTACGACTACGACACGCTCGCGTCGCGATTCCGTGAGACCGCTTTCCTGAACAAGAACCTGCGAATCACGCTCACCGACGAGAGGGAGCTCGAGCCCCGCAAGGAGGAGTTCCGCTACGCCGGCGGCATCGTGGACTTCGTGAAGTACCTGAACGAGAACAAAGAGACCGTCAACTCACGACCCATCTACTTCGAAGCCGAGGCGCCCGAGGGTGCAGTCGAGATATCGATGCAGTGGAACACGGGGTACTCGGACGCCGTACTTGCCTTCGCGAACAACATCAATACACATGAGGGCGGTACACACCTCGACGGGTTCAAGAATGCTCTGACGCGGACGATCAACGAGTACGCGCGCAGGCAAGGGATTCTCAAAGAGAAGGACGAGAATCTTTCGGGAGAGGACATCCGCGAGGGTCTGGCTGCGATCATCTCGGTCAAACTGACCGACCCACAGTTCGAGGGCCAGACGAAGACCAAGCTCGGCAACACCGAGATGCGAGGCCTGGTTCAGTCCATCGTGACGCAAGGACTCTCCGAGTACCTTGAGGAGCACCCCGGGCCGGCGCGGCAAATAGTCAGCAAGTCGGCTCAGGCGGCCAAGGCGCGGGCGGCTGCCCGAAAGGCTCGCGAACTCACCCGCCGGAAGGGCCTACTCGAATCCTCCACGCTTCCCGGCAAACTGGCCGACTGCTCGATCAGGGACGCGGCGTTCGCGGAGATCTATCTGGTCGAGGGCGACTCGGCCGGGGGCTCGGCGAAGCAGGCCCGCGACCGAAGCTTCCAAGCCATCCTGCCCCTGCGGGGCAAGATCCTGAACGTGGAGAGAGCCGGTCTCAACCGCGCCCTCTCGAGCGAAGAGATCCAGGCCATGATCACGGCCATCGGGACGAACATCGGCGAGGAATTCGACATCGAGTCGGCGAGGTACCACAAGGCGATCATCATGACCGACGCCGACGTCGATGGGGCCCACATCAGGTGTCTGATCCTGACGTTCTTCTATCGCTTCATGCCGGAGATGATCGAGAACGGCTACATCTACATCGCACAGCCGCCGCTCTACAAGATCTCTGTCGGGAAGAAGCACGAGTACGCATACAACGACGCCCAGCTGCAGACAGCGCTGGCCAAACTGCCCGAAGGCGCCAAGTACGCCATCCAGCGCTACAAGGGCCTCGGCGAAATGAATCCCCAGCAGTTGTGGGATACCACGATGGATCCCTCAACTCGCACACTCATGCAGGTAACCATCGACGACGGGTTGGCAGCAGAGAAGGCCTTCACGGACTTGATGGGTGACCAGGTAGAGCCGCGCAAAGAGTTCATCCAGCGGCACGCGAAGGATGTTCGATTCCTGGACATCTAGTGCGGCACACGGGAAGGGACCGCGGGGCACACCGTGAGTGACCAGGATTTCAACTTCAACCCGCCGCCCAGGCGAGAGGCCAAGAAGGCCTTCGAACCTCCACCCTGGGAGCAAGACCAGTTTGAAGAGTTGGCTCGGTTGAAGGAGGCGCAGAGGACGGCCGCCGAGATGGAGGTCTCCTCGGCATCGGCCTCCCAGGAAGGAACTGGCGCCGCGGCCGTTACGCCCGCAGCCAGCGGGATGGTCACTAGTGTGCCAGCGGACGCAAAGGCACTGCAGGTAGACGAGAGCGCTGGCACCGAGATCGATCACCGCATCGAGACGATGCTGATGGGGTTGAGAAGCGAAGAACCACCGTTTGGCGAACAGGTGTGGAAGGTCTCTCTGGCCTCCGGAGCGGTGCTCGTCGGGGTCGGGCTTGTGATTACGCTCTGGGGCGTCTTTGCCATGAAGGCAACCGCTGGGACCGGGGCGATCGGCTCAATGGGGGGCGGGATTCTGGTCCTGTTCGGACTTGGATTCTGTGGCGCGGGTGCATGGATAGCGTTTAGGACGTTGCGACAGCGAGGAGTGCTCTAGTGTCTGACGAGAGCGGCACGATCGATACAAGCGGAACAACAACGCTGCCCATCGAGATTCAGAGCGAGCTACGGAACTCGTTCCTCGAGTACTCGATGAGCGTTATCGTCTCGCGCGCATTGCCTGACGTGAGGGACGGGCTGAAGCCGGTCCACCGGCGCATCCTGTACGCCATGAACGAGTCCGGGCTCACGCCGACACGCGCATACAAGAAGTCGGCATGGACCGTCGGCGAAGTCATCGGCAAGTACCACCCGCACGGAGACTCCGCCGTGTACGACACCATGGTGCGCATGGCCCAGCCGTTCGCGATGCGGGCGCCGCTCGTAGACGGGCACGGCAACTTCGGCTCCGTCGACGGCGACCGCGCAGCTGCCATGCGCTACACAGAGTCGCGGCTACAGCGTCTTGCGATGGAGCTGCTGCGCGACCTGGACAAGGAGACCGTCGACTTCGGCCCGAACTACGACGAGTCGCTGCTCGAGCCGCTCGTGCTGCCGGCGCGCTATCCGAACCTGCTGGTGAACGGCTCGGCGGGTATCGCGGTCGGTATGGCCACCAACATCCCGCCACACAACCTCGGCGAGGTCATCGACGCGACCTTCATGTTGATCGACAACCCGGACGCCACCGTCGAAGAGCTGATGACCGTCCTGCCGGGCCCGGACTTCCCGACCGGCGGAACCATCATGGGTCGCGACGGCATCAGGTCAGCGTTCGAGACCGGGCGCGGTTCCATCACCGTCCGAGGACAGGCGCATATCGAGCAGACCTCGACCGGACGCACGCGGATCATCATCAGCGAGATCCCCTACCAGGTGAACAAGTCCAAGCTGGTCAGCAAGATCGCGGAGCTCGTCCGCGAGAAGAAGCTCACCGAGATCTCGGACCTGCGCGACGAGTCCGACCGCAAGGGCATGCGCGTGGTCGTCGAGCTCAAGAACAACTGCATCCCGCAGGTCGTCCTCAACAAGCTCTTCAAGCACACGCAGCTCCAGCAGGGCTTTGGCGTGATCATGCTGTCGCTCGTTGACGGCGTGCCGCGCACCCTAAACGTCAAAGAGATGCTCCACTACTACATCGAGCACCAGAAGGACGTCATCACGCGGCGCACCAAGTACGAACTGCGCAAGGCCGAGGAGCGCGCCCATATCCTCGAAGGCCTTGTCATAGCGCTGGACAACATCGACGAAGTCATCCGCATCATCCGCGCGAGCAACGACGACCAGGAGGCCAAGGCCAACCTCATCGAGCGTTTTGGTCTCTCGCCGATCCAGACCGACGCGATTCTCGAGATGCGCCTTCGCCGCCTGACCGGACTCGAGCGACACAAGATCGAAGACGAGCTCGCCGAGCTGCGGGAGAAGATCGCCTGGTACCAGAAGGTCCTCGCCGACATGGGCCTGGTGCTGCAGATCATCAAGGACGAGCTCGCCGAGGTCCGCGCGAAGTTCGCCAACAAGCGACGCACCCAGATCACCAACGCGGCGAAGGACCTCGACGTCGAGGACCTCATCGCCGAGGAGGACATGGTCGTCACCATCACCAAGGCCGGCTACATCAAGCGGCTGCCTGTGGCGACCTACCGCCAGCAGAAGCGTGGCGGCAAGGGCCTCCAGGGCGTGAACCTTCGCGACAACGACTTCGTCGAGCACCTCTTCATCGCCAGCACGCACGACTACGTGCTCATCTTCTCCACGCGGGGCAAGGTGTACCGCATGAAGGTGCACGAGCTGCCCGTGGGCTCTCGGCATGCGCGAGGAATGGCCGTGGTCAACCTGCTGCCGTTCGAGCAGACCGAGAAGATCGCCGCGGTCATCAACACCAAGGTGTTCTCGGCAGACGAGTTCCTGATGTTTGCGACCAAGCACGGCATGGTCAAGAAGACGGCCATCCAAGCCTACGACCGCAGCCGCCGCGACGGAATCATCGCAATCAACCTGCGTGATGACGACGAGCTGATTTCCGTGCGGCGCGTCAAGGACGGCCAGAAGGTCATCATGGTGTCCTCGGCGGGCAAGGCGATCAAGTGGGACGAGGCCGAGGCCCGGCCGATGGGTCGCGACACCATGGGCGTGAAGGGCATGAACATCAAGCCCGGAGAGTCGATGCTCGGCATGGAGATCGCGCCGGCGGACAGCGAGCTCTTCGTGGTGACGGAGCGCGGGTATGGCAAGCGCACGCTCATCAGCGAGTACCCGGAGCACCATCGCGGCGGCCAGGGCGTGAGGACGATACAGATCACGCCCAAGAAGGGCCCACTGGTGGGCATGAAGATCGTCTCGCCCGCGCACGAGCTGATGCTCATCTCCGAGGAAGGCGTCGTCATCCGCGTGAAGGCCGACGACATCTCCAAGCTCGGGCGTTCCACGCAGGGCGTGAAGGTCATGAACGTCTCCGAGACGGATCACGTCACCGCGATCGCCCGCGTCAGCGGGGGCAACAAGAAGAAGGCCGCACGCGGCATCTCCGAAGGGCAAGGCAACCTGTTGCAGCAGGCACCTGACCCCATGAAGGTGCAAGAGGTTCCCGACGACCTGATGGAGTCCGAGGATGAGGACTTGATGTCCGAGGAGTTCGAGGACGCTCAGGACGCGGAGGCCACGGAGGCCGACGAGTAGAGCCATCTGTGGCGCCGCGTGCCGGTGCGCCCCAAGGGGTGCCGGGCTCAGACATACTCGTGGAGCCGCCTTCGGGCGGCTCCACTGCGTAACTCGCGCGACACCCCATGGGGCGCCGCCGCTGCACATCCGCGGTGCTACACTCGGCGGCATGGATTCCTCGGATCGACCCCCCTCAGACCTGTCCGATCGCGTCGCCTCGCTCGAGGTGCTGCTGTTCGATCTCGACGGGACGCTGATCGACACGATCGAGATGATCCTCTCCTCGGCGCGCTATGCGACGAAGACCGTGCTAGGCGAGGCGCTCCCTGACGACGTGCTCCGACACAACATCGGCGTGCCGCTCGTCGTGCAGATGGAGGAATACGCCCCCGGGCGCTCGGCGGAACTGCTCAAGGTGTATCGCGAGCACAATGCCCGCGTGCACGACGACATGATCCGGGAGTTCCCCGGGGTGGACGAAACGTTGCGTTCCCTGGCGGCCAAGGGCTTCCGCATGGGTATCGTGACCTCCAAGAGCAGGCCGGTCGCACAGAGAGGGCTCGACCACTTTGGGCTCGGCGGGCTGTTCGAGGTGCTTGTCGGCTATGAGGACACCACGGTGCACAAGCCGGACCCCTGCCCGGTGCTTGAGGCGGTATCGCGCTTCGGGGTATCGCCCGAGAAGTGCCTGTACTGCGGAGACAGCCCTCACGACATGGACGCGGGTATCGCGGCGGGCGTCATCACCGCTGCGGCCAAGTGGGGCCCCTTCGCGGAACGCGTGTTGGACCCGGGGCCCGATTATGCACTCGAAGTGCCTGGCGACCTCGTCGATCTGCTCGGCGGGAACGAGTCGAAATACCGCCTCGGATAGTCGCCGAGAAACCACGTGGCACGGGAGATACTCCTGAGTGCTGTTGTGGGACAATAGTGGGAGTGTGTTCAGGGGGCCGCTGGCGCCTCCTGAACGGTGGGGTCGCTGAAGGAGGAACAGGTGTCGAAGAGGACCAAGATAATCCTTGCCGTGGTCGTGCTCGTGGTCGTGGCCGGTGCGGCAGCGTTCTTCTTCATGCGCTCACAGGGCAGCGGGCCCGAAGTCAAGGTCGCCACGGTCTCCAAGACCGACCTGGGCGTGACCGTCTCCGCGTCGGGCAAGGTCGCAGCCGGACTGCGTGCCGACGTGTATCCGCCAGCAGCGGGGACTCTGGACGAGGTGTTCGTCATCGACGGCCAGAAGGTGGTCGCCGGCGACAAGCTGGCGACGATGGACGTCGGACCGCTCCAACTGCAGCTCGACCAGGCGAAGTCGGGCCTCGCGGCGGCGCAGGCCGGTCTGGCGAACGTCGGCGCGACCTCGGTGAGTTCGTGCGGACGTGTCGGCCGCTCAGGCCAACGTCACGGCGGCAAAGTCGGCGTGGCGCTCGGCTCAGACCGCCGCCGCCGCCGTTGACGACGCCGGACCGACGCAAGCACAGATTGACGCCGCCAACGCGGCGACCAACGCAGCGCTCGTTTCCTACAACATCGCGAAGGACGCATACAACGCCGCTGCGGGAATCTACGGGCCGTACCCGTCCACAAGCCCCACGGTGACGGCGGCCTACAACGCACAGGCCCAGGCGAACGCGGCCTATCTTGGCGCGCTTGCGACCAGCCAGAAGCTCGCGAACACGAGTACCTCGAGCGGCCCAGGCGCAAGCGAATGCCGCCGTCAAGCAGGCGTATGCCGGCATACCTTGCGGCTGTCGCCAGCCTGAACAAGGCCCAGGCATCCAGTCCGTCCAGCCAGAAGGCCGCCGCGCAGGCGGCCGTCGTGGCCGCGCAGCAGGCGGTCAATGTGGCCAAGGCGGCCGTCGATGACGCGACGCTCGTCGCACCGATCGACGGGACCGTGTTCCTGAACCCTGCCGGAACCCCAGGGGCGGACGGCAAGATCCCTGTCGCCAGCCCGGGCTCTGCGGTGTCGTTCGCCTCGGCGCCCTTCTCGGTGGTGGACCTGAATGGGTCGACCTTCGTGGCCGAAGTGGACGAGGCCGACGTCGACCGGCTCAAGGTCGGCATGTCCGCGACCGTGACGCTCGACTCGTTCCCCGGCAAGTCGTTCAAGACGACGGTGCTCCGAATCAGTTCGGCTTCGCAGCCGACGGCGACCGGCGGAACGATCTTCCCGGTCGAACTCGCGCTTCAGGACACGGGCAAGAACATCCTCATCGGCATGAAGGGTGACGCGACCATCGAGGTGTCCTCGATCCAGGGCGCGATGACGATTCCGGTCGAGGCGCTGTTCAACGAGAACGGCAAGAACTTCGTCTACCGCGTGGACAACAACAAGCTGGTCAAGACCGACATCACCGTCGGCGCGACGACCGACACCGAGGTCGAGGTGCTCTCAGGGCTCTGTCCAAGGGCGCCGTCGTGGCGCTTTCCGGTCCGACGCAGTACACGGACGGCATGACTGTTCGCGTGAAGATGCAGTAGGCGACCTCGCGTATGGCTGACATGGCAACGCGGGCCGGCCGAGGAGCGCATGAGCGCTGCGATCGGCCCGGCGTGCGCCGTCGATGCGGTGCTCGAGGCCCACGACGTGACGAAGCGCTACCTCCTCGACGAGATCGAGGTGAGCGCGCTGCGCGGCGTCGACCTCGAAGTATGCCGCGGCGAGATGCTCGCCATCATGGGGCCCTCGGGCTCGGGCAAGTCCACGCTGATGCACATCGTCGGGCTGCTCGATCACCCCACGACGGGGCACGGTCACGATCGACGGCGAAGACGTCTCGCACATGGACCCCAACCAGCTGGCTGCCGTTCGCAACAAGCGCATCGGCTTCGTGTTCCAGTCGTTCAACCTGCTGGCGCGCACCACCGCCCAGGCGAACGTCGAGCTGCCGCTCGATCTACGCGGGGCTCAGCGGCTCCGAGCGCGCCCGGCGTGCGCGCGCGGCGCTCGAGCGCGTCGGGCTCGGCAACCGGCTGAGGCACATGCCCAACCAGCTCTCGGGCGGCCAGCAGCAGCGCGTCGCGATCGCGCGCGCGCTCGTCACCGAGCCGAGCATCGTGCTCGCCGACGAGCCCACCGGCAACCTCGACTCCAAGAGCGGCATCGAGGTCATGACGATCCTGCAGGACCTCAACGCGCAGGGCATCACCGTCGTGATCGTCACGCACGACGCGCGGGTTGCTCGGCATGCGCAGCGCGTCGTCCACATCCGCGACGGGCGCATCGTCCTCAACGAGTGCGTCGAGGACCGGATCACTCGCCGAGAGGAGACTGAGTCGCTCGACAAAGAGCTCGCCGATCGACGACCTCGCGACGATCTCAGTGAACGCGAAGGTGCGGCTGTGAACCTCGTCGAGAGCTTCCGAATCGCGATTCGGGCGCTGAACGCCAACAAGGTGCGCAGCGCGCTCACGATGCTCGGCGTCATCATCGGCGTGGCGGCGGTCATCCTGCTGGTGTCGATCGGCACCGGCGTTCAGGACCAGGTCACCGGTCAGATCGCGGGACTCGGATCCAACCTGCTCTTCGTGTTCCCGGGCAACTTCAGAAGGCGGCGGGGGCGGCGGGCCGGGCGGTGGGGCATCACGGAAGCAGTTCACGCTCGACGACGCGCGAGTCGCTCAGGTCCGGCTGGGCGGCCAAGGCGATCGGTGATTCCCGTCGCTGCAGGCGCCAGCCAGCTCAAGGCGGGCAACCGCACGAGGAGCAGCCCGATGCCGGCGGGCAACGAGAACGGCAAGGACGCGGCTTCTCGGCGACGATCGAGCAGCGGCCGCTGGTACAACACGGGGCGAGGTCATCGGCGACGTCGCGGGTCGCTGTCATCGGCGCGGCCGTTCGCGACGAGCTGTTCCCCGGGCAGAACCCGATCGGACGCAAGCTCGACGTCGACGGGCAGCCGTTCACGGTCATCGGCCTCTTGACGCAGAAGGGCGGGTCGTCTCGGCGGGAGCCAGGACAACACCGTCTACATGCCGGTCACGACGGCGCAGCAGCTGCTCGGGTACGAAGGACATCACGCGATCATCATCAAGGCCGTCGACGCCAACAACGTCGAGGCCGTGAAGGCGCAGGTGCAGCAGCTGCTGACGCCGCAGTTCAGAGACCACTTCACGGTGTTCACGCAGCAGCAGACGCTCGGGCATCCTGTCGACGCTGCTCGGCACGCTCACGGCGATGCTCGCGGGCCTCGCGAGCATCTCGCTGCTGGTAGGCGGCATCGGCATCATGAACATCATGCTGGTCAGCGTGTCCGAGAGGACGCGCGAGATCGGCATCCGCAAGGCTGTCGGGCGCCCGCACCTACGACATCCTGAGCCAGTTCGTCATCGAGGCGATGGTGCTCTCGGTGCTGGGCGGTGTGGTCGGGATCCTCGTGGGGGCCGGCGGCGCGCTGGCGCTGCAGCGTGGGTGCCGGCGCGAGGTCACCTTCTGGGCGGTCGCGCTCGCCTTCGTGTTCTCAGCGCGGCGGTCGGCGTGTTCTTCGGCGTCTACCCGGCGTACCGCGCCGTCACGGCTCGACCCGATCGAGGCGCTCCGCTACGAGTAGCAGGCACGTACGCCCGAGGCGGAATCCAGCTAGCCCTGGAAGTCCGCGGGCTCGACCGAATCGAGGAAGGTCCGAAACGCCTCGAGCTCGGCTTCCTCGTCCGCGGGGACGCCGGTGTCGTCCGGGACGGCGGCCTCGCTCAGGACTTGCTCGGCGACGAAGATCGGCGCGCCCATGCGGATCGCGAGCGCGATCGAGTCGGAAGGCCGCGCATCGACCACGAGGCGGCGCTCCTCGGCGCGCAGGATGATCGCGGCGAAGAAGGTGCCCTTCGTCGACGCGCGTGATCTCGACGCGCTCAACGTAGCTGTCGAGGGACTCGAGCAGGCTCTTCATGAGGTCGTGCGTGAGCGGGCGCGGCAGCTCGGTACCCTCGAGCGCGAGCAGGATCGACGTCGCCTCGGGCTGGCCGATCCAGATAGGGAGCAGCCATCCGGTACCGGGCTCCTCGTCGAGCGGCTTCAGTAGAATGACTGGCTGGCTGGACCGCGGATCGACGGCCAGGCTTGCGATGCGAACGGGGACCACGGTCACCTCCTGAGTTGAGCAGTCGTCGCGTGACGCCTGCTGCTGTGCGATGGTACCCATGATACGCCTGCCACATCAGCGACAGGGGATGAGCATGCGCCACGACATCCGCACCACCCGCCGAGAAGAACTGTTGGACGTCACCGGTATCGTCGCGCGAGCGGTCGCGGATGCGGGCGTCTCGGCAGGGGTGGTCGTCGTGACTTCACCACACACAACGGCGGGAATCCTCGTCAACGAGAACGCCGACCCGGACGTCGTGAAGGACCTCATCGCGGGGCTGGGCCGCATCGCGCCGGAGGTCGCCGGCTGGCGGCACGTCGAAGGCAACAGCGATGCGCACCTCAAGACCGCACTGGTGGGCACGAGCGTGACGCTGCCCATCGAGGGCGGCCGAGTGGTGCTCGGGACGTGGCAATCGGTGTACTTCGCCGAGTTCGATGGCCCGAGGTCTCGGCATCTGCACGTAACCGTGCTTCCAGGGCTCTGAGCAGCGATTATGCTCGCATGAGGGGCGAGATCACCCGGATTCCTTGACCGCTTTTGGGTGCTGGTATAAGGTATGCGAGCATTTCGCACGAGAGGGGCCCGTAGCTCAGCTGGCTAGAGCGCACGGCTGATAACCGTGAGGTCGCTGGTTCGAGTCCAGCCGGGCCCACCATGAGTTTCCCCAGTTAGACAGCCCATTTGAGGCTGTCTATCTTCATTTCGGCGGTCGAACTGCGACCGATATCGCCGGCGCTATCACCACCCGGCCCGAGCTCTGTTGTCCCTGGGGCTGATCGCACAGCGGGGCCTGCCGAAGCGAGCTGCCCGCATTATGCCTGGTACCGACGCCTTCGCATGCGCTATTGGCACCACGGTGTTCGTCGCGACCCGATAATGGTACCGTTGGGTACCATTATCGGGAGCACATGCTAGAGCGGAGGAAACCCAGATGGCACAGGACAACCCGGGCCCTCGACTCGTTGAGGACTTCCGCGTCGACCTCTCGGCGCCCGAGATCGAGAACTCGCAGCTCCGTACGGTTCGGGCGATCGCCTCCCAAGCCCACCTGTACGCCTTGCCCGCGTTCTTGCACATGCGGCAACTCACGGAGTTCATCCAGGGCCGCGCGTACATGAATCCCGGCGAGCCTCCAATCGGCGGATGGGTGCTTGTGCGCACGCTGTCCGACCCCAAGACCGACAATCGGTTCCCCAACGTCGACACGCTGTACGGCGCCGCCTACCTGCTTCTCGCCGAGCATGGGCCGGTCGTTCTGAGCGTGCCGCCGATCCAAGACAGGTACTTCTCCGTGGCGCTCCATGACGCCTACTTCAACAACTTCGCCATCGTGGGGACGAGTTCGGGTGATGTGGATGGCGCCAAAGTCCTCATCGTGCCGCCGGGTTGGAGCGGCGAAGTGCCCTCAGACGTGGACCGCGTCATAGCCGCACCCACGCCGATCATCAACCTCTACCAGCGCATCTTCGTTCGCAGCGAGTCCGAGTATGACGCGGTGCACGCGCTCCAGGACCAGATCACCCTCACGCCTCTCGGCGGCGGGCCGTTCCCGTCACTCGACCTTGCCGAGTGGAACATCCCGGGCATGCGCAATACCTCCGATCCGCTGGCGATGTTCGGTCACGCGAAGCGCTACATCGCCCTCAATGGCTGCCCGCAGGAGGACGAGGGACTCGTCGCGCTCTTCGATACAGTCGGTCTTGGACCGAACTCCGCACTGCCGACCGATCCCGATCTTGTCGACGCAATACGCGCCGGGTCGGCCGACGCCCAAGACGCCATCGATGCCAGGCTATCCGCCGGTCCGTTCCGCAACGGCTGGAACGTCCCAGACCCGGATGCCGGGATGCCTGGCCCGCACATCCTCTCGCGAGCCGCGATCCAGGTGAGTCAGATCGGCTCGCTGGTACCGACCGAGGCCATCTACTTCTTCGCGCATCTCGACTCAGAGAACAGGCCGCTGACCGGGCAGGGCAGGTACACGTTGAACTTCGCAGCCGGCGCCCTGCCTCCACTGGGCGAGTTGGGGTTCTGGTCGGTGACGATGTACGGCACGGATGGCCTGCTCGTCGACAACGCGATAGACCGGTACGTGGTGCGCCCCGACTCGGCGGGCCTGGCCTACTCGGGTGATGGTTCCCTCACGCTGCAGCTGTCGCCAGACCCGCCCACCGAAGGCGAAGGGAACTGGCTACCCTCACCGCACGGCGAGTTCATCATCGGACTTAGGGCCTATCGGCCTGATGCGTCGGTGTCGGACGGCAGCTGGTTCCCGCCAGCAGTCACGCGGGTCGACGCGTGAGCGCCGAGCAGAGCACGACGCCCCACCGCGGTCCCGGTCGGCCCCGGCTCGATGACGAGATGGTGCCGCGCATCCTGGATGCCGCCGAGCGCCTCTTTGCCAAGAACGATTCGCTTGATGTCAGCATCCGCGACATCGCCGCGGAGGCCGGCGTTCCTCACGCTCGGATCTACCGCTACTTCGACGGCAAAGACGACGTCTTGCGCCAGATGATGGAGCGGGGCCGAGAACGGCAGTTCGCCTACGAGGAAGAGCGGCGAGTGACTTCGGCCGGGGTCGTTGGCACCCTCGACTGGATCATGACCGAGAACCGGCCCTACTCGCTCGTCCGTCGCTCGCGCGGCGCTGGCGGGAGAGACTCCGTCCTCCCTAGGCATCGATGCGAACACGTCAGCTTGCTCGGCGGGCGAGCCGCCTCCTTGAGGAAAGCGACCCGCCGTTCCGGCTCCGCGACGACCATGCGTCGGCGGTCGTGGTCGCGGCTGCGAACGCCCTGGTCCTTGGTTGGGTCGCCTGTGAGGACTGGATCGTCGAGTCGGCGGGTCTGCAGGACGTCGATAGGACGCGACTGAGGGCCGAGATCGACGAACTCATGATCTCCCTGATGACCTGCGGGCAGGTCGATCCTGGGGTTTCACCCGAGAAGGGGGCGCGCAATGAATGAGGTACTGGCAGGTCTGTTGCCAGCGGCAATCGGGTTCGCGATCAGCCCGATATCCATCATCGAACTCATCTTGGTCGTGTTCTCGAAGCGGGCCCGCATCAACGGCATCGTCTTCCTGATTACGCTCGCGGTGCCGCTCTTCCTCTTGCCGCTGCTTGGAGCGACGGCGGTCAAGGCGGCGACGAGCGGCTCACAGACGCAGGGCATGAACCCCTGGATACAGCTCGCGTTCGGCGTTGTGCTGCTGCTCATGGCGCTCGTGAATCTCCGGAGCTACAACTCGACCGACGCTCCGAAGGTGTTCGACACCATCGAGGGCATGGGGCCAGGCGCGGTGTTCGTTCTCGCCATCGGCGTGACGCTATTCAACCCGAAGAACCTGGCGTTGCTCCTCTCGGCGGGCAACGCCATGCGGGAAGCCGACCTGACCACGGGCACGGTCGTCATCGTCAGCGCTGTGTTCACGGTGGTCGCGATGTCGCCGTTCCTCGCCGTCGTGGGCTATCAGCTGTTCGGTGGCGCGAAGGCCGCCGACCGGCTCGGAGCACTGAAGCAATCGCTGTTGAGAAACAACCACAAGATCATGTTCTGGGTGTGCGGCGTGCTGGGAGCGGTGTTCCTGGTTCAGTCAGTCCCGGCTCTGTTGCAGTAGGAGTGGAGACGAGCGCGTCATGACACAGGAGGGCACACCATGACTGAGGATATGGCACCCGCCACGACGAGGGCGGACGTTGACGGCCACCGGCTGGCTGAGTTCGTCTACGGTACGGTGACCGGCATGGTCGCCGTCGCCGGAATCGGCGCTCATCCCGAGCAGGGCTGGTTTGGCACCGCGGTAATCGTCGTCATCGGTGCGGTCGCAATCTGGCTCGCGCACGGCTACGCCCAGATGCTGAGCCGCCGAGTGACCAGCGGCAGGCGCCAGACGGCCAAGGAGATTGGCGAGACGTTTGCCGGGTCATGGCCGATCGTCACTGCGGGGTTCGTGCTCGCGGTTCCGATTCTGGCCACCGGCGCTGGCCTGTGGAATCTCGAGACCGGCGTGAAGTGGTCTGGCTACGTGGGAGTCATCCTCTTGCTGCTCGTGGGCCTGCTGGCTGGCTGGCTCACCAAGGAGACTTGGCCGCGTCGCATCCTGATCGCTGTCGTCTACGGTGGGCTCGGAGTGGCGGTGGTCGCCATCGAGTACATCGTTGCCCACTAGTGCACTGCTGCGAACCATTGAGGCTTTGTGAGACGGCGGCAGCTGCCAGGTGCGGAGCCGAAGTTTCCCGGATAGAACCAGCCCGGGGGCAACTTACCGCCGCTAGGCAGTGACCTTCGGCACGGCGATCTTCAGAGCACCCGGGAGGATGGAGACCTCGACAGGTGTCGTCCCGCCGTCCTCCCCGTCGACCAGGACCGGCTGCTCCGGAGTGGACTCCACCTTGACCGACGTACCCTGCCAACGGCACACGGTGCGCGGCTCTGACCCGCCGACGGCGTCCGCAGCCGACACCGCCAGGGTCGCTAGGTCAGCGGACTCGGCAATGATGACGTCGAGCTTTCCGTCGGCGACGTCCACTTGGTCGGAGAGCTTCATGCCCATTACGCCGGTGCTGGCGGAGTTTGCCACGATGCAAGCCAAGCCCTCGGCTTCATGGCTCACCCCGTCTACCTCGACGCGATACATGGCCTTCGGCGGGTCCGTGAGCGTCTTCAAGCCGGCGAATGCGTAGGCGAGCCAGCCAAATTTGTCCTTGAGCTCTCGCGTCGCGTCCTGAACCACTGACGTCTCGAACCCCATAGTGACTCGGAGAACGAAGAGCTTGTCCCCCACGCGACCGACGTCGACCGAGCGCAGCTCATAGGTTTGCGACGCGATGAGTTGAGCCGCTGCCTCAAGATCACCCGGAATGCCGAGATCGCCGGCAAGGCCGTTTCCGGTGCCGCCCGGGAGGATACCCATAGGAGTGCTGCTCCCACAGAGTGCGGCAGCGACCTCACTTATGGTGCCGTCGCCACCATATGAGCAGACCAGGTCGAAGCCTTCGGCCTCTGCGGACTTGGCGGCATCAAAGCCGTCGCCGGACTTGTGGGTGATGGCGACGTCCCAGTCGAGACCCGCCTTACCCAGCGTGTCGTTAAGGATGCTCAGCACGGGCTCAGGTTGTCCCGCGCCGGGGTTGATGATGATCTTCACTCGCATGCCTACTCCTCACTCTCCGCCCGCAGGCCTCCGCACCAGGATGACCACACTCAGGAGCAGGACCCATGCGGGGAAGAGCAGGATGACCATATCGAACGACTGGACGCTCAGGAGCAACACGAGGCCGACCAAGAGGCCGGTGAACGCGGCCCATCTGGGAAGCGCACCGGTGCGAAGCACGATCATGGACGTCACGATCGTGAACACGCCCGCGCTGCGAGCTCCATACATGTAGAACATCCCGCGGGCGATCGCCTGGCCAAATTCGAGAGTCGCGGTGGTCGGCTGGGTCATCGACAGCGCGCCAGCGACCACGCCAGCGGCCGAGAAGAGCATCGCAACGAACACGATGCCGCTGCCGAGGAACACCGTCGCGAAGAACCTGTCCTCGTAGACGCCGATGCGATCGCGCACCACTCCGATGAACCAGAGGAACGCGATTCCTGCGAACGGGATGAGGTAGGCGACGGCGACGAACACATAGTCACCGAGGACGCCGGCGATGCCCGAAGGAGGGCCGCTCGTCTGAGACACCACGTAGGACCGGATGATCACAACTGCCGACACGAACAGGATGGCGAACACCACGCCAGCTACCGCCGCGGCCCTGGGTGTGGTCAGTCCACTCGGCGCGAGTCCGTTCGGAGGCTCTTGCCGTCTGGTCAGTCGCGATGCCACTTGGGTGCCCCCTCGATTGTCTTCGGTCGATCTCTTCCCGCGGATGCAGACACGACTCCGCGCCTCCGGCCCACAGCGAGTTGCACGATGAGGCCGGCACTCGCCCCGAGCAAGAGCATCAATACGTTCACGCCGAGCATCACCAGCGCTTCTGCCGTATTCGTTGTCTGGCTCAGGCCGATCGATGTTCCAACGTAGGCCGCGGCAGGGATGGTGGTCACCGAAATCGCTACTCCCACCGCCGCGCCCGCCTTCGTCTCGAAGGCGAACATGCCCGCGACGCCTGCCGCGAAGGCGATGATGACGATCATCAGGCTGTAGCTCGCGACCGCCTCAACCACTGCAATCGGGAGTTCGTATCCTCCCGGGAGCTGACCGGTGGCGCGGAGAAACGACGAGGTCATCTGAGCCGCGAGTGTTGTGAACGCATATCCGATGACGAGCGTCAGTATGCCCCTCCCGGCAAGCCGCCAGCGGCGTCCCACCAGGCCGACGCTCGTCGCTGTGACTGGCGTCAGGTCGGGAGCGAGCGCCATGGCACCTACGATGAGCACCGCGTTCTCGGTTATCACGCCGAATGCCGCGATGATACCGGCGATCGCCATGAACACCGCGTACTTCGCGCTGAACCGGGCATTCGTCCTCGCCTGGTTGATGACCGCGCTCCAAACGAGC
The DNA here is from genome assembly GCA_963726345.1 of uncultured Coriobacteriia bacterium. GTDB lineage: Bacteria > Actinomycetota > Coriobacteriia > Anaerosomatales > JAAXUF01 > JBAXEO01. The sequence goes on along the minus strand of CAVSCC010000001.1, from coordinate 32,224 downwards.
GCCTCGTTTCGAGAGGCAAGCCACGAGCGCTCGCCAGCCTCGATCGTGGGCACCGTCTCAGACTGCAGCACGTCGATTTCGTTCGAGAGCACCCCGGCATCGATCAGTCGGCGCATGACGTCGTCGGTCATCGCTGGAGTGAGCTCTGCAGTGATCAGGGTCTTGGAGCCGTCGAATGTGGGTCCGACCACCACCACGTGCCGCGCTCCGGGCATGGACTGCAGAAGCGAGCCCACTTCCTGCGCTCTCTCTTGCTCGATGAACACGCGCATCTGCAGCATGCCGACCGCTCCCCATTCTGAGCGGGCCCGTGACTAGGGCGTCCCCCCGCTGTGCGAGCCTACGTACCCTATTCCTCCGCGTCGTGCTCCTGAAGCCAACGTTCTGCCCGCTCGACTGCCACGGTAACCGAGGCGGTCAATGTGGACTGGGCGTCGCACACCCGGTCGGCCCCTATGGCGTCCAGCACGCCTGTTCGCTCGAGCTGCTCGTGCAGTTTCGGCTCGACGCCCGCAAGCAGTAGGATACCGCCCGCCTGTTCTATCTCGCCTCGGTAGCGCTCCACGATACCGAGGAACGTGCTGCCGACATCGGTGCGCCCGCGCAGCCGAATGATGGCGGCCGGGCGGTGCGAGCCGATGGCGGTCGGGAGCAGTCCGCCGATGATATCCGCGCCGGCGTAGAACACGCTGCCGTAGACGTCGAGAACGGTGACCTGGCTGTCGCCGAGCATCTCCGGTGCGGGTTGCTCGGCGTACGTCCCATCGGCGGCGCGCACCAATTCCACCACGCGCACGTCGAGCGAGGAGCTGTAGACGTACTGCAGAATCGATATGACAACGCCCAGCAGCACCGCGTATTGGACGGGCATCATCAGCACGGCGATGAATGTGATCGACATGATGGTGCGTGGCGGGACACTCGTCTGCCAGACCGTCTGAATGGCCGGGAGCTTGACGGCACGGACGCCCACGACGACCAGCAGCCCTGCCAGCGTTGCGAGTGGGATCATCTCGACCGCGCCCGAGAAGACCAGCACGACAACCGCGATGATCGGGCCGACGAGGAAGTTGGCGATACGCGACTTCGCGCCAAGCTGCTGAATGAGCGCGGTGCTCGACACGGATCCGCCGATGGGCATGCCACCGAAGACGCCGGACGCAGCGTTTCCGAGACCCTGGCCGATGAAGTCGCGGTTCATGTCGGGGTAGGTGCCGTCGCTGTTCGGCGTGCCCTTACTCACGCCGGCGCTTTGAATCAGACCGACGATCGCGATGGCGATGCCCGGGACTATCAGGCTGCCGACCAGTGACAGGTTCGGGATCGTCGGCGTAGGCAACGCCCGCGGGATCTCGCCCAGCGACTGCACCGTCGGGATGTCCCATTGCAGCAGGGTCGCCGCCAACGCCGACACAACGAGAGCAACCAGGAATGAGAAGTCCTTGGCGGGAGTCTTCTCGGCGAGTATCACCAACAGGATGGTGAACAGCCCGATGCCCAGCATCTGCAGATTGATCTGCCCCGGGTGAAGCAGCGTGTCGATCGCCTGTCCGACCTTGCCGGGCGCGTCGCTCTTGTAGCCCGTCAGATCCGAGAACTGCGACAAGACGATGTTCACCGCCACACCAGCCATGAACCCCTGAAGCACCGCGTTCGAGACAAAACGCACGAGCGTGCCCGCCCGCACGAGGCCCAGCAAGACCTGCGTCAGCGCCACCAGAATCGTGAGGACGATGAGCGCCTCGATCCTCTCGGCAGCCGGGATGGGCGCGAGCGAGTCGCCCACGATGAGCGCCATCGCTCCCGTGACAGCGACGGTCATGAGCTGGGAGCTCGTGGTCAGGGCCGAGACCGGCGTGCCGATCATGATGGCGTAGAGGCCCTGAATCGGGTTCAACCCGGCGAGAACAGCGCTGGCCATAGCGTCGGGGATATTGGTGACCGCATTGGTGACCCCGGCAATGAGGTCTCTAGAGGTGAACCGCTTCATTCCTGCGCCTTTCGACAATGACGACGTTCAGTACCGCCCGGCGGAGCCTGCGAGGCGCCGGATTCATTCACCCTGATGGTCGGCTCCTCCGGTCACAAGGGCGCAGATCCGCGAGATAGACCACGATCTCCCTCAGCTGCCGATAGACCTCGTCCTTCTCGGCAGGGTCGAGCCCGGCAGTAGGCCACACCCAGTCCTCGATTGATGCCCAGCCCAAGATCATGGCGCTGATGGCAGACACAAGGACGCGCGGGTCGATGTCGCAAGGCGGTGGCGACGGGTGGGCGCCGGAAGCCGCCGTGCGTCTCAGCAAGCGAAACCATCGCTGACGTGGTCCTTATGCGCTCGGCCAACGAGACGTATTCCGTGCCCTCCATCGCGGAGCGCACGAGCATCATGCTGTGGTCGCGCTGGGCCATCACCTCGGGGAGCAAATCCCGGTAGACATCGCCAAGTGACGCGGAGTCCCTGGCCGCAGCCGTCCGGCGGGAATCGACCCGATCGACGACCGCTCTGATCAGGTCATCCTTGGACCCGAAGTACCTGTGCACGAGCGTGTGGGTGACGCCGGCCTTCTCGGCGACCTGCCTGACGGTGACCGCCCTGGGTCCGCGCTTGGCGAACAGTTCCTGAGCGGAATCGAGGATGCGCTCACTGCTCGCGCTTCGGCCGGGGCGCTTCTTCGCGGATTGCGTTTCTGTCACGCCCACGCTAGACACGGTCGGCTCCCCTCTTCCGGTCGTGACGCCGGCCGCTGGTGGTCGTCGACTGTTGGCGCAGATAGTCACCAATTGGTAAAATACAACGACACGGGACACGGGGGAAGACGCAGGCCAAAGGGGTCGAAGTCCAGCTCCGATCCTCAGGTCCCTGGCTTAGTGCGCGCTACCGCGTTGGCGAGTCCGGAGCGACGAGGAGGTTCTGTGGCGACACCGCATGGCGACACCGCAGAAGGCCGGGGCGGATTGAAGCGCCTGATCCCGATTCTCGGTTGGCTGCCTGAGTATGACCGCGCCTCGCTTGTGCTTGACGTCGTCGCAGGTCTCACGCTGTGGGGACTCGTGGTGCCCGAGGCCATGGCCTACGCGGGAATCGCCGGGATGCCGCCCCAAGCCGGTCTCTACACCATCTTGGCCGCCTTCCTCGTCTATGCGGTGTTCGGGACTTCACGCCACCTTGCGGTCGGCGCGACGTCGGCGACGGCAGCCCTGCTCGCCTCATCGGTGGCAGCCGCGCTCGTCGCGTCCGCTGCTGCGAACGCGTCAGATCCCAAGACGTACCAAACCTACGCGGCGGCCTTCGTTCTGGTGGTCGGCCTCGTCTATCTGGCGGCTGGGCTCGCAAGGCTGGGCTTCATTACCCAGTTTCTGTCGAAGCCCGTCATGGATGGCTTCGTGGTCGGCCTCGCGATCTTCGTTGCCGTGGGCCAGCTGTACAAGCTCTTCGGCGTCGAGAAGCCCGAGGGAAACACCGTCGAGAAGCTACTTGGGGTGCTCAAGGAGGTCCCTCAAGCGAACTGGGTGACTCTCGCCGTGGGGGCGGGCGCCTTGCTTCTTCTCTTCGGCCTGCCCGCGTTGAGCAAGAAGATACCTGCCGGCCTGGTGGTGCTGTTCGGGGCGATCGCACTCAGTTCGGCGCTGAACCTCAGCCAGAACTACGGCGTCGAGGTCGTCGGCACGCTCCCGCAGGGACTGCCGGCGTTCGCGGTTCCGAAGGTGCCCATCCAGGACCTGTTGGCGATGGTGCTGCCGGCGATCGGAGTGCTGCTGGTGGCGTTCAGCGAGGGCCTTGGCGTGGCGCACGAGTTCGCTGACAAGCACGGCTACGAGGTGGACGCCGATCAGGAGTTGAACGCCAACGCGCTCGCGAACGTGGCCAGCGCGCTCTTCGGCGGGATGATCGCCGGGGGCGGGATGTCGTCGTCCGCGGTCAAGGAGGGGGCGGGGGCGCGCACGCAGGTCGCCAACCTTGTGACGTGGGGCGTCACCATCGTGACGGTTCTGTTCCTCACGCCTCTGTTCGCCTCGCTGCCGGAAGCGGTGCTGGGTGCGCTGATAATCCACGCGGTGTGGCACATCATCGCGTCACGGAAGCTGTTCAAGCTCCGGTCATCGGCGCCCGTCGAGTTCTGGTTCGGCGTGATCGCTCTGTGGGGGGTTCTGCTCATCGACGTCCTCCAAGGCATGGTCATCGGACTGGTAGCGTCGCTCGTGTTCGTCGTGTACCGCACGGCCCGGCCGCACGTGTCGTCACTCGGGCGCGTTCCGGGAGCAGCGGGCGCCTTCGCCGACTTGGGCCGGCACCCGGACGGCGTCGCCGTGCCCGGAGTACTGATAGTCCGGCCAGACGCGCAGCTCTACTACGCGAACGCACTCACGGTGCGAGACGACGTGAAGGCGCTGATCGACGGCGCCGAGCAGCCCCCGGTGGCGCTCGTTCTCGACCTCACCGCGACCGACCGGCTCGACGTCACCAGCGCCGACATGATCGCGAAGTTCGCGAAGAGGCTCGCGGGTAAAGACATCACGATGTACTTGGCGGAAGTGCACCTGACGGTACTTGAAGATGCGCGCACAACCGGGTTGCTCGAGGTCGTTGGCGAGGACCATGTGTTCTCGACCGTGGAGGAAGCCGTGAACCACGCTCAGACAGGACAGACCATCACTCGGAATGAGAGAGGGACTCAGGATGGACGCTAACGATCCAACCCCCATGCCCCTACCAACGTTCGCCGGCGGGACGATGGCGATCACCAGGACGCCGGTCGTGGGCACGCCCCGGCGGGAATACGCCGAGACCTTCGTCCCCGGCGCCGAACCGCTTGAGGATGGCGAGCTGCGCGTAACAGTGCTCGGCAGCGGCAACCCCTGGGCGACGCGCGCCCAGTCCTCGGCAAGCATCCTCGTCGAGGTCGGCAACCCCGAGCGCGATCTGCTCGTCTTCGACCTCGGCACCGGCTCGCTCGCGAACTACGCGAGCCTGAAGCTGCCCGTCAACCTGCTCGACAAGGTCTTTCTGACCCACCTGCACGCGGACCACACCGCCGACATGATCACGCTGTGCGGCAGCTACGCGAAGGTCGGACGGGCGGACGGCCCGGTCCGAGTCTGGGGTCCGAGCGGAACCGAGCCTCGGCTCGGCACGAAGTACTTCTGCGACGGGATCGAGATGGCGCTCGCTTGGGACACCGAGGCGGGGAAGGGTGCGATCAACGAAGACAGCATGCGGATCGAGACGCACGAGTTCGACTGGAGTCAGACCGGCGTGGTGTACGAGGCCAATGGCGTGAAGGTGACATCGTTCCCCGTCGTCCACGCACTGACCGGTGCGGTCGGCTACCGCCTTGAGTTCGCCGGGCTTTCGTTCTCCTACTCGGGCGACACGTGCGCAGCATGGCCGCTCGTGCACGCGAACGAAGGCGGCCTCGACCTGCTCATCCACGAGTGCTTCCCGCCTGCTGCGGCGCTCGCTGCCGCTTCCGGGCTTTCCATCGAGCGGGCGACGATCGCGCTGAACGCCGCTCACACCTCCCCGACGGCTGCGGGCAAGGTGTTCAGCCTCGTGAAACCTCGCATGGCGGGCCTGTGGCATACCCTGCTTTCGCCGCAGATCATCCCCATGATCGAGGCGGAACTGCGAACGGTCTACGACGGACCCGTTGTCCAGACCCAGGATCTGACCGTCTTCAACGTGACGAAAGAAGCCGTGGTCGCGCGCCAGGCTCAAGTCATGGACCAGCTGCCGCCGATCCCGGGGGTGCAGCGCGAGACATTCGTCCCGGTCATGCCAACGCCTCCCGAGTGGTGGGCCGAGGCACGCATTCCGCTGGAGTGACGCGCTCCCCGCAGCGCAGGTGACCCTTCCGTCCCCGGCTTTGCCGGGGACGGAGTGCGTTTGAGGGGAGTGCGGCTCGGCAGAGTGTCGCGTCACGGATCCGCGCCCGAAGTAGAATGCCAATGTCAGGCTGACGGCAGTGGTCCCGGAGGGGGCGAGCGTTGATGGCACCGACGTCCAACGAGCTCAAGAGCACCAACTACGAGATATTCATTGGGATGCTCTCGGTCCTCTCGATCTTGAACATCGTGTTCATGTACGCGTTTCTGCAGGATGGGAACCTGCAGAACATCCTCTCGGCGATGAACACTCTGCTGAGCGCGATCTTCATGGGGGATTTCGTCTACCGGATCTCTGACCGCTCGGTCGAAGTCGGGCTACTTCTTCCGCGAGTACGGTTGGGCGGACCTCCTCGCGAGCCTGCCGTTCGCCCAGCTGAAGATATTGCGTCTGTTCAGACTCATCCGCGTGTATCGGTTGCTGCGTCAGATAGGGCCGAAGCCGGTTTGGCATAGCCTCATCGATGACCGCGCGGGAAGCGCTCTGTACACCCTCCTGACTGCCGGCATCCTTGTGCTTGAGTTCGGCAGCTTGGGGATGCTGAGCATCGAGGAGTACGCGCCTCAGGCGAACATCACGACGGCCTCCGACGCGCTGTGGTACACGATCGTGACCATCTCAACGGTCGGCTACGGCGATCAGTATCCGGTCACCGATGCGGGTCGGATCCTGGGCGCCCTGATCATCGTGGTCGGGGTGGGCATCTTTGGCACCTTCACCGGTTACCTCGCGAACTTCTTCCTGGCGCCCAGAAGGAAGAAGGCGGACGACACGGAGAACGAACCTGCCTCCGACCCGCAGCTCATGCTCGAGCACCTCAAGCTGCTCATCGCGCAGCAGCAAACCGAGGTCGGCGACATCGAGACAGCGCTACAGCGCGAATCGCTGAAGACGGCTGTGAGCGGCGAAGGCTGAGTCCGCGGCGTCGGGGAGGACCGCGCGATGTCGGCTACTCCTCGCTGGGTGTGCGACCGCGTCCCAGGTTCGACACGAGTATGGCCACGACGGTCACCAGGTAGAGCTGGCCGACCAGCGCCTCGGTCACCGAGAGCATGCGGCCGATGCCCGTCGACGCGGTGAGATCGCCGTACCCGACCGTGGTGAGCGTCACGAAGCTGTAGTACACGAAGTCCGACGGGAGCGGAGTCCGTCCGCCGAGGAAGAACGCCTGGGCCGCCGTCGTGGTGGGGCCGAGGTCGGCGACCAGCGAGGGGTACCAGGCGAGAACGACGTCGCCGACCAGCGAGTAGACCACGGCGAAGAGCAGACCGAACAGCAGGTAGATATCAGCGGCGCCGGCAACGGTGTTGAGCGTCACGCGCGGGTGTTGAACGACTCGCCGCCCGATGACGTAGGGGACGACCAGGCAGGTAGCGACGGTCGCCAGCTTGAAGCCGATACGGCCGACGGTCGGCATCCCGGCGAGCTGGGCGACTACCGCCACAGCGAACGCGAGTGCTACGAACCCGCCGGCAAGGGCGACCATGCGGCGTCCGGAGTTCGAGGTCACGAGCGTGACCACCAGCGTCAACGTGAGAGACATGGCGAACAGCATCGAGCCGCTGGCGTTCTGGGTCAGAAACGCGTTGACGAGTATCGTGATCATGACGAGCACGAAGACGAGCACGTAGCGGTCCTTGTTGGCGAGCCGCCAGCCGCTCGCGGCCAGCTCCTCGGCCTCGTCTTCGATGCGTTTCAACGTCTTCTTGTCCTGCATAGCCCCACCTCTCGTTCTTCCAGCGTGCGCGTTGACCCGGCTGCCCTATTCTGGCAGGAACGGGCACGGGTCCGCGCTTGGATTGGAGGGAGCCATCCAGCAGGAAGGACTCGGCGAAGCACCGTACAGATGCGGCCGGACGAAACCTACTTGGTCTTGTCGCCCATGTAGGCCGCCACGATACGCATCACGACGCCCATGATGGCGACGACCATGCCGCCAAGTATCAGGATGAGTCCGAACTGCTCGTTGCTCATAAACCAGACGACCACGCCCACTATCGCGACGAGCATACCTAGGCCAGCAGTCACCCAATAAGCCTTCACCTTTGTCACTCCCCAAGTCACACCTGCATCGGGCGGGATCTCGCCGTGAGTGACCGTTGTCGCTCGACACGGCTACGCCCGCTATGGTTCGGTATTCTTCACGGTCGTCCCCGAACCTTCTGAGCCCGGCCGAAGGACTTCTCCGCTAGTGCTCTTCCGTGACCTGTGGCCTCGTGGTCGCGTGCCGCACGGGGTGCTCGGCGACCGCCTTGGCCTCCATATGGGAGATGCCTCCGGCAGTGGCCGACTTCCACCAGTTCGCATATGCGGCGACCAGCGGGGGAGCGGTGAAGCCGTGCGCGAGGACGCTCAGCGTGACGCCTGCGATAGCCACCGAAGCGATGAGGCTACCGTTGGGAACGTTCGCGTCGACGAGCAGGACCGTGAACACCACGGTTGCCAGCCCACGCGGGCCGAACCATCCCATGAACGCGACCGTCTGCCAGCGGGCGCCGCTACCCGCCATTGCGGCAGCGACCGTGACCAGGCGAATCACGACCAGGCTCAAGACGGCGTACGCGACGGACTGCCAGGTCAGATTCATGATCGCGAATGGAATCAGCACTGCTCCGACGAGCAGGAAGCTGACGGCATCAAAGACCGCCCCGAGGTAGCCGGTGAGCGCGTTGTCGGGAGTTGAGCGAGCTTCTGATGCGAGCCCGAACACGAGCCCGCCAGCGAACGCGCCGATGAACCCGCTCCCACCCAGAACGGCGGCCGCCACGAAGCATCCCAGGGCGATCGCCAGATTGGCGACGCGGCGCCAGTAGTCGTGCATCAGGCCCTTCTTGGCCGCGAAGCGGAAGGCGAATCCTCCCAGCCCGCCGACGACGAGCCCGCCGAGAACCCCGAAGCCGATCTGTCGCAGCAGTTCCGATCCCAGCGCCCCTGTCTCCCAGCCCGTGGGATCGGCGGCCAGCGCCAGCGCCACGAGGAACACCGGAACCGAGAGCCCGTCGTTCAGACCGCTCTCGACATTGAGGCCCTGACGGATGCGCATCGGCAACCGCTCGTCTTCGACCACGGCGGCACCAAGGGCGGCATCGGTGGGGGCGAGCATCGACGCAATGAGCAGCGCGCCGATAAGCCCGATGGCCGGGAGCATCCACCACGCGACCAGGGTGCCGAGCACGAGCATCAGCGGCAGTCCGATTCCCAGCAGCCGCAGCGGGACGGCGAATCCCGGCCCGTAGTGCGCGAAGGTCGATGCGAACCGCATCGTGGAAGAGCATGAGTGACAGGGTGATCTCGGCAATCGTCTTCACCGTCTCGCTCTCGACATCGACCCCGAGCCAGCCGAGACCAGCGCCGCCAACGATCAGACCGACAAGCACCATGACGACCGGCATGCTGAACCACCAGCGGTCCAGTCGCCGTGAGAGCAGCGCGTACACGAGGACCGCCAACGCAGCGATCAGAATCCGAGGGTCTTCCATGTCCTCGTGCTCCGTCCGTTCGATGCCGAGTCGGTGGTCGTACGCAGGATGTGCTTACCCGTTGGTAAGTATAGCCATTGCAGGTATGCTTGGCGCCGGGCGCCGCAGAGGCGCATCCAACTCCGAGAGGACGCTACTCGCTCTGCGAGACGGGCGAAACCTCGACTCGGAGTATCAGACTGGCCGCGGCGTTTGGGGAGTGACGACCATGGGGCTTTTCGACCACCACAAGTCCACATCGGAGCCCGTTCATTTCATGGGGCTGGTTCTGGAAAGCGACTTCCTGGAAACGCCTGCGGGCGCGATGCCGCTCGGCGACATCACGCGCGCGGAGTTCGTGCGCACGGTCGAGTCCGCTGGCCCCGGACCTGAAGAGACCTCGGGTGCTGCGGTCGTGGGCGGTGCGGTCGTGGGCGGCGCGCTCTTCGGGGCAGTCGGCGCGGTGGCGGGCGGGCTCGCCGGATCCACGGTCAAGGAAGAAGGGCCGGAGAACCTGAAGACGCAGGCGGTGCAGATCGTCTTCGAGACCGACGCAGTCAGCTATCACTTGGATATCCCGCGCGACCAGGAGTATGCGGCGGTCGATTTCGTCGACGCTGTGAATCACGCCGTGAAGCATCGAGGCTAGAGCGGCTGTGCAATCGGCGCGGAAGTCTCTCGTCAAGAGGCCTTCGGAGGCTTCGGAGCGGCGGCTCGCGGGAAGGTATGTAGCGAATATCGACAACGTACCGAGCGTCTATACGGGACGCTTGGGAACTGAGGGGAGGAGCACTTGTGGGTGACATGCTGACGGATGTCCTTGTTGCCGGGTACCAGAGCATCGAGACGGCTCAGAAGGAATTCGACGGGCTCGTCGAGCTCGTGAAGTCGAAGAAGATCAAGATCGACGGCGCGATCCTGGTGTCTCACGACACCGAAGGAAACGTCACCGTCGCCGACACCGGCAACCACATGGGTCGCAAGGGCGCCGGCTGGGGTGGCGGAGTCGGCGTGCTGGTCGGCCTCCTCGCTCCGCCGATGCTGGCGTCGGTGGCCGTGGGTGCCATCGGTGGAGCCGTGGTCGGCAAGTTCGCGAACCACAAGCTCAAGAGCGGCATCCACGACAAGATCGGCGAGAACCTGCCCGCCGGTTCGGCGGGCGTCATCGTGATGTTCGACGACGACCAGCGGGTCGCGGTCGAACAGGCGCTCCCGGGTGCTCCGGCCAAGTCCATCGCGCAGTCCGAGAAGGGCGGCATGAAGGAGCTGCAGACCTCGCTTGCAGAGGCGATGGGCAAGTTCTCGCCGGACCGCACCGTGCTGCCGATCCCGGACAAGACCTTCGGCGGGGCGATCGGCCGCACGCTGGACACGGCGGCAGCGGACTGGTCCTTCATCCCCGGCCCCAAGGCGCCGGAGGAAGCTCCCAACGTCCTGATCGTGCTCATCGACGACGCCGGCTTCGGCGGCCCCGAGACGTTCGGCGGCGAGATCAAGACCCCGGCACTGAGCCGGGTCCAGGAGATGGGCGTCACCTACAACCGCTTCCACGTCACGGCGGTCTGTTCGCCGACCAGGGCCGCGCTGCTTACCGGTCGCAACCACCATCGCGTCGGCATGGGCGGCATCGCCGAGTTCCCTGGACCGTTCCCCGGATACACCGGCACGCGTCCGCGGAGCTGCACCGCGCTGCCTCGCATCCTGCGCGAGAACGGCTACATCACGGGCGGCTTCGGCAAGTGGCACATGACGCCGGGACGCGAGATGGGAACCGCCGGTCCGTTCGATCACTGGCCCACGGGCTGGGGCTTCGACCACTGGTGGGGATTCCTGACCGGCGCCGCGGGCCAGTACGACCCGATCATCACCCAGGACAACTCCACCCTCGGCGTGCCGGAGGGTGAAGACGGCAAGCTCTACTACTTCCCCGACGACATCACCGACAAGGCGGTCGAGTGGCTGCACGCGGTTCGCGCCCAGGACACCGAGAAGCCGTGGTTCATGTACTACTCCACGGGTTGCAGCCACGCGCCGCACCACGTGGGCAAGGAGTGGTCCGACAAGTACAAAGGCCAGTTTGACGAGGGGTGGGACACGTACCGCGAGCGCACCATCGAGCGCCAGAAGAAGCTCGGCATCGTGCCGCAGGACACCGAACTCACCGAACGCCCCGACTTGTTCCCCGCATGGGACTCACTGACCGACGCCCAGAAGAAGCTCTACGCCCGTCAGATGGAGGTCTTCGCAGGCTTCTCGGAGAATGCCGACTGGAACGTCGGGCGCCTGCTCGACTCGATCGAAGAGATGGGCGACCTCGACAACACGCTCGTGATCTACATCTGGGGGGACAACGGCGCCAGCATGGAGGGCACGCTCACCGGTTCGTTCAACGAGACGACGTTCTTCAACGGTGTCGTTCTCGAGGCCGACGAACAGCTGGAGATCATCGAGAAGTTCGGCGGGATCGAGGGCATTGGCGGCTTCCACACCGCCCCGCACTTCGCCGCTGCGTGGGCCTGGGCGAACAACGCCCCATTCCAGTGGGGCAAGCAGATGGCCAGTCATCTTGGGCGGCACTCGCGATCCGATGGTCGTCGCGTGGCCCAGCCGGATCAAGCCCGACGCGCGGGTTCGCGACCAGTTCACGCACTGCATCGATATCGTCCCCACGATTCTCGAGCTCGCCGGCATCCCCGAGCCCGAGAGCGTAGACGGCATAGCCCAGCAGCCTATGGACGGCACGAGCTTCGCCTACACGCTCGATGATCCTGAGGCCGCCGAGCAGCACACCGTTCAGTACTTCGAGATGTACGGTAGCCGCGCCATCTACAAGGACGGCTGGTGGGCGTGCGCCAAGCTCGACAAGCTCCCGTGGGACTTCAGCCCTGCGACGCTCAAGAAGTTCGGCCCAGGAGGCACTTGGGATCCCGAGCAAGACAAGTGGGAGCTCTACTACCTGCCCGACGACTTCAGCCAGGCACATGACCTGGCGGCTGCGAACCCCGGCAAGCTCGCCGAGCTCAAGGAGCTGTTCTGGCAAGAGGCCGAGCGAAACCACGTCCTTCCGCTGCTCGCCGGCTTTGCGGCATTCTTCGGCATGCTGCCGCCAATGTCGACCAAGACGCGCTTCGAGTTTGCCGGCGACGTCCAGAACATCCAGACCACGATGATCCCGCGCATCTACGGGCGCTCCTACGCGATCGAGGCCGAGGTCAATGTGCCGGAGGGCGGAGCAGAGGGCGTGCTGGTGGCATTCGCCGACTTCATCGGCGGCTTCGCGCTCTGGGTCGACGAGAAGGGGATGCTCAACCACACGTACCAGTTCCTCGGCGTGGACACCTACAAGCAGACCTCGACCGAGGCGATTCCGACCGGGGACGTGAAGCTGACGATGCTCTTCGAGGCCGACGAGCCCAAACCGGGCTCTGGCGGCAAGGTGACGCTGTGGGCGAACGACAAGCAGATCGGTGAGGGCGTGATGCCGCACTCGATTGCGATGCTCTTCACTACCTACGCGGGCATGGACATCGGCCGGGATAACGGCGGCGTCGTCGACCTTGCCTACGAGGACAGAGCGCCCTACGCGTTCACCGGCACGGTCAAGAAGGTCACATTCGACCTGAAGCCGACCTCACACGAGGACGAGCTGGCGTTGCACGCACACGCGACCGCACAGTCTGTCGGCGGAGGCGCCGCAGGATAGTACGGCCTCGGTTCCACAAGACAACGCCGAAGGCTCCTCCACCGTCCGTTCGGTAGGGGAGCCTTCTGATAGGTCAAGGCGTTTCGGGCTCTAGCATTCATCGGAGGGCTGACGCCGTGGATGCGCTCATGGGCGTCTCGTATGCCAGGACGACGCTCAGTCCTGAGCTGCCGGTTCGGTCGAGGCCTATGCCTCTCCGGCACCGGGCTCTTCGCTGGGGGGAAGTACGAGGTCAACTGCGGTCATCAGTACTTCAATGAGCTGTCTGCGTACCTCCGCAGGGTCTTCGTCGGCCAGATCGAAGATCTCGACGAGCCAACTCTCAGTGGCCACCCATCCGTAGGCCATGGCGACGACGGCCGCCATGACAAGTCTGGGATCCATAGCCTCAGGAGTCGGAAGACGACGCACGCCGTCAGACTTCGATGCGGCGGCAAGATCGACGAGCGCCATCCCGGTCTCAATGCGATCTGGGAATGCCGTGTATTCGACACCAGCCAATGCTGAGCGGACTATTGCTCGGCTGTGCACCCGCCGGTCGAGGACGTCGCTGAACAGTAGCGGCATGACCGTGTGAAGGTCCGGCATTTCCGAAATCATGCGCGTGCGGTCGGGAGCTGAACGCACGATGACCGCGTTCAACACCTCGGCCTTCGTCCCCACGTACTGGTGGACGAGCGCGTGGGTGACGCCCGCGCGACTGGCGATCTCTCGTACGGTCACCGCGTTCGGGTCGCGGTGAGAGAAGAGTTCCTCGGCCGCATCGAGGATTCTTGCGGTGGTCTCCTCGCGCGTGAAGCGAACCTGCTTCTTGGCGGGCTGCGCGGCCTTCCGTGCTCCGGAAGGCTCCGAGCTGACGTCACCTGACAACCCGCTCTGCTTGCCGACTCGGGTCATGGTCCCTCTTCCTCAGTGGCCCGGGCGCCGTCTTTGCGTCACATGCGGATTGTCGGAATGCGCGATACAGACAGCTTACCCCAAGGTAACCAATAGGTAAGATAGACTGGTGCGTGTCTCCGTACGGTTTAGTGGCTCAGTCGGGGATATTCAGGTCATACATGAGGCGTGGCAATCGCGAAGGGGAGAGACGATGCACAAGGAATTCCTGGACCTGCGGCTTGACGGAGACGGGCTGCATACGCCGGTCGGGCTGATGGCACTCGGCGACATCTCTGCTGCCGATTTTGCCCGCAACATCGAAGCTGTGGCGGGCACTCCCGGCTCGCCGACGACTTCGACCGCCGGAGTCGTGGGCGGTGCGGTCATCGGTGGAGTCGTCGCGGGTCCCGTCGGTGCGGTTGCGGGCGGTCTCGCGGGATCCACCATCAAGACGGAGTCCTCCGGCGAGCCCGCGTATGGCAAGACCGTCTCGGCGACGATCAGGTTTCAGGCCGGTGACCTCGAGTACACCACCGACGTGTCGGTCTTCGACGTGGAGGATGCCGAGGCGTTTGTCGGCAAGGTGAGGTCCGCTGCAGGTCTCCCTCCGCGAACCTAGAGAACATGCCCGTCTGCAAGGTCGAAAGGAGTCTCAGATGAGCGACAGCGCAGGTATGGTTGGCGGACTCAAGGTCCTCAAGGGGATCGTCTGGTTCGTCTACGTCTTGACCGGAGCAGCCGTCATCGTTCTGGCGTTCGCGTTCGGCCTGCTCATGTTCAACGCAAACACGGCGTCGAGCTTCGTTGCGTTCATCTATGACTGGGCGGCCTTCTTCGCGCAGCCCTTCGCGGGAATGATCGCACCGACGCCGCTTCCCAATGGCGGGATGATCAGCTGGTCGGCGCTCTTTGCCATGGCGGCGTACGGTGTGCTCGGCTGGATATTCGGCGCCATCATGAACTCCATCTCGGCCCGAATCTATCGAGACACGAAGCGGCCCACCGTGGGTCAGACGACCGTCGTCGAGTCGCATCCTCTCGCGGACGGCGGGACGGTCGCGACGGAGACAACGACGCCGGTCGTAGAGCCTTCGCTGGTCGAGCAAGAGGAAGCCAAGAAGTCCGACGAACCGGTGGCGTAGCCCACGGAAGGGGATTCGCATGAAGTTCTTGAGAATCACAGCCGTCTTGGTGGCGGGGCTGCTGCTGATCGCAGCCGCTGCGGGATGCGCTCGCACACGCGAGGTGCCCAACGTCATCGGCATGCCCTACGACCAGGCCGTCCAGAAGCTGCAGGACGACGGCTTCAAGCTCGGCGACACCAAGTACGGGTACTCGAACAACGCCACCGAGGGACTCGTCGCACGCCAGTCGCCGGCAGCCGGCACCAAGCTCGAGCGCAACGGCACGGTGGACCTCACAGTGGTCAAGCCGCTTGGCTCGCTCACCACACCCGATTTGGTGGGCCAGACACAGGCGCAGGCCGAGAGCGCGCTCGCGACGCTGTCGCTGACGCCCTCGGTGACCGAGGACTACAGTTCGGAAGTACCCGCGGGCGTGGTATTCCTTCAGGCGCCGGCCGCCGGAGTGATGATCAATCCCGGCGATACCGTCGAGATGGTCGTCTCGAAGGGCGCGGCGCCAGCCAAGGTCGAGGTTCCCAAGGTCAACGGCATGAAGCAAGCGGACGCCGAGGCCGCCATCAAGAAGGTCGGCCTGGTGCCGACACCGAGTCAGGCGTACAGCGACACCGTCGCCAAGGGCATCGTCGCCGAGCAGAACCCTGTCGCAGGGGCCTCGATGAGTCCGGGCTCGAAGGTGACGTTCGTCGTATCGCTGGGACCGGGAACGCAGAGCATCACCATTCCCAACGTCGTCGGCAAGAGCCAGGCAGATGCCGAGGCGGCCATCAAGGCAGCCGGTCTGGTTCCGAGCGTCGTGTCCAACGTCGACGCGACGGTTCCCAAGGGAATCGTCGCCGGCCAGAGCCCTGCAGCCGGAGGCAAGACCGCGGCGGGCTCGGTCGTCGGCATTCTCGTATCGCTCGGGCCTGACACGACGGTCTCGGTCCCCAACGTCGTCGGCAAGAGCCAGGCTGATGCCGAGGCGGCCATCAAGGCGGCCGGTCTCGTGCCACAGGCGGCCGAGCAGCCGGACGCCGAGGTGCCGAAGGGCACCGTCATCAGCCAAGGTCCGCAGGGCGGGGCGAAGGCGGAGGCCGGCTCGGTCGTGCTGTTCACGGTCTCGAGCGGCGTGCCCGAGTAGACAGACACTCGCTTCGCTGCGCACGGCGGTGCGCGTCTGGGGCGGTTCACATAAGCGTGTCCAGTAGGAAGACGATCAAGGGAGAGCAACATGTCTGACGAGAAGTACGACGACCTTCCGTACGTAGCGTTCATCGGCGCATACGCCAACGTGGATGACGCGAAAGCGGACTTCGACGGCATCAAGGCCCTGCACGCCGATCATGTGGATCGGGCCGTACGACGGCGCGCTGTTCACCAAGGAAGAGGGCGGTAAGGTCAAGATCGTCGATCGCGACTCAGCCGTGACGGGCGGCGCCGGAGTGCTCGGCGGGCTTGTCGGCGCGTTTATCGGTCTCATCTTCCCGCCGTCGATCATCATGGGCGGCGCTGTCGGTACGGCTGTGGGTGCACTGGCGGGTCATCTGTTCGGCGGCTTCAAGCGCAGCGACATCAAGGAGATCGGCGAGATGCTGGACGAGGGCACGGCCGGTATCGTGATGATCGGTGTCGCCACCCCTGAAATGGGTGCCGACCTGTACATGAAGCGTGCCGCAAGGACCGCCAAGAAGCAGGTTGACGCCGATGCCAAGGACCTGAAGAAGGCAATCGACGAGGCCGCGAAGTCCAACTAGGACCGAGCGAAAGCCACTGGCCCGGACCTGGAACCTCAGGTCCGGGCCAGTCTCATGTTCGCCGTGCAACGGGAGTCAAAGTGACGCGGCTCGCAGTGTCTGAGCGTGCTCAAACCACAGCCGGCGCGCCGTTGCCCCTACAGCCCCACTTCAGCGACCAGTCGCCCTTGATCGACCGCCGCCCTGAACACCTCGTAGTCGAGTTCGTTCTGATCCGCGTAGACAGTGGCGAACTTCGCCACGGCGTCGTCAAATGCCGAGCTGGTGCCCAGGTAGGCGGCAATCGCGATGCGGTCGCCCGAGCGCGCGTGCGCGCGGGCGAGAGTCCAGCCGCACATCCGCGCATAGGCCTTCAACGCGTCCGGAGTGAAGGTCTCGATGTCGGCCGAGGCCTTCCAGTCCCACAGCTGCCGCACGTAGAAGTCCCTGTCCACGCCGTCGAAGCCCTTCGACCCGGACCCACCCAAGGAAGATGTCGCTCGACGCCTGCATGAGTCGCTGTCCCTCGACGACCCGCTGCCCGTGGTTCTTGAAGGCGCTGGAACCGACGAAGGGCTCGAGAACCGAGGTCTCCGCCTCCTTGACCTGCAAGAACAACGGATCGCAGTCGTCTCGGCCGAGCATGAGCGTGATCCACGCGCGCGTCCCCACGCTGCCCACGCCGACGACCTTGCGGGCCAGGTCGGCGAAGTGGAACCGTTCGACCAGCACGCGGCGATCGTTCTGGAGGCTCGCACGGTACTGACGGAGAATCCGCCTGATGGCCGTCTCGAGCTCCTTCGCCTCCACCTCGGGCAGCAGCTCGGAGACCGGCACCACCAGCGGGGGATGGCTGAGGATCTTCGGCTCACCGTCGACGAGATGCGTCAGCTTGTCCAGGGCCTTCATGCTGTCCTTGGTCTGCGCCTTCGCGAGGTTCTGCTTCATGGTCGCCGCCCGCTTGCCACCGACGGCCCGCTCCATTTCGGGAAGCCACGCCTCGGCGTCGAGTCGGGCATACCACACGTCCAGATCGCGCATCTCGGCGAACGAAGCCATCGCTTCTCGGTAGGCGCGCACGGAGTTGTTGACCGCCGCACGCCGCTGCTTCGCCGAGAAGCCCCGATCGCGCCCGGCGATCTCGAAGCTGGCCGCGAGCCGCTTCACGTCCCATTCCCACGGCCCGGGCAACGTCTCGTCGAAGTCGTTGATGTCGAAGATCATGTGTCGCTCGGCGGAGGCGAAGCCACCGAAGTTCGACAGGTGGGCGTCACCGCACAGCTGTACGTTGAGCCCGGACACGGGGGTCTGTGCGAGATCGGACGCCATGATGTAGGCCGCACCTCGGAAGAACGTGAAGGGTGACACGAGCATGCGGCCGTAGCGAATCGGGACGAGCTCCGGAACTCGGGCAACGGCCTGTTCCTCGAGCAAGTCGACGGGGTCGCGCCGATCAGAGGTGGGAACCCAATCGCTGTGGCTGCTGCGTGGGACGGCCTGGCGTGCAGCTCGGCCCCGCTCAGCGTGCTCGGCGGGCGTCAGGTGGGGGAGCACCTGCCTTGCCGACCGGCGGGGAGTCTGCGCGACCACTCGTGGGGTAGGTGCTGCTTCGGAGCCTGTCGGACTCATGGTGTCTCCTCGGTTGTCGGTTGCGGAAAGCCAGACGCGTGCGCCGCACGAACGTGTGATTCAGAGAATACGCTTCCCTGCGGAGATGACGATGAGGTTCGCGGGTAGAGACTAGCCGCAACGAGCTTCCCGTCCTCGTTCCTGGACGGAGCACGTCAGGGTCAATTTCGCCACGCACCGGCGGTGATACTCGTAGCACGATGAGCGTGACTGCGAGCGAGCGTTTGTGTAGAGTTACCAGTTGGTTAGAAGAGTGGTCAATCGTGCATTCAATGAGAGGGGATTCGCATGTTCGGTAGCGCTTCGGTATTCAGCAGCAATCCGGTTCTGGAGTTCTTCTGGTGGATGTTCATGTTCTACCTGTTCTTCATGGTCATCTGGATGTTCATCCAGGTCTTCGCCGACATCTTCCGCCGCGAGAACCTGTCCGGCTGGGGCAAGGCCGGCTGGATCCTCCTGATCTTCGTGCTGCCGTTCCTCGGCATCCTCATCTACATGATCGCCCGCCCCAAGAACACCGAGCAGGACCAGCGCATGATGGCTGAGGCCCAGGCCACCCAGGCACGTCTCGTCGGCGGCTCCGCAGTCGACGACATCGCCAAGGCACAGGCGCTGCTCGACAAGGGCTCGATCACGCAGGCCGAGTTCGACGCCATCAAGACCAAGGCGCTCGCGTAGTCCTGGCCGCGAAGAGTCGGCGAGGCACGAGCCTGTATCCGAACCGATGCAGTACTGAGGGGGTCTATGCGAATGAGCGACGAGAACCACAGAGAGCTGGGACCGATCGACTACCTGGTCGTGGAGTTCCCGAAGGACAAGGCCGACTTCTCGGGCGCGATGGCGGCCGAGCTCAAGAAGCTCACCGAGGCGGGAACCATCGAGGTCCTCGACATCATCTTCGTTGATGAAGGAAGCCGACGGCTCCTACGACGCGTTCGAGGCGCACGAGTACATCGACGACGAGGTCGGGATGCTGCGCGAGTTCGGTGCCGAGCTGGCCGAGATTCTCGCCGAGGAGGACGTCGCGAACATCGCCGAGGCGCTCGAGCCCGAGACCGTCGCGGTGATCCTGGTGTGGGAGAACACCTGGGCGGCACCGTTCGCCTCTTCGATCCGCCACTCGGGCGGCCAGCTGGTCGCCAACGGCCGCATCCCGATGCAGGCGATCCTCGCGCTCTCGAGGACGCCGACACGGAAGGAGCCTGACATGCCACTCGGACCAGGACGTGCAGGAAGAGGCGTGATCGGGGCACCGGTCGCGCGGACCGCGGCTGTCGCAGGTACGGCCGCCGTGGCCGTGCACGGCCACCGTCGGCGTGATGACCGCCGCGACGACCGCCGGGACGACCGCGGCCGCGACGGCGATCACGGCCGCCAGGGCGGCATCCGCTGAGCTGCCCGGTGTAGCCAAGCTCTACGCACACTGTCAACAGCGAAGAGCCCTCGGTCATCTGACCGGGGGCTCTTCGGACGAAGTGGGATTGCAGCCATGGACATCTCTCAGATCACGCCACGCGTTTTCGTTTCTTCGTGGCCCAAGGAAGGCGAGTCGGTTCACGTCGCCGATCTCGGCATTCGGCTTGTGATCAGCATGACCCGGTCAGAACCGCTGTCCGAGTATCTCGATGAGCCGCTCGAGTGGGCGCATGCACCGTCCATCGACTCGCCGTTCGCGCCGATTCCGCTCAAGCGCCTGCGCACCGGTGTCGTGG
The DNA here is from genome assembly GCA_963726345.1 of uncultured Coriobacteriia bacterium. Taxonomy (GTDB): domain Bacteria; phylum Actinomycetota; class Coriobacteriia; order Anaerosomatales; family JAAXUF01; genus JBAXEO01. The sequence goes on along the minus strand of CAVSCC010000001.1, from coordinate 12,102 downwards.
CCGCGATCCCCGTGCTCGCCAAGGGGGCTGGCGTCCTGTGCCACTGCCGAGAGGGCCGTCACCGTAGCGTTGCGATGGCGTGCTGCATCCTGATCGCGCAGGGGTGCTCGGCCGAGAAGGCGATGGACTTGGTGGCCTCGCGCCGGGCCGTAGCGGATCCGAGAGCCTTCTGGATTGCACCACGCATACGCAAGTTCGAGCGGGAGTGGCGACGCCGATGGAGCGCCGAGATACCGGTGCCCGACAGCGCGAGAGAGGTGGAGTGCTCGTGAGAGTACACGTGGTCATCAACCCGGGGTCGGGACAACCCCAGCCCGTGCTGCATACGTTGAACTCCGTGTTCCGGGCGGCCGGAGTCGAATGGGACGCTTCACTCACTCACAAGTCAGGCGATGCGCTCAGCCAGGCCGCTGCAGCGGCGGCGTCGGGTGCGGATGTGGTTGTCGCCTATGGCGGCGACGGCACCGTGATGGAGGTTGCCGAGGGCGTCGCCGGCACCGGCGCGCTGCTCGGCGTGCTCCCCGGCGGCACCGCGAATCTCATGGCGCACGAACTGGGGGTCGCGGTGGGCATCGAGAAGGCAGCGCAGGTTATCGTCGACCCTGCGAGCAGGCGGGTCCCGGTGGATCTCGGGCGCGTGAACGGCGCGCTCTACATCCTCCGCTGCGGCGCGGGCTGGGGGGCTCGGCAGGTGGCCGACGCGACGCGCGAACTCAAGGACCGTTGGGGCGTGCTCGCCTACACGTTCGGCAAGGTCAAGGCGTGGGGTGAGAGCGACGTCGTGAGCTACGTCGTCACAATCGATGGCGTCGTGCACGAGTTTGACGCGTTCTCGGTCGCCGTGGTCAACGCGGGGAATGTCGGGCTGGGACCCCTGAGGCTCTCAAAGGACATCTCTGTGAGTGACGGCCTGCTCGACCTGCTGATTCTGCGCGGCAAGGGCATGAAGGCCCTCGGTGAGCTTGGCACTACGGTGGCGGGTCTGCCGAGCGGTGAAGAGGTAGAGCACGTGCAGGGGAGGGTCTTCCGGATCGAGGCGAAGCCAGCCCAGCCGGTGCAGCTTGACGGCGAGATGTTTGGCGATACGCCGCTGGAAATCGAAGTCGTGCCGGGAGCACTCACGGCGATCGTGCCGGCCCTGTAGCCGGCTGTGACCTGCGTCGACGTGAGATGAGCGTGACAGTGCACCGCGGCTACCGCAGGGACGTTTCGTGTGACCGGGAGCGGGGCAACTTCGGAGGCCGAATGGACGGCCTCACCAAGCAACAGGAGGGCACCGAACATGGCCAAGCACAAGAAGGCGAGCAAGAAGAGCAAGCCCGACGCCCCGGAGGTCTCGTCTGCGGAGCAGGACACCGAAGACAAGCACGCGCTTGGAGCTCCGGAGGGTTCCGTTGCGGGGCCGAAGCCCGAAGCCGGCCCACCTCCGAAGCTGAAGAACAAGGAGTATGAGCGCGAGATGCGGATCCTTCAGGGCGAGCTGGTGGCCATGCAGGAGTGGGTCAAGGCCACCGGCGCCAGGGTCTGCGTCGTGTTCGAGGGCGTCGACTCGGCCGGCAAGGGCGGCACGATCCAGCGCATCATGGAGCGGACGAGCCCACGGGTGTTCAAGCACATCGCACTGCCCACGCCGGACGCACGGGTCAAGTCGCAGATGTACATCCAGCGGTACATCGCGCACTTCCCATCGGCCGGCGAGGTCGTGATCTTCGACCGCAGCTGGTACAACCGCGCGGGCGTCGAGCCCGTCATGGGCTACTGCACCGAGGAGCAGTCGAAGCGGTTCCTCAGCATGGTGCCGCAGGTCGAGAAGGCGATGGTCGATGACGGGATCATCCTCATCAAGTACTTCTTGAACGTCAGCCGGCCGGAGCAGACACGGCGGCTGCACAACCGGATCGACGATCCGCGCAAGATATGGAAGCTCTCGCCCACCGATCTGAAGTCCTACAGCCGTCGCTACAGCTACCTCCGCGCCCGCGACGAGATGATCTTGGCCACGAGCACGGAATGGGCACCCTGGCACATCGTGGACAACGACGACAAGAAGCGCGGTCGACTCAACATCATCTCCCACCTGCTCAGCCAGATTCCCTACGAGGCGCCGCCTCGCGCGGACACGAAGATGCCCAAACCGCCAAGCCCGCGGGGGTATGTCGAGCCGGATTCCTCGCGGCCCAACATCCCGACGCCGTTCTAGCCCTCGAGGAGCCGATGCGATGACGAGACTCCATCGCCAGCAAGCCAGGCGCGTCACGCTGAGCACTAGAGCCGGATGTGTGCTGCACTTCGATGCCCGCCCAAGAGCCGTCGACCGAGCGTGCGGCCTCCGAGGAGTCTCCGATTCCGCTCCTGCGGCCCACGGGACATGATAGTCGCGGTAGAATCAGCGGGTCACCTCGTACAGACAATCCGTATCGGGGTTTCCGAACACCGTACACCGAACCATCTGCAACGAATCGCGAGCACGGTTTTGTCCGCACTGAACAGGGGGCTCTCATGTCGCTATTCATCTGGGGTGTCATCGGCCCGATCGGCCTGATTCTCTATTGGGCCTTCGTCTTCGTCTTCATCGTCATGGACAACAAGGAGCCGGAGCAGTCTCTCGCGTGGCTGGTGCTCCTGTTCATGCTGCCCGGCATCGGCGGCCTCCTCTACTTCTTCGTGGGACGTGACTGGCGCGCGCCGATGAACTCGAAGTGGCGGCAGGGCGAGGAGTTCACCCAGCCAGCGATGAAGCCGGTTTACGAGAAGTACAAGCCACTCGCTGACGGGCTCGTCGAGAGCAGCCGAGGCACGATCATCCCCGAGGTCGTCTCCTCCATCGCCAAGCAGAACTTCGCGAATCCGCTGCCGGTCAAGACCTACAAGCTCCTCCCGCACGGCTCGCTCTTCTTCCCGCCGATGCTTGAGGACATGCGCAACGCCAAGCACTTCATCCACCACCTGTACTTCATCTGGGAGCAAGACGAGCTGACCGCCGAGATGACCAAGATCATGCTCCAGAAGCTCAAGGAGGGCGTCGAGGTCCGCATCGTCTACGACTGGCTGGGCTCGAGCACCTACAAGAAGGATGAGCTCAAGCAGTTGGAAGCAGCAGGCGCCGGCGTCATCGCCGACTTCAAGCGCCTCAACAGCGTCAACTACCGGAACCACCGCAAGATCACCGTTATCGACTCCGAGATCGGCTACACCGGCGGCTTCAATGTGGGCCAGGAGTACATCGATGGCGGGAAGGCCTACCCGGCCTGGCGCGACACCGGCATGCGCATCACGGGTCCTGGCGTTGCCGAACTCCAGAAGTGGTTCTCGTTCCGCTGGTTCGCCCACACCAAAGAAGACCTCATGACCGAGAAGTACCTTCCGGCCGCAGCGCCGGAACTGCTGGAGGCCGACCCGATCATGATCCAGGTCGTTGCGCAGTCCAACGATGACCCGTGGTGGTCGTCTCGGCGGGCACACCAAGTTGCCATGGGTAGAGCCAAGAAGACGCTGCGCATCTCTTCGCCCTACTACGTCCCGAGCGTCAGCCTCTACGACTCGATGCTCAACGCCGCCCTCGCCGGAGTCGACGTCCAGTTCATCATGACCGGCTGGCCCGACCACAAGAGCGCGTGGAACGCCGCGAAGTCGTACTTCCCGGCGCTGCTGCATGCCGGGGTGCGAGTCTTCATGTACGAGAAGGGCTTCTTCCACGCCAAGACCATGGCGGTCGACTCCGAGGCAATCGCGATCGGCACCATGAACCTGGACCGTCGCAGCCTGTTCCTGCAGAACGAGATGATGACGTGGGTCTACGACAAGGACGCCGCACTCGAGCTCGAGGCCGTCTTCGAGGCCGACAAGAAGGATTGCCGCGAGATCACGCTCGAAGAGGTCGAGGCCTACACCTTCGGCGAGCGTTTCAACCAGCGGGCGAACCGGCTCATGGCCGACGTACTGTAGACTACGAGAGGGGGCCGGAATGACCGACAAGGCAGCGTCAATCGAGAAGAAGGCCGGCTGGGGCGTCATCGGCATGCTCGCCGCCGCCCAGTTCATCATGGTGCTCGACACCACCGTGATGAACGTGTCGATCTCGCAGGTGGCGGCGGACCTCAACACCACCGTGGTGGGCCTGCAGACCGCCATCACCATGTACACGTTGGTCATGGCCGCCTTCATGCTCATCGGCGGCAAGATCGGTGATCGCTGGGGGGCCAAGCGCACGTTCTGGATCGGCCTGCTCGTGTATGGCGTTGGGTCGTTCGGCACCGGACTCTCGCAGAACCTCACGCAGCTGCTCGTATTCTGGTCGCTCATCGAAGGTCTCGGCGCCATCCTCGTGATTCCGTCGATCGCGGCCCTCACGGCCAAGACCTACGAGGGCAAGCAGCGCGCGCTGTGCTACGGCATCCTCGGCGGAGTGGCCGGCGCTTCGATGGCGGCGGGCCCGCTCATCGGCGGATGGGTGACGGCGTACTTACTCCTGGCGCTACGTCTTCATCGGCGAGACCATCGTCGTGCTGTTCGTCATGCTCTTCCTCAAGCTCATCCCCGCGACCGTCGGCCGCAAGACCAAGCTCGACACGATCGGCGCGGCACTCTCGGCAGCGGGTCTCGGCGCCATCGTGTTCGGCGTGCTGCAGTCGAGCCAGTGGGGCTGGATCACGCCCAAGGCGGCAGCGCCGTTCACGCTGCTGGGGCTTTCGCCGACGTTCTGGCTCATCATCCTCGGCGGCGTCCTGCTGATGCTGTTCGCCCGGCGTGAGGCCGCGGTCAAGTCGCGCGGCGACGAACCGCTGCTCGACATGGCTCTGCTCGGCATACCGAGAGATGAAGGCCGGCCTGATCGTCCAGGCGTGCCAGGCCTTCATCATCCAGGCGACGTTCTTCGTGTTGCCGCTGTACCTGCAGATAGTCCTGGGCTTCGATGCGCTGCAGACCGGCAAGACGATTCTTCCGCTGTCGGTCGCGCTGTTCGTCTTCGCGCTGGGCGGTGCGTCCATGACGTCGCGCTTCGGCGCGAAGCTCATCGTGCAGCGCGGCCTGGCGGCGCTTCTGGTCGGCGAGGTCGTCCTGCTCTACTTCCTGGGTCCCGACCTCGCCACCGTTGGCTTCGCCATCGGCATGGCGCTGATCGGCGCGGGACTGGGACTCATGGCGTCGCAGGTCGGCAACGTCATCATGTCGTCGGTCGACTCCTCGCGCGGCAGCGAAGCCGGCGGCCTGCAGGGCACCTCGCTCAACCTCGGCGCGTCTCTGGGTGTCGCGCTCGTGGGCTCGATCGTGATCGGCCTGCTCGCCACGAACTTCACCACCATCGTGTCCAACAATCCCAACCTGCCCGACTCGGTCAAGCAGCAGGTCGCGGTCGCCGCCGAGAAGAGCGCCAACTTCGTCTCGGCCTCGCAGGTGGAGTCCGCCGCCGTGGAGGCCGGCCTGACGGCCGACGCAGACCACCGAGCTCGTCGACGACTACTCCGAGGCCCAGCTCGCCGCGCTGCGCGCGGGCCTCGCGTTCCTCGCGCTGTTCGCGCTGCTCGCGCTGGCGTGGGTGCGACGTCTTGCCCGAGAGACCGCAAGGTGGCAGTGGCGAGGCGCAGCGCCTAGTGCCGCGATCGGCGCGTACGGCCCGCGAAGACGTGACCACGAGTCTCGATGACATGACCCAGGAGCCGATGTGAACGAGATTCCGGTCGCCCGCATCGTCGTGCTCGCGCTCGGCGTCGCTCTGAGTCCGCTTCCCATCGTGGCGGTGCTGATCATCCTGCTCACCAAGCGTGCGCGCGCTGGGCAGTCTGGTCTTCTCGGCCGCCTGGATCGCGGGCAATGCCACCGCGATCACGCTGGCCGTCGCCTTTGCCGGCACCATCAAGGCGCCGTGCGAGGGCCTCGACCTGCCGTCCGAGGGGTTGTCGACGCTGCTGTTGGGCATCGGGCTCTTCGTCACGGCATGGCTGGCTCGCCGGGGTCGCTGGCGCGTCCGAGGACCCCGGAGCCGCCCCGAAGTGGGTCGATGCGGTCGACGATCTGTCGCCCATGGGCGGCGCCGTGGTCGCCTTCTCAAACGCGCTGACGAGTCCCAAGAACCTGGCGCTCGCGATCGCCGCCGGCATTGACGATACGCGACGCGACTCGAAGTTGCCCGCCGACATCGTCAGCGTCGGCGCTGCTCTACGTGGCGGTCGCCAGCGTCACCATCGTGACGCCCGTCGTCGTCTACCTGGTCGCGGGGAAGCGGGCCGAGCCCATCCTCGCGCGCTGGAAGCGAGAACGTCACGTCGCGCGCAGCCGTGGTCATGGAAATCGGGCTGTTCGTCTTCGGCGTCGGGCTTGGCCTCAAGGGCCTCTACAACCTGCTCACCTAGCGCGCAGAGTCGCGGCGAGCCGAGCCGGCAGCGGGCCTCGGCTACGTTGCCTCTTCGGCTCCGGCGCGGGCTGGAACGCCTCGGCGAGCCGCTTGCCGGCGTTGATGAACAAGCGCGGCGAGCGGGGCCGCCAGCGCCGCTCCCAAGATGCCGGCGAAGATGCCGCCGAGCATCGTGACCACCAGCACCACGAGCGGATGCAGGTTCAGCGAGTCGCCCATGACCCGCGCGTTGATCACGGTCTGCAGCACGTTCTGCGTCAGCAGCACGATCACCAGCAGCGCGATCGCCGTGGGCATGCCGTTCGAGGACAGCGCGATCATGAACGCGAACGCGCCGGAGATGATGGCGCCGAAGAACGGGATGTAGCAGGTCAGGAACGTGACCAGCGCGACGGTCAGCGCCAGCGGGACTCCCATGATCAGCATCGTCGCGCCGATGACGGTGGCGACCGCGAAACCGGTGATCGTGGTAGCGCGGAAGTAGCCGCGCATCGCGTTGACCGCGTCGTCGATGACGCCCTGGCCCACGTCGACGGGGAGCCCGCCCATGTGCGTGCTGATCCAGTCGGTCATCGTGGGGAAGTCCGAGAGGACGTAGTAGAGCAGCATCAGGCAGATGAAGACGCTGAAGGCGGCCTCAAAGACCGCGGACAGCGCCACCGACAGCGTGCCGGCGACGGACTTCACCAGGCCGCCGGAGATGGACGGAGCTGCTGCGCCCGCCGACTTCGCCGCATCCTGGCTGCTTGCGATAGCGGAGTTCACCGAGCTCGCGTCGATTCCCTGGCTCGGCGAGAGCGGCGGTGAGCGCCTGCGACGCCGGCGTTGAGTCTCGCCTCGATGCTCGGCAGCTGGGACAGGATGCCGGCGACGACCAGCCACACCACCGCGACGACTACGGCGACGAGCCCGAGCAGCACGATGAGCGCCGCCGCGGCCTTGGGGATCTTGCGGGCGATCATCTTCTCGCAGAGCGGGTAGGCGATCATGCCGACGACGGCGGCGAGCACGAGCGGGATCGAGATGCTGGCGGTCGTGACGAAGAACCAGCCAGCACAGCCAGAGGACGACCGCGATGCCGGCGATCATCCAGCTGGCCGATGCCGGCGACCATCATCCAGCCCGGGACGGCGCCTGGGCCCGCGGCGGATATCTGCTTTCCGGCCGAGCGAATTCGATCTCCAATTCCGGGCATGGCGGTTCCTCCGAATGACGAGGTGCTGAAGCGAGCTTGTCAGGCCGAGGCGATGTGTCCCCGCGCGCGCGTGCACAATGATACCCCAAGCGGCGCGGTGGACTTGCCGCTCAGGGGCCCAGCTTCTCCCGCATCGGGTAGTCTGTAGCGGTTCCCCATCGCCGTTGTGAGCGTGGAGGATGCCTGCCGTCCGAGAGGGAAGATGTGGCAACCGACATCAACGAACTCAGGCTCTCGGTCCGCATCGACGAGGGCACCGGCCCCGCGCATCGTGATGCTGCACGGCATCAACTCCGACGGCGGCGACTGGCGCACCGTCATCGACACCATCGGCCCGGGCTACCGGTTCGTCGCGTTCGACCTTCTCGGCTTCGGGGCGAGCCCCAAGCCGCTCGACATCGACTACTCGGCTGACGAGCACGCGCTCGTCGTCGAGAACACGCTGCAGGACATCGGCGTCGACGACCCGTTCCTGCTGGTCGGGCTACTCGCTGGGCGGCGACATCGCGCTGCGCTACGCGTCGACCTACCCCGATCGGCTTCGCCGGCTGTTCCTGCTCGACGCGCCGTTCTACCTGCCGGCCGTCGGAGCTCGCGCCGGCGACTCGGGACTCAAGTACTTCTGGGAGCTCGGCTCGCAGTGGCTGTGGAACCGGCTCGCCAGCTCGAAGCAGAAGGACAGCCCCTCTACAAGCTGGCCACCGGCGCGCCAGGACCCGCTCAAGGAGGCCTTTCACGCCGACGACATGACCACCCACTGGGAGATCATGGGCAAGAACCTCGAGAACACGGTCAACACGGCGACCTGGGTCGACGACCTGCCCAAGCTCACGATGCCGGTGGTCCACGCGATCGGCGTGCGCGACGCCATCGTCAAGGTCAGCCAGGCGCCCGCGCTCAAGCGCCTCAAGCCCGACCTCGAGATCCGCCGCATCGGCGGGCTTGCCGCCGACCACATGGTGCTCTGGAACATGCCGGAACGCGTCGCCGAGGAGATCATGCGCGACGAGATCCGCGAGCTCAACGTCGCGTGGCGCGGCGGAAGCGGCGAGCCGCTCGTGCTGCTCCACGGGCTGGAGGACAGCTCGGAGCGCTGGGTGCCCGCCGCCGAGATACTCGCGCGCACCAACGACGTCGCCGTGATCGACCTGCTCGGCTTCGGGGACTCGCCCGCGCCGCAGAGCCTGCACTACACGCTGGCCGACCACGTGGCCGCGGTGCTCGCGCACCGTGACCAAGCTGTGGGGCTCCGATCGCCGCGTGCGTTTCGCCGGCGACACCTTCGGGGCCACGGTCGCGCTGGGCTGCGCCGCGACCGTGCCGGACCGCAGCGCCGGCGTGGTCGCGTTCTCGCCGGCGTTGCTCGAGCCGGGCACGTCGCTCGAGGACCTCGCGGGCGACGAGCGCGCCGCGCGGGCGATCTCGATCCGGGAGCTGGCGCGCAGGCTCGCCAAGGACGAGCGCAAGCGCTCGCGCGCCGCCGAGCAGGCCGAAGCGCGCCTTCTGCCGTCGTGCGCACCATCGAGAACGCGCTGCTGGCCACCGACGCCGAGGCGCTCCTCGCGCAGGTCCCGCCGCCGGTGCGCTTCGTCGTGCCCACCGACGACCCGCTGACCCCGCGGCGTTCCTCGCGCACACCTGCGCTCGAGCGCGAGGGCTTCGAGTTCGATCGAGTCGAAGGCGCTCGGGGCCTGCCGCTCTCGGCGCCGGCTGAGGCCGTCCGCGCGATCGACCCCGACGACGCCGAGGGCATCGCGCTCGCCGAGAAGGCCACGCCCGTGCCGCGCGCCGCGCGCAAGGACCCCGCGTTCAGCGCGACGGGCGGCCTCGAGAACGCGCTGCTGCGCGCGGGGCTGCTCAACCTGATCGCCGCCGCGAGTCGATCGTGGTGCTCAATCCGGTGCCGGCGACGCAGCTGACCCTCGGCTTCGCGCTGTGGGTCGCGCTTGCCTCGGCCAGCGCGATCTTCGGCGCGGTCACCATGAAGAGCCATACCGCGGGGACGCGCTACACCTTCACGACGACGGCGCTGCCGACGCTGCTGCATGGGCCTTGCGGGTCTGGCGGTGGCGTCCTTCCTGTTCGCGAACCCCGAGGCCGGCAAGCGCTTCTTCGGCGTGGCCGTCGCGGTCTACGCCACCGCGCGCGGCGCCGCCGACCTGTGGGTCGCGCTGCGCATCGGGCGGCCAGACGGCGAAGCCCCGCTGGCTGCTCTACGCGGGAGGAGTCCTCGGCATCGCCACGGCGCTCGCGATCGTGTTCGGCCCCAACCACGGCCGCGGCATCGTGCGGCTGACGCTCGCGCTCTACCTCGGCCTGACCGGCGTGTCGCTGGTCGCCTACGTGGTGTCGCTGCGCCGAGGCGCCCGGCGTCGGATGCGCGAGCTACTCGGCGGCTGAGGCCGACCGGCGCGAGCTCCTCGGCCAGCAGGAATCGGCACGTCTCGTCGGCGACGCGGCGGTCGAACAGCACCGCGAGATGACCGGGCCGCGATCTCGCAGTTCACGGCCGCAGCTACCCGGTGATCACCGAGGTCGAAGCGGGGTGGACCACGTTGTCGTGCGCCGAGTAGATCGAAAGCGCCGGCGTGTCGCCGGTATCGGTCGTTCGAGCGGCGACGTAGGGCGACGTCTGCCTGAGCTGCGAACCCGACGTGCCGAGAACCGGGCCGCGCCACGGGACTCCTCGGCCGGGCAGCGCGACGAGCACCGCGCGACGGACGAGCTCGGGGAGTCGCCGATTGTGTCGAGCGCGAAGAGTCCGCCGGAGGAGTGCGTGAGCACGTCGACCTTCTCGGCGCCGGTCTCGGCGAGCACGCGGGTGATGAAGGCGCGCACGTCGTCGGATGAGCGCTCAAGCGACTGCGGCCAGAAGAAGTTGCAGGCGTAGATGGGGCCGGCCCCGCTCTTTCGCAGCCGACGCGCGAGGTAGATGAAGTCGACGCGATTCTGGAAGTAGCCGTGCACGAGCACGACCGGCGTCGTGCCGCCGCCGCTGCCCATGCGGGCCGAGAAGAACTGGTACCAGATCAGCATTGGCTGGGTCCACATGACGCACCACATCTCGCGAAGCGCCCAGCGAACGTGCTGGCGAGAGGGCGCGAGGGCACGAAGCGACGACCCACGACGTAGGACACGGCTACGTAGAGAGCGCCGCAGGCCCAGACGGCGAGGACCCAGCACGCGACGACGACTGCGACGAGCTCGTAGGAGTGCGGCGACGGCAGGCATGGTGTCGATGTTAGCGCACAGCGATCCTGTCCGGCCCCGAGCGGGCTACTGCGTCTCGAACGTGGAGAGGCGCTCGGGCACCACTTCAAGCGAGACGTCCTTGCCGAAGACTGGCCCTGGAGGGACTCCTTCAGCGCGTCTACGCTCGGCAGTTCGCCGCCGCCCGCTACGACCAGCCGCACGTCATCCTCGGCCGTTGCCGAGACGAACCGGTAGTCGCTCCCAGTCAGCCAGTCCTTCGTTGCCGTCAGCCGCATGGCGCTCGGCGAGGTTGTTCACGGTTACCGTGAAGCTCGCCGACGCAAGGGGCACGAGGATCGCCAGTCCGAGCACGAGCACGATCGCGATCGCCGTGCGGCGGGTTCCCGGTGCTGCCGCCGAGAACGCTGCTTTCGAGAAGCCGATAAGTCCGAACATGAACGCACCGGTGAGCAGAATCGCGAGGTAGTTGGTCAGGAACAGCAGCATGCTGCCCCAGGCCAGAGCTGGGCATCCCGGCACCAAGCAGGATCCCTGCGTTGGCAAGCGGCGGGACCAGCGAGATGGCGATCGCGACGCCCGGCAGGGTGTCCGACACGTCCTTGCGGCTGATGGCGAAAGCGCCGGCCAGGCCCGGTCGCCAGCGCCGCGAAGAGGTCCACCAGTTTGGGCGAGGTGCGGGAGATGATCTGTGTATTGGCGACGGGTCGAGCTCGACGAACGGAAGCGACAGCACGTAGCCGACGAGCACGGCGGTGGCGATGCCGCCGAGCGCGACCAGCAACGAGCTCACGATCGCCTTCCGTTCACCGATGCTGATGCCGAAGGCGAGGCCCATGATCGGCAGCATCAGCGGGGCACGATCATCGCGCCGATCACGGTGGCGACCGAGTCGGCGAGCAGGCCGTAGGTGGCAATCGCCGATGCCAGCACGAGGAGTGTCCAGAAGCGGACGAGCCGGTCTCGGCGATCGGGCCCCTCGAACATCAGGATTTCGCGGACACGCGAATCTCGGCGCCGTCCACCGGACCGCCGTGGAGTAGCAGCCCTAGCTTCGACATTCGGTCCCCTCAGCGTCAGTCAGTGCCGATGCCGAACATGATAGCGGGTCGGCATCCGTCGGGGCGCCAGAGGACCCGCTCACCGGAGTGAACGGGTCCCTTCTGTGTTCGAACTGGAGGCGCTTCTAGGCGCTAGTTGGAGCTGCCGCCCGAGGAGCCGCCGGACCGTCCGCCGCCACCCTGGCCGCCACCTTGTGCGCCACCACCACCGCCGCCGTGCATGCGCCTGCGGCGCGCGCCACCGCCGGGACGGCCCTTGCGGCCGGCACCGGGAGTCTGGCGGT